>DASZMU010000085.1:0-51302 GCA_035551695.1 Solirubrobacteraceae bacterium
AAGGAGGTGGTCCGAGCTTGTCTGACAGTTCTTGCGGGACCCTGGAGGTGTCCGGCCGCT
This sequence comes from Solirubrobacteraceae bacterium, assembly GCA_035551695.1. Classification (GTDB taxonomy): domain Bacteria; phylum Actinomycetota; class Thermoleophilia; order Solirubrobacterales; family Solirubrobacteraceae; genus Palsa-465. Next base: position 61 of record DASZMU010000085.1, read on the forward strand.
AGGTCGGAGGCTGACCCCGCTTAGCGGAGTCCAACCCGTGACACCGCCGCCGATGAGTGCCCGGGAGTAGTCCCTCCGGCAATCATTCGCTCATCGCGGTCCCTCAGCCGAAGTTCGCGAAGGGCGCCTCGTCGAAGGCGCCCTTCGCCGTTAACGAGTGCTCGGCGCGCTGGAAACCGGAGCAAGATCCGTGCTCGCCCGTGCCGTCGCGCCTGGCCGTCGCGACCCACGCCGGATAACCTGGGCGCATGTGCCGAAACATCAGGACGCTCCACAACTTCGAGCCGCCGGCCAGTGACGACGAGGTCCGCGCCGCCGCTCTCCAGTACGTGCGCAAGATCAGTGGCTTCACCAAGCCATCGCGGACCAACGAGGAGGCGTTCAACGCCGCCATCGATGCGGTCGCCGAGGCATCGGCGACGCTGTTGGCGCAACTGACGACGAACGCGCCGCCCAAGAACCGGGAGGTGGAGGCGGCCAAGGCCCGGGCCCGGGCAGCGGAGCGCTACGCCGCCTGAAGGCGCGCACTGCCACCGGCGTCCATCCGGGCGGCGCGCGCCGGCGAGCTGGTCTTCGACTGGCTCAGGCAGCCAGATACGCCCGCCAAGCCGCCGGAATGGTGGGGCTGGCGACCTGGATGAAGACGTCTGGGCTGGGCGTGCGCGGCTCCCGGCTGAGATGCATGCCGACCTGCCGGGGCATGGCGTTGCCCTTGCGCCGGTTGCAGGGCGCGCACGAGGCGACGATGTTCTCCCACGTGGACGGGCCGCCCTTGGAGCGCGGCACCACGTGGTCGACGGTCAGGTTGGATCGGGAACCGCAGTACTGGCAGGTCCAGTCGTCCCGGGCGAAGACCGCGCGGCGGGTGATCTTGCGCCGATGCGTATCACGGGGGATTCGGACGTAGCTGACCAGGCGGATGACCACCGGCCGCGACATCGTGGCGGTCGCGGAATGCAACTGCCACTCGCCGCGCTCGATCAACTCGGCCTTCTCCTTGAGGAGCAGCACGACGGCGCGACGCACCGTGCAGACGTTGATCGGCTCGTATGTCGCGTTCAAGACGAGCACCCGGCCAACCTCTCGCCCGCGCCGCTGGTGCTCTGGTTGCGGCGCGGACCCCAATGGCTCGGTTGGTACACGGGAGGCCATAGGCTTTCGCAGGCGCCAGTGTAGCGATGGAACTGGCGGCGCAGCCGCACGCAGCGGGATGATCCGGGGAGTGGCCGCGCCACGGCCCTCAGGCGGCCGGGAACGTCCCCAGGACCCGCACCGTCTCGACGTGGCCGCGGACTCCCGCCAGCCCGGCGGCGACGTGCGGATCGTCCTCGCGCCCCTCCAGATCGGCGAAGAACATGTACCGGCCCAGGCCCTGCTTGCGCGGCCGCGACTCGATCCGGGTCAGGTTGACGCCGCGCTCGGCGAACTCCGAGAGGCACCCGACCAGCCAGCCCGGCGCCTCGGACCCCACGCCCCAGAAGACGATCGCCGTCTTCCACGGTCCGGTCGGTGTCACTCCGCCGGCGGCGAGACGGGGGCTGCCCGGCGCCGCACCGGTGCGCGCGAGCCAGACGAAGCGTGTCTCGTTGTCGGCGACGTCCTCCACGCCGGAGAGGAGCACGACGCAGCCGTAGCGCTCGGCGGCGAGCCGGTTGCCGAGCGCCGCCCAGGCGCCCTCGTGCTGGGCGACGGTCCGCACGGCGTCCGCGGTGGAGCTGCCGGCGAGCACGCGGACGCCGGGCAGCCGCGTACGGATGAAGCGTGCGCACTGGGCATTGGCCTGGGGATGGGAGACGACGGTCTCGATGTCGGACAGCTCCAGGGGGGTCCTGGCGATCAGGGAGTGACGGATGGGGTGAACGACCTCGCCGACGATCATCACGTCGTCCGTCTCCATCGCGAGCGCGTCGAGGGTGGCGTTGACGGAGCCCTCCAGCGAGTTCTCGATCGGCACGAGGGCGCGGTCCACGGTGCCCTGGTGAACGGCCATCACCGTGTCGTAGATCGTCGGCAGCGGAACGGTCTCCAGCTCCAGCCCCGCCGTATCGGCGAGCATGGCCTCCTGGGTGTATGTCCCCTCGGGACCGAAGTATCCGGCCCGCATTCGTCAGTGGGCGGTGCTGGGCGCTCCGAAGCCGCCCGGCTGCGCCACCGCGCCGCCGGCGAGCGCGGTGCTGATCGCCTCGTTCTCCTCAGGCGAGAGCTCATGCTCCGGACGGCCGCCGTGGATCTGCTTCGCGTACAGGCGGGCCTGGTCGCGGTGGTGGATGGCGGTGAGGACCACACCGGTCTGGGTTGAGTCCAGGAGGGCGATCGACATCGACTGCCGGCCGGACATCTCGCCGTAGGCGTCGTAGCGGATCAGCGAGCTGTAGGCGATCGCGCCGTCGAGCCGCTGCTCGGCGGTCCCGACGCGCTGCTCGAGCCGGATGGCCACGTCCTCAACGTACGCGTGCAGCGCCTCGAACTGGCTCTGCAGCGACGCGGCGTGGGCGACCAGGTCCTGACGGCGGTCGCCGAGCACGGCTCGCTGCTCGGAGCGCAGCCGGGAGATCCGGACGGCGAGCGCGATGCAGGTGAGCAGCGCGACGACCGCAACTGCTCCCGCCGCCATCGCGACGATGCCGACGGTACTCGTTAGGTCGTGCACTGCAGAAAGGATAGGCGCAGGGTCGGAGGGGTGGCGGGTGGTTTTCGTTCCCGGCCGGCGCCGGAGAGGTCGCGCCGGGCTATTGGAACGTGATCGTGAACGACTGTGAGTTGCGGACGATGCTCTTCTCGCCCGGGACCCGCTGGATCCCGGCCACGACGGTCTGCGTACCGGCCGGCGGGCTTGCGCTCAGCGGGACCGTGCATGTCGACTGCTTGCCTGGGAAGGTCTGAGAAACGACCCTCTGGCCACTGACCCCGGTCCCATTGACGGTCACCTTGCAGACGACGTTGGTCTCAGTGTTGGTGCCCGTGTTCGTGAAGGTCAGCGTGAAGGAGGGCGGCGGCTTGGCCGGGACCGTGGCCGTTCCGCCGGGCGTCAGCGTGGTGCCGGCGACGCTGACCGAGTCCAGCTTGTGCCCGTGGATCCCGGGTGCCACCCTCGTCGGCGTGCTCGCGCCGGCGACGTGGAGCTGAGAGGCGATGTAGCTGGGGACCACCCATTGCACGTCCGGGACGAACTGGCCTCCGTTGAGGGGGCTGAAGCGGACGCCGGCGCCGTTGACGGCCGCGGCGATCGCCGGCGCGCCGTACTGCTTGTAGAGCACGTCAGAGGCGTAGAAGCGCGCCGTCTCCACCGCGATCCTGTTGATGTCGGCCTGGCTGGCCGAGGTGCCGAGCACCGGCTGGATCTCGTTGGCGATGTTCGAGATCCCGTCCGCACGCATCCGCAGGGCCATCACCACATCCTGGTTGCCGGCCTTGACCTGGTCAGGGACGCTCATGCTCTTCGCCTGTGTGAGCAGGCGGTTGGCCACGGACAGAGCCGCGTTGACCTGGGTCTGCACCTGGGTGGGGTTGCCCTTCGAAGCGGCTCCTGAGAGCACGTTGAACAGCTGCCTGCCGTTCTGGGCGGAGCTGGCCATGAGCGACGAAACCTTGGTGGTGTAGTCCTGGAGCGCGCTCTGGGTCGAGCTGACGTCGCAGCTGTGGACGCCGAGGGCGATCAGGAGCACGATCACCAGCAGGGCTCCGAGCGCAACCGCCCGCCGGACCTGGACTGCCTGTTGGTCGCCCGGGGGCCGCCGGCCCCCGGTTCCGGAGGGGCGGCGACGGCGCGGCGCCGAACCACGAGCTGTGCGGGTGGTCGGACGAGGCTCTGTACGAGGCGGTTCGTCGCCCTCGTCGAAGAACGACAAGCTGCAATCGCTCCTTGCGGTGCTCGTTGAAAGCGACCAGTATGACCGCCGCCACGGCCGGAAGGGTTTGTGCGCAATCGCTCGTGCAGGTGAGACGCCTGGCTGTGACCCGCTCCTGCGCGGCGCAGGGACCACCGCTGCGACGTGGAAAGCCGCTCCATGAGCTCCAGCGAGTGGCCGTCAGCTGCCCGGATGCCGAGAGCTGCTCCATGAGGCCCACCGAGCCGCCGACCACCCCGGCATCGCGCAGCCGCACGCGCCGTCTCCGCGACACTGCCGCCGAGCCTCCGTCCGGCCCGGTTGTCCTCGACCGGTACCGGCTGGTCCGCCGTCTTGGTGCCGGCGCATTCGGGACGGTCTGGATGGCCCGCGACGAGCGCCTCGAGCGAGACGTGGCGGTCAAGATCCTCCCCCGGGAGCGAATCGTCGGCGGCCGGTTTGAGCGCGAGGCGCGCGCGGCCGCGCGCCTCTCTCACCCGGCGATCGTGACGCTGTACGAGGCGGCGGTCGACGACGACGGGGCGTACCTGGTCTCGGAGCTCGTGAACGGGTCGACGCTGGATGGACTGCTGGAGGAGGGGCTGCTCTCGGATCGCGACATCGTCACGGTGGGGATCGCGCTCTGCGACGCCCTGGAGCACGCCCACGCCCAGGGCGTGGTCCACCGCGACGTCAAGCCCTCAAACGTGCTCGTGCCGGACGCCCCGCCGAGCGCGGCCCAGGTGGCGAAGCTGACCGACTTCGGGGTTGCCCGGGTGGTCGGCGGGGAGTCGCTGACCAGCACCGGCGATGTGATCGGCACGCTCGCCTACATGGCGCCCGAGCAGGCGGAGGGCTTGGAGGCCGGTTCACCGGCCGATCTCTACTCGCTGGCGCTCGTGATCTACGAGGCGTTGAGCGGCCTCAACCCCATTGCCCAGACCGCAACCCAGCGGTCGCGCCGCCTCGGAGCCCATCTGCCGCCGGTGCGCCGCCAGCGCAGGGATCTCCCGCGGGAGCTGGGGCAGGCGATCGACATGGCCCTGCGGCCCCGGCCCCGGGAGCGCGGAACGGTCGCCGAGTTGCGCCGAGCATTGGCGGGGGTGGTCGCCCAGGTCGGCGACGAGCCGGGGATTGTGGAGGGGCCGGCTACGCCGTGGACGACCGTGCGGACCCGGACGGAGGCTCGCCACGACGTGCTCCTCCCAGCGGACGGCGAGGTCCCGCCGCCGCACGAGCGTCGGTCCCTGTGGCCGGCGATGCCCGCCGGCGGCCCCGGAGGTCCTGATGAGCACAGCGAAGCGCGCCGCCATGCGGGGCTCGCCCGCGGCCTGGCCGCGGCAGCCGCGGCGGCGATGACGGCGTGGCTGGTCGACACCGCGCTCGCCGGCGGGCCAGGTGGGGCGGGCGGGGCCGTCTCCCCTGCGCTCGGCGCCCTGCTGGCCGCGGGCGCGGTCCTGGTGCTGCCGCGCCTGGGGTGGGTCGCCATCCTCGCGCTCCTGTGTGTGACGGCGCTCGCCCAGGGGCACGCCGGAACGGCGCTGGTCATCCTGATCGCACTGCTTCTCCCGGTCTTGCTGATCCCGGGCCGTCCCACCCTGTGGCCGCTGGCTGCCGCCGCTCCGGCGCTCGGCCTGGTCGGCCTCGCCGGCCTGGCCGGGGCCTGGCCGGCGCTCGCCGGGAGAGCGCGCACGCCGTGGCGCCGGGCCGCGCTGGGCGCGGTCGGCTGGGGGTGGCTGCTCCTCGCCGCTCCGATCGCCGGTACCGGCCTGTACCTGCCGCTCCTGCCGCCGCCGGCTCAATGGACCGGTTCTCTGTTTGTTACGACGCACGACGTCCTCGGTCCTATCGTCCGCTCCGGCGCGCTGGCACCCGCGCTGGTCTGGGCGTTGGGGGCTGTTGCGGTGCCGTGGCTGGTGCGGCGACGACGCCTCGCCGTTGATGTCATCCGGACCGCCGTGTGGGCGGCTATGCTCGCCGCCGGCGTCGCCGTGGTCCTGGGCGCCGTCCACGGCCGTGCCGGCGCGCCCCCAGGCGCTCTGGTCGGCGCCGTGGCCGCATCGGTCAGTGCTCTGGCTCCCCTCGCGATCGTCCACTCGCGGGAGGCTGTTTAGATCAGGTGGCCCTTGGGCCAGACTTCCGTAGCATGGAAACGCCCTGAAAGGCGCCCCATGAGTGTGCTCAAGAGCCTCGAGAGCAAGATCGCCGGCCTGGTCGAAGGCACGTTCAGTCGTGCCTTCCGGTCCGAGGTGCGCCCGGTCGAGATCGCCCGCAAGCTGGCGCGCGAGATGGAGGAGCACAAAACGTTCTCGCTCTCCCGCACATACGTGCCAAACGAGTATCGCGTCTACCTCTCGCCGCGTGACCGCGAGCGCTTCGCCGAATACGAGGATGCCCTGGTCTCCGAACTGACGGGATACCTGCTCGAGCACGCGCGGCGCGAGCGGCTGGTCATGATGTCGCGCCCGGTGGTGGAGTTCGAGACGGACGACCGGTTGGGGCTTGGCGAATTTGGGATCCAGACGCGGGTCGTGCATCCGGAGCAGGAGAGCCCGGCCGATGAGCCCGTGGCTCCGCCGTCATCAGGCAGGACGATGATCTACAGCACCGCCGGCCGGGTTGCCGAGCCGTTGGAGGAGCGGGCCCGGTCACGCCGGCAGACGGCGCTGGTGCTGATGGGCGGCAAGCGGCTGGTGGTCGGCCCGGCCGGCGTGACGCTGGGCCGCAGCAGACAGTGCGATGTCATGGTCGACGATCCCAACGTCTCCCGCACCCACGCGGAGATCCGGCCGCGCGGGGGGTCCTGGGTGCTTGCGGATCTCAACTCCACCAACGGCTCTCGGCTGAACGGCCGCAGACTCCAGGGCCCAGAGGTGCTCAAGCCCGGGGACGAGATCGAGCTCGGCACGACACTGCTGACCTTCGAACTGGAGTAGGCAGCGTTGCTCCAGCCCGTCTCGGTCGGCTTGAAGTTCGGCTTCCTGGCCGTCCTCTACCTCTTCCTCATGTGGGTCGCGTGGAGTGCGCTCCGCGATCTTCGCCGCGGGCGCAGCGAGCCCGCGGCCGCCCCGCGTTCGCCTGCGCCGGACGAGACGGGGATGTATCAGGCGGCCGCCGGGCTCGGCGAGGTCGATGGATTCGAGCCGCGTCTGCTGGTCGAACGGGCTCCCGGCCATCACAGCGGTATCGCCTACGACCTCACGGAGGGGGCGACCCTGGGCCGCGGGGACGTCGAGATCCGGCTGGAGGACCCGTTTGCGTCCTCGCGCCACGCGCGGATCTCCCGCGAGGGCCATGTGTTGATCATCGAGGATCTCGGCTCCACGAACGGCACCTACCTCAACGAGGAGCCCCTGTCCGGACCACAGCCGCTGTACGACGGCGACCGCATCCGGATCGGCGACAGCGAGTTCTCCTACCTGCAGTGACGTCAGCACGCTAGAACCCCTGACGAGCATGCTCCGCGCAGCCGACACCATCTGGAAGACCGACACCGGGCGCCAGCGCCGCGACAACGAGGACAACGCCTTCGTCCGGGCTCCGCTGTTCGTCGTCGCCGACGGCATGGGCGGTGCTCAGGCCGGCGAGGTCGCGTCTGCTCTGGCGGTGGAGGAGTTCCAGCAGGTGCTGCCGGATGAGGGCAGCGCGGAGGAGCGTCTGTCGACGCGCATCCGGGAGGCGAACCGGCGCATCTACGAACGGTCGCGTCTCGAGCACGAGCATGCCGGCATGGGGACGACCCTCACCGCGGTCTACGTCGAGGACGACGACCTGGCGGTGGCCCACGTCGGCGACAGCCGCGCGTACATCTTCCGCGACGGAACGCTGACCCGGTTGACCCAGGATCACTCCCTCGTCGAGGAGCTCGTGCGACAGGGCAAGCTCACCGAGGAGCAGGCCGCCGAGCATCCCCAGCGCTCGATTATCACCCGCGCGCTGGGGATCGAGCTCGACGTCGAGGTGGACACCTGGACATACCCGGTGCGTGCCGGTGATGTCGTACTGCTGTGCAGCGACGGCCTCACGTCGATGGTCGACGAGGATCGGATCGCCGAGATCCTCGCCCGCGAACCGAATCTGGAGCGCGCGGGCGAGAGCCTGATCAAAGCCGCCAACGACGCGGGCGGCCGCGACAACATCACCGTCGTCCTGTTCCGCCTCGAGGACGCCGGCGGTCAAGCGAGCGACCATCCCACCGTCGTGGGCGCGGCTCCCCCGTCCGATGGCGGCCGGGGCGACCCGCGGATCGCCGAACCGCCGTCTGCACGGTCGTCCTCCGGGCCGCGCAGCGGCGCCACGATGACGGCTCCGCCTCCCTCGATCGAGCCGCGGCGCGCCTCGCCGCGGCTGGCCCGCACGCAGGGCCGGCCCCCGTCGCCGCCGCGCCCGCGGCGCCGGCGCTCGGAGCGATTCATCAAGACGGTGTCGGAGCTGATCGCCGTTGCGGTGGTCTTGTTTCTGGTCGGCGGCGGCGCGTACCTGGCCAGCCGCGAGTACTTCTTCCTGGGCACCAACTCCCAGGGGATCGTGACGATCTACCGCGGCTTCCCGTACGACCTGCCGTTCGGAATCCACATGTACGAGCAGTGGTACGTCTCCGGAGTGCCGATCAGCGCGATTCCGGCCGACCGCCGCACGCAGCTGCTCAACCATCAGCTGCGCTCTCAGAACAACGCCGTCAGCCTGATTCACAGCGCCGAGCTCGGTCAGCTCAGCGGATGAGCGCGCGCAATCGAGAGCTGTTCGGCCTCATTCCGGCGGCACTGCTCGTGACCGCCGGGTTCGCCGGCGTGTTCATCCAGCGCCAGAACGTCCTCTCCAACGTCTCGCTGACGTACGGAGCGATCTTCCTCGGACTGTGTCTGGTCGCGCACATCTGCATCCGCATGACGCTGCCGCACGCCGACCCGTACCTGTTCCCGCTCGTGGCACTGCTCGCGAGCTTTGGGATCGTCATGGTCTACCGGATCGACTCGACGCTGGCACGCCAGCAGGCGCAGTGGTTCGTGCTGGGGCTGATCCTGTTCGTAGTCACGATCATCGCGTTCCGCGATTACCGAAAGCTTGAGCAGTACCGGTACGTCATCGTCGCCGTGTCACTGCTGCTCCTGATCCTGCCGCGACTTCCCGGGATCGGCGAACAGGTCAACGGCGCCTACCTGGAGATCAAGGTCCCCGGCGGCCTGAGCTTCCAGCCCACCGAGTTCTCCAAGATCGGCCTGGTCATCTTCCTGGCCAGCTACCTGCGGGACACCCGCCAGGCGATGGTGCTGGGCGCGCGTCGGATCCTCGGCGTCACCCTGCCGCCGCTCAAGCACTTCGGCCCGGTGCTCGTCATCTGGGGCCTCGCAATGGTCGCTCTGGTTCTTCTCAGCGACATCGGCTCGTCCCTGATGTTCTACGGGGCGCTGCTGTCGATGCTGTACGTGGCCACCGGGCGGCTGTCGTTCGTGGTCATCGGCGTGTTGGCGTTCGTGCTCGGCGCTTGGTTTCTCGGCACCCACATCAGCCATGTCCACGCCCGGTTCGAGGACTGGCAGCACCCGTTCAACCCGCGGCTCTACAACGCTCCGGGCGGCAGCTTCCAGGTGGCCAACGGGATCTTCGCCCAGGCGGCGGGCGGACTGTTCGGCCAGGGGTTCGGCCAGTCGATCCTGTCGCTCATCCCGTTCGCTCAGACGGACATGATCTACGCCGTCATCACCAACGAGCTCGGCCTGTTCGGCGCCACGGCCATCCTTTTGGCGTACCTGCTGTTCGTCTTCCGCGGCTTCAAGGCGGCGACATTGTCCCGGGACTCGTTCTCGACGCTGCTGGCGGCCGGGTTGTCGGCCGTGTTCGCGCTGCAGGTCTTCGTGATCGTCGGCGGGGTCACGCGGGTCATCCCGCTGACCGGGGTCACGCTGCCGTTCATCTCCTACGGCGGTGCCTCGATCGTCGCCAACTTCGTCCTGCTGGCGCTCCTCCTACTGGTGTCCGACCGGGCCCGGAGGCCGACGGCGAGATGAACGCCCAGATCGCCAAGCTGTTCGGCTTCTTCGTCGTCCTCTTCGCCCTGCTGATCATCTTCACCACGCGGTGGTCCGTGATCGATGCCAGCGCGCTGAACGCGAACCCGCTCAACAGCCGCACGGTCATTCTCCAGGCGCGGATCAAGCGGGGGCGGATCCTCGGCGCCAACGGCACGGTTCTCGCCAAGTCGCTTCCCAAGGCGAACCACGAGTGGAGCCGCACGTACCCGCAGGGCCCGTTGTATGCCCAGAGCGTCGGCTACTGGACGGGCGAGAGCGGCAACGCGGCGGGCCTCGAGGTGTCTGACAACAAGTATCTGAGCGTGACGCAGACGGGCCTGGACTCGGTGTTCGGCCCGTTGGGCGGCACTCAGACCGTGGGCAACGACGTGTACACGACGCTCGACCCCAAGGCCCAGCAGGTGGCGCAGCAGGGGTTGGCCGGCCGTGCGGGGTCGGTGGTGGCGCTCGATCCACGCACCGGCGCGGTCCTGGCCATGTACTCCAACCCGACCTACAACCCCAGCCATCCCAATGCGCCGTGCAACGACTCCTGCCAGGTCGACCGCGCCACCCAGGGCCGCTACCCACCGGGCTCCACCTTCAAGGTCGTCACCACCACCGCTGCGATCAACAGCGGGAAGTTCACCCCCAACTCGACGATCAACGGCGACTCGCCCAAGCTCATCTCCGGGGTTCCGCTCCAGAACGACTACAACCAGAGCTTCGGCCCCATCACGTTCACCAAGGCGCTGACCGACTCGGTCAACACCGTGTACGCCCAGGTGGCTCAGGACGTCGGCCGCAAGACGATGACCGAGTACATGAAGCGGTTCGGCTTCTACTCGACGCCGCCGCTCGACCTTCCCAGCGGCGAGGTCACGCCGAGCGTCGTCATTGGGCCCGATGGTAAGCGGCTCCCGCCGGGCAGCCCCAATGAGGACATCGGCCGCATCGGCATCGGCCAGGGCGGCCTGGCGGTCACGCCGCTGCAGATGGCGATGGTCGCCGCGGCGGTGGCCAACGGCGGGAAGCTGATGACCCCGCATCTCACCGACCGGGTCGTCAACCAGACCGGCCAGACCGTCAGGACGATCCAACCGACCGTCTACAGCAACGTGATGACGCCCGCGACGGCCTCCGAGATCACCCAGATGATGCGCGACGTCGTCGACGAGGGGACCGGCACGCCGGCTCAGCTGGGCTCAGGCGTCCCATTCGCCGGCAAGACCGGCACCGCCTCGATCGGCCCGACGGGCGCCAACGAGACCGTCCCGTGGTTCATCGGCTTCGCGCCGGCCAACAGTCCGAAGGTGGCGGTCGCGGTGATGATCGAGAAGACGATCGGCGGGTTCGGCGGCCAGGTCGCCGCGCCGATCGCGAAGAACGTCGTTCAGACGCTGCTGTCGGAAGGGAAGTAGGCGTGGCCGAGCCGGCACCGAACACGCTGGTTGACGGCCGGTACCGCATCCTGTCGCGGCTGGGAGCCGGGGGCATGGCCGAGGTCTTCCTGGCGGAGGATCAGCAACTGGGGCGCAAGGTGGCGCTCAAGCTCCTGCACCGCCGCTTCGCGGAGGATCCGGACTTCGTCGAGCGCTTCCGGCGCGAGGCTCAGGCGGCGGCCGGCCTCCAGCATCCCAACGTCGTCAGCGTGTACGACCGCGGGCAGTTCGACGACACGTACTACATCGCGATGGAGTACCTGCCGGGACGTTCGCTCAAGCAGCTGATCCGTCAGGAGGCGCCGCTTGACCCGCTGCGCGCGATCGACATCACGATCCAGATTCTCAAGGCGGCGCGGTTCGCGCATGGACGAGGTGTCATCCACCGGGATCTCAAGCCCCACAACGTCATCGTCGACGATTCCGGCCACGCGAAGGTGACCGACTTCGGGATCGCGCGCGCCGGCGCCTCGGACATGACCGAGACGGGGTCGATCATGGGCACCGCCCAGTACCTGTCGCCCGAGCAGGCGCAGGGCCACCCGGTCAACGCCGCCTCGGATCTGTACTCAGTGGGGGTCGTCCTCTACGAGATGCTGACCGGCCGGGTGCCATTCGATGCCGAGTCACCGGTGACGATCGCCCTCAAGCACGTCTCCGAGGCGCCAACCCCGCTGAGCGCGCTCAACCCCAACGTGCCACCGGAGCTCGAGCAGACCGTGCTCTGGGTCCTCAACAAGGATCCCGCGGACCGGCCGGCCGACGCCGATCAGCTGATCAAGGTGCTCGAGCACTGCCGGGAGGCGATCGCCTCCGCCGGTGCGGGCCAGCACACCGCGAGCATGGCGGCGGTGGCCGCCGCCGGTGCGGCCGCGGGTGCGGGGGGCGCCGCGATCGCCGACCGGGCGATGCGCGCGTATCACGCCACAAACGGAACCGGTGAGGCGGCGGCGGTGGTCGTCCCGGATGAGGAGCGACCGCGGCGCCGGAGGCCCTGGGGATGGATCGTGCTCGTCCTGTTGCTGATCGCGGCGGCCGCATACTTCCTGTCTCGCCCCACGCAGGTCGTCGTCCCCGACGTGGTCGGCGAGCGTCTCAATGTGGCGCGCAAGGTCATCCAGGCGGCGCACTTCCAGGTCGGCGACGCCTCCCAGGCGAGCTCCAAGCCGGCCGGCACGGTGATCGCCGAGGATCCTCCCGCCGACAGCCGCGCGGACAAGGGCTCGACCGTCTTCCTGACCGTGTCCGGGGGCCCGAGCAACGTGACCGTCCCACCGGTGGAGGGCGAGACGGTCGCAAACGCGACGCGGGACCTGAGGCGCGCTCACCTGAAGGTGAGCCACACTGTCGCCCAGAGCTCCACGAGCTTCCCCGTCGGCCAGGTCATCCGCACCGATCCCGCCTCCGGCAGGTCCGCGACGCCGGGCGCATCGGTGACGCTGTTCGTCTCCTCAGGACAGCCGACGAAGAGCGTGCCGACCGTCACGGGCGAGACCCAGACAGGGGCCACCACGGACCTGACGAAGGCCGGGTTCAGCGTCAACCCGACCACGCAGCCGTCAAGCTCCGTGCCCGCCGGCGACGTGATCAGCCAGAGCCCCAGGGGCGGCACGACCCAGCCCGCCGGGTCGACGGTCACGATCACCATCGCCACGGCTCCGGCGACGGCGACGGTCCCGCCGGTGACGGGCGATCCGGTGTCCGGCGCGGTCAACGCGCTGAAGGCGGCCGGCTTCACCGTCGTACAGAGGACCAAGAAGGTCACGCAGCCGACGCAGAACGGCGTCGTCGTCCAGCAGAGCCCGGCCGGCAACGCCACCGCCAAGAAGGGCAGCACAGTCACGATCACCGTCGGCAAGTACGCAGCCAGCACCACCACCACCACATCCACCACCACCACCACGTCCAGCACGACTCCGACGACGCCGACCACGTCCACGACCAGCAGTGGCGGCCCCGTCCCATGAGCTGCCGACGGGTGGCGGTGCTCGCCGGAGGACGCTCCTCCGAACATGAGGTGTCGCTTGCGTCGGGGGCGTCGGTCGCCGAGGGCCTGCGGGCGGCCGGACACGAGGTCACCGAGATCGAGATTGGGCGCGACGGCGTCTGGCGCCGGGACGGACAGCCGATCTCGGTCAGCCTGGGTGAGCGGCTGCCCGGCATCGACGTCGTCTTTCCGGTCCTGCACGGCCCGTTCGGGGAGGATGGGACGGTGCAGGGCCTGCTCGAGTGCCTGGACGTTCCGTACGTCGGCGCGGGCGTGCTGGCCTCGGCGCTATGCATGAACAAGGTCCTGTTCAAGCAGCTCATGGGCGAGCTGGGGATTCCACAGGTCGAGTACCGGGCGGTTGACGAGCGAGACCATCGAGCCGATCCGGCCGCGGTCGCGCGGGTTGTCGCCGAGCTCGGCTTTCCGTTGTTCGTCAAGCCGGCTCGCCTGGGCTCGTCGGTGGGGATCGCCCGCGTCGGCGGACCTGAGGATCTCGATGCCGCGCTGAGGACCGCCTTCTCCCATGACTCGCTGGTGATCGCGGAGGCATTTGCCGACGGGCGGGAGATCGAGTGCTCGGTGATCGGCAACGGCGACCCGCTGGCCTCCGAGCCGGGTGAGATCCTGCTCTCCGCGGGCGAGACCGGCTGGTACGACTACGAGGCCAAGTACAGGCCGGGAGGAATGCGCCTCGACGTCCCGGCCCGGATCGACGCCGGGCTGCGCGAGCGGGTGCGGGAGCTGGCCGTCGAGGCGTTCGCCAAGACCGGCTGCAGTGGCCTGGCCCGGGCCGACTTCTTCGTCGTCGGAGACCGGGTGCTCGTCAACGAGCTGAACACGATGCCGGGCTTCACCGAGACGAGCGTCTTCGGCTCGCTGTTCGCCGCCAGTGGGATCGAGTATCCGGAGCTGCTCGATCGGCTCGTCGATCTGGCGCTCGAGCGTCACGCGGCTGAGCGGGCGCACCGGTACTGACTCGAGCTTGATAACGCGCCAAATTAGTCAGCCGGGTCAGGGCGTGTACAGGCGGATCTCGTTGACCGATGCCTGGCTCTGGCCCCCGAGGCTGGTGATCCAGACCAGGTAGTAGCGGTACGGGACGTTGTTGGTCGTCAGGGGGATCGTCTGCCGGCGCTGGACGTCGGCGGCGGATCCGAGCTTCACCCACCCGCCGGGTCCGGTGTCGAACGTGTTTGGGTTCGGCGCCGAGGTGCGGCCGTAGACGGTGACCGCGTAGCCCGGGGTGGCCGTCTCGAGGAGCATCGAGCCGGCGCGCGCCGGCTTGGCGGCGTCGACGTAGATTCCGACGCCGGGCTTGCCCAGCGTGTTGTCGTAGTAGATCTGCGTGACCCAGGCCGTCCCGGGATCTCCGTCGACGGCATAGGGAGCGAGGTTGGGGTTCTGGTTCTTGGGTCCGCTGATCGCGTCCGGGTTGTAGTCGTGTGCGCACGACTGACACAGCGCGATCCGCTGCGGCGCCGCTACATGCGACGTGTGAGACGCCGCGGCCGGTGGACTGTGGTGCGTGCGCGTCGCCAGGTAGACGACGCCGCCGGCGATCACAGCCACGGCGAGCAGGACCGCAAGCGCGACGACCGCCGGCCGCCGCTTCCGAAGCGGAACGCGGCGGCGGGATTGGAGCGGCAGCGTCCTCAGCACGCTCGTGACCTCGCCGGTCACGTTGCCGCCGCTGCGCGCCGTCTCGAGGGCGAGGACGTCCTCGAGGTCGGCGATCAACTCCGCGTCATCGGCGTATCGCTCATCCAGCCGCTTGGCGGTGGCCGTTTCGACGACCGCGGCCAGTGCGGCGGACACCTCAGGGCGCTTGGACTGCACGTCAGGGATCTCCTCCCGCACGTGCTTCATCGCCACTGCCACTTGGTTCTCGCCGCGAAAGGGCACCTCTCCGGTGAGCATCTCGTACAACACGACCCCGAGCGAGTAGAGGTCCGATTGGCCGGACACATGCTGGCCGAGGGCCTGCTCAGGCGAGACGTAGTCGGTGGTGCCGAGGACGCGCCCGTCGGCGGTCAGGCCCTCCTCCTCGAGCGTGCGCGCGATGCCGAAGTCGGTGACCTTGGCGGAGCCCTCCTGATCGAGCAGGACGTTCTGGGGTTTGACGTCGCGATGGACGATGTGCCGCGCGTGCGCGGCGCCGAGTGCCCGAGCGATCTCGATGGCGTACGCCACCGCCTCGGTGATCGGTAGGCGTCCCAAACGCCGGATGCGGTCCTTGAGGGTCTCGCCCTCGACGTACTCAAAGACGATGTACGGCCGCGGGTGGGCGGGATCCCCATCCTCACCCGCGTCGATGACGCCCACGATGTGCGGGTGCGAGAGCTGCGCGACCGCCCGCGCCTCGCGCCGGAAGCGCTCGAGCTGGTCGGAGTCGGAGGCGACCTCCCGATTCATCAGCTTGACCGCCACCTGGCGCTCCAGGGTCTCGTCGAGCGCTCGGTAGACGGTCGACATCCCGCCGGATGCGATCCGCGCCTCCAATCGGTAGCGCCCGTTGAGACTGGTGCCGACGAGGGTGCTCATCTAGCGGTGGAGTGTTTCGGTGAAAGCCACCAGGTCCTATTTTGCGATACCCGCCGTGTGACGGATCGAGCCCTGATGAGATTTTTCTTAGACGTCGTCCCGCCCCCGCGCCGGCGTTCAGACCGACCGCAATCGTCCGGCCGCACCCTCGATGCCCAGCCCTGGTACCGTGACGCGGCCACCCTGGTCGGTGCAGTGGCCGATCACCGCCGTGCCGGGATGGTGGCTTGAGAGTATCCCCAGCGTCTTGTCCGTATCCGCCTTCGGAACGACGACGCAGAAGCCGCAGCCCATATTGAAGACCTCCCACATCTCGGCGGCGTCGATGCCTCCGAGGTCGGCGATCGCGGTGAACACGGCGGGTACGGGAAGCGGGTGCGTGATCTCGAACCCCACGTCCCGGCCGAGGCGCAGTAGGTTGAGCAGTCCGCCGCCCGTGATGTGGGCGAGCCCGTGAACGGCGACGTCCGAGCGCAGCAGGTCCATCACGGCGCGGACGTAGATCACCGTCGGCTCGAGCAGTGCGTCGGCGACGCTCTGGCCCTCCAGCCCCTCCGGGCGGGCGTCGAGGGCCAGGCCCGCCTGCTCGCAGAGGACGCGGCGGGCGAGGGTCAGGCCGTTGGAGTGGACTCCGGAGGCCGGGAGGCCGATCACGGCGTCACCCGGAGCACAGGCACTGCCATCGATGATCGCGTCGAGCGCGACCGTCCCAAACGCCGAGCCGACCAGGTCGAAGCCATACGGCGACGGATGGCCGCGGATGACCTCAGGCAGCTGACACACCTCGCCCCCGGGGATCTCGACTCGCGCCGCCTCCGCGCCGGCCTTGAGGCCGGCGGCGATCTCCGACAGCAACGCCGGGTCGGCGTTCTCCACCGCCAGATAGTCGAGCAGGGCCAACGGCTCCGCGCCCACGCAGATGAGGTCGTTGACGTTCATCGCCACGCAGTCGATGCCGATCGTGTCGAACCGCCGTGCCTGCTCGGCGACGATCACCTTCGATCCGACGCTGTCGGTCGCCAGCGCGACCCCCAGCCCCGGCGCGACGCGGAGCACGCTGGCGTAATGGCCGGCGAGCGGCACCGTGAGCCGGTCGCGACCGGTCTCGATCGAGCTCAGGACCTGCACGAGGCCGGCGACACCCCGGTCCGCGTGCCGGGTGTCGACCCCGGCGGCTGCGTAGGCGTCGGTCACGCTGCCATTGTCGTACATGAGGCGGGCGGGAACGGTTCTCTCAGGCCGAGGCGGGCGGGCTCGCGGTCTGGTCCGGAGTGACCCCGGACCACAGCCGTCGCAGGACGAGGGCTGCCAGGGCCAGGCGGTACGCCGCGTAGGGCGACAGCGAGCGGTCGCGCTCGACCTGGCGGATCAGCCACGTCGAGCCGAGGGTCGACGCGAACGAGGCGGTCGCTCCCAGCGCGAAGGGGAGGGCGCTCCTCGGCGGCAGGCCGCGGCGTATCAGCCGGACGGTCTTGAGCAGCGTCGCTCCGGCGATGACGGGCAGCGCAACGTGACGCGAGAGCCGGTTGGCATCCTCGCGGGTGAACCGGCGCATCCGGGCGGCCGCCAGGGTTGCGCCGTTGCGCGAGACGCCCGGGAGGAGTGCGCACGCCTGCGCCACCCCGAGCAGGAGCGCATCGAGCGCCCCGGCCTCCGTCGAGCGGCGGATCTGCGGCGACCGGTCAGCCCAGGCCATCGCGATCGACCCACAGATCAGACCGCCGGCGATCGTCGCGGGCGTTCCCAGGTGTCGCTCGATCTGGCGCTCGAGCGTGTAGCCGACGATCGCCGGGGGCGCGAACGACATCCCGATGAAGCCCACCAGCTCCGGGCTGATCCCCCGGACGGCCTCCTCAACCTCGTGCCGCAGGGTGATCAGCAGCGCCGCGGCCGTGCCGGCGTGCAGCACCACCTCGAAGGCCTTGCGCAGCTCCGGGTCTGAATCGGCGTAGTCCCAGCGCAGCAGCCATGGGACGAGGGCGACATGCCCGGACGAGGAGATCGGCAGCAGTTCGGCCGGGCCGTGCATCGCGCCGAGCACGAGGGCGCGGCCCGCGGTCAGATCCCGGCCCGGTTCGGCGGCCGGTGCTACGCGGTCGGCCGTCGTGTCCTGTCCCCGCGGTGTCGCCTCCGCCCCGGCAAGCGGCTCAATCCGGGACGACATCCACTGCCGGCTCGGTCTCGCGGTCCTCCGGGCGCGACCGGGCTCGCATCCAGCGCACGATCAGGTAGACGACAGCCGCGACGAGCACCGCGGCGCCCACGTAGTCCACATACTCGAGGTGGTGGCGCCAGCTCTGCCATTGGCTGCCGACCTCGCGCCCCAGGATCCCGAGCGCGCCGATCCAGATCAGCGAGCCGAGCGCGGCCAGCGGGAGGAAGCGCCAGTAGGGCATCTCGGCCACGCCGGCGGCATACGGGAACGCCGCCCGGACCAGCGGCAACATCCGGCTGATGAAGATCACCGGCGCGCCCCAGCGATCGAACCAGCGGTGTGCGCGGTCCAGGCCACTGGAGCTCACGTGCAGCTTCGAGCCCTGGCGCTCCAGCAGCTCCTGCCGGCCGTAGTAGCCGATCGCGTACGCGATCGAGGCCCCGGCGACGTCGCCGACGGTGCCGGCGACGATGATCCCCACGAGGCTGAGATGTCCCCGGAAGACGTCGAAGCCGGCGAACAACATCGTCGGCTCGGTGCCGGGCACGCCGACGACGCCGGTCATCAGGGTCAGCAGGGCCACGCCCGCCAAGCCGAGGCTGTCGATCAGGTTGGTGGCGAAGGTGACCAGCGGCCCGGTGATGGAGGCCAGGAGGAGGGGCACAGCGTCAAGCCTAGCGGCGGCCCCCACGGCAACCTCACGCCTTGATGAGAAGTCTCCAATCTGGGGTGTTGGGGGCGCCCCGGGCACCCGCCGGTGCCGCCGGTGCCGGGGGTCCTGCCCGGGGACCGACGAGGTAGGGTGGCCGCAATGGCGGTACCGCTGTTCGACACCGAGACGCCGCTGGCGCCGCTCAAACCCATGATCCTGGAGCGCCTCGCCGAGGTCGTCGCCGATGGCCGGTTCGTGCTCGGCCCTGAGGTGCAGGCCTTCGAGCGGGAATTCGCGTCCTACCTGGGAGTTCGCCATGTGGTGGGGGTCGGCAACGGGACCGACGCGATCACGATCGCCCTTCGCGCCCTGGGGGTTGCTCCGGGTGACGAGGTAGTCGTCCCGTCGTTCACGTTCTACGCGACCGCCGAGGCCGTCGCCGACGCCGGTGCCACGCCGGTGTTCTGCGACGTCGACCACGACACCCGCAACGTCACGGTGGAGACGGTGCGCGCGGTCCTCACACCGCGGACGCGGGCGATCGTGGCCGTCGACCTGTTCGGGTTGCCGGCGCCCGTGCCGGAGTTGCGAGAGCTCGGGCCGCCGGTGCTCGAGGACGCCGCGCAGGCCGCCGGCGCCCGTCTCGGCGACCGGATGGCGGGCGCGCTCGGCGATGCGGCGACATTCTCGTTCTACCCGTCGAAGAACCTCGGCGCGTTCGGCGATGGCGGAGCGATCGCGACCGACGACGACGATGTCGCCGAATTGGCCCGCGCTCTGCGCTTCCACGGCTCGCGGGACAAGCGGACGTTCCAGTACGTCGGCTACAACTCCCGGCTCGACGAGATGCAGGCTGCGATCCTGCGTGTGCTGCTGCCGGAGCTCGATGGCTGGTGCGCCGGGCGCCGGGCGGCGGGCCGCGCGTACGCTGACGCCGGCCTCGCCGACCATGTGGGGGTCCCCGCCGTTCCACCGGCCAGCGATCCGGCGTGGCATCTCTACGTCGTCACCCACCCCCGGGCCGACGTGCTGCTCGCGGCCCTGGCCGCGAGCGGGATCCAGGCGCGTGGCTACTACCGGCGCCCGCTGCATCGTCAGCCGGCGATGGCGCAGTACGCCCCCGGCGACGGCTCGCTGGCCGTCACCGATGAGCTGGCGGCGACGAACATCGCGCTCCCCATCAGTCCGGTGTTGGCACCGGCGCAGGCGCAGGAGGTCGTGGCGACGCTCGCGGCCGCCGTGTAAACGGCCTCCGGGCCATCGATATGCGAATCTGGGTGGACCTGACCAACTCGCCGCACGTGCTCGTGCTGCGGCCCGTGATCGAGCGCCTGCGCAAGCGCGGTCACGAGGTGGAGGTGACGGCGCGCGACTTCGCGCAGACGCTGGCGCTGTGCGACCGTTTCGGCATCGAGCATGTCGCGATCGGCCGCCACCGGGGCGCCGGCCTGTTCGACAAGGCCCGCGGGCTCGCGTCCCGCTCCGGGCAGTTGACGCGCTGGGCCCGGAGCCGGCGCTTCGATCTCGCACTCGGCCACGGGTCCAATGACGTCACGGTGGCGGCGGCGCTTCTGCGGATCCCATGCTCGACGACGTTCGACTACGAGTGGGCCACGGTCCAGCACAACGTCAACTGCCGCCTGGCGCAGGCGGTCGTCGTGCCGGAGGTGATCCCCCCGGAGCGGCTGTACCGCTACGGCGCGCGCGGAAAGCTCGGCCGGTATGCCGGCCTGAAGGAGGAGTACTACCTCGCCGACTTCGAGCCCGACCGCGCCGTCCTGGACGAGTTGGGGCTCGACCCGGCGCAGCCAATCGCCGTGGTCCGCACCCCGCCGGCGGTCTCGCTGTATCACCGCTTCGAAAACGACGTCTTCGGTGCTGTCCTCGAGCAGCTGCGCGGCCGGCAGACGGTCGTGCTCCCGCGGACGGGCGCGCAACGAGATGCGTTGCGGAGGGCGGGCGGGTGGGTCGTACCGGAACGGGCCATCGACGCCCAGTCGCTGATCTCCTGTGCCGACCTGGTCGTCTCAGCCGGGGGCACGATGAATCGGGAGGCGGTGGCGCTCGGCACCCCGGTGTTCACCGTGTTCGAGGGCCGGCTCGGGGCCGTCGACGAGCGGCTGGTCGCCGAGGGGCGGCTCGCGCGGCTGGAGCGACCGGACCAGGTCCGGCTCGTCAAGCGACCCCCGGAGGCGGTCGCCGGCGACGCCGCCCAGCGCATCCGCCGCGACCCCGGGGTCCTCGCCGACCTGCTCTGCGCCCCGGCGGCGCGCGTCTGAGCGGCATGTAAAACCGCTCATGACGTCTGAAGGATGCCGTAAGACAGGGCTGGTACCTTCCCTGGCTCCTCGTGTCTGACACCACGCTAGAGACGCAGGGCGCCCTCGGTTCCGCGGGCCGAGAGACCACGCAACCCCCGCGGACGCACGGCGTCCGTCAGCCCTTCTGGCGCCGCCACGTGTGGTGGCTGGTTGCCCTCGCGGTCGTCGTCATCGCCGAGATCCTCCTGCGTTGGTCGAACACTCGCCCCGGCTATGACCCGTACGGATGGCTCATCTGGGGCTACCAGACGCTCCACGGCAGCCTGAACCTCGGCGGCGCTCCGTCGTGGAAGCCGTTCAGCTATATCCCGAACGTCGTCTTCGCGCTGTTCGGGCACTATGCCCTGCACCTGTGGATGCTCACGTCGGTTGCGGTGTCGCTGGCCGGGGCGGTCTTCGCCGGACGCATCGCCTACCGCCTGACGGCGCGCGAGGACGCGCCGTGGTGGCCTCCCACTGTCGCCGCCGTCGTCGCCGGCGCGTGCGTGCTCGGCATTCAGGACGGCAGCCTCTCGGTCCCCGGGTCGATGAGCTACTTCCACTACGTGCTCAGCGCTCAGTCGGATTCGATGATCGTCACCGTCTGCCTGGCCGCGATCGACATGTTCCTGGTCGGCCGCCGGTCATGGGCGTGGTGGCTGGGGGTCTACGCGGGCCTGGGCCGGCCAGAGGTGTGGCCGTTCCTCGTCCTGTACGGGCTGTGGATCCTGTGGCGCAGGCCGGACATGCGGTGGATGGTGATCGCCGGCGCCCTGATCACGCTGTTCTTCTGGTTCGGGGTCCCGACGATCACCAACGGCAAGCCGAACATCGCGGGACAGCTGGCGCTCAAGTCACCGCGGGAGCTTCACAGCAACAAGATCGTGGGGACGCTCGACCGCTACGTCCACCTGCTGTACCTGCCCGTCGAGATCGCCGCCCTGCTCGCCGTGGCGCTCGCGGCGGTGCGGCGCAACCGCACGGTGCTCGTCCTGGCCGGCATGGTCGCACTGTGGGTCGTGACCGAGCTCGCGTTCGTGCTGCACGGCTTCCCGGGGGTGCAGCGCTACCTGTTCGAGGCGGCCGGACTGACCGCCGTCCTCGCCGGCATCGCCGCCGGCTGGTTGCTGCTCGACGCGCGCCGCTGGCACCGGGCGCTGCCGCGCTGGGCGGGCATCCCGCTCGCCGTCGTGTTCGTCGTGCTGTGCGTGCCGCATGCCAAGGCGGTGGCCGACCGCGAGCACAAGGACATCGTCGAGCAGCGCAACAGGACCGAGCGGATTCTCCAGCTCGGCTCGTACATCACCGCGCTCGGCGGGCCCAATCGCGTCCAGGGTTGTGGCGGGGCGCTGCTCAACGTCGAGTACGTGAGCATCGCCGGCTGGTACCTGCACAAGAACACCGGGCAGGTCGCCTACCAGCCCCAGAAGGTGCTGAAGCGGACCAATCCGGTCGTCTATTTCGTCCTGCTGCCCAACGGGTGGCTGGCGCAGCCGCTGCGGCCGCAGAATGCCAAGGCGCGCGGCTGCGCGTCGCTGAAATCGCTGTACGTGCCGACGGCGCGGCACCCCAACGGCGTCCTCATCTCCAAGTAACGCGCGGTCGCTCTTCCCGATCCCTCGCGTCGGCGCCCCGGTATCGGCTGCATCGACGGGAATCACGATTAGAATCCGGCGGCGCATGCGCCGACGGATCAGATCCGCGGCCTTTCCCGTCCACCGCCACGCGCTTCCTCAGCTGCTGGTGGACGGCATTCTGGTCGCGCTCGCGTACTTCCTCGCCTTCTGGCTGCGGTTCGCCGGAGGCTTCAGCACCGGCGCGCAGCGCTATGAGCGGCTGCTGACCGGCACGATCGGCTGGGCGGTCGTCGTGACACTCGTCTCGCTGTGCGTGTTCGGCCAGTACCAGCGGCTGTGGCGGTTCATCGGCCGGCGGGACTACGAGGCGGTCCTGAAGTCGGTGATCGTCGCGACGGTGGTGATCGTGGGGTTGATCGCGCTGCTCCATCCGGTCGTGGCCGCCAGCCTTCGTACTGTCGTTCGCCACCACAGCCACGGCGCCCCCACGTACGCGGCGGTTCCCGGCCCGCGCACCGGGGTGCTGCCGCCGGCCAGCGTGACGATGCTGTTCTTCCTGCTCTCGCTGGCCCTCCTCGTCGGTGCCCGGTTTGCCGTGCAGCTGCTCGCCGAAGGTCGCATTCGGAGCATCACCGCGAACAAGGGCGGCCGCGAGATCCTGGTCGTCGGCGGGGGCGATGGCGGCCATCTCGTCGTCCGCGAGTTGATGCGCAATCCGGAGCTGGGGCTCCGCCCCGTCGGCTTCCTCGACGACGATCCCCGGAAGGTGGGGATCAAGGACGAGCACGGCCTCAAGGTCCTGGGCACGACCTCCGACGCCGACCTTGGGCGGGTGCTCGACGAGGTCGAGCCCGACGAGGTCGTCATCGCGATTCCGTCGGCACCGGGCACCCTGCGCGCCCGTGTCGTCAAGGCCTGCCGCGAGCGCGGGATTCCCGTGCGCACCACGCCGACGGTGTTCGAGCTGCTCCGCGACGGCTCCGGGCAGCTGCGCGTCACCCGTCAGCTGCGCGAGGTCCGGGTCGAGGACATGCTCGGCCGGGAGCCCGTGCGCGAGGAGCTCCAGCGCGTCGGCGCCTACCTGGCCGGCCAGGTGGTGCTCGTGACCGGGGCCGGCGGCTCGATCGGAGCCGAGCTGTGCCGGCAGATTTCGCGCGTGGGCCCGCGGCAGCTCGTGCTCGTCGATCACGCCGAGGACAACCTGTTCGAGATTCGCCGCGAGCTCGAGGACGAGCGTCACGTGCGGATGGCGGTCCCGGTGCTGGCGGACTGCAAGGAGGAGGAGCGGATGCGCGAGGTGCTCGCGGAGTACCGCCCCAGCGTCGTCTTCCACGCCGCCGCCTACAAGCACGTGGCGATGATGGAGGCCAATCCGGTCGAGGCGATCCGCAACAACGCCCTGGCGACGCGCCTGGTGGCGAAGATCGCCGGCGAGCTGGGGGTGAAGACCTTCGTGCTCGTCTCCACCGACAAGGCGGTGCGGCCGGCCACCGTGATGGGTGCCTCGAAGGCATTGGCCGAGTGGGCGGTCGAGGCGGCGTCGGCCAAGTACGCTGGCACCCGGTATGCGACCGTGCGCTTTGGGAACGTGCTCGGATCATCGGGCTCGGTCGTCCCGATCTTCCGTCGCCAGATCGCGGCCGGCGGCCCGGTGACGGTCACCGACGAGCGCATGACCCGGTACTTCATGACGATTCCCGAGGCCGTGCAGCTGATCATCCGCGCCGGGTCGCTCGGCGACCCCAGCGGCGAGGTGTTCGTGCTCGAGATGGGTGAGCCGGTGCGCATCGTCGATCTGGCCGAGACGATGATCCGCCTGTCCGGGCTTGAGCCTGAGCGCGACATCGCGATCGAGATCGTCGGCGCGCGGCCGGGGGAGAAGTTCCACGAGGAGCTGTTCGACACCCATGAGCATCCTCAGCCGACCCCCGCGCAACGCATCCAGCGGGCCAGCCATGACCGGCTCGATCCCACGTGGGTGGAGAAGACCTTCGCGGAGATAAACCTGCTCGTTCTCGAAGGTGACGCGGCCGCGTTGGCGAAAACCGTGTCGGAGCTCTCCGGAGCTCGTGTCACGCTACCGGCGGGCGATGGCGCCGCCATGGCCCCTTAAACTGCGCGCTTGCCTATGGCAACGATCCCGTTTGCCCTTTCGATAAGTCATCTCGTCTCCTCCGCGGGTGCCGATGTCGGTTTCGCCGCGATCCTGGGACTCGCGATCCTCGTGCTCCTGTTCTTCTCGCAGGCGCGGGAGACCGCGACGCTGCGCCGGCGGGCGGACGAGGCCGAGGATCAGCTGCGCCAGTTGGCGGCCTACGTCGAGCAGATGTCGCGGACACGCTCGGCGCCCGCTCCCGCGCCGAGTCAGGCGACGAGCACGGGAACCGTGGCCCCGGTGCCGCCGCCGGCCGCCGCACGAGTCGCTGCCCGCCAGGTGGCGTTCCCGGCCGCGTCTCGCCCCGTGCCGGCTTCCGCGCCCGCTGCCGCTGCCGGAGGCGGCGTGGCGACGATCCCGGCGGCTCCGGCCGGGGTCGGCGCTCCGGCGCTCAGTGCTGCGACCCGCTTGATCCCGCTCGCCGATGCCGATTCGATCTCGATCCGTCCGATGAAGAACGGAGACGCCGGCGCACCCGCGCCGAACGGGCCCGCGGGTTCGGCTGCGGCGCCGGTTCCCGCTGTCGAGGGCGAGCCCGCCGGTCCTCCGCCGTCGACCGCCGCCGGCGGCGCCAACGGTGCCGGCCGAGCGCCCGTGGCCCCGGCGCCCGCGCCGCCGCCGGCGGACGTGCCGCCGCCGCGGATCCCCCTGCGACGCGAGGGATCCCCTGTGGCCGGTCGTCCGGCTGCGCCGCCGACGTTCCGCGACCCGGTCCCGCCGAGTGGGCGGCGCTTCAGCCGCGTCGCGCTTGTGATCGCGTCCGTTGTCGCCGTCGCCGCGATCATCGCCGTCGTGCTGGTCATCAGCAACGGCGGCAGTTCGCCCAAGCCGGCGTCGACCGCCACCTCGCGGGCCGGCGCCACCAGATCGAGCAAGCGGTCGCGCCACCATGGCGCGACGGCGGTCGCTCCTTCGTCGGTGTCCGTCGCGGTCCTCAACGGGACCGGCACGCCGCTTCTGGCCGCCGACATCATGGCCAAGCTCACGTCCGCCGGCTACAAGCAGGGGGCGAAACCAACCAACGCTCCGAGTCAGACGCTCACGTCCACGATCGTCGGCTACACGCAGCCCAGCTACCGGGCAGCTGCGCTGGCGGTGGCCAAGTCGCTGAACCTGGGCTCGGCGTCGGTCCAGGGCGTCGCCCCGGGCGACCGGGCGGCCGCCTGCCACACCACCACCGCGGCGTGCTCGGCGCAAGTCGTTGTCAGCGTCGGCTCGGACCTCGCCTCCAGCGCGTCGAGCGCGTCGACCGGCGCGTCGACCGGCTGAGCGGGCCCGGCGGCCACCACCCGCGCGTCGGCACCCCGGCGAGCGTCGCTACTCTCCTGCTGCAATGACCGTCTCCACCGATCTGCTCGAGCTTCCCCACCGAGCCGCCAAGCCCCGTCAGCAGGGCATCACCCACGTGTTGGATCGCGGCCTGTCGGTCGCCCAGATCGACGGCCTGATCGAGGTCGCCGGGGAGTACGTCGACTTCGTCAAGCTCGGCTGGGGGACGGCCGTCGCCACCGGGAACCTGGAGGCAAAGCTCGCTCGGTACCGCGACCATGGGATCCCCGTGATGCTCGGCGGCACGCTCACCGAGCTGGCGATCGCTCAGGACCGGCTGGACAGGCTCGTCGCCTGGCTGCACGAACTGGGGCTCGACCACATCGAGCTCTCCGACGGCACGATCAACCTCGAGCACGACCGCAAGCTCGAGCTCATCAGCCGGCTCGCCGAGGAGTTCACCGTCCTCTCGGAGGTCGGGTCCAAGGACGACACCCGGATCATGGCGCCGTACCGGTGGGTGGAGCAGATCCGGGCCGAGCTGGAGGCCGGGGCGTGGAAGGTGATCGCCGAGGCGCGCGAGAGCGGAACCGTCGGCATCTTCCGCCACGACGGCGAGGTCCGGATGGGGCTGATCGACGAGATCGTGCACGCCATCGCCGCCGACAAGATCCTGTTCGAGGCTCCTCGCAAGGATCAGCAGGTGTGGTTCGTGCGCCGGCTGGGGCCGGACGTCAACCTCGGCAACATCACCCCGGAGGAGGTGCTCTCGCTGGAGACGATCCGCGTCGGCCTGCGCTCCGACACCGCGGTCGCCGACCTGCATGACTGATCGCCGCGCCTCGCAGTCCGTCGTCTGACGATGGATCTCGGCGGGATCCTGCTCGCTCGTCACGGCGAGACGAACGACAACCTCGAGCCGTTCCGCTTCCAGGGGTTCACGGACACGCCGCTCAACGACACCGGC
Organism: Solirubrobacteraceae bacterium; assembly: GCA_035551695.1. Taxonomy (GTDB): domain Bacteria; phylum Actinomycetota; class Thermoleophilia; order Solirubrobacterales; family Solirubrobacteraceae; genus Palsa-465. The sequence goes on from DASZMU010000085.1 coordinate 26,947, forward strand.
CGCCGGCAGGCCTACGAGCTGGCCGAGAAGGTCACCGGTGACGGGACCGCCTCTCTGTGGTCATCGGACCTGAGCCGGGCGCGCGAGACGGCCGAGATCGTGGGGGCGCGGATCGGCCTGGCGCCGGCGCTTGACGCGCGCCTGCGCGAGGGCTGCCGGGGGCGCTGGGAGGGCCACCTGATGGTCGACATCGAGCGCTCCGAGCCTGAGCTGTACGCCGCCTGGCGCCACGGGGGTGCTGACTTCCGGTTCCCGGGTGGGGAGTCGCTGCTCGAGCATCAGCAGCGCGTGGAGGCCGCCCTCCGGGAGATCCACGCCACCGGCCCGCTGCCGGCGCTCGTCGTCTGTCACGGCGGCAGCATCCGGGTGATGCTGTGTGCGCGGGACCCCCGCGGGCTCGACGCGTTCCACGACTTCGACGTGCCGAACGTGGCGGTGGTTCCGCTGTGATCCGCCTGCCGGTGGCGACGTTCGCTGCGCTGGGCATCGCCACTGTGGGCGCGTTCTTCCTCACTCAGCATCTGAAGGTGACGACGCCGCTGATCAACGGATCGCCGGCGCCGGTGCCGAGCACGATCAATCCCGTCAGTGGCGGCACGTGCCGGCTGCGCAACCCGAAGGGAAAGCTGGTGCCGGTGTCGTTCAAGGAGATGAAGGTGTCGTTCTACCTTCAGAACCACCCCGACGATGTGTCCGTCGAGATCGTCAACCCGGCGGGCCGGGTGGTCCGCGTCCTGCCGGGTTCAGGTCGCTACATGCCGACGCTCAGGCGCCGCCAGTTCGTCTGGGACGGTCGCGAGCGCAACGGCCAGATCGCGCCCGACGGGGCATACACCATCCGGGTCGCGCTCGAGCAGCAGGCCCGGCCGCTGGTGATCGCGAAGCCCTCGGGCGCGGCGGAGCCGGTGACCGTCCAGACTCACCCCCCGCGTCTGGTGGTGACGAGCGTGGCCCCCGGGGTCATCCCAGCCGCCGGCCGGTCGTCGGTCGCCATCCATTATGTCGGCAACCAGGGCCTGCGCCCCCAGGTCCTGATCCTCCGGATCGCCGGATCCGGTGCGCCGCGGGTGGTCAAGAGCTACGCGGCGACGACACGGACTGGAACGAGCCTGTGGAACGGAACACTCACCGGCGGGCTGCCCGCGGCTCCGGGCGCGTATCTCGTCGGCGTGCGGCTCTGGCCGGACCGGACGTGCAACCGCGTCCAGTCGGGGCTGACACCGGCGGTGGCGCCGCAGGCCGTGGTGACGGTGAGATAGCCGGCCGTCAGGCCGCCGCGTACCGTTTGCCCCTGTGGCCGCTTATCTGAAGCGCCTGGTTTCGTCACTGGCCGCCTACCAGGTCGCTGACGTCGTCTCGAAGTTCATCGCCGTTCTCCTGCTCCCGGTGTACACGCGGTACATCGACCCCGCGGGCTACGGCGTCGTCGAACTGCTGGCCAACGGCGTGATCCTCGTCAGCATCCTGGTCCGCTTCGGAATGATCGAGGCGTTCCTGCGTTACTACTTCGTCGATGAGGACCAGGACCGGCGGGATGCTCTCGCCCGGCGCGCCGTCGGCTTCCTGCTGATGGTCACGACGATCGTGTCGATCGTGCTGGCCGTGTTCGCGGGCCCGCTCAGCACCGTGGTCCTCGGCTATCGGGACGCGACGATCATGCGGGTGGCGGTCCTCGGTCTGTGGGCGTTCACGAACCTGGAGCTCGCCTACGGCCTGCTCCGGGTCGACGAGCGCCTCCGACTCTACGCCGCGGCATCGCTCGGCAATGTCCTCCTGACGGTGGCGGCATCGGTGATCCTCGTCGTGGGACTGGGCGATGGCGCCCGGGGGTTGCTGCTCGGCAACTACGGTGCCTCCACCGTCGTCCTGATCGTCCTCTGGTTTCGCCTGCGCCACCGTTTGCGCCCGCGCCGTGCCCAGGCGGCTCAGATGGCGGTCCTCCTCCGCTTCGGCCTGCCGACGGTGCCGGCTGAGGCTTCGGTGTACGCCCTGAGCATCGTCGACCGGTACTACATCTTTCACCACCGCAGCCCGGCGCTCGCCGGTCTGTACTCGATCGCCATCAAGCTGGCCGGAGCCGTCGCGTTCATCGTCCGCGCGTTTCAGTACGCGTGGCCGCCGCTCGCCTATTCCGTCTCCGACGATGCCGAGGCGGCGCGGCTCTACGGGCTGGTGACGACGTACTACCTCCTGGTCAGCGGCTGGGTCGTCGCCGGGCTCGCGCTCGAGGGTCGGTGGGTCTTGCGGCTGCTGGCGGCACCCGCGTTCTTCGGCGCCTACCGCGCCCTGCCGTGGGTGGCGCTGGGCTGGGCGCTGTACGGCCTGTGGGTCGTCTTCCTCGTGATCGCCGGCCGCGCCAAGGTGACCACGCGCAACTTCCCGGCCGCGATCGCCGGCCTGGCGGCCAACGTGGGCCTGCTGCTCGTGCTCGTGCCCGCCTGGGGGCTCGCCGGGGCGGGGGTGGCGCTGTGCGGCGCGTACGTGGTGATGCTCGCGGTCATGCACCTGCTCACCCGCCGGGTGTTCTCGGTGCGGTTCGAATGGCTGCGCCTGGCGCACCTCACCGTCGTCATCGGCGGACTGGCCGTGGCCGGGGAGCTCCTGTTACCGACGTCCGGGGCGATCGGCTTCGTCTCGCGGGCTGCCGTGTTCGTCGCCGTCGGGCCGGTGCTGCTGGCCACCGGCTTTGCCCATCCGGCCGAGCTCCGGCAGGCGCGGGAGCTGCTCGCCCGGGCTCGCCGCGCCGTCCCGCGACCGGTTCGCGACGAGGCATGAACACTCCGCCCTCGTCAGACACCGACCGGCCGGGGGTGAGCGTCGTGATGCCGTTCGCCGGATCACGGGCCGAGGGCGAGGCTGCGGTTTCGGCCCTCGCCGCCCTGCGCAGGGGTCCGGCTGATGAGCTGATCCTCGTCGACAATGGCGATTCGCTGAGCGAATCGCTGGCGGGTTCGCTGCGCGAACCCGGGGGTGCCGGTCATGCCGGCGTGATTGTCATTCGCGCCGAAGGCGAACGGTCGCCGGCGCACGCGCGCAACGTCGGCGCCGCCCGCGCGGTCCGTGACTGGATCCTGTTCCTGGACGCCGACTGCCACGCCGGGGCGGATCTGCTCGACCGGTTCCTGGCCGAGTCCATCGCCGACGACGTCGGTGCGCTGGCGGGGGCCGTCGTACCGGCTCCCGGCGCTGTCACCTTCGCCGCCCGCTACGGCGCGGCTCGCAGCTTCCTCAATCAGGACGCCCACCTCGCGCACGGCTACATGCCCCGCGCGGTGGCCGCCAACCTGCTTGTCCGCCGCGCAGCGTTCGAGGCGGTCGGAGGGTTCTACGAGGGAGTGCGAGCGGCCGAGGACACGGACTTCAGCTGGCGGCTGCAGCGGGCCGGCTGGCGCCTGGCGGCGCACCCGCAGGCACGTGTCGAGCACAGCTACCGGACGACCGTCCGGGGGCTGCGCCGTCAGTGGCGCGGATACGCCGCCGGCCGCGCCTGGCTGGCCCGTCGGTACGACGGCTTCGCCCCGGAGCCGGCGCTGTTCCGGGCTGCCGGGCGGGTCGTACACCTTCGCGGCCCGCGCCGCTCGCCCGCCGCCGCGTCGCCTGTCGCCGCCCCGCCCCGCCGCGCGCCCCTCGCGGGTCCCGGCCGGCTGGAGCGGGGCGGCTTCCTGGCGCTCGACGCGCTGCTGGGCGTCGAGGAGCTGGCGGGCTTTGCGCTGTCCAACCGGCCGCATCGCGATGGCACCGCCGAGGGCGCCGTCAATGTCGTCCTCGTCGCCGAGCGCTTCCCCGCCAAGGGCGACCCGCTCGCCGACTTCGCGCTGACGCTCGCGGGCGCGCGTATCGAGGCGGCGGCGCGTCCGGAGGCACTGGAGTGGCGCGCCGCCAGCGACCTCAGGGTCGACTACCGCGAGGACGATGGCGCCGGCGAGCGGCTGGTCGCGCTGATCCGCCTCGCGGTGCGCCATCCGTGGCGCTGCATGTGGGACCTCGCCCTGGGGTCCCGGCGGCGGTCAAGCGTCAGCGCGCCGGGACTGGCGGCGATCGCCCCGGCGGTCATACGCCTGCTGCAGGACGACGGCGCCCGGGTCCTCGCGCTCGGCACGGACGATGCCCGCGCCGTCGCGGCGCGCATGGCGCATCTCGCCGGCCGGCGGCTGGACGCGTGATGCGCGTGCAGGTCGTCGATCCGTCGGCGTTCACGCGACCGTACGACCACGCGCTGTGCGCAGCGCTGGGGCGGGCGGGGGTGACGGTCGAGCTCGTCACCAGCCGGTTTGCCTACGGCGAGGTCCCGGCGCCGGATGGCTACACGGTCCGCGAGCTGTTCTACAACCACGCCGCCGGCGCCCCCGGCTCGAGGGCGCGGCGTCTCAGCAAGCTGGCGGATCACGTTCCGGACATGCTGCGCTTCCGGCGGCGGACCGCCGGCGTCGACGTCGTTCATCTCCAGTGGCTGACGATCCCGCTGCTCGACGTCCACCTGCTGCCCGACTGTCCGCTCGTGCTGACCGCCCACGACCTCCTGCCCCGCGAGCCCCGGCCCGGGCAGCTGCGGGCACAGCGCCGGCTGTTTGACCGGGTGGATGCAGTCGTCGTGCACTCCGAGTACGGGCGGCGTCAGCTCGTGGAGCGGCTGGGATTGGCGGCGGCGAAGGTGCACGTCATCCACCACGGTGCCTTCGACCACGTGGCAGCCGGGCCCCGCGCGCCGCTGCCGCCGGAGGTGGCGCCCGTCGCGGACGGAGCTCCGGTCGTCCTGTTCGCGGGGCTGCTGCGCCCGTACAAGGGGCTGGACACGCTGCTGCGTGCCTGGCGCCACGTCGCCGGTGCACAGCTGTGGATCGCCGGGCGGCCGATGATGCCGCTCCAGCCGCTGCGGGCGGCGAGTCCTGACAGCGTGCGGTGGGTACCGCGCTTCGTGACCGAGGGGGAGATGGCCGCACTGCTCGAGCGTGCCGACATCGTCGTGCTCCCCTACTCGCGGACCGAGCGCTTCGACCAGTCCGGGGTCCTCGCCAGTGCCCTCGCGTCCGGCACGCCGGCGGTCGTGACCGACATCGGCGGGTTCTCGGAGATCGCGGCGACCGGGGCGGCGCGCCTGGTCGCTCCGGACGATCCGCACGCCCTGGGGGCGGCCCTGGCCGAGCTGACCGCCGATGTTGCCGGCCGCGCCCGGATGGCCGCCGCGGCGCGCGCGGCGGCGCGCGGCCCGTACTCCTGGGAGCAGTCGGCGCGCGAGACGGTGGCGCTGTACGAGCGGGTCAGGCGGCGGTAGTAGCCGCCTGAGCGGTCTCCCGGCGCTCCACCTCGGCTCGCACGGCGGGCGCGACGACGGTCCCGAACAGCTCGATCGAGCGCATCACGTCGCCGTGGGCGACCGCGCCGACGCTCATCTGTCCGACGTAGCGATCGTTGGCGAAGAGCTCGTGCTCGAACAGGATCTTCTCGATCACCTGCTCCGGGGAGCCGGCGGCGACCGCGCCGCGCGGCGAGCGCAGCGCCTCGTACTCCGGACGGCCGGACGGCGGCCACCCGCGCTCGCGGCCGATCCGGTTCATCATCGCCAGGTACGGCTGGGCGAAGGCGGAATCGGCGGCCCGCGAGGTCTCGCCGACGAAGGCGTGGGTGTTGATCGCCACCGGCAGCGCGGCGGGGTCGTGGCCGGCCTGCGCGGCCGCCCGCCGGTACAGGTCGATCAGCGGGGCGAAGCGCTCCGGCTGACCGCCGATGATCGCGAGCGTCAGCGGCAGCCCGAGGGCACCGGCGCGGACGACCGATTCCGGCGAACCGCCGACCGCCACCCAGACGGGAAGCGGGTCCTGGATCGGTCGCGGATAGATGCCGGCGTCGTTGAGCGGCGGGCGCAGCCGGCCTGACCAGGTGACGCGCTCGGATTCGCGGAGCGCGAGCAGCAGGCCGAGCTTCTCGGCAAACAGGTCGTCGTAGTCGTCCAGGTCATAGCCGAACAGCGGGAAGGACTCGATGAACGAGCCGCGGCCGGCCATGATCTCCGCCCGGCCGCCGGACACGAGGTCGAGCTCGGCGAACTCCTGGAAGATCCGGACCGGGTCGGCGGAGCTGAGCACGGTGACGGCGCTCGAGAGCCGGATCCGCTCCGTGCGAGCGGCGATCGCCGCCAGCGGGATCGCCGGCGAGGAGATCAGGAAGTCCGGCCGGTGGTGCTCGCCGATCGCGAACACGTCCAGTCCGACCTGCTCGGCGAGCTCGGCCTCCTCGAGGAGGTCGCGCATGCGCTGTTCCGGCGAGATGCCGGATGAGAGGTCGGCGAAGGTGGCAAGTCCAAGTTCCATGGTGTCTGAGGGTAGCAGCTTGGTTGTGGGCGCAACTATCGGGGGCCATGGGCCATGGGCTTCCATGAGAGGGGGAACACGCACGGGACACGCGCAGACCACCGTGCGCCCGCGTGCGCCAGAATCCCCCGCCGTGCTCAAAGCGATCTTCTGGACATCGGCCGGCCTGCTGGCCTACACCCACGTCGGCTACGGACTGACGCTCGCCGCGCTCGCCCGGGTGCAGCGGGAGCCGGGCGCCCCGCCGGAGCCGGAGCCGGCGGAGCTGCCGTCCGTGTCGGTGATCGTCGCCGCGTACGCCGAGCAGGAGGTCATCGCCGGCCGTGTCGCCAACCTGCGCTCGCTCGTTTATCCGGCGGACAGGGTGGAGGTCATCGTCGCCTGCGACGGATCGCCGGACGAGACTCCGCAGCGCGCTCGGGAGGCGGGGGCCGACATAGTGCTCGACCTCGAGCGGCGCGGGAAGGTCCGCGCGCAGGACGCCGGCGTCGAGCACGCCCGCAACGAGATCGTCGCGTTCTCGGATGCCAACGTTCGCTGGGAGCGTGACGCTCTGCGCGAGCTGGTCAGGCCGTTCGCAGACCCCTGCGTCGGCTACGTCTGCGGCGATGTCCGCTTCGTCAACGAGCGGGGAACCAACCAGGAGGGCGTCTACTGGCGGTATGAGATGGCGCTGCGGCGGCTGGAGTCCCAGGTACGGTCGGTGACCGGGGGCAACGGCGCCATCTATGCGACACGACGTGACGCGTACATCGTCGTCGACGCGATCATGGGCCACGACCTCTCGTTCCCGTTCAACATGGTCAAGCGGGGCTGGCGCGCCGTGTACGCCCCGGCCGCCCGCGCGACCGAGAAGATGGTGCCCAGCATCGAGGGCGAGTTCCGCCGCAAGCGCCGGATGATGAGCCACGGCTGGCCGATCATGCTCCGGGGCGGGATGCTCTCGCCGCGTGGGTACGACCCCGTGTACGCCGGGATGATCGTCTCACACCGGGTGCTGCGCTACGGATCCCCCTTCCTGCACGGGGCGGCACTGGCCACGAGCATCGCGCTCCTGGGCCGGGGCTGGGTCTACGCCGTCGCCGTGATCGCGCAGGCGGCGCTGCTCGCCGCGGCGGCCGCGGCGGCCGCGACGCGGTTGCGCCCGTTCCTGATCGCGCGTTACTACGTCCTCACCACCGCGTCGCTCGCTGCCGGGCTCTGGGACTGGCTCGCCTACGGAACGCACGCCGGCTGGGAGCCCGCCGAGGGCACCCGGTGACCAAGCGCGTGCTGGACATCGCGATCGCGCTGCCCCTGTCGATCCTCAGCGGCCCGCTCGTGGCCCTGCTGGCCCTCGCGATCCGCGTCGAGTCCCGGGGGGACCCCATCTACCGCCAGGTCCGCGTCGGCAGGGATGGCCGCATCTTCGAGATCTACAAACTGCGGACGATGGTCTCCGGGGCGGAGTTCGCCGGCGCCGGGCTGGCGATCGCCGAGGGTGATTCGCGGATCACCCGCCTCGGCGCCCTGCTGCGGCGGTACTCGCTCGACGAGCTGCCCAACCTGTGGAACGTCGTCCGGGGCGAGATGTCGGTGGTGGGGCCGCGCCCCACCCTGCGCCATCAGGTCGACCGCTACACGCCCCGCCAGCGAGGCCGCCTCGCCGTCAAGCCGGGCATCACCGGATGGGCGCAGATCAACGGCCGGGCCTCGCTGCCCTGGCCGGAGCGGATCGAGCTCGACCTCTGGTACGTCGAGCATCGGTCACTCGCCCTGGATCTCAGGATCCTGGCGCGCACCCTCGGACTCGTCGCGCGCGGCAGCGGCATCTACAAGGGAGCGACGGGCGGATGGCAGCCCCCAACCGAGACGTAGCCGTCCTGTTGACGGGGGTCGGCAAGCGCTACACGCTCGTCTCCGCCTTCTCGCAACTCGCGGAGACGATCGCGGCCGATCCCAACCCGTTGGCGCCGGCGCAATACGCGGCCCACCATCGCCGCGCAGTTCCTCGCTTCGACGACCCGGGGTACGTCCCGGCGCTCCAGCAACTCTGCGAGGAGTTCAACGTCGGTGCGGTCGTGCCGCTGACCGACCTTGACCTCGAGATCCTCGGCCACGCCCGCCAGGCCGGAAAGCTGCCCGCATTCGTGCCGGACGGTGAGATCGCCCGCGCGACGTTCGACAAGTACGAGACTCACCTGCTGCTGGAGCGCCTGGGCCTGCCGTCGCCGCCCACCGTCCTCCCGGGCGAACCGGTGGCGAGCTACCCGGTGATGATCAAGCCGCGGCGGGGCTCCGGCGCGCGGTCGATCTTCCTCGCCGCCGATCAGCACGAGGCCGAGTTCCTCGCCGGGTACATTCGCGAGCCGGCAATGGTCCAGCGGGCGATGCAGGGCCCGGAGTTCTCGATCGACACGTTGTCGGACCTGGACGGACGCTGCCTGAACGCCATTCCCAGGACGATGATCGAGTCCCGCGGCGGTGAGTCGATCAAGGGCACGGTCGTCGCCGACGAGGAGCTGATCGATCTCGGCCGCCGCGTCGTGGAGGCGCTCGGCTGCCGGGGGCCGTGCACGGTGCAGGCGTTTCGCGACCGAGAGCTCGGCTTGGGGATCACCGATGTCAACACCCGTTTTGGCGGCGCGTGCCCGGCGCACCTATACGCGGCGATGGCGGGGCGCAGCTACCCGGAGCTGATCGTGCGGATCGCGCGGGGCGAGCGCATCGAGCCGCACGTGGGGCAGTTCCGGGCGGGCGTGACGTTCACCCGCTACTACTGGCAGGTCGAGCTCGACGACCAGCTGCGACCCACCGGGCGTGACATCTGTGACCCGCCGGGCCCGCCGCTGCCGCGCAGAGAGGGCTCAGCCACCAGCTAAGGTTTCCAGCGCCATGATCGACTCCGGTGTCGTCAACGCCACCCAGGACACGGCGATCAGCTGGCTCGCAGAGGGGCGGCGGTTCGTCCAGGCGCTGCTGCTCGAGGTGGAGGGTTCGGCGCCGCTGCCGGTCGGCGCGATGATGATCGTCGACGAGCACGGCAACATCGAGGGCTCGATCACCGGAGGCTGCGTCGAAGGCGCCGTCGTCCAGGAGGCCGAGGAGATCATGGGAGGCGGCACGCCCGGCGCGGCCAGGCTCCTGACCTACGGCATCTCCGATGAGCTCGCCGGCACGGTCGGCCTCATGTGCGGCGGCATCGTGCACATCCTCGCCCACGAGCTGGACGAGGAGACCGGCGCCATCGAGCGCATGGCCCTGCAGGAGCACGCCGCCGGTCACCCGGTCGCGGTCGCAACGCTGCTCGACGGGCCCACCGCCGGCAGGCGGCTGGCGGTCATGGACGACCGGATCGTGGGGTCGCTCGGCTGGGGCGAGCTGCTCGACCGCAATGTCGGCCGCGAAGCCCACGGCCTGCTGGAGGAGGGAAAGACGACGGTCCGGCGGTTCGGCGCCGACGGCGCAACGCTCGGCGACGACCTCCGGGTCCACATCCGCTCGTATGCCCCGCCGCCGCAGATGTTCATCTTCGGCGCGATCGACTTCTCTGCCGCGCTGGCGCCGTTCGCGGCTCAGATCGGCTACCAGGTCACGATCTGCGATGCGCGGGACCGCTTCGTGCGCTCCTCGCGCTTCTCCGCGGCCGCCAAGGTCAGCGTCGGATGGCCGGACGACGCGCTGCGCGACGTCGAGCTCGGGCCGCGAGATGCGGTGTTGGTCTTCACGCATGATCCGAAGTTCGACGAGCCGGCGCTGCTTGCCGCACTGCGGACGGATGCGGGCTACATCGGGGCGCTCGGCTCGCGTCAGACGACCGCCGACCGGGAGCAGAGGCTGCGCGAGGCGGGCGCCGCCGATGACGAGCTGGCCCGCATCCACGCGCCGTGCGGCCTCGACATCGGGAGCCGCACGGCCGAGGAGACCGCCGTCTCGGTCCTGGCCGAGATCATTGCTGCCCGAGCTCGGCGCGCGGGGACGCCGCTGCGTCTGACCAGCGGCCCGATTCACGGACGCGACCGGGTCGCCTGAGGAGCGTCGCGCCGGCGGCGGCCGCGAGCAGCGCGGTGCCGGCGATGACCACCCAGCCGTGCTCGAAGGCGGTCAGCTGAGCCGCGGAACCGTGGGGGATGCCGAGGACGGCCACCAGCACCGCCACACCGACGGCGAGTCCGACCTGCCGGAGCATGTTGATGACGGCCGAGCCGGTCGCGAACGCCTGTGGCGGAAGGGATGAGGCGCCGGCGGCCATGAACGTCGGCAGGGTCAGTCCCACGCCGATGCCGGTCATCAGCACGCCGGGGAGCATCTCGCCGGCGTAGTCAGGGGTGGCTCCGGCGCGTAGCGCCCACCAGGTTGCGCCCGCGGCATAGATCGTCGCTCCGGCCCCGATCACCAGGCCGGGCCCGAAGCGGGCGATCAGCCGCCCCGCGATCAGGAACGAGAACAGCGGCACCATGAGCGGCCCGGGTGCGAACGCCAGCCCGGTGTGCAGCGCCGACCAGTGCCAGACGTCCTGGTCGAAGAGCACGATCGACAGCAGCATCGCCCCGAACGCGATCGAGAACACGATCGACACCGCCGCGGAGCCGGTGAATGCCCGCACGCGGAACAGTGCTGCCTCGATCAGCGGGTTGTGGTGGCGGGCGCAGTGCGCGGCGAACAGGCCCAGTGCCGTCACCGCCGCCGCCAGCGCGACGACCGTCGGCGCGGCGCCCCAGCCCCAGTCATTGCCCTTGACGAGCCCCAGCGTCAGCGCCGCGACGCCGGTCGTGACCAGGAGGGCCCCGAGGGCATCCGGAGGCCTGACGGGGTGCCCGGGCACCGCCGGCAGCCGACGCCAGCCGACGACGAGCGCCGCAATGCCGATCGGCACGTTGACGTAGAACACCCAGCGCCAGCTGGCCGCCACGAGCAGGCCGCCGACCACCGGCCCCAGCGCGGCCGCCGCCCCGCCGACCGCCGTCCAGGCGCGCACCGCCCCGTGACGCCGCTCCGGGGCGCTGGTGGCGAGGACCAGGCTGAGCGAGCTCGGCGTCAGCAGGGCCGCGCCCGCGGCCTGGACGATCCGGAACGCGACGAGCATCGGCAGGCTGCTCGCCGCCCCGCAGGCGGCCGACGCCGCCGTGAACACGACGACGCCGAGCAGGAAGCCGTGGTCACGCCGGCGGCTCTCGGCCAGCCGTCCGAAGAGCACGAGCAGCGCCGCGTAGACGATCGCGTAGCCGTTCAAAACCCACGAGAGGTCGCCGAGGCTCGCCGTATGCAGGTCCCGGGCGATGTCCGGGAGGGCGACGTTGACGACGAACAGGTCGAGGCTGGCCAGCACGACGCCGGCGCAGACGATCACCAACACGAGCATCGGCGACGCGTCGGCGCGCCGGATGGAGGTCTGACTTAGAGATGTCATAGCCAGGCACCGTACCACACTGGCTAAGATCTGCATAAGTCAGCTACAATCTTGGGGATGACGACAACGATTCAGATGACCGGTGTCCTCGATCCGCGTGACGACTGGACCGCCGACCACTGCCCCATGGCCGAGGCGCTCGACGTCGTGCGGACGCGCTCGGCGTTCCTTATCCTGCGCGAGGCCTTCTATGGGGCGACCCGCTTTGAGGAGTTCGCCGAGCGCACCGAGCTGAGCGAGCCGGTCACCGCCGCGCGGCTGCAGGAGCTGACGGCCGAGGGGATCCTCGAGCGAGAGCCGTACCGCGAGCCCGGGCAGCGCACGCGCCAGGCCTACCGGCTGACGGACAAGGGCTCCGAGCTGCTACCGGTGCTCGTCGCGCTCATGCAGTGGGGCGACCGGTGGCAGCAGGACTCCGGCGCACGGGTCGAGTTGCGCCACCGCGGGTGCGGCGCCGCCGTCACCGCGCAGCTGCGCTGCGCCGACGACCATCCGGTCCCGGCCGACGAGCTCGAGCTGGCGGCGCGCTCGCGGCGCCGGCGTTCGGCGCGCAGCTGACCCGCCCGAAGGTGGGCGCCGCTCGAAGCGGCGGTGGCGGTTTGCGACGTCTACGGCAGGCTACGAAGAAGGGGTTCGTGTGACGTCGCAGGTCGACGGCGCCGTCGCCGGTGGGCTATCCGGCGCGATGCCAGGTTCAGATCATGAGTGATCTGGTCGAATCCGTACCCGGGTTCAGGCGTGCCTCGGCTGAGGCGGTTGGTGGGGACCGGAGGCGGGCCGACACGACTCACCGGGGCTGACGGCACGCCCGGGATGGGGCCTGGTCGGGCCTGGCGGGCGGCGCGGTACGCCGTGCATGGATGGCGCCGGGCACGGGATCCCGGCCGTGGGGCGCGGTCACATGTCAGCCTGCCCAGAGGTTTGGGGGCTCACGTGTCCTATACACGCGTAATCCCCCAAACCTCCCGGACCCGCTGGCACGGATCGCACGCTGAAAGCCAGTGCAGCGGCCCACGGACGGCTGGTGAGGGTGCGGCCTCCGCCGTGCTCTCCTTCGATGCGCCGTTTTTGCGCCGTCTCGTCCGGCGAATACCTGGGCGACATCGCCACTGTCATCGACCGCGCGGGGTGGCAGCGGACTAGCTCAGGTATGGCCCCAGCAGCGCGAGGTCAGCCGGGCCGAGCCGATCTGATGCCGTCTTGCGCTGGTGCCAGTACGGATAGATGAGCGGTGGGCGGCTGACCTGCTCCAGGCGGTCTCGATCCGCCTGTGACAGCTCGAGGTCGGCGGCCTTGAGGTTGTCGGCCAGTTGCTTGTCGGTGCGCGCGCCGATGACGATCGAGCTGATGCTGGGACGGTCCAGGAGCCAGGCCAGCGCGACCTGGGCCGCCGACACGCCATGGCCGTCGGCGATCTCGACGAGGACATCGATGGTGTCGTACAGACCGTCCTCGTCGTAGATCGGCGGCTCGTTCCAGTCCGACAGGTGGCGGGATCCCTCGGACGGCGCCTGGTCACGGCGGTACTTGCCGGACAAGAGGCCGCCGGCCAGGGGGCTCCACACGAGCGTGCCCAGGCCCTGGTCGATCGCCAGCGGGATCAGCTCGTACTCGGCGGAACGCTCCTGCAGGGAGTAGTAGATCTGTTGGCTGACAAAGCGCGGGAGGTGGTCACGCGCGGCGGTGCCGAGCGCCTTCATCAGCTGCCACGCAGCGTAGTTGGAGACGCCGACGTAGCGCACCTTGCCGGTGTCCACCAGGTACTGGAGGGCGCCGAGCGTCTCCTCCAGTGGTGTCAGCCCATCCCATTCGTGCACCTGATAGATGTCGATGTGATCCGTGCGCAGCCGGCGGAGGCTCGCCTCGCAGCCGGAGATCACATGATGGCGCGAGAGCCCCGCCATGTTCGGTCCGTCGCCCATGCGAAAGCGCACCTTGGTGGCGAGGAGGACATCGTCGCGCTTGCCCTCCAGTGCGTCGCCGACGATCTCCTCGGAGCCGCCGGCGGAGTACACGTCGGCGGTGTCGATCAGGTTGACGCCCGCGTCGAGGCACATGTCGATCTGGCGTCGTGCTCCCTGCAGGTCGGTGTTGCCGACCTTCTGAAACACGCCGCGCCCGCCGAACGTCATCGTTCCGAGCGTCAGTGCCGAGACCATCAATCCGGAGCTCCCGAGCTGTCGGTATTCCATGGGGTTCCTTTCTCGTCGTGCGTCGCGAGCGGGCGGCGGCTGCCTACCTGCGCCGCGCCAGCTCGGCCACGCACTCGATGTGAGGCGTCTGTGGAAACATGTCGACAGGTCGCACGCGCACGAGCTCGTAGCCGGCTTCGACGAGCTGGGCGGCGTTCGGGGCCAGCGTGGTGGGGTTGCAGGACACGTAGACGATCCGCGACGGCGAGGCCTCGATGATCCGCCGCACCACCTTCTGCGAGAGGCCGGCCCGGGGTGGGTCGAGGACCAGCACGTCCGGCCGCCCGGCCCGCTCGACGAGCTCGCGCAGCGCCAGCCGCACGTCGCCGGCGAAGAAGTGCGCGTTGTCGATCTCGTTGGCGCGGGCATTGGCGATGGCGTCGGCGATTGCCTCGGGAACGAGCTCGAGCCCCCACAGCTCGGCCACCCGGGGCGACATGAGCAGCCCGATGGTGCCGATTCCGCAATACAGGTCGTAGAGGCGTTCGAAGCCGCTCGGTTGGGCGTAGTCGACGGCCAGCTCGTACAGGCGCTCGGCCATCTCGGTATTGGTCTGAAAGAACGCCTCGGCGGAGATCTCGAAGCGCATTCCACCCAGCTGCTCCTCAAAGCGGTCAGCGCCCGCGAGCAGCTCCGTCACTCCGCCCTGTGTCGTCTCCGCGACGCTCGGCTGCCGGGTCCACAGCAGACCGTCGAGCCCTGCGCCGGCCCTGGAGAGTGAGTCGGTGTCAAGCGGCGTGTTGCTCGTCACCAGACGCGCCTGGATCGCTCCGGTGCGTCGCCCCTCACGCACCACCAGGTTGCGCAGCACGCCCTCTCCGCTCCGGCGGTCGTACACGCTGAGCTGCTGCTCCCGGCACCAGCTGACAATCTGCTCGCGGGCGGCGTTGGCACGCTCAGATCCGAGAAGGCAGTCATCGATGGCGACGATCTCGTCCCACCGGCCGGGTGCGTGAAAGCCGCACACGACCCTGCCCGTGTCATCGGTGCCAAACGAGTACTCGAGCTTGTTGCGGTAGCGCCACTGGGACACCGCCGGGATGATCGGCTCCAGGGCGAACCCGTCGAGCTTGCCGATGCGCCGCAGCGCCTCCTCCACCTGCGACTGCTTGACCTCCAGCTGCCGGTCGTAGGCGAGCACCTGCCACGGCGCTCCGGGGTGGGTGGCGACCGGGGCGATCCGGTCCGGGCTCGGCACCAGGATCTCGATGGTGCGGGCCTCGGCGTAGGCCCGCTTGCGCTTGGTGATCACCGCGCGGACGCGGTCGCCGGGAAGCGCCCCGGTGACGAATACGACGTAGCCCTCGGTTCGCGCCACGCCGGCGCCGCCGAACGCGAGCGCATCGATCGTGAGCTCGAGCTCGTCGCCGCGCTGGGGACGCGCCTGGGTGGTGGGAGTGGTCGACATCTCCCTACAGAACTAGCACGCCGCCGGATCCGCCCCACCGGATGAGGCCTCGCCTACCCTAGGTGCCACCCCGTCTGACTCATCTGCCGACAGCCGCGCGCGGGTGCGCGCAGCCGCCACTAGCTCAGTGACTTCTCGATCGCGCCGACGACCGACTTGCGGTTGGCGTGCTTGCGCTCGTAGTTCAGGACCTTGCGCAACTCGGGCCGCTTGAGCTCCTTGAGGCGGCTTCGGACCTGCGAGACGTTGAGGTCGTCATAGCCGAGGATGGGGAACGAGGGGCCGACACCGACGCTGCGCCGGGCGCGGTCGGCGCTGCGAACGACGCGGTCGACCGGCTCGGAGCCGCGTGCGCGCCGGCTCGCCGACTCAAGCTGGCCGCGCCCGCGCCCCAGCAGCGTCTCGAGCTCTCCGCGAAAATCGTCGCGCTCGGCGCGACCACGCCGAACGAGTTCGGCCACCAGATCGTTGGCGTCCTTGCGGGTCACTCGTCCACGTGATGCCGCGTCGTCAAGCGTCTCCTGAATGCGCTCGCGCGTCAGCATCACGAGGTCGCGCGGATGGGTGACGCCGTGCGCCAGTTGCTCGGCGACGGAGACGATGTTGTCCGAGCCACTCGCCCGGCGCGTGCGCGTCGTCGCCGACTTCGCCGTCGACTTGAGGTTCGTGGCGCCGGCGCCGGCGGCCGAGGCTGTACCCCTGGCGCCGGAACGCGCTGCCTTCGCGGTGTCGGCCGCGGCGGAGCCGGCCGTCTTGGCAGTGGTGGCAGCCGCCGCCCGTGTGGTGCGGGCCGAGCGTGTGGTCTTGGCGGCGCCGGATTGCGCGGTGTTACGCGTCCTCGTGGCGCCGGACTTCGCCTGTGTCGATGTGCGTCCGGCGGCCTTGCCTGCGCTGGTGGCCGTCGACTTGGCACCGGTGCGTGCCGCGGCCTGCGTGCGCTGCGCGCCGTTGCCACGGGTGGATGAACTCGTTCGCTTGGCTGAGGACTTCGATGATGATGAACGTGAACCGGTGGACGGCGAACGCTTGGCGGGTGGCATGGCTAAGAGCTCCTGATTGGCTGGGCGCGTGGCGCGAGCCTACCCCAACGGCGCGCGTGGTGCGCGGCCTGCGCACATTTGCCCTCAGCCAGGCTCAGCCCACGAGCAGTTCGAGCAGGGCCTTCTGCGCGTGGCGGCGGTTCTCGGCCTGATCCCAGATGCGCTGGCGGTCCCCGTAGAGAACCTCGGAGGTGATCTCGTCACCTGGATGTGCAGGCAGGCAGTGCAGTGCGATGGCGTGCGGCGCGGCGCGGTCGAGCAGGGCACCGTCGATGCGATACGGCGCCAGCGCCTGACGGCGCGCGTCGGCCGAAGCCGGGTCATCGCTCATGCTCACCCACACGTCGGTGTACACCGCGTCCGCGCCCTCGACTGCACGCTGGGGATCGGCGGTGACCATGACGCCGGGCATGGGTTCGAGCTGATAGCCCTCCGGAGAGGCGACGCGCACGTGCACTCCCGCCAGTCCGCCGACGATCGCCAGTGACCGAGCGACGTTGTTGCCGTCACCGACATACGCCAACGTCAGACCCTGCAGCCTCCCGAACGTCTCACGCAGCGTGAGCAGGTCGGCAAGCGCCTGACACGGATGGTGTCCGGCGGTCAGCATGTTGATGACCGGCACGGTCGCGTGGCGCGCGAACTCCTCCACCTGCTCATCCGGTCCCGTCCGGATCCCTATCGCCGCCACGTGCCGGGACAGCACATAGGCGGTGTCACGAATGGACTCGCCCCGGCTCAGCTGCAGCTCATCAGTGCGCAGGACCATCGGGTGGCCACCGAGCTCGGCGATCCCGGTCTCGAAGGACGTGCGCGTGCGGGTGGAGGCCGCCTGGAAGATGAGAGCCACCGATCTCCGGTGGAGTGCGTCGGAGCTCAACGGATCGGCTTTGAGTGCCTCGGCTCGGTCGAGCAGACGCTCGAGCTCGTCTGCGCTCAGTTCTTCACCGGTGAGGAAGTGGCGGGGCAAGTGCAGCAGTGTATGTCGGTCGCCGTATCATGCATCGACCACGTCCTCTGGAGGTCCGCAATGTCGCGATTGATTCGTCTCGACCAGACTGGACACACCGTCCTGGCGGAATGGAGCCACGAGGATCCCGCTGCCACCGATGTGGCGCGCGCGGCTCTGTCAGCCGAACTCGACCGGGGATACCTTGCCGTCGCCAGCGGGGCAGGCGGCGAGGCCACGGCGGTACGGGAGCTCCCGCCTGACGCCGAGCTCGTCATTCTGCGCCGGCCGATCGCCGGCGGTTGCTGAACTCGGCGCCGCCCGTCGGCAGCGGCTCGCCGCTGCCGCTCGCCCGTGAGCTTCCGGAGCTCGCCGGGGTCCCGTGGCGCCGGCGCATCGACGAGAGCGCATTGGGCCGTGCCGACCGTCTGTGGACGCTCAGCACGGTGGGCCACGAGGTGCCGTTCGTATTGACGGCGATAGCGCTGCCGCTGCTGAACGCGATCATGATCCCGGTCGCGGTTGCCGCGCTGGGGTTCGCCTGGGTACTGCCGGAGCTGTACGCGGCGCGCGGAGCGAGCGTGCTCCGGATCCCGCGGGGGGCCCACAGCGCCGGCTCCGGCGAAGCCGCCGAGCGACGGGCCCTGGGACTGCTGGCCGATCTCGTCGGACACGACGCCCGTGAGCTGCTGAGCCGCACCGGGCTGGCCCTGGAGCGGGGCCGGCTCGGCGTGTGGCTGGTGGGTCCGGCCGGGGCGCTGCTCATCAGGCCCGGGGGCCGGCGCGTCCAGTGCTACTGCGTACGGGCGACCGGCGACGAGCTGCCCCTGTCGGACCGGATCGCCCACCTGTTGCTCGCGCTCCGTGCCGATGAGAGCGGCTTTGCCACGGTCGCGAATCTCACGTTCTCAGGCGCGCGATGGAGGCTGGCCCGGCGACTGCGTCCGGCGGCCCGGCAGGGCCTGGCCGCGGCGGCGGCCGCGGCACGCTGAACGCCGGCGACACGCTTTCAGCCGTTGCGCGCGCTGCGCAGCCCGAAGCCGCGCAGCATCAGGAGCGCCTTTTCGCCAAGCGTGCCGCGTGCCGGGAGCACGCCGAGCTGCGTGGCCGCGTCGTAGACGTCGAAGAACGCGCGAACGCGGAGCAGCAGCTCGTGCTGCAGCTCGCAGTAGAAGACGCAGTGCACGACGACGAACCGGTTGGTCGCCGGCAAGCCCTCCAACGGCGCGCGATGAGTACCGAGGGCCTTGCAGGGCGCGGCGACGAAGCGCTCGTTGTACAGCCGTTCACCGGTGCGCTCCAGCCGTGCATCGGGAAACCCGGCCCACAGGCGCTCAGCGTGCGCCGCCAGAGCCGAGATCCCGTTCAGCGGCTGTCCGGTGAGCGGATCCTCGTACTGGATCCCGGAGGCGCACACGTCGGCAAAGCGCCCCGGATCCTTGACCGTCCAGGCATCCTGCCAGCCGTCGATCAACGCGTCGGCGTTCACTGCGCAACGCCCGGGACGCCGAAGGCCGGGATGCCCTGCTGAGGCGTCGACGCCTGGGCGTACCGGCGGCGGGGGATGCGCCCGGCGCTCTGCGCCAGGCGACCCGCTTGCACCCCGAGCCGCACCGCGCGCGCCATCGCGACGGGATCATGGGCGCGGGAGATGGCGCTCGCGCACAGCACGGCGTCGCAGCCCAATTCCATGGCCAGCGCGGCGTCGGAGGCGGTGCCGACGCCGGCGTCCAGGATCACCGGCACCCGGGCCCGCTCGATGATGATCGAGAGGTTGTACGGGTTGCAGATCCCCATCCCGCTGCCGATCGGCGACCCCAACGGCATGACTGCGGCGCAGCCGATGTCCTCCAACCGGCGAGCCAGCACCGGGTCGTCGGTCGTGTACGGCAGGACGGTGAAGCCGTCGTCGACGAGCTCTTCGGCGGCGGCGATCAGCTCCACGGCATCCGGCAGCAGCGTTCGGTCATCGCCGATCACCTCCAGCTTGATCCAGTCGGTCTGAAAGGCCTCGCGTGCCAGCTGGGCTGTCGTGACGGCGTCGCGGGCGGTGAAACAGCCGGCTGTGTTGGGCAGGACCTCGACCCCGGTCGCGGCCAGCACATCGAGGATCGATCCGTGTGCACTGGGGTCGAGGCGGCGGAGCGCGACCGTGCACACCTCCACCTCGGCCTCGCGGCACGCCTCCGCCAGGAGCTCATGATTGGCGAACCCGCCGCTGCCGAGGATGAGGCGCGAGTGCAGCTCGCGATCGGCGATGCGTAGAGGGTCTGGCATGGGGTTCATCCTCCCTGGATGGCCGCGACGACCTCCACCCGGGAGCCGTCGCGCAGTTCGGTTTCAGTCCAGCGGGAGCGGGCCACGACGACGCCGTCGACGGCGACGGCCACGCCACGTGCCCCAGGGGCGACGTCGAGCATCTCGATCACGCTGGCGACGGTAGCGCCGGTGTGGAGGGGACGGGCTTCGCCGTTGACGATCACGTCCATCGCTCACCTCTCTGCCGGCGTCGCGGAGAAACGTCCCGGGGCGAAGGCAGCCGCCTCCGGGGCGGCCGGGTCCACATCCTCGAGCAGCGATCCGACGATCAGCTCGGCGGTGACGGGCGCCAGGAGGATGCCGCCGCGACGGTGGCCGACCGCCCAGTGCACCCCGCCTATCTCACCGAGGCCGATCGCCGGAAGGTTGTCCGGGGTGGCAGGGCGCAGGCCGGCCGAGAACTCATCGAGCACGAGCTCCGAGATCCCCGGCACGAGCTCTGAGGCGTCGCGCAGAAGCTCGAACGCAGCTCCGGCCGTGACCGTGGTGTCGAATCCGCGTTCCTCCGAGGTCGCACCGATCACGTAGCGGCCGTCGCCCCGAGGGGTGATGTACGAGCTGCCCATCCGGATGACCCGCTGGAGCAAGCCGGGCCCAGCCGGGTCGTGCAGGCGCATGATCTGACCCTTGACCGGCCGTAACGGGACCGGTTCGGAGACCGTGACGCCCGCGATCTGGGGTGACCACACGCCGGCGGCGACGACGACGTCACGGACGCGGACGCGGGAGCCGTCGGCCAGCCGGACACCGGTGACGCGCTCATCGTGGTGCTCGACGGCGGCCACGGCGGCGTTCTCCCGCACCTCGCCTCCGCAGGCGCGCACAGCGCGGACGAGGGCCCCGACCAGAGCGCGCGGGTCGACGGCATGGTCGGAGGGGACGTCGAGCGCAAGTCGCAGCGCGGGTGCCAGCCCGGGCTCGCGACGGCGCGCCTCGCTGGGACGAAGGCGCTCCACCTCGAGGCCGAATCGCCGGCGGAGCTCCAGCTCGCGCTCCAGCGCCTCAGCCTCGTCCGCGTCGCGGGCCACGAGCAGCGTGCCGGACGTCGTGTATCCGACCGTGTCGACGCCGGCGGCCGTCAGCAGCTCGTCGACGAACGCCGGGTACAGCCGGGCACTCCGAAGCCCCAGCTCCAGCAGCGGCTCCTCGCCCGGGGTGACCTCGGCGATCGGAGCCAGCATTCCGGCGGCGTAGTGCGATGTGCCCGCGCCGGCGCGCCCGCGCTCGAGGACGATGACGTCCACGCCCCGGGCAGCTGCCCGCCAGGCGATCGACAGGCCAATCGCCCCGCCGCCGATGACGGCGACATCTGCTGCTGCTCTGTGCTCGGACAATGAACCTCCCTGCTCCGGCATTACCCGGTCAGGTCCTGACGGTCGGCGGATCGGTAACCGCCCTCTCAGCCCTGGGGTGGGGCTCCCGTACCCGGTCATCGTAGTACGACGTCCCGGACCGTCAGTCCAGCGCCGGATCCATGCGTGCCTGCCAGACTCTGTGTGTGAACGAACCCCGGCAGGCCCTCGCGGACGCGCGGCTCTATCTCGTCTGCGACGCCCTCTCCGACCACTTTCTCGAGCGCGCGATCCGAGGCGGCGTCGAGATCGTCGAGCTGCGCATGAAATCGGCGTCGGACGAGGAGATCGTGGCCGCCGGACGCCGCTTCTCCGCGGTGTGCTCGGCGAACGGCGTCGTGCTGATCCTCAACGACCGTCCTGACCTCGTCCAGGCGACCGGCGCCGACGGTGTTCATGTCGGCCAGGACGACGTTCCGGTCGCCGACGCCCGGCGACTCGTCGGCGTGACGCGGATCGTCGGCCTGTCGACCCATACGCCTGAGCAGATCGATGCCGCGGCCCGCGACCCGGACATCGACTACATCGGCGTCGGCCCGGTCCGGGCGACTCCGACCAAGCCGGGCCGGCCCGCGGTGGGGCTGGAGCTCGTCCGCTACGCGGCGGCTCATGCGGCGACGCCGTTCTTTGCGATCGGCGGCGTCAACGGCGACAACGCCGCCTCGGTGCGGGCCGCGGGCGGGCGCCGGATCGCCGTCGTCCGAGCACTGACCGAGGCCAACGACCCCGAGCAGGCAGCGCGCGACCTCCGCTCGGCCATCGACAGCGAGCTAGGCGTTGGCACAGCGCGTTAGCCGCAAGCGAGGCCGGCGCGGCAGCTCCGGCAAGCGACCGGCAGCACCCCAGCGCACGGCCGCCCCGTCTCAGGCCCCCCACGCCGGGCCACCCAACCAATGGTTCGCCCCGACCCGCGAGGAACTGAGTCGCTCGCAGCGGCGCGACGCCGAGGCGCGGGCGCGGCTCCAGCCGCTCGCGCCGGGCGAGCGCCCGCCGGTGATCCTCATCTCCGCGCTCGTCGCCGCGGGACTGGCGCTGGCGAATCTGATCGCGTACATCGCGGGAGTCAAGATCGGCGGCAGCCGTCCGGCCGCCAGCGGGATCGTCGTCTTCTCCGCTGTCATGCTCGCCTGCGCGATGGGGCTGTGGCGGATGTGGTACGGCGCGGTGCTCGGCTTCATGGCGCTGCTGGCGATCATCGTGACGATCTTCGCCCTGCTGCTGATCGAGGCCAGCAACCTGCTCGGTGTGGTGGTCGCGCTCCTGATCATCGCCGGCGCGGGCTACCTGTTCTTCAAGCTCGTGCGTGTCCTCAGCCGGATCCAGATGCCCACGCGCCCGGGCCCCTGACACCCGGGCCCCTCACGCGCGCGCTGGACGCTAGGCTCAACGACCGATGGCCGACTCCACCTACGACTGCATCGTCATCGGCTCCGGCCCCGGCGGCTACGTCGCGGCGATCCGCGCTGCCCAGCTGGGGATGAAGACGGCCGTGGTCGAGAAGGACCGTGTGGGTGGGCGCTGCCTCAACTACGCCTGCATCCCGGCCAAGGCCGTCCTGCGCGTCGCCGACGTCCTCACCGAGATCCGCGAGGCTGGGGAGTTCGGCATCTCGGTCTCGGAGCCAAAGGTCGACTACTCCGGCGTCTCAGCGCGACGGCAGAAGGTGATCACGACGCTGACCGGTGGCGTCGCCGGCCTGTTCAAGAAGAACAAGATCGACCTGATCGAGGCCGAAGGCACGCTGAAGGGCGGCGGCGTCGTCGTGGCCGGTGGGCAGGAGCTCACCGCCGGGACGATCGTGCTCGCGACTGGCTCGGTCAAGCGTCCGATCCCGGGAGCTCAGTTCGGAGGGCGCGTGATCGGCACTGAGGAGGCCTGGGCGCTCGAGGAGCTGCCGAGGTCGATGGCGGTCGTCGGCGCCGGCGCGTCCGGCAGCGAGATTGCGTCCGCGTACGCGCGCCTGGGGGTCGAGGTGCTCCTCTTCGAGGCGCTCGACCGCGTGCTGCCGACCGAGGATGCCGACATCTCCCGCATCGCCGAGCGGGGGCTCAAGCGGCAGGGCATGACGATCCACACCAACACGCTGGTCAAGGACATCACGTCGGGCGACACGAACGTCGCGTTCAGCTACGGCGGTCAGTCCGGCGAGGCTGACTGGCTGGTGATAGCGGCCGGCCGCGGCCCGGACGTCGACGGCCTCGGACTCGACGCGGCCGGGGTGAAGCTCGGTGAAGGTGGCCTGATCGAGGTCGACGGCGCGATGCGAACGCGCGTCGAGGGCATCTACGCGATCGGCGATTTGGTGCCCGGGCCGGCGCTGGCGCACAAGGCCTCGGACGAGGGCGTGATCGCCGTCGAGGATGCCGCCGGCATGGCCACCCATCCGATCGAGTACATCGACGTGCCGCGGGCGACGTTCTGTACGCCGAATGTCGCCAGCTTCGGTCTCACGGAGGCGCAGGCGCGTGAGCAGGGCTACGACGTCGTCGTCGGCAAGGTTCCCTACGGCGCGGTCGGCGCCGGAACGGTCTACGGCGATCGCAACGGGCTGGTCAAGATCGTCGGCGAGACGCGGTACGGCGAAATGCTCGGCGGCCACATCGTCGGGGCCAAGGCGACCGAGCTGATCCAGGAACTGGTCAACGCGCGCGCCTTGGAGGGTGGCTATCCGGAGGTGGCGCGGCTCGTCCACGGTCACCCGACGATGTCGGAAGCCGTCATGGAGGCCGCACGCGCGGCCGACGGCTGGCTGATCCACGGCTGACGCCAGAGTGCGGTGACTGCCGCGACCGGACAACCGACGTTCTACTACGACCTCGGCGACCCGTGGTCGTATGTCGTGGCCGAGCGCATCCTCTCCGAGCTTCCGGAGCTGGCCGAATGGCAGCCCGTCCACGGCGCTCAGCTCGGCTGGACGGCCCCGGAGCTCGACGCCGACGCGCTCGGCGCGGCGGTCGCAGAGCACCGGCTTCAGCCTCTGCGCCTTCCCAGTCGCTGGCCTCCCAACACCCGGCTGGCCATGCTGGCCGCGACGTTTGCAAAGAGCGGCGGCCGAACGGTGGGGTTCTCGCTGGCCGCCTTCCGCCAGGCGTTCGCCGGCGGCCGTGACCTCGGTGATGAGGCGACGGTGCTGATCGCCGCCGCAGCCGCCGAGATGCATCCGCGCTCGGTCCTCGCTGCTGTGGGGATGCGATCGGTCGCCGCCACGCTGCGGCGGGCGGGCGACCGCGCGCTGGAGGCGGGGGTGCGCGCGCTGCCGGCCATCGACGTCGGCGACCAGCTGTCCTCCGGTCCGGATGCGCTGGAGCGAGCCACCACCGCACTGCTGGAGGGCATGGCCCGGGGGCGGTGAGGGGCGGTGAAGGCCAACCGCGTCTTTCACCTGATCGTCTCGCGTGG
>DASZMU010000086.1:0-67117 GCA_035551695.1 Solirubrobacteraceae bacterium
AAACGTCCCCACCATTCTCACGTGGTGGGGTACAACTACCAAGACACAGCCGCGCATCCGCGGCCAGCACGAGCGCCGGCAGACCTGCCGGCGCTCGCGGCTGACCTGGATGCGAAAGCCATAGTTCGTACAAGAGGGAGAGCTTGCAATGGCAGACACGGCATCTGAGGTGGGAGACCGGACGCTTGAACAGCAACTCGATGAGATGCTGGAGATCGAGA
The DNA here is from genome assembly GCA_035551695.1 of Solirubrobacteraceae bacterium. Classification (GTDB taxonomy): domain Bacteria; phylum Actinomycetota; class Thermoleophilia; order Solirubrobacterales; family Solirubrobacteraceae; genus Palsa-465. The sequence goes on from DASZMU010000086.1 coordinate 222, forward strand.
AGTTCGATCCGCCCGAGTCCTTTCGCGAGCACGCGCTGCTGAATGACCCCGCCGTCTACGACGAGGCCGAGGCGGACTGGAAAGGATGGTGGATGAAGCAGGCGAAGGAGCTGCACTGGTTCACGGAGCCCACCAAGGACCTCAACGACTCCGACCCGCCGTTCTACAAGTGGTTCGAGGACGGCAAGATCAACGCCTCCTACAACTGCATCGACCGTCATGTCGAAGCGGGGAAGGGCGACAAGGTCGCCTTCCACTGGCACGGCGAGGAGGGCGAGACCCGCGACGTCACCTACGGCGACCTGCACCGCGACGTCCAGCGCTTCGCCAACGCGCTCAAGGACCTGGGGATCAAGAAGGGCGACGTGGTGGGGATCTACCTGCCGATGATCCCCGAGGTCGCCGTCGCGATGCTGGCCTGCGCACGGATCGGGGCGCTGCACAACGTCGTCTTTGGGGGCTTCTCGGCCGACTCGGTCAAGGAGCGGATGGAGTTCTCCGAGGCCAAGGCGCTGATCACCGTCGACGGCGCGCGCCGCAAGGGCAAGACCGCCCCTATCAAGCCGCAGGTCGACAAGGTGATGGGAGACGTCAAATCGCTGGAGCACATCATCGTGGTCAAGTCGACCGACGCCGAATGCGAGATGCAGGATGGGCGCGACGTCTGGTACCACGAGATCTGCGAACGCGCCGATCCCGAATGCCCGGCGGAGGAGCTCGATGCCGAGCATCCGCTGTACATCCTGTACACCAGCGGCTCGACGGGCAAGCCCAAGGGGATCCTGCACACCACCGGCGGCTACCTCACCGGTGTCGCTGCGACCCACCGGTACGTGTTCGACCACAAGCCTGACGAGGACGTGTACTGGTGCTCGGCCGATGTCGGCTGGGTCACCGGCCACTCCTACATCGTCTACGGCCCGCTGCTCAACGGCGCCACGTCGGTGATGTGGGAGGGCGCTCCGGACTACCCGCACAAGGGCATCTGGTGGGAGCTGTGCGAGCGCTACGGCGTCACGCTGTTCTACACCTCGCCCACGGCGATCCGGGCATGCATGAAGTGGGGCGTCGAGCACGTGCGCAAGCACGACCTGAGCAAGCTGCGCCTGCTCGGCAGCGTCGGAGAACCGATCAACCCCAAGGCGTGGCTCTGGTACTACAAGGTCATCGGCGGCGAGCGCTGCCCCGTCGTCGACACCTGGTGGCAGACCGAGACCGGCGCGATCATGATCACGCCGCTGCCCGGAATCGTGCCCACCAAGCCCGGGTCGGCGACGCGTCCATTCCCGGGGGTCAAGGCGGACGTGGTCGACGAGCGCGAGGGCAAGCCGGTCGACGAGGGTCAGGGGCTGCTGGTTCTCCAGCGACCGTGGCCGTCGATGTTGCGCTCGCTGTACAAGGAGGAGGACCGGTTCGTCGAGACCTACTTCTCCAAGTTCGGCCGGGAGACCTACGTGGTCGGTGACGCCGCACGCAAGGACAAGGATGGCTACTTCTGGATCATCGGGCGGATCGACGACGTCGTCAACGTGTCCGGCCATCGGCTGTCGACCGCGGAGGTCGAATCAGCGATCGTCTCGCACGGCAAGGTGGCCGAATCGGCGGTGATCGGGCAGGCCGACGAGGACAGCGGACAGGCGATCTGCGCCTTCGTGACGCTCGAGGGTGATCTCGAGGGCTCGGATGAGCTGGTCGAGGAGATCCGACTCCGAGTCGCCGAGCGGATCGGCAAGTTCGCGCGGCCCAAGCGGATCATCTGGGCCGACGACCTGCCCAAGACGCGCAGCGGCAAGATCATGCGTCGGCTGCTGCGCGACGTCGCCGAGGGACGAGCCGTGGGCGACGTGACCACGCTGCGCGATCCGGACGTGATGTCGCAGCTGGAGGGGAAGATCAAGGAGGAGCAGGCCGCCGAAAACTAGAGCACGTTACCCGGGGGAATCGCGCCGGCGTTCCCCCGGGCCATCGTGCCCCGCGCGATTGCCCCTCATACGCTGAGCCGCCGCCCCAGCTCGGTGGCGTGCCGGCGGGCCACCGGGACCGTCTGATCTCCGCCGAAAGTCAGCTCAGCGGTTCCGCTCAGCATCGGCCGCAGCTCGACGGCGTTGCGCAGATTCGCCACGTACTGACGGTGGACGCGGACGAAGCCGAAGGGGGCCCATCGCCGCTCGATGTCGGCCAGCGTCGAGCGCAGCAGGTACCGCCCGTCGGCGGTGACGATCCGGACGAAGTCGCCGTAGGACTGGACGTAGAGAATCGCGCTGCGCGCCAGCAGCCGGGTCGCTCCGCCGTGCAGGTTGGCCACGGCGATCATCTCGTGATCGTCAGAGCCGGCCGGGGCCCGCGCCCCCCCGGGGGGCTCGCCGGCCGCCGGGGTGGTCTCGACCGCCGCCAGCACGCGAGCGATCGCCTCCTCGACCCGCCGCCGCCCCACCGGCTTGCGCAGGTAGTCGAGTGCGTGCAGCTCGAACGCGTCGACGGCCGCACTGTCGTAGGCGCTGACGAACACGAGTTGGGGAGGCGAGGCGAACCGGCGCAGCACCCGGCCGAGCTCGAGCCCGTCGAGGTCCGGCATCCGCACGTCGAGGAAGATCGCGTCGTAGGCCTGAGCCGAAGCCTTCAGCAGCGCCTCGTGGCCGTCGTAGGCGCACTCGACCTCGCGGACGACCGGCGAGTTGCGCAGCATCCGCGCCAGGTCCTCGAGCTGGGTGCGCTCGTCGTCGACGGCGAGGATCGTCAGCTGGTCGCCGCTCACCCGTCAAGCCCTCCGGCCAAGGCGGGCGGGGGCTGGGCGTCCTGACGGCTGGAGGCGGGGGTCCGGCCCGCGGCCGGCGTGTGGCTCGAGGCCGGTCCTCCGGAGGCGGTCGCAGGCAGGTGGCCGCCGGCCAGATTCGGAACGGTCATGATCACCGTCGTCCCCACCCCCACCGCGGACTCGACCTGCAAGGCGTAGCGCTCGCCGAAGGTCGCCCGTAGACGTGCGTCGACGTTGGAGAGGCCGATTCCGCCTCCGGTGCCGGCCAGCACCGCCGGCACCCGCTCCGGCTCCATTCCCCGGCCGTCGTCGCAGACGCGCAGCTCGACGTCCGCGTCCGCCACCCGGGCTTCGATCCGGACGCGACCGGTGCCGGCCCGCTGCTCGACCCCGTGACGGACCGCGTTCTCGACCAGCGGCTGGACCGACATGGCCGGGACCACCGCCTCTGTGGTCTCCGGCGGGATCTCGATCGTCACGTGCAGGTCGTGGAAGCGGGCCTGTTCGAGGCGCAGATAGCGCTCGACGTGCTCCAGTTCCTCGCCGAGTGTCACATATGAGCGTCCGTCGCGGAACAGGTAGCGCGTGAATTCGGCGAAGTCGATCAGCAGCTCACGGGCCTCCTCCGGGCGGTTGTGGATGTTGCCGGCCACCGCAGCGAGCGCGTTGTAGATGAAGTGCGGGGAGATCTGCGCGCGCAGCGCCCGCAACTCGGCCTGCGCGAGACGCTCCTCCTGCTCAGGCAGAACCGAGAGCTCGATCTGGGCCGAGACGAGGCTCGCCGCCTGCGCCACCACGCGCAGCTCGTTGCTGCTCGGCCGGCCGACGTTCCGGTAGAAGGCGATCAGCGTTCCGGCGCGCCTGCCCTGGACCGACAGGGGGGCGAGCACCGCCGCCCGCAGCGGGCAGCTGGGGTCCGAGGAGATCAGCCGCGGCACGATCTGCATCTCGTCGTCCGGGGTGCGCTCCAACAGGCGGGACAGCAGGTCTCCCGGCCGCACCTGCTCGCGTCCCTCTCCCTCGATCGCCAGCACCGAGCGCGTGTCGGCGAGCGCGATGGCGGCGGCACCGGTGAGCGTCTGGAGATGGGGGACCGCGCGGGCGGCCGTGGTCATGCTCAGGCCGCGGCGGAGGTGCGGGAGCGTCGCCGTCGCGGCAGATAGCGCCGACTGCATGCCCAGCGCCTCCGGCGTCCGGTCGGCCCTCGCCGCCCGCGTCACCCGCCAGGCCATGATCAGCACCGACGCCACCACGATCCCCGCCAACACACCAAGTGCCAGGTTCATCGAGCGGGTTAAGCCTAACCGCTGGACGGACGCGGACCACTCATTGCCTGTCCCGGACGGCGGCCGGGTCCGGACGGCGAGCCGCCGATGACAACCGGAAATACCCACCCCACAAGCGCGGGCACATCGGTAATGATGGCCCTATGAGCTCCATCACCTCATACGAACAGGCCTGCGCCGAGCACCGCTGGACGGTTCCTCCGCGCTACAACATCGCCGCGGACGTCTGCGACCGCCATCCGCGGGAGAAGCTGGCGATGATCCACGAGGATCACGCGGGCAACGTTCGCCGGCTGACGTGGGGCGAGCTGCAGGACACGGCCAATCGCTTCGCCAACGTGCTGATCGCCCACGGGGTCGGCCGCGGGGACCGGGTGGCCATGCTGCTGCCGCCGACTCCGGAGACGGCGGCCGCGTTCTTTGGAACCTGGAAGGTCGGCGCGATCCTGCTCTCGATGTCGGTGCTCTACGGCGACGACGGGATCCGTCACCGGCTGACCGATTCGCAGGCCAAGGTGCTGGTGACCAACCAGGCGAACGCCGGCCGGATGGAGCGCTCGCTCGTGGAGCACGTGCTCATCCTCGACGACGAGCTGCTCGCCGGCGGCTCGACCTCGTTTCAGACCGTCGACACGGCCGCCGAGGACCCCGCCCAGCTGTACTACTCCTCCGGAACGACGGGACTGGCGAAGGGGATCCTCCACGCCCACCGCTACATCCTCGCCCATGAAGAGTTCGTCTATTGCCATGACGTGCAGGACGGGGAGCTCTTCCACGGGATGGGCGAATGGGCCTGGGCGGCGGGGATCGCGCCGCTGCTGGGCCCCTGGCGCTACGGAGCCGTCCAGGCCGTCTACCAGCGCGAGGGCGGCTTCGATCCGGCCAAGCAGCTGGACTTCCTCTCCCGTCACGAGGTGCCGAACGTGTTCGGCACGCCGACCGCGATCCGGTCGATGATGTCGATCGCGGATGCGGGCACCCGGTATCCCCAGAAGTTCCGGATCGTCTGCTCCGCCGGCGAGCCGCTGAACCCCGAGGCCATCCGGTGGGTCCGCGAACAGTACGGGGTCACCGTGCTCGACTTCTACGGTCTGACCGAGTCGTACCCCCTGTGCGCCAACTTCCCGTTCATGGAGGTGCGCGAGGGTTCGATGGGCAGGCCGATGCCCGGGTGGGAGGTGGCCATCCTGGACGAGGACGAACGGCCGGTCGGTCCCGGCGAGCGCGGTGAGATCTGCCTGAGGGCGCGGTCCAACCCGCATTATCCACTCGGCTACTGGAACCGGCCCACGGAGGACACGGAGGAGGTGTTCGGCGGGGAGTGGTTTCACACCAAGGATGCGGCGAGCACCGACGAGGACGGTTACTACTGGTACGAGGGCCGAGCCGACGACGTGATCATCTCGGCCGGGTACCGGATCGGTCCGTTCGAGGTGGAATCGGCGTGCCTCGAGCATCCAGCGGTGGCCGAGGCCGCCGCGGTCGCCGTTCCGGACGAGCGACGCGGCAACATCGTCAAGGCGTTCGTCGTGCTCGGCACCGGGCACGAGCCGAGCGAAGCCCTCGGTGAGGAGATCAAGGCGTTCGTGCGCGATCACCTGTCGGCCTACGCCTACCCCCGCCTGATCGAGTTCGTCCCGGATCTGCCCAAGACGCTCACCGGGAAGATCCGGAGAATCGAACTGCGTCAGCGCGAGGTGGCGTCATCGCCAGGGCGATGACGTAGCGAGTTCGGCTCATCGCCTGCGGCGATGGGCTTGCGCGTTCGGCTCATCGCCTGCGGCGACGGGCCTGCGCGTTCGCTGCGCGAACTCCGGGTGGCAGGATCTGCGTTAGCGGCCGGCCGAGCGCGCTGCCGTGCGCATCTCGGAGAGGATGCGCTCCAGGCGGGGCTCGGCTTCGGTGTCGACGTGCGACATCGTGGCCGCGATCGCCGGATGGACCGCGGCGATCTGGGCGTGCATCTCGTGGGCGACGGCGCGGTAGCTGGGGTGTCCCTCCCGGCCGGAGCGCAGCTCGATGAGCTGCATGGCCTCGCGTGCGTTGAGGTCCAGGACGAAGCGCAGGCGGTAGCTCAGACACAGCGCATAGGGAGCGGCGCTGGCCAGTCCCGCCCCGGCGAGGCGCTCGTACTCGGCCCGGGAGACGTCCAGCGCCCGCCGGTAGGCGTCGGCGGCCCCGGCCAGCTCCACCTGCTCCGGCACGTCGGCGCCGAGGTCCGGGGTGAGCGGCTGCCACTGCACGGTCAACATCCGGTGACGCTGGAGGTCCCGGAACGCCCCGTAGTCGGCGACGATCTCAAACCGGTAGCGCACGGCCTCGAAGCCGCGGCCCGGCCGGTGGCGCCGGTTGGCGCGCTCGCCGACGAGATCGCCGAGCAGCTGCGCCCGCTCCGTCTCGCCCAGCCCCTGCAGCGAGGATCGGATGGCCGCCTCGGAGGTGGCCGACGATTCGAACAGGAGCGCCACCAGCAGGTCCTCCTCGTCACCATCCACATGGGTGAGCCGGACCGACGGGCCCGCCTCGGCACCGGTGTCCGCGTCCAGGCCCAGGCGGCGTGCCCACCGCTCGCCCGCCCGTGCCCGCGACCGGAGATACTCGATCCACTGGCCCCCGCGGTCCGGACGATCGACCCGCGCCACGAAGCTCGGCATCACCCTCTGCAGCTCGCTCAGGATCATCGTCCCGTAGCTCCGGGCCTCCGGCAGCGGGTGGGCGAGCAGGTGAAGGACGAGCTGCTCGTACGTCTGCCCGGTGGCGTAGATGCCCATGTGCGAGAGCGACGCGGCCGGCAGCAGCCCCCGCAGCAGGTCCAGCGCCTTGGCCTTCAGGGCCCGCGCGTGGGCAGCGGGCACCTCGTCGGCGCCGCGCGGAAACTGCGTCTCCGCCCACGCCAGCACCGCCGGGATCGCGGCCGAGTAGGTCTCGAACAGGGTGTCCATCGCCTCCACGTACCGCGGGCCGAGCTCGCCGTCCCGGTAGTACCGGTAGGAACCGGATCCCGCCCACCCCGGCATCGGCGCGTCATAGGCGATGTACCGAGTGGACTGCTCGAGGTACGCGGCCAGACGCGGGCGCTGGAGAATCTTGGTGAGGATGTTGGAGACCCATTCGCAGGCGATGTGGGCGCCGCCGAGCTGGGCCACCGAGTCGTCGCCGTAGCCGAGGATCATCCGCTCGTACAGCTGAGCGGCTCGTCCTGACGCCGGCTCGGCGTCGCCGGGAGTGGGTGGACCCGGTGGCTCCGGCAGGTCGCCGGCGAATTCGTCCAGCAGCAGCCGGCGCAGCGTTCCGGGGTACCGCGAGTACCGGGCGAACAGCGCTCCCTTGACCGTCTCCGGCAAATTGATCAGGGCGAAGACGGGACGGTCGAGGTTGGTGACGTGCGCGCTCAGCCGGGTCCGCTCGGCATCGGTGAAGGTCTCGACCGGGTAGTCCACGGGCGGAGGATCGTAGCGGCGCCGGCGGCGGTTCCAGCGCGCGGCCGGTGCTACCAGCGGCCGCGGTGCACGACCTCCTCGAATGGCCGGCGGTCGGGCCGCTTGATCGGCGTCAGGGGCCGGTCGGCGGGGAAACCGAAGTCGATCATGATCGCGGCGTACCGGTCCTCCGGGAAGCCGAGCAGCCGGCGGGCCAACTCCTGGTCGCCGACCGCCGAGTGGCCGGAGCCGATCCCCCGGTCGGCAGCGGCGATCATCATCTGCATCGTCGCCTGCCCGGTGTCGTAGTTGGCGCGCTCGCGCTCGGCCTGGTTCTCCAACGCCGGGAGCACGACGACCACCGTCAGGGCGGAACCGGCGATGTGACCGCCGCCGCGCCAGACGCGAGCAAGGTCGCGCAGCTGCTCGCGGTCGGTGACGGCGATGAAGTCCCACGGCTGCCAGTTGCGCGACGACGGGGCGCGGCGACCCGCCTCCAGGATCCGGTTCAGGTCGTCGTCGCTCAGCGGCCGGTCGGCGAACTCTCGGACGTTGCGGCGACCGGTGATCGCGTCCCACGTCTCCATGTCAGGACTCCGTTCTCGCTCGTTCTCCTCTTCGTGAACTGTACGAGAGCCGGCCCGGTTGGCGGGTAAGCTGGTGATACGCATGCGTACCACGAGCGGCGAGCACTTGGACGTCCTGATCGTCGGCGCTGGGCTCTCCGGGATCGGCGTCGCCTGCCACCTCGAGCGCCGCTGCCCGGATCTGTCCTACGCCGTGCTGGAGGCGCGCGAGCGGATCGGAGGCACCTGGGACCTGTTCCGCTACCCGGGCGTCCGCTCGGACTCTGACATGCACACGCTCGGCTACTCGTTCGCACCCTGGGAGGATGCGGAGGCGATCGCCGACGGGCCGGCGATCCTGCGTTACATCTCGACCACCGCCCAGCGCTACGGCGTCCTCGAGCAGGTCCGCCGGGGACGGCGGGTCGTCGCCGCGGAATGGTCGACCGATCGCGCGCAGTGGTCGGTGGAGGTGAGCACCGGTGATGGTGGCGAGCCGGAGCACCTCACCTGCGGCTTCTTGATGATGTGCACCGGGTACTACCGGTATGACCGTGGCTACACCCCGGAGTTCCCCGGTGCCGAGCGCTTCGCCGGTCCGGTCGTCCATCCGCAGCTGTGGCCGGAGGACCTGAACTACGCGGACAGGGACGTGGTCGTGATCGGCAGCGGCGCGACGGCGGTCACGCTGGTCCCGGCGCTGGCGGCGACCGCCCGCCACGTCACCATGCTCCAGCGCTCGCCGAGCTACGTGCTGTCGGTGCCCGGGCGCGACGAGATGGCGGAGCGGCTGCGACGGCGGCTGCCCGCGATGGTCGCCTACCAGCTGGTGCGCTGGCGCAACGTCGCCGTGATGGCGCTCCTGTATCAGCTCAGCCGCCGTCGCCCGGGGCTGATCAAGCGGCTGATCCGCCGGGGCATCGAGCGTCAGCTTCCCGCCGGCTATGACATCGACACCCACTTCCGGCCGCAGTACAACCCCTGGGATCAGCGGATGTGCTTCGTGCCGGACGGAGACCTGTTCGCGGCACTGAGCAGCGGCGCCGCCTCCATCGTGACCGACCGGATCGAGACGTTCACCGAGCGCGGCATCCGCCTCCGGAGCGGCGGCGAGCTCGTGGCCGATGTGATCGTCACCGCCACCGGCCTGCAGCTGCTCGCTCTGGGCGGGATCGCCCTGACCGTCGACGGCCGGAATGTCAACCTGTCGGAGAGCGTCGCCTACAAGGGGATGATGCTCTCCGGCGTGCCCAACTTCGCGTTCGCGATGGGCTACACCAACGCCTCCTGGACGCTGAAGGCCGATCTGAGCGCCCGGTATGTCTGCCGGGTCCTCAACCACATGCGCCACAACCGCTTCCGCCAGTGCACGCCGACCCTCGACGAGCCGGAGCCGGACCGCGAGCCGCTGATCAACCTCGCCTCCGGCTATGTGCTGCGGTCGGTCAACGACTTCCCGGCTCAGGGCTCGAGGCGCCCGTGGCGCGTGCATCAGAACTACGCCATGGACCTCCTGGACTTCCGGCTGGGCGGCGTGGAGGACGGCGTGCTGCGGTTCTCGCCGACGACCGGCGACGACAGAGCACGCGCGCGGAGCGCGCCGCCGGCTGATCAGCCGGCGCTGCTGGGGCTGCCCGTCGACTGCGAGCCCTCACCGGATTCACCGCCGGAGCCGTCGTCGCCACGCTTGCCGCCGGGGCGCCGCCTCTCGGTCTGACCCTCGTGCTCGGGCAACTGCTCCTCGGCGTTCTGGTCGGACACGTTGCCCGGGAGCTGCTCGTCGTCCGGGTTCCTCTGGCGCTCGTCGTCCATGGCCGGAGCCTACCCCGCGGAGTGGGAGGGAAACGCGTCAGAACAGCGCGCGACGAATGTGGGCTCGCCGGCCGGCAGCGGCGGGCGGCGCCGGTGCGTCACAAGAGGCGGACCTAGAACAGGCCGGTCAGCGCCCGCCCGGCATGCGCGGCCAGGCTGAACAGCGGCTGGGGGAAGATGCCGAACCCAACGCTGGCGGCTCCGAAGACCACGGCGACGAGCGTCACCTCCGGGTAGGCCAGCGAGCGCGCGCCACCGTCGCCGCCGCCGGAGACGACCGGGCTGACGGCACCGAGGTCAGCGGGGTCCAGGTCGCCGGCCTCCGGCGAGCCGCCGGCGATGGGCGCCAGGCCGCCGCGGCCCGCGGTCATCGCCGCGGCGGCGGCCACCCCCGGTCCGGGGGCGGGGACCTCCGTGCGCATCCACATCACCGCAATCACCCGGAGGTAGTAGCCGAGTGAGATCATCGAGCCGACCACGAGCACGATGCCGAGCCACGTGTAGCCACCGTTGACGAGCGCGTGGATCAGCTGGAACTTGCCGATGAAGCCGACGGTTCCGGGAATGCCGGCCAGGCCGAGCATGGCGATCGACATCGGCCACGCCAACCAGGGACTGCGGGCGCCGAGGCCGGACAGCCCGGAGAGCTCGTCGCCATCGGCACGCTCGTTCTGGATGGCGACGATCACGGCGAATGCGGCCAGGTTCATCATCAGGTAGACGATCAGATACAGGACGGTGGCGTCCACGCCCAGGCGCGTGGCGACGATCACGCCGGCCAGCATGTAGCCGGCCTGGCCGACGCTGGAGTAGCCGAGCAGGCGCTTGACCGATGACTGGTTGAGCGCGCCGACGTTGCCGACGATGATCGTGATGGCGGCGATCGTCGCCAGTGCCGGCGCCCAGGTCCCCTTGACTCCGAGCGCGGCGACGTCGAAGAAGCGCACCATGACGCCGAGTGCGGCCGCCTTGGTGGCGGTGGCCATGAACGCCGTGACCGGCGTCGGCGCGCCCTCGTAGACGTCCGGCGTCCACTGGTGAAACGGGGCCACCGAGGCCTTGAACGAGAAGCCGACGAGGGTCAGCGCCAGGCCGGTGAGCAGGAGCGGGTCGCCGAGCAGGCCGTGGGCGAGACCATGGCCATGCCCGGCGATCGCCGCCGCGATCGGACCGAAGAACGTCGACCCGGTCGCGCCGTAGACGAGCGCCAGTCCGTAGACGAGCGTCGCCGAGCCGACCGAGCCGATGACGAGGTACTTCAGCCCGGACTCCAGCGACCCCTCGCGCCGGTATTCGGACGCGCACAGCACGTACAGGGGGATCGACAGCAGTTCGAAGCCGACGAACAGCGTCACCAGGTCCGTTGCCGAGACGAGGATGGCCATGCCCAGCACGCTGAACAGGAGCAGGGAGTGATACTCGCCGTGTCCGGCGGTGACCGGGGCCCTGGCTCGCAGCGACAGGACCACGCAGGTGATCGCCGCCGCCGCGAAGATCAGGTCGAGAATGAGCGCCAGGCCGTCGACGGCCAGTGCGCCGGAGATGATCGACGCCGGATGGCCGAAGCGGGTTATCTCGTCGACCACCGCCGCCGCCAGCGTGGCGAGTGTCACCAGGGGCACGATGCCTCTCCGGGCCACCACGCCGAACAGCCCAATCAACAGGACCAGGAGCGCGCCGGCGGCCAGGATGAGGAACGGCAGGAACGAGGCCCAGTCGATATGAGGGCCGTGCAGGTGCCCGGAGGCGGCGACGGGGAGAGTGCTCACGTAATTCATGGGGCCTGGGCCACGGTGCTCGTTTGCGGAGAATGAAGCTGCGCCTGCGTGCCGGCGAGCGCCGTGCGGACCGTGGGCTCAGAGCGGCGCAAGCCGAACTGCGGGTAGAACGCCAGCACCAGGATCACCAGGATCACCGGGACGATGACCACGCCGTCGGTGAACGACATCTCGCTGGAGACGACGCTGGGGCCGACGCGGTTGTGCATCGATCGGATGTACAGCCGCAGGGCGTAGGCGGCGGCGCCGACGACACCGACCGACGCGATCAGCGCGATCGGCAGCTTGGCGTTGAACACCCCCAGCAGGATCATGAACTCGCCGACGAAGTTGCTCGAGCCGGGCATGGCCAGGGTCGCCAGAGTCACGATCAGGAACAGGCTCGCCATGACCGGTGCCCGGAACGCAATGCCGCCCATGTCGGCGAGCTTCTCCGAGCCGGCGCGCGCCGCGAGCAGGGCGACGAAGAAGAACAGCGGCGCCGTGACGAGGGCGTGGTTGACCATCTGCAGCAGCGCGCCCTGGGCCCCCTGCGGCCGCAACGAGAAGATGCCGAGGACGATGAACCCGAGCTGGGCGACGCTGGAGTAGGCGACGACGAGCCTGGCATCCGGGGTGGTGATGGCCACCACCGTGCCCCACAGGATCGAGATGAGGGCGATGATCAGCATCAGCGTCTGGAAGTGGACCGACGCGTATGGGAACAGGGGCAGGACGATCCGCAGGAACCCGTAGGCGGCGACCTTGGACAGGATCGCCGAGAAGACGGCGATCGCGGGGATGGGCATCGCCTTGTAGCCGTCCGGGAGCCAGCCGTGGAACGGGACGAGCGGCATCTTGACGAGGAAGGCGACGCCGAAGCAGAGGAAGATCCAGATCTGCGACGTGTGAGAGAGCGGCAGCCCCTGCAGCGAGCTGATCACGAACGTCAGCGGCGTGTGGTGCTCGGTGGAGGCCAGCGCGCCGGTGGCGATCGCCGCCACGAGCATGAAGAACGAGCCGACGAGGGTGTAGATGACGAGCTTGGTCGTCGCCCGGACCCGGTCCGGGCCGCCCCACATTCCGGAAAGGAAGTAGAACGGGACCAGCATCAGGTCGAAGAAGGCGACGAACAGGGCCAGGTCCTGCGAGCAGAGCGCGCCGAGGACCCCGCTCTCGGCCAGGCCGAACAGGAAGTAGAACGTCCGGGGCCGATCCCACTCGCGCAACGACGACCAGAGCACGGCGGCGGCGAAGATGACGGTGGCCACGAGCACGAGCGCCACGTTGAGGCCGTCGAGGCCGAGCTTGTAATGGATGCCCAGCGACGAGATCCAGACCTTGTCGGTGACGAACTGCAGCCCGGACGTGCCGGTCTTGAACCGAGCGGCGAACGAGATCGCGATGCCGAGCGTGATCAGGCTCCACACCACCGCGGCCCGCCCGCCCAGGCGTGCCGGCAGGAGCGCGGCGACCAGCGACAGTGCGAGCGGGACCCAGAGGAGGATGGATAGCGTCATCAGGCTGCGGAGATCAGAAAGTAGAGGGCCATTCCGGAGACGCCGATGATCACGGCCGCCGCGTAGTAGCGCAGGAACCCCGTCTGGGCGCGGCGGACCGCGGCCGAGCCGGCCCGGACGACACCGGTGATGCCGCCGGTCACGCCGCCGCCGATCACCACCTGCTCCAGAACCCCGCCGCAGAAGCGGCCCAGCCACAGGGCGGGGCGCACGACGAGGAAGTCGATCAGCTCATCGAAGTACCACTTGTTGTACAGGAAGGCGTGGAGCGCGCGGGCGCGGGCCATGAGCGCCGCCGACGTGCCGGGCTTGGCGATGTAGACCCGGTAGGCGATGGAGATGCCGAGGACCGCGATCAGGGCGCCGATGATCAGGCCGACCCAGTCGTTGCCGACGGTGCCGGACAGGCGATACAGATGCGATCCGGCGAAGCTGGGCGCGAGGAACCGCGTGATGGTGTCGTCGACGCCGGGGATCTGGATCAGGCCGCCGACGACGGCCAGCAGCGCGAGCATCGCCATGGGGAACCGCATAGCCAGGTCCCGCTCGGCCATGTGGTGCTCAGGGCCGGGGAAGCCGACGTCGGTGTCCTCAGCCTCGCCCGTCTGCGGATTGGTGGGAACGTCATGGTGGACCAGGTGTCCGTGCTCCAGCTCCCGGGCCTCCTCGCACGGCTCTCCCCAGAACGCGCGGAAGATCATGCGGAACGTGTAGACGCCGGTCAGCAGCGCGCCGATGTAGCCCACGATGCCGAGGATGAGGAAGCCGCCGCCGCGGTTGTCCAGGTAGCCGATGATGTCGTCCTTGGACAGCCAACCTGAGAACGGCGGCAGCCCGGACAGCGCCAGTCCGCCGACGATGAAGCACAGGAACGTGAACGGAAGCGCCCGGCGAAAGCCGCTCATGCGGTCCAGCGACTGCTCGCCGCCCATGGCGCTGATCAGCGAGCCGGCGGCCATGAACAGCAGCGCCTTGAAGAAGGCGTGGGTCATGAGGTGAAACAGGCCGGCTGAGTAGGCGCCGATCGAGACGCCCATGATCATGTAGCCGATCTGGGACATCGTCGAGTAGGCGATCACGCGCTTGAGATCGGTTTGGACGAGGGCGATGGTGGCCGCGATCAGCAGCGTGACCGCGCCGACGATCGCGCCGACGTCGGCGGCGGTGGTGGCGATCTCGAACAGCGGGTGCATGCGGGCGATCAGGTAGACGCCGGCGGTGACCATCGTCGCGGCATGGATGAGTGCCGAGACCGGCGTCGGGCCCTCCATCGCGTCCGGGAGCCACGTGTGGAGTGGGATCTGGGCCGACTTGGCAAAGGCGCCGACGAGCAGCAGCAGGCAACCCGCGACCAGGTCGGTGCCGTTGTGGGCGAACACGTGGGGCGCGGCTCCGAAGGTCTTGAGGAAGTCGACGGTGTGGGTGTGGCGGAAGATGAAGAACGTGCCCAACACCAGGCCGACGTCGCCGAACGCGTTGATGACGAACGCCTTGATGCCGGCGCTCGTGGCGGTGGCACGCCGGTACCAGAACGAGATCAGCAGGTAGGAGGCGGCGCCGACGAACGCCCAGCCGACGATCAGCAGCACGAAGTTGCCGGCCAGCACCAGCAACAGCATCGAGAAGACGAAGTAGTTGAGGTAGGCGAAGTAGCGGTTGTAGCCCCGGTCGGACTTCATGTAGGCGACCGAGTAGAGGTGAATCAGCGTCGACACGCCGGACACGACGAGCGCCATGAAGATCGACAGCGGATCGACGAGAATCGAGAGCTTGGCGTCCACGCCGGCGCTGACCGCGTAGTCCCACAGCGAGGAGGTCAGCTGGCGATGGGTCTCGGTGTGGCCGAGCAGGGAGAGGAGCGCGCCGATCGCCGATGCGAACGCCAGCGCGATTGCCAGCGTGGCCAGCCAGCCGGCGGTCACGCCGCGCAGCCACCGGAAGTTGACGCCGATCAGGACGCAGCCGACCAGCGGGAAGAGGAGGATGAGCCAGCCGTAGGTGGTGGTGGTCATCCGTGCAGCTCGCTCAGCTCGTCGACGTCAACGGCCAGCTGCCGGCGATAGATGGCCACGATCAGCCCCAGGCCGACGGTCACCTCGCTGGCGGCGACGACCATCACGATCAGGGCGAAGATCTGCCCGGACTCGCCGCCCCACATGCGTGAGAACGCCACCAGAGCCAGATTGGCGGCGTTGAGCATCAGCTCCAGGCAGAGCAGGATGACCAGCGGGTTGGGGCGGATGAGCACGCCGACCGCGCCGATGCAGAAGATGATCGCGGAGACGGTGAGGTACCAGCCGATCGCCATTACCAGCCTCCCTCCGCGCGTCCGTCGCGGTCGTCGCGACGTCCGGCCGCCTGGCTGCCAACCGGCTCGTGCTGGCGCTCCCACTCCTCCTCGCTGACGGTCCCGCCGCCCGCCCGGATGCCGGTCGACTCGTGCATGGTGCCGGTGAATACCGGACGCTGGATGCTGATCACCGTCTCCTCCTCGTCTCCCTCCAGTCCGCGCCGGCGGCGGGCGAGGACGACGGCGCCGATGGCGGCGACGAGCAGTAGCAGCGATGCCATCTCGAACGGGAAGAGGTACGTCGTGAGAAAGAGCGTCCCGATGTGCTTGGGGGTGCCGAAGCCGAACACGTAGGGCGCACCCTTGCTCGAGATGCCCTTGAGCGCCGTGCCCAGCATGGCGATGCACAGCTCGACCGCGAGGGCGAGGCCGAACACCGGGCCGAGCACCTTGAGCGCACCGCCATGACGGTGCATCGGTTCGTCGGCGCCGCCGATGTAGGCGACCACGAAGATATAGAGCACCATGACGGCGCCCGCGTACACGACGACCTGACCAGCCGCCACGAATTCGGCACGCAAGAGAAGGAACAGCGCTGCCAGCGCGATCAGATGGCAGACGAGCGCCAGCACGTTGTAGAACGGATTGCGCAGCATGACGACGCCGATCGCGCCGGCGATGGCGCCGATGGCGGCGATGAAGAACAGGACGGCGCTCATTCGCCTTCGGTCCTGAGCGGAGTGCGCTCGATCGGCACCTCGAGCAGCATCTCCTTGGTAAAGATCAGGTCCGACCGGGTGTAGTCCGACAGCTCGTAGTCGTGTCCCATCGTGATCGCGTCGAACGGACAGGCGATCTCGCAGTAGCCGCAGAAGATGCAGCGGCTCAGGTTGATCTCATAGACCGCGGCGTAGCGCTCGCCGGCCGAGACGCGGTTCTCCGGCGTGTTCTCGGCGGCGACGACGCGAATGCAGTCGGCGGGACAGGCGGCGGCGCACAGCGAGCAGCCGACGCACTTCTCCAGGCCGGTGTCCTCGAAGCGGTGCAGCTTGTGGCGGCCGCGGAACCGCGGGTAGACGGGCGTCTTCTCCTCCGGGTACTGGATCGTGACCGGTCCCTCGACGACGCGCGCAAACGTCGTCTTCAGCCCGCGCAGGGTCTCGCCGAACACGCGGTATGCGCCGCGGACCGCGCCCGCTCCTGGGGCGCGGATCACCTCGACGACGTCGCCGGGGTCATAGGGGCTCATCGAGCGCTCCTCTCATGCGTGCAATGCAACGGGCTCACCCCACCACGATGATGGCCGTGACCAGGAGGTTGAGCGTGGCCAGGGGCAGGAGGATCTTCCAGCCGAAGGACATCAGCTGGTCATAGCGCAGACGGGGCAGCGTGGCGCGGATCCAGATGAAGAAGGTGATGACCAGGAGCATCTTCGCCAGCACGACGAAGGGATCGACCCAGCCGGGGGGGTGGATGCCGAACGGCATCAGCCAGCCGCCGAGGAAGAGCGTCGTCGCGATTCCGGCGACCACGATCATGTTCGTGTACTCGGCGAACAGGTAGGCGACAAAGGCGGTGCCGCCGTACTCGGTGAAGTAGCCGCCGACGAGTTCGGCATCGGCCTCGACGAGATCGAACGGCGCGCGGTTGGTCTCCGCGAACGACGCCGTCATGAAGATGATGAAGCCGGCGAACTGCGGGATGAAGTACCACATGCCGCCCTGGGCGTGGACGATTCCGGTCAGCGACAGCGTCCCGGCGGTGATCAGCACGCCCACGAGCGCCAGCCCCTGGGAGACCTCGTAGGAGATGAGCTGGGCGGCGCCGCGCATGGCGCCGAGGAAGGAGTACTTCGATCCGGATGCCCAGCCACCGAGCATGATCCCGTAGAACGAGATCCCGCTGAACGCGAACACGTACAGCACGCCCACCGAGACGTCGATGCCGTACAGGCCGACGCGCTGGCCGAAGATGTGCTGGACGTCGCCGAACGGCACCAGGGCGAGCGACGCCACCGCGGTCAGGATGGCGATCATCGGCGCGATCCGGAACAGCGACGCCACCGACGTCGTGGGGCGGAACGGCTCCTTGACCGCGAACTTGACGATCTCGGCGAGCGGCTGCATCAGACCGTAGGGACCGACGCGGTTGGGCCCGTAGCGGCCCTGGAACCGCCCCAGCAGCTTGCGCTCGTAGACGATCAGCACCGGCAGCACGGCGAAGATGACGGCGAAGATGGCCAGCGCCTTGACGATCTGAACCCACCACGGCTCGAAGAACGCGACGTTCGCGAGGGCAATCACGGCTTGATCACCTCGATCAGCGGCTCGGTCAGCACGTTCGCCGAGTCGCGGGGCAGGCCCTCGGCGAGGAAGGCGCTTCCGACCGGGACCGTGGAGCGCACCACCGCGCGCGCATTCAGGCGGGTCCCGTTCTGGGCGACCAGGACGTGCTCGCCGTCCGTGATCCCCAGCCGCTGCGAGTCCTCCGGCGAGAGCTCGACGGCCTGGTCCGGGACGAGGAACTTGAGCGCGGGCGACACCTCGACCTCCGGTGACGCCCACAGCGGGCGGTAGGTGCCGAGCGCGAGCTTGCCGAGCGAGGACGGCCGCTCGCCGTGGGTGGCTGGGACCGGTACCCGCGCGGGCCCGGGCGGCTCCTCGGCCGGAGGATTGGTGGAGAGCGCCATCACGTGGGCCTCTGGGCGCTCTGGCCAGCGAACGCCGCGTCCACCGATCTCCTCGAGCGTCAGCCCCCGGTACCCGGGCACGCTGCCCGCCAGCTGCTCGAACGCCTCGACGCCGCGCTCCACCTGGAGCTCCAGGCCGCAACGGCGCGCGATCTCGGTCAGCACCCACCAGCCGGCGCGCACCTCGCCCGGATGGGCGATGGCGATCCGAAGGCGCTGGATGCGGCCGTCCGGATGGGTCACCGTGCCCTCCTTCTCGGCATAGGACTCGGCGGGGAAGACGACCGTGGCGTGCTCGCGGAGGCCCTCGGTCAGCACGGAGGCGTGGGCGACGACGAGAGCGGCCGAATGCAGCGCACGCTCCCACAGCGCCCGGTTGGGCTGGTCGCGGACGGGGTCGGTCTGCAGCAGGTACAGCGCGGTCACCTCGCCCGCGGCGGCGGCGCCGGCCATCTCGGCGGCGCTGCGACCGGGCATGTCGAGGGCTTCGTAACCGGGGCCGGCGTCCGGCACAGCGCCGGCCTCGCGCAACCCGCGGCCGTTCGTGCCCGCGGGAAGCTGCAGCAGCCCGGCGCCCTCGCGATCCGCCAGGCCGAGGCGCCCGGCGATTCGCCGCAGGGCCGCGGCCGCGGCGGCGCCGATCCGCTCGCTGAAGACGATCACCACGTCGTCGCCGCCCTCGCGCAGGAGCGAGGCCACGTCGGCCACCTCGTCGCCGACGTCCTCGGCGCCGGCCAGGGACCGGTCGAGGGCCACGGCGAACTCGGCGTCGCCCCCCGGGGCATATCGGGCGATCGTGGCGGCATTGGCGTCAAGGGCGGTGGGGCGGGCCGTGGCGATGGCCAGCTTGAGCTTGTGACGCCGGATCCCCTTGCGCAATCGCAGGTCGAGGATCGCCGCGTCCTCGCGCGGGTCGCAGCCGAGCAGCAGGACGGTGTGCGCGTATTCGATGTCCGGCACCGAGGCCTGGAGCTCCGGCGCCGCCAGCGCCCGGGCCAGCCCCGCCGGCACCGGCAGGTCGTGAGGAGAGGCTCCGCGGGAGTCGATGTCGCCTGAGTCGAGCCGTTCGCGCATCAGGCGCTGCAGCAGGAAGCCCTCCTCGTTGGTCGCCTGACCGCCGACGAGGGCGGCGACACGGCCCCGGTGGCGCGCCAGGCCGGCCGCGGTCTCCAGGGCCCGCTCCCAGGACACCTCGCGCAGCTCGCCGCCGTCGCGGACGAGCGGCCGGGTGATCCGCTCGTCGACGTGGATGGACTGGTAGGCGAAGCGGCCCTTGTCGCACAGCCAGCCGTCGTCGACTCCTGTGTTGCCCTCGTAATCGCGAGCCAGCACCCGCATGACGCGGTCATCGCGGACGGTCAGCGTGACGTTGCACTGCGACGGGCACAGCGTGCAGACGCCGGCGGCCGACTCGATGTCCCACGGACGAGCGCGGAAGCGGTACGGCTGGGAAGTGAGCGCGCCCACCGGGCACAGCTCGATGATGTTGCCGCTGTACGGCGCCACGTAGGGGTGGCCGTCGTGCGTGCCGACGAAGGTGTGCGCCGCCCGCTCTTCGAAGACCAGCTGGTAGTCCTCGGCGATCTCCTGCGAGAAGCGCACGCAGCGATAGCAGAGGATGCAGCGCTCGCGGTCGATCGCGACCAGCGGCGACAGCGCCAGCGGCTTTTCGAAATGGCGCTTGGGCTCGATGAACCGCGAGCGGCCGAGGCCCCAGCCGAACGTGATGTCCTGCAGCGGGCATTCGCCGCCCTTGTCGCACACCGGGCAGTCAAGCGGGTGGTTGACGAGCAGGAACTCGACGATCGCGTTCTGGGCGTGGCGCACCCGGTCGGTCTGGGTGTGCACGACCATTCCGTCTTTGACCGGGGTCGAGCACGAGGTCTGCAGCTTGGGGATCCCCTCGATCTCGACCAGGCACATGCGACACGCGCCGACCGGGTTGCCGAGCTTGGGCTCGTAGCAGAAGTACGGGATCTCGATGTCGCCTTGCTTGGCAGCGTCGACGAGCATCGCGCCCTCGGTGGCGCGCACCTCGCGGCCGTCGATGGTCAGCTGGATGGTCTTGCGGTCTGGACGTGGCATGGAGGGGCTACCGGGGGACTGGCACTCAGACGACGGGAAGCTAGTGAACGGGAAGCGGGCCCGCGTGCTCGTCGGCGACGCCCAGCGGTATGACGTCCTGAACGGCGGCACCGTCGGCGCGCTCGCGTGCAGCCTCGATCTCCGCTTCGAGCTCAACGCGGAACTTCTGCACCATGGAGCCGATCGGCATCGCCATCGCGTCGCCGAGCACGCACAGGCAGTTGCCGATGATCTGCTCCTGGACGGAGGCCATGATGTCAAGGTCCATCGGAGTCGCCTCGCCGGCGTAGATGCGCTCGACCATCTTCTGGGTCCAGTTCGTGCCCTCGCGGCAGGGGACGCACTTGCCGCACGACTCGTGGGCGTAGAACTTGGCCACCTTGAGCATCGTGTCCAGCACGCGGCGCGACTCGTCGGCGACGATGATCGCGCCGGAGCCGAGCATCGTCCCGGCCTTGGCCATGCTGTCGAAGTCGTAGGGGATGTCGAGGTCGTCGCCGGTGAGCACCGGAGAGCTCGAGCCACCCGGGAACCAGAACTTGACGGGCTTGCCGCTCGGTGGGCCGCCGGCGAGGCCATAGATGATCTCCCGCGACGGGATCCCGAGCTCGATCTCGTAGTTGCCGGGCCGCTTGACGTCGCCGGAGATGGAGACCAGCTTGGTCCCGGTCGAGGTCTCGGTGCCGATTTTGGCGTACTCGGCGCCGCCCATCCGGATGATGTGGGGGACCGTCGACAGCGTCTCGACGTTGTTGATCAGCGTCGGACCGGCGTACAGGCCCTCGATCGCCGGGAACGGCGGCTTCAGGCGCGGGTTGCCGCGCTTGCCCTCCAGCGAATCGAGCAGGGCGGTCTCCTCTCCGCAGATGTACGCGCCGGCGCCCCGGTGCAGGACGAGCGATGCCGAGAAGTCGGAGCCGAGGATGCGCTCACCGATGTAGCCCGCCCGTCCGGCCTCTGCGATCGCCGCCTCCAGGATGTCGGCCTGCAACTGGTACTCGCCGCGGATGTAGATGAACGTCTTGTGGATGTCGCCGGCATAGGCCGCGATGAGGATGCCCTCGACGAGCATGTGCGGGCTCTTCTGCATGAGCTCGCGATCCTTGAACGTTCCCGGCTCTGACTCGTCGGCGTTGCAGACCAGGTACTTCGCCATGTCGCCGTGGGGCAGGAACGAGATCTTTCGGCCCATCTGAAAGCCGGCGCCCCCGCGCCCGCGGACGCCGGAGTCGAGGATCTGCTTGAGCACATCCTCCGGCGCCATGGTCAGCGCCTGGCGGAGCGCCTGATAGCCGCCGCGGCGCTCGTACACCTCCAGTGTGTTGAGCGCCGGCTCGTCGATTCGGTCAAACAGGATCTTGGTGCTCATGCGTCGTCTCTGGTCTCCGGGGGAATCTCGACCGGCGCGCCCTCGGCGCCGGGGCGATCGGCCCTGGCCTCGAGGCCGGTCAGGCCCGCCGTGTCGGCGCGGGGGGCGCCGGCAGCGGGTGCGAATTCAGTCCCCTCGGCCTGCACGTCAGGGTCGGTCGAGCGCCGGTAGCGCAGCTGCTTGGCGGGCAGCACCGGCCGCCCGGCGCGCAGGTCCTCGACGATCGCCGTGGCGTCCTCGTCGGTGAGCGGTCCCACGTACTCCCCATTGACCGAGGCCATCGGTGCGATGTCGCAGGCCCCGAGGCACTCGAAGGAGGCGACGTTGATGTCCTCGCCCTCCGCCGCCGCCAGCATCGTCTCGTGGAACTCGTCGGCGCCGAGCAGCGAGCACGAGATGTTCGTGCAGACGAACACGTCGTTGGCGGGCTTGGGCGTCAGCTTGTACATGTCGTAGAAGCTCGCCACCGAGGTCACATACGCCGGTGTCAGCCGCATGACGGCGGCCACCTGGTCGATCGCCGCCGGCGAGCACCAGCCATGCACCGCCTGGGCGGCGTGCAGCGCTGCCATCACCGCCGAGCGCCGGTCCGGGTACTTGGCCATCGAGGCCTCGATCTCGCGCTGCAGGTCCTGAGGGATCGTCGTCGTCGCCAGGTCCGGGATGACCGCCGGATCCTTGGTCAGGTCGACGGCCTCGTCCCAGCCGGGCACCCGGGAGCCGTGGCCGAAGCGGGGGACGGGGAACCTGGCGTTCTGCGGATCGCGGAGGCCCTCGCCGCGGCGCCACTGAAGGTCGCCGGTGAGATCCGGCGAGGTCCGACGGTCGCGAAAGCTCAACGGTCTATTCCCCCCAGGATGGGATCGAGCATCGCCAGGGTGGCGATCAGATCGGCGATGTAGGCGCCGCGGACCATCGGCTCCAGCGCCTGCAGGTGCACGAAGCTGGGGTCGCGCATGTGGACGCGGGCCGGCTTGGCGGAGCCGTCGGCGCGGATGAAGACGCCGTACTCCCCGCGGGGTCCTTCGATGGGGTAGTACACCTCGCCCGGCGGGACGCGGAAGCCCTCGGTGACGAGCTTGAAGTGGTGAATGAGCGCCTCCATGCTGGTGGCCAGCTCGTGGCGCGGGGGGAGCGCGATCTTGCGATCGGTGGTGATGTGTGGGCCCTCCGGGAGGCCGTCGAGCGCCTGGTTGATGATCTTCACCGACTCATAGATCTCGGCGTGGCGGACCCGGTAGCGGTCGTAGTTGTCGCCGACGGTGCCGACCGGGATCTTGAAGTCGAAGTGGTCGTAGCTGGAATAGGGGTGGGCCTTGCGGAGGTCCCACGGGTTGCCGGCGGCGCGTAGCAGCGGCCCGGTGACGCCGAGCTTCAGCAGCGTCTGCTCGTCCAGCGGGCAGACGCCGCGCAAACGCTCGAGCACGATCTGGTTCTTCTCCAGCATGTCGGCGTACTGGTCGGCGCGCGTCGGCATCTCCTTGCAGAACTTGCGCAGCTTGGCGACGAAGCCCCGGGGGATGTCCTCGGCGACGCCGCCGACCTGGATGTAGCGCGTGTGCATCCGTGCCCCGGACGACATCTCGAACAGGTCGAGGATCGTCTCGCGCTCGCGGAAGCAGTACCAGAACATCGAGATCGCGCCGAGGTCGAGCGCGCTCGTGCCCAGCCACACGAGGTGGGACATGATCCGGTTGAGCTCCAGGTGGATCACCCGCAGGTACTGCGCGCGGGGCGGCACCTCGCACTCGAGCAGCGTCTCGGTGGCTCCGCAGAACGCCATCGCGTTGAAGTAGTAGGCCAGGTAGTCCATCCGCTCGAGGACGGGGATGGCCTTCCAGTAGGTCTTGGTCTCGGCGGTCTTCTCGATGCCGGTGTGCACGTAGCCGATGATCGGCTTGATGTCGCGAACGACCTCGCCCTCGAGCGTGGCGAGCAGACGGAGCACGCCGTGGGTCGCCGGATGATGGGGACCGATGTTCAGCGTCAGCAGCTCGGCTGTCTGGCCCATGCCGGCCGACTCGGCCGTGTAGGTGATGGACTCCTCGCGCTTGCGGTAGTCGGTGCTCAGCGGGTCGGGTGTCGCCGGCTGTGGCTTTTCGGTCTCCGTCCCCACTATTGCCACTTCCCGTAGGAGTCTTCTTCGTTGAAGGTGAACAGGACCGGCTCGCCGCCGACCGGGAAGTCGCGGCGCTGGGGGAAGCCGCCGAAGTCCTCGGGCATCAGGATGCGGCGCAGGTCCGGGTGTCCCTCGAACACGACGCCGAACATGTCGTAGGCCTCGCGCTCCTGAAACTCGGCCGAGGGGTAGAGCGCGGTCGCGGTCGCGATCCGCGCGTCGTCGGTGTGCACGCGCGCTTTGACCGAGATGCGGTCGACATTGGTCATGTCGAGCAGCTCGTAGATGATCCCCAGCCGCGGCTCGTCCGGGTAGTAGTCGACGCCGTGCACGCTGGCGAGAAAGCCGTACCCCTTCTCCTTGAGACCCGTCAGGACGTCGATGATGTGCGCCGGATCGGCGAGCAGCGTCGCGCGGCCGTGCGCGAAGTCGGTGCCGATGATCGACTCAGCGTTGCGGTCGCGGAGTTCGTGGGCTGTCAGCTCGAGGCCGGTGGCGTCAGGCACCGGCGGTGTCCCCTCCGGGGAACACGTTGATCGCGCTCGACTCGCCGTCCTTCTCCGAACCCACAACGATCTCCTCGGTGCCGACGGCGCCGTAGCGCTCGCGCCAGCCCTCGCGCTCGTGCCCGTGGATCCGGTCGCGCAGGCGGAGGATCCCGTGCATCAACGCCTCGGGGCGCGGCGGGCAGCCCGGCACGTGGACGTCGATCGGCATGAACTTGTCGGCCGGGACCAGCGCGTAGTTGTTGAACACGCCCATCGACGAGCAGCAGGCGCCCATCGAGATGGCCCACTTGGGCTCGAGCATCTGGTCATAGATGCGGCGGATGACCGGCGCCATCTTGACCGAGACGCGGCCGGAGAGGATGAGCAGGTCCGCCTGGCGCGGCGAGGCCCGGAATGCCTCCCAGCCGAAGCGCGCGATGTCGACGCGGGCGCCGACGATCGACATCATCTCGATTGCGCAGCAGGCGAGTCCGAACGTCATCGGATACAGCGAGTTGCCCTGTGACCAGGCCACCGCCTTCTCCACGGTCGTCGTCATGATGCTCCGCTCGACGTAGCGCTCGAGCTCCTCGCCCTCGAGATCGCCGCGCAGCATGTCGCGCGACATCAGCTGGCGGGCGCGGAAATCCGACGGAGCGCCAACCTTCTCGCGTTTCATTTCCATTCGAGGGCTCCTCGCCGCCAGACGTAGACGAACGCGACCATCAACAGGGCGACGAAGACGATGGTCTCGCTCAGTGCGAAGGTGCCAAACGACCGCAGCTGGACGGCGATCGGATACAGGAAGATGACCTCGATGTCGAACAGGATGAACAGCATCGCGATCAGGTAGAAGCTGATGCCGAACCGGAAACCGCGCTGGATCTCCGACGGCAGTCCGCACTCGTACGGCGCGGTCTTGCTCTGCTTGCGGTGCGTGTTGCGCGTCCCGGTGATCAGGTTCAGGACGCCGAACAACCCTCCGACGGCGGCGCCGAGCACCAGGAATACGATCGCAGGGAGGTAGTCACGCAGCATATGAACCTCTTATATCACCAGCGTACTGGACCTTGTAACAAAGTGTTACTTAGTGCGGAATGCGGCTATGTCCCGGCAGCCCGGGTTCCCGGCTCTGTCCGGGGTACCCGCTTTCGAGCGTTTGTCCCTGATACCCACGGCCGACCGCGATGAAGCTCGTACACATCGTCGTTGGCGTCGCCTGCACCGTCCTGATGGGCGGGGCCGCTCTCTGGGGGGCCTGGTGCTGGTACCGGGTCCGCCAGAGCCCGCTGTTCTGGCGGATGCTGCGAGCCGGGCAGGCGGCCATCGTCGTCGAGGCCGCGCTCGGGGGCATCCTCGTGCTGATGGGCAAGAAGGAGTCGAGCCTGCACCTCATCTACGGCCTGCTCCCGCTCGCCATCTCGTTCGTCGCCGAGCAGCTGCGCATCGCCTCCGCCCAGGCGGTGCTCGACGCGCGGGGCTTCGAGTCGGCGGCCGCGGTCGGCAAGCTCCCTGAGGCCGAGCAGCGGGTCGTCGTGGTGGCGATCGTTCAGCGCGAGCTTGGGGTCATGGTGCTCGCCGCGCTCGTGATCCTCGTGCTGCTCATCCGCGCGATGGGGACTGGCTGATTCGCTGAGTCGACGCCACCCCCGGGAATCGCGCCAGCGATTCTCGTAAGCTAATCGCCGTCAGGCGATTAGCGGTGCAACGTGCGGTACTGGCCGGAGTACCACAGCAGCGGGTCGCCCTCGCCGAGGCTCAGATCGAGGACCCGGCCGATGGCGATGGTGTGGTCTCCGCCGGGCATCAGCTCCTGAAGCTCGCACGCCGCCCACGCCAGCGACCCGTCGATGATGGGGACGCCGTGCTCGAAGCGGTGGTCGACCGCGACCAGCTTCTCGGACTCTGGCAGCTTGGAGGCGAACACGCCGGCGATGTCCTCCTGGTCGGCCGCGAGCAGATTGAGACCGAACCGGCCGGCCTCCCGCACGATCGGCAGCGTCCGGGCCCGGTTCTCGAAGCACACGAGAGCCAGCAGGGGGTCGAGCGACAGCGAGCAGAGCGCGTTGGCCGTCATCCCGCCGGTGCCGATCGGGCTGGCACCCGTGATGACCGCGACGCCCGTCGCGAACCTGCCGAAGACCTCGCGGAACAGCTCCGGACTCGGCTGTGAAGTCATCGCCGATTTCTATACCGTTGAGGGCAGAGCGCGATTCGCCACCGGCGTCGGCCCTGATGGGGGTCCCCGGCGCCGGCACCTCTGGTTGCCGCCGTAGGAGGACGATCGCGCTGTTGACTTCGTGGCGAGCGTCGCATAGCCGGCGCCGGGGTGGGGATAGCTTCGGCGTCGGACGCGCGCCTCCTGCTCATCGACCTCGCGTCTCGGATCTGACATCGAGCGTCCCGTATGCCCCGAGGGCCTGGTCGGACAGGATCGACGAGGCCATCTGATATCGGCCGGGTGAGAGCGCCGCCTCCAGCAGGACGGACTGGCCGGGCGCGATCGGCTTCGTCGTTGCGTCGGCTATCCCGTCGCGGGAGATAACGAGACTGTGGGACAACCGCCCGTAGTTGTGGACCATGATCGTCAACACCCCCGCACCGGCCTGGACGTCCGGCGGGATGACGCGGTATTCGCTCAGGGCGATCTGAAGCGTCCGGCCCGTCCCGACCCTGGTGGTCGCGCCGCAGCCGGCGGCCCCCAGCGCCACGACGCCGGCCATGAGCGTGGCGAGGGGGGAACGCTTCATGCTCACAGGCTCCCGATTATGATCCGTGCCCGATGAGCCGGTTGGCGAAGATCCTTGCGCTCAGCACGGCCCTCGCGGCGGTGGCTGCCATCACCGCTGCGTGCGGTAGCGAGAAGATCTCGGTGCCGAAGTCTCAGGCGCAGCTGTACCGAGGCGCGACGCTGTTCAACGAACGCTGCGCCGGCTGCCACACGCTCTCCTACGCCGCCACCTACGGTTCTGCGCCGAATGTCCGCACTGCGCAGGCGATCAGCGGCCCCAACTTCGATCAGCGCTGCGAGCGTCCGATCGATCGCGTCCTGTACGCCATCGAGAACGGCGGCTTCTCCGGCGCGTACATGCCCCAGAACGTCGTCGTGGGTCAGGACGCCATCGACGTCGCGAAGTTCGTCGCCACCTACGCCGGGCGCCAGGAGCCGGTCCAGATCGGCGTGCCGAAGTGCCAGGACAGGGCGATCGGCACGCTGCCGCCGGGCAGCGGCACGACCCAGGTCGCCAGCGCGGCGAGCACCACATCGCCGAGCACTGCGGCTGCGGGCGCCAAGCCGAAGACCACGTCCCGCGCCAAGAAGTCGACGACCGGCACGGGCAAATCCGCTAAGGGCAAGACCGCGAAGGGCAAGTCCCGGACCGGGACGAGCTCAGGCACGTCGACGTCCGGCGCGTAGCCGGAGGGTCACTCGTTCTCGACATCAGGCTGATCCGTCACGATCCTGACGCCGTCCGCGCGGCGCTGGAGAGACGTGGAGCGGAGGCAGCCGCCGCCGTCGACCGGGTGCTGGAGCTCGACGAGCGCTGGCGCGGAGTGACCACCCAGCTCGAGCAGATCCGCGCCGCGCAGAACGAGGCAGGGCGTGCACTGAGGGGCGCCCCGAGCCCGGAGCAGCGCGAGCAGCTGGCAGACCTGGCGGCGCGAGGGCGGGAGCTGAGCGAGGAGGAAACCCGGCTGCGCGGCGAGCGGGACGCCGCCCTGGCGTCCCTGCCCAACCTGCCGGCCGAGGATGCACCGGCCGAGGACACCGTCCTGTGCGAGGTCGGCGAGGGGCTCCCCACCGGCCGTGATCATCTCGAGCTCGCTGGCCCCCGGATCGACATGGAGCGCGGCGCGCGGCTGTCCGGCTCGCGCTTTGCCTACCTCCGCGGCGACCTCGTGATGCTCGAGCTTGCGCTCGTCCGCTACGCGATGGAAAAGCTGGCCGGGGAGGGCTTCGAGCCCGTGATCCCCCCGGTGCTCGTCCGAGAGCACGCCCTGTACGGCACGGGCTTTCTGCCGGACACCGAGCAGCAGATCTACCGGCTGCCTGACGACGACCTGTACCTCGCGGGGACCTCCGAGGTGGCGCTGGCCTCGCTGCACGCCGGCGAGATCCTGGCCGCCGACGAGCTTCCGCGCCGCTACGCGGGGTTCTCCAGCTGCTTCCGCCGGGAGGCAGGCGCAGCCGGCAAGGACACCCGCGGCATCTTTCGCGTCCACCAGTTCGACAAGGTCGAGATGTTCTGCTTTGTCGAGCCGGACCAGGCCGTCGCGACGCACCACGAGCTCCTGGGCATCGAGGAGTCGATCATGCACGACCTGAAGATCCCCTACCGCGTGGTCGCGATCGCCGTCGACGACCTCGGCGCATCAGCGGCATCGAAGTTCGACATCGAGGGCTGGCTGCCGGGACAGGGTCGCTACCGCGAGCTGACATCGACCTCGAACACGACCGACTACCAGGCCCGCCGCCTCGACATCCGCTACCGGCCGGCGGACGGCCGGCCGACTCACGTGGCGACGCTGAACGGAACCGCCGTCGCGGTCGGCCGTACGATCATCGCCCTGCTCGAGAACGGCCAGCGCGAGGACGGGTCCGTCGTGCTCCCGGAGATTCTGGCCGGCCTCGGCGCGCCGGAGGTGCTGGCGCCGGCACCGGGCCTGACGTAGCCGTCGTCGGCCGAGCACCGTCGGACCAGGTTGCGGCCTGACCATTGCGCCAAGTGGCTATCCACGCCGGTGCTCCTCGTCGTCAGCGGTGGATGCGGGTCCGGGGGTTTTGGGGGATTAAGCCGGTATGAGCGGAATAAGCCCCCAAACCTGTCGGGCAGGCGGACGTGTGACCGGCATCCTGTAACCGGGCGGGGTTCTCCGTCCGCGACGGTGGCCGACGGGGCGTGTACGGCGGGCAACGAAGAGGGGATCGACGGGGCGTCCGCGTCGGACGCCCGTCGTCAACGCCGGACCCTGGTCGGCCGATTATTGCGCCGTGAGAGGCGCTTTGCACCGGATTCTGCCCATGCCTAACGCTGAATCTGCGCCAGATCGTCCCGGCATGCCTCGATTTGTCGCATGTGCATGCCTGAATCCGGTGCAAAAGGCCCGGGCCAAGGACCGAGGCCCCCCGGCGAGACCAGGCTCAGCGCGGGACGCGGGGCACGGCGTGGAGCGCCGGCGGGCGCCCGTTGTCCAGCACGACCAGCGCGGCCCGGGGCGGCCCGCAGGTCGCGATCCGCGCGCGCATCCGGACGCCGAAGGTGTTCCACGGGCGCACGAAGCTGCGCGCGGTGTCCGGGTCCTGGCCGTCGGCGGCCATCGCGATCGAGGCGGCGAAGCCGGTGCGTCCCTGAGATTCGGCGTCGGCCGGGACGAGCAGCTCGGCCACGGGCTTGTTGATTGCCAGCTCCTCGGTCACGCCGAGCAGCGACTGCGCCTCGCGGGACATCGCCTGGACGAGGAGGGTGGAGTCGACGACGAGGAAGGCGTCGCGGCTGGACGGGACGGCGTCCTCACGGGTCTCGAGCAGAAGCCCGAGTCCGCAGGATGCACACACCCGAGCGGTCGGGGGCGGAGGAGCTCCTCCTGGCGACGGCGCGGCGCAGTGTCCACAGAACCAAAGCCACGTGGCAGTGGAGTCGCGCCCGCCTTCTACGAGTCTAAGTGCCGGTCTTTGGATCAATGGACGAACTCAGTCAAACGGTGGGCTGCGCCGCTCCCCCTTAGACCGTGCCTCCCTGGCGCAGAAGTCTACGAGAGGGATCGGTCCGGCGCAAGGAATCTTGACCCCACCCCGCCCGTTCTGGACCATTCATCATACGGAGAGGGGGGGATTCGAACCCCCGAACGAGGTCAACCCCCGTTACGCGATTTCCAGTCGCGCCCGTTCAGCCGCTCCGGCACCTCTCCGGGACGACGGTTAGCCTAGCGTGACGGGCCGTTCAGATCTGCCAGCGACCGTCGCGGAGCAGGGGAACCGTCTCGCCGCTGCGCAGCACGCCGCTGACCGAGACGTCGTTGCCCCCGATCATGAAGTCGGTGTGGATCGCGCTCTTGTTGACCCGCGCGATGTCCTCAGGGTCGCGGACCGCCATCTCATAACCGCCGCCGAGGGCGATGTGACTGGCGGCGTTCTCGTCGAGCAGCGTGTCGTAGAAGACGGTGTCCAGCGGACCGATGCGGCCCTCGCGATCGACGAGCGCGACCTCGCCCAGGCGTGCCGCTCCGTTGTCGGTCGCCACCATCCCGCGGATCACCTCCGCGCCCTGGTCGGCGTCGACCTGCACAGCCCGGCCGCCCTCGAAGCGGATCTTGAGGCCCGTCACCGTCGTCCCCGAGGTGAACAGGGGCTTGGTGGCGGTCACCACGCCGTCGACGCGCTCCGGGTCCGGGGTCGTGAACACCTCCTCGGTGGGGATGTTCGGCTGATGTTCGATGCCGTCGACGGTCGTGAACTTCGCCGCGCGCCAGCGGCTGGAGGGCAACAGTCCAACCGTCAGGTCCGTCCCCGCCCCCTCGAAATGCAGACGGTCGAGTGCCCGGGCGTCCAGCTCGTCGACCACCCGAACGAGCTCAGCCAGCCGCGTCTCCCAGGCGCCGATCGGATCCGGTTCGTCGAGACGGCAGATGTGGGCGATCTGGCTCCACAGCCGCTCGAGCGCGGCCGGCGGTTCCAGTCGGGGATGGACGAGGGTTGCCCAGCCGGCGGTGGGACACGGCACGATCGTCCAGTTGGTGGTGGCGTCGTTGACCACCTGCATTGATTCCGGGAGGCGGGGCAGCATGTCGAGGCCGATCAGCTCCGGCTCGATGTCGTCGAGCGCGTGGGGGGCCACGGGTCCGGAGAGGGCGATGCGCGCGGCGCGGTTCTTGCCGAGAGCGAGAATTCGCTCGCCCAGCCACGGCGGGATGTACTTGAGCGAGTCCCGGTCGGCATGCAGCGCTCGCGCGCGCTTCAGGTAGACGTCGAAGACCGTGAGGTCGACGAACTTGGCGCCGGCGGCATACGCGGCTTCGGCGACGGCCCGCGCCAGCGGCTCCTTGCCGGGTTCGGAGCCGAGGGCGACGATCTGTCCCGGCTGGACATTGGCGCCGAGTCGTACGGCGAGCTCGGCCAGCGCCGTCGTGTAGTTGTCGAAATCTGTCATGGAGACATCATCCCTGTCGGGCTCCGTCGCCGTCGCCCACCATGGCGGCTCACCCGGCCGAGGCTCCCAATCGGTTGTCGATGACGCTTCCGTCCCGGGCCCGGTCGCCGCCGGTATCCGGTGGCGCTCGCCCCGCACGCCCCGTAGGCTCTCCGCCTTGGGAGCAGGCTATCCATGGAGAGTGACATGCGCGAAGGCCTGATGATGGACGACTATCCGCTGTCGCTGACGGCGCTGGTGGAGCGGGCGGAGCAGTACAGCCCTCGGCAGGAGATCGTGTTCCGGCGTCCTGAGGGGAGCGTTGGGCGGACGACCTTCGGCGCCTGCACCGACCGTGCACGGCGGCTGGGGACGGCCCTGGCTGGGCTCGGGGTCGGCCCGGGGGACCCGGTGTCCACGCTGCTGTGGAACCAGCCTGAGCACGTCGAGCTGTACTTCGCGCTGCCGTCCATGGGCGCGGTCATCCATACGCTCAACCCCCGGCTGCACAGGGACGAGCTCAGCTTCATCGCCAACGACGCCGAGGACCGGATGATCGTCGTCGACGAGTCGCTGCTCGAGGTCTTCGAGGCGTTCCGTCCGTCGCGTGAGTTCGAGCAGGTGATCGTCGTCTCCCGCTCAGGCTCGGTGCCCGACGGCTATCTGGACTACGAGGGCCTGATCGCCGACGCCGAGCCGATGAGCTGGCCGGCGGCGCACGAGCGTGCCGCCGCCGCGATGTGTTACACGTCAGGCACCACCGGTCGCCCCAAGGGCGTCGTCTACTCCCATCGATCGCTCGTCCTGCACTCGGTGGTCGAGGCGTTGCCGGACGTCAACAGCCTGTCCTCCCGGGACGCGGTGCTACCGGTCGTCCCCATGTTTCACGCGAACGCGTGGGGGCTGATCTACACCGCGTCGCTGATTGGGTGCAGGCTCGTGCTGCCCGGTCCGCGACTGGACGCCGAGAGTCTGCTCGACCTGCTCGCACAGGAACGCGTCACCGTCAGTGCCGGAGTGCCGACCGTGTGGATGGCGCTGCTGCAGGCACTGGACGCGGAGCCGGATCGCTGGGACCTCAGCGCGCTGCACACGCTGCTGGTGGGCGGGTCGGCGGCGCCTCCCAGCCTGCTGCGTGGCCTGGACCGTCACGGCCTGACGATCGTCCATGCCTGGGGCATGACCGAGACGTCCCCGCTCGGCAGCGTCTCCCGGCTTCCGCCGGAGCTCGACGACGCGCCGGAGGCCGAGCAGATCGACTACCGCAGCCGGCAGGGCCGGCCGTCGCCGTTCGTCGAGATCCGCGCGCGCGGCGACGACGGCGAGCTGATCCCGTGGGACGACACGGCGATGGGCGAGCTGGAGGTCCGCGGGCCGTGGGTGGCGGCCGCCTACCACCGGGGCCAGGGTGCCGAGAAGTTCACCGATGACGGCTGGTTCGTCACCGGCGACATCGTCAAGATCGACGCGCGCGGGAACATCCGCATCTGCGACCGGTCCAAGGACCTGGTCAAGTCCGGAGGCGAGTGGATCTCGTCGGTCGACCTGGAGAACCTGCTGATGGCGCATGATGCCGTGGCGGAGGCGGCGGTCATCGCCATCCCGGACGAGCGCTGGGGCGAGCGCCCGTTGGCCGTGGTCGTCGTGCGCGACGACTGTCAGGTCGACGCCGACGAGCTGCGCGAGCACCTGGCCACCGAGTACGCGAAGTGGCAGGTCCCGGACCGCTTCGAGTTCATCGACGAGATCCCCCGCACGGCGACCGGAAAATTCAAGAAGACCGCCCTGCGGGAGATGTTCGTGGACGCCGAAGTCAGCACCAGCGCCGGAGAATCGCGCTAGCGATTCTCCCAAGGCAATCGCGTCAGCGATTGGCCCGCTAGCGATTCTCCCAAGCCAATCGCGTTAGCGATTTGCCACCAGCTCCTCCAGCATCGGCGTGGTCGGCGGCGGATTCTGGTCGGTCTTGGTCTTCTTGAGCGGCCTCTGGCTGCCCTTGGTAATGCGGATCCGCAGCCACCGGGCGCGCACCCGCGGGAAGCTCAGGACGTCCGTGGTGCGCCGGTTGACGCCCTTCACCCTGGCGATCGTTCGCCAGTGGCGGCCGTCGGTCGACGCTTGCAGCGTGTAGCTCGAGGCGCGCAGCGTCTTCACCGGCCCGGGTGCCGGCGGCATGTTGGGCTTGGTGACCAGTGGCCACAGGCGGCCCCAGGCGATCGTGACGCGGCCGATGACGCGATTGCCCGGTCGCGTCGGCACCGTGAAGATCGCCGGCAGACGGACGGGCTGCCACTCCGAGGCGGGGCTTCCGTCGACCGCCGCCAGGGCGGGGGCGCCCGGCTCGCTGCTCGTCGCCGTCGCCCGCTGGCACCGCACGGCATCCGACGTCGGCGTCAGATCAGGGCGCGCGGTCCGGACTACGAGCGCGTGGCCCACGGTCACCTGGCGCTGCCCGGCGGGCGTCATGACCGGCAGGGCCGGACCGCTCAGCAGGGTGACCGTCGTCGTCCGTCGTCCGACGGAGACCTGGAAGGCACGCCCACGCCAGGAGAGGTTGCGCAGGACGACGCCGGAGAGCTGGCTCGTCAGGCTGGGGGCGATCCGCACCCCGTTGGGCTCCCACCGCAGGCCGGAGTATCCGTAGAGGAACTCCTGGAGGAAGCCGCCGATGCCGGTCATGAACGTGAATGCGCCGCCGCTTCGGGTCTCGGAGAACTGGTCGAACACGTCGCGGATGAACGGCTCGTAGCTGCGCTGGGTGAACACGAAGCTCGAGCAGCCGGGCGTGCCGAGCGTCGAGCTGTCGATCGAGTTGACCGCGTCGCTCATCGACGGACCGCCGGGATCGGTGCGCGGAACGTAGAAGTTGATGTCGTTGCGCGCGACGGACGCGGGCATCGGGTACAGCCACGGGTACTGGAGCAGCGTGACATCCGCCTGCTTGACCAGCTGGGAGCGGTATCCGCTGAACTCCTTGTGGATCTGCATCCCATCGACACGCGATGTCGAGATGACGAGCCCGCGGGCGATCTGCGACCAGGCGGCCGGCGCCGGCGTGCCGAGCGCCTGGGCCGCGGCCACCGCGTCCTGGAGCGTCGTCCGCGCGGCCACCATCGTGTAGACCTCGTTGTTGACGTCCGGGTTCTCCTCGTCGGGACCGGTCACGCGGTTGATGTGGTACGTGCCGTGGCCGGCCGGGGTGACGCGGGAGGCCCAGAACGCCGCGGCGCCGGAGAGCACCGGATAGCCCTGGCCGGCGAGCCAGCTGCGGTCCCCGGTAACGAGGTAGTACTGCCATTGCGCCAGCGCGATGTCGGCCGTGATGTGCTGCTCGAAGAGCCCCTCGCTGTTGATCGACACCGGGGGCGGGATCTGCTCGGTGCCGTCGAGTGCGCTCTCCCACGGGAACCGCGCTCCCGTGTACCCGGTGGCGGCCGCATGCTGCTCCGCGGCGCTCAGCCGGTTGAAGCGGTATGCGTTCATGCCCGCGGCCAGCGAGGGATGCTGGGCGAGCAGCGACGGGTACATCCACGTCTCCGCGTCCCAGAAGATGTGGCCGTCGTAGCCGTTGGACGAGAGGCCGGCGGGTGAGATGCTCCAGTCCACGCCGTCCCGGGTGTTCGACCACAAATAGAATTCACTCGCGTTGACATCGGTGGCCAGCGCGCGGTTGCCGAGGACGTCGATCCGGCCAGTCCACAGCGCCGCCCACCCGGCGTCATTGGCCGACACGAGCGCGCCATAGCCGGTGGAAGCGGCCGCGGCGGCCTCGGCCTGAGCCGCGGACACCGGGTTGGATGTGTTCTGGGAGTCGTCGACGCCGACGTACTTGGTGATGGTGTACGACTGTCCCGCGGTGACCGGGAAGGTGATCTGCTGTCCGATGCTCTGATCGGTGGCGGCGTCGACCTCCACCGGCGTCGCGGTGATGTTGGGGCTCGTGGTCAGCCGGCTGGCGATGGCCGCGTCGATGCCGGTCCCCTGCGTGACGACCTCGACGTAATCCTGGCGCTGGGTGGCATCGAAGCCCTTGGCGACCTGGTTGGTCAGCGTTGCGGGCGAGCCGTCGATCTCATCGGTGACCGTCGCCGACCCCGTCCACTGCGGAATGACGGTCAGCTGGACGAGACCAAGATGCTCGTTCGCGCGATCGGTGAGCACCTGATACGTGAGCGTGGCCGCGTGGCCGTCGGACGCGCGCCAGGTGGCCGTCGTCGTGATGATGCCCGTGTGGAGGTCGATCGACTGCCGCCAGCCGGTGGTGGTGCCGGCGTTCGGCCCGAACGTTTGCGTGCCGTCGCCGAACTGCAGCGTCGACCAGGTGGGGATGTTGGCTCGCTGCTGGACCGAGTCGGACACGGTCTTGGGGTTGGTTGGCTTCGCGTAGAAGCCCGCCAGCTCAGACTGGGCGGGCACGCTGCCGCCGGCATAGCCCTGGCCTGACGCCGGGACCCGGACGCCGAGGAAGCCGTTGCCGGTGAACGTGGGGGCATAGCCGTGCCCCTGGTCGGCTGTCGCCGCGAGGACGTAGCCGCCCCCGGAGCCGGCCGCCGCCGCCGAAGCCATCGCCAGGGTCGCCGCTGTGACGCACACGAGCACGCACCACCGCATCCTGCACCTCCTCGCCGAAAGACAACAAAGGAGTACCCATGCCCCACCGCAGGCAAACTTGCGGGGGCCGGGCCTCGAGCGTCAGCCGGCGAGCCGCCGTTTCTGCACCTTGCCCATCTCGTTGCGGGGCAGCTCGTCGAGGAAGTGGACGGTCCGCGGCCGCTTGTGCGGGGCCAGCTGCCCGGCGACGTGGTCGATGAGCGCGGCCTCGTCGACCTCGGCTCCGCCGCGCAGGACGACCCACGCCACGACGCGCTCACCGAGGTCGTCGTCCGGTTCTCCGGTCACGGCGGCGTCGTCGACGGCGGGATGGTCGCGGAGGCATGCCTCGATCTCGCCGGCGCCGATCTTGTACCCGCCGCTCTTGATGAGGTCGGTGGCCCGTCGCCCCACGATCCGGATGTACCCCTCGCCGGTCCGGGTCGCCATGTCGCCGGTGCGAAACCAGCCGTCGTGCATCGCTGCGGCCGTCGCGTCCGGCCGGTTCAGGTAGCCGAGAAACAGGTTGGGGCCGCGAACCTCGATCTCGCCGATCGTCTCCTCGTCGCACGCCTCGAGCTCCGCGCCGTCCTCGTCGACGAGCCGGAGCTGGACGCCGGGGAGCGGCGGGCCCACTGTCCCGGGTGCGGGCCGGACGCCGGCGGGGACGGCCGTGTTCATCAGCGTCTCGGTCATCCCGTAGCGCTCGACGACCCCCCGGCCGGTCAGCTCCTGCAGCCGGGCGTGCTCGGAGGCGGGCAGCGCCGCCGAGCCGGAGACGAGCAGCCGGGCACCGGCGAGGGCCGCGGCGAGCGGCGGAGACTCCTCCGCGGCGTCGGCCAGCCGCCGGTACATGGTCGGCACGCCGAACAGCATCGTCGCATCGCCGGCGAGGGCGTCGTGGACGGCCTGAGGCGAGAACCGGCCGAGGTGCCGCGCGGTCCCGCCGCGGCGAATCGGGCCGAGGATGCCGATGACGAGCCCGTGGACGTGAAACAGCGGCAGGGCGTGGGCGACGACGTCCGCGTCGGTCCAGCTCCAGACCTCCGCCAGCGCGTCCAGGTTCGAGGCGATCGCCCGCCGTGGCATGACCGACCCCTTGGGCGGTCCGGTCGTCCCGGACGTGTAGACGATCAGCGCCGGTTCGTCGTCGGACAGGCCGCCCTGGGGCACCGCGCCCTGGCGCCCCGCGCGCGTCGTGGCGTCGAGGCCGACGCTGATCCGCCGCTGGGCGCCGAACGCCTCCGGCACGGCGGTGCCGACCGCTACGGCGATCGCCTCCGGCTGAGCATCGCTGACGACGTGGGCGAGCTCGCTGGGCCCGGACCGGGGGTTCACCGGGATCGCCGGGACCCCGGCGAGCAGGGCCCCCACCACGGCTACGCACGTCTCGATCCTCGGCTCGGCGAGCACGGCGACCCGGGCGCATCCCGCCAGCCCCGCTGCCACCGCCGACGCGGCCGCCTCCAGCTGCGCAAACGACATCGAACGATCCGGGAAGGCGAGCGCCGTCCGATCGGACCCGCCCGCCTCGAGCGCTGGAAAGAGCACGTGCGAGAGTTTGCCTCAGACCGGCTGCGGGCGGGTGAGCGCTCGAGCCCGGGTCGTACGCCCTCAGGCGATGCTGAGCGCGAGCTTGCCCTGCTTGTGCGCGGTCGCGACGGCGGTCAGTGCCTCGCCGGCCTGCTGCAGGCTGAAGGTGTCCTGCAGCGGCACGCGCAGCCCGGCGTCGTCGACGAGGCGGGCGAGACGCTCGAGGTTCTCGGCGGACGGTATGGCCATGATGTTGACCTCCCCGGGCGCACCGCTGGCGGCGCCGAGCGGCGAGGCCGCGCGTCCACCGGCGTCCAGCGCACCGGAGATGACGGTGAAGGCCTCGGCGGTGCTGGAGACGAGGTCGATGACGGCGGTGACATCGTGATGCGGGCGCACCTCCTCGGTGATGTCCCCGTCGCGGTCGACGACGGTGCGCACGCCCAGGTCCCTCAGATACTGGACGTCGTCGCCGCGGCCGGTCGCCACGACCGGCACTCCGGCATGGGCGCCGAGCTGGACGGCGAGGCTGCCCACGCCGCCGGTGGCGCCGATGACGAGCAGGGTGTCGCCGTCGGCCAGCGCGAGTGCGTCCACGCAGGCCATGGCGGCGACTCCGGCCAGTCCGAGCGCTCCGGCGCCCGCCAGGTCGAGGCCGGTCGGCTTGCGGGCGATGTACTCCCCCTCCGGCACGGCGATCAGCTCGGTCCACGTGCCGCTGTGGACCGCCGGATCGGCATGGGGCAGAAATCCGAAGACCTCGTCTCCGGCGCGGAAGCGGCTCACGGCGCTGCCGACCCGCTCGACAACCCCGGCGTAGTCTCGGCCGAGGATGACCGGGAACGCGTAGTCGGCGATGTCCCGCAGCAGCCCACGGGCGATCGCATCGTCGACCGGGTTGACCGAGGAGGCCCGCACGCGCACCAGCACCTGGTCTTCGCCCAGATCCGGCTCCGGCAGGTCGGCCCGCAGCCCCGGGCGGGAATCGAAGCCGTCGAGCGTGAACGCTCTCATGTCGCAACCAACTAAAGCGGCTTTGCCAGACGGACGTCCCCGGCCTCATCCGGATCGACGATCGCGTTCACCGCGATCAGGCCCCCAAATCCCCACCGACCACGGCACGGGCGCCTGAAAAGCGGAAAGCCATCAGAATTGCCTCATGAACGAGAACCTGACCGGCCCCATCGCGGACTCGATCCTCGACACCATCGGCCACACGCCGCTGGTCAGGCTGTCGCGGATCGGAGCCGGGCTGCGCCCGCAACTGCTCGCCAAGCTCGAGGTCTTCAACCCGGGAGGGTCGATCAAGGACCGGGTGGCGGTGGCGATGATCGAAGCGGCCGAGCGTGACGGCCGCCTGCGCCCCGGCGGGACGATCGTCGAGCCGACGTCCGGGAACACCGGCACCGGGCTGGCGATTGCGGCGCGGCTGAAGGGCTACCGGGTGATGGCGGTCATGCCGGACAAGATGTCCCGGGAGAAGATCGACCTGCTCCGCGCCTACGGCGCCGAGGTGGTCCTGGCCCCCACGGACGTTCCGCCGGACTCGCCGCGCTCCTACTATCGCGTCGCCGACCGCCTGACCGAGGAGATCCCGGGCGCGTTTCAGCCCAACCAGTACGCCAACGAGGCCAATCCGCGGGCCCATTACGAATCGACCGGCCCGGAGCTGTGGGAGCAGACCGGCGGGGAGATCACCCATCTCGTCGTCGGCGTCGGCACGGGCGGGACGATCACGGGCACCGTTCGCTACCTCCGCGAGCGGCGGCCGGACCTCGTGGTCGTCGGCGCCGATCCCGAGGGCTCGATCTACTCCGGCGGCGAGGCGAACGTGCGCCCATACCTGGTTGAGGGCGTCGGTGAGGACTTCTGGCCGGCGACGTTCGACCCGGCGGTGGTCGACCGCTGGGTCACCGTCTCCGATCGCGACGCCTTTCTGACGACGCGCCGGCTGGCCCAGGCCGAGGGGATCCTCGCCGGCGGGTCCGGCGGCCTGGCGCTCCACGCCGCCGTCGCCGTCGGCGCCGAGATCGATGATCCCGGGGCAATGGTCGTGGTGATCCTCCCGGACGGCGGGCGCTCGTATCTGTCGAAGATCTTCTCCGACGCCTGGATGCGCCAGTACGGCTTCCTCGAGCGCGATTCGAATCTGACCGTCGGGGACGTCCTGCGCCGCAAGCGCGAGGCCGGCGAGTTCCCGGAGCTCGTCACCGTCCAGCCGCACACCCGGGTGCGCGAGGCGGTGGCGCTGCTCCACGAGCATCGCGTCTCCCAGCTTCCGGTCGTCAGCGCCCACGACCCCACGACGGTGGTCGGCGCGATCGGCGAGCGCGGGCTGCTGCGCCACGCCGCGGAGGACCCGGCGCTGCTCGACGCCGAGATCGCCGAGGTGATGGAGCCGCCGTTCTCCGCCGTCGCCAGCCAGGACCCGGTGCGGGAGGCGGTCGAGCTGCTGGTCGGCGATCAGCAGGCCCTGCTCGTCACCCATGACGGTCGCGCCGAGGGACTCGTCACCCGGACCGATCTGCTGGAGGCGCTGGCAACGTGACGACACCATCCGATACCGGCGGCGACGCGTTCGCCACGCGTGCCGTCCACGCCGGGCTGACGCCGGACCCCACATACCGCTCGGTCATCCCAGCCATCCACCAGACCTCGACGTACGCCCAGGCGCGCCCCGGCGAGTTCGTCGGCGACTACGACTACGCGCGCTCGGCCAATCCGACCCGCGCCGCCCTCGAGCAGGCGCTCGGGCAGCTCGAGGGCGGACTGGCCGTCGCGTTCGCCTCCGGGCTGGCCGCCGAGCATGCGCTGATCACGGCGACGTGCGCGGCCGGTTCCCACGTCGTTCTGCCAGACGACCTCTACGGTGGGACGTATCGCCTCGTCGACAAGGTGCTGAGCCGCTGGGGGCTCGCCTATGACCTCGTCGCCCAGACCGACCTCGACGCCGTGGGCCGTGCGGTCCGCGGCGACACCCGGCTCGTCTGGGTGGAGAGTCCGACAAACCCGCTCCTGAACGTGATCGACATCGAGGGTGTGCTGACGCGGCGGGGCGACGCGCTCGTGGCGGTCGACAACACCTTTGCCACGCCGGCCAACCAGCGCCCGCTCGAGCTGGGCGCCGACTTCGTCGTGCACTCGACGACGAAGTACCTGGGCGGCCACTCCGACGTCGTCGGCGGCGTCGTCGTCACCCGCGACCGCGAGTGGTACGAGCGGTTGCGCTTCATCCAGAACTCAATCGGCGCGGTCCCGGGCCCCTTCGATTGCTTCCTCGTTCACCGCGGGCTGCGCACGTTGCATCTGCGGATGGAGGCGCACGCCCGCAGCGCCGCCGCCGTCGTGGACATGCTGCGCTCGGCGCCGGGCGTCTCCGAGGTCCGCTGGCCCGGCTTCAGCGGCATGGTCAGCTTCCGCCATCCGGAGGCGGCGGCGATCGCCGCCCGCACGCGCCTGTTCACGCTCGCCGAG
This sequence comes from Solirubrobacteraceae bacterium, assembly GCA_035551695.1. Classification (GTDB taxonomy): domain Bacteria; phylum Actinomycetota; class Thermoleophilia; order Solirubrobacterales; family Solirubrobacteraceae; genus Palsa-465. The sequence continues at coordinate 41,101 of DASZMU010000086.1, forward strand.
TCTCTCGGCGGCGTCGAGTCGCTGATCGAGGTTCCCCAGGCGATGACCCACCAGTCGGTCGAGGACTCGGCCGCCGCCGTGCCCGCGGACCTCGTGCGCCTCAGCTGCGGGATCGAGGACCCCGGGGATCTCGTAGCCGACCTGCGTCAGGCCCTGGAGGCCTGAGACTCGCCAAGCGCGGCCAGGCGGCGGGCGGCGTCGGCGATCACCGACTCGCGTTTGCAGAACGCGAAGCGCACGAGGTTGCCCGCCGCGTCCTTGTCGTCGTAGAACACGCTGGTCGGGATCGCGACGACCCCGCAGCGTTCCGGCAGCGCGGCGCACCAGGCGATGGCATCGGTCCCCACATCGGCGTTGACGAAGTACGTTCCGCCGGGCACCAGCGGCTCCAGTCCGGCCGCTCGCAACCCGGCGCACAGCTGGTCGCGGCGGGCGCGCAGATCGTCGCGCAGCGCCGCGAGCTCTGAGGGGGGCAGCCGCAGCGCCGCCGCGGCGGCGTGCTGGAGCGGGGTGCCGCCGGCGAAGGTCAGAAACTGCTTGACCTTGCTCGTCGCCGCGACCAGCTCGGCCGGTCCTGAGCACCAGCCGATCTTCCAGCCGGTGAACGAGAACGACTTGCCGACGCTGGAGATGGTCAGGGTGCGGTCGGCCATCCCGGGGAGCGTCGCCGGCGGGATGTGCTCGCCGTCGAACACCAGATGCTCGTAGACCTCGTCGCTGATGCAGACGAGATCGTGCTCGATGCACGCCTCGGCCACCGTCTCCAGCTCGGCGCGGCTGAGGACGCGACCGGTGGGGTTGTGCGGTGTGTTGATCAGCATCGCTCGCACGCGCCCGGCTGCTCCCTCGATTGCTGCGCGCAACGCGTCCGGGTCGAGCGCGAAGTCCGGCGGGCGCAGCGTCACCGCTCGTCGCTGCGCCCCGGCGAATGCGATGCAGGCGGCATAGGAGTCGTAGTAGGGCTCGACCACGATCACCTCGTCGCCGGGATCACACAGCGCCAGCACGGCCGCGGCGATCGCCTCGGTCGCGCCGAACGTGATGAGGATGTCCTCGGGCTCGAGCCCGTAGTGGGCGCGCTGGTGCTCGCGCACGGCCTCGCGCAGGGCCGGGACGCCGGGCAGCGGCGCGTACTGGTTGTGACCGCCGCGCAACGCGGCCACGGCAGCCTCGATGACCCCCGGGGGCCCGTCGGCGTCCGGAAAGCCCTGGCCGAGGTTGATCGCGCCCGTGCTCATCGCCAGCGCGGTCATCTCGGTGAAGATCGTGGTACCGAGACCGGCGAGACGGGTGGCGCTGCGGGGCATCGCGCCGGCCACTTGCGCCTCAGAGGGGGCTTTCTGGGGTGGGGGAGGTCGCCGACCGCAGCCGCAGGCTGACGTCGGCGCACTCGGCGCAGACCGTCTCCGGGACCAGCCCTGCGCCCATCAGCAGGCCGAAGACCTTGCAGCCGACGCAGTAGCCGAGGATCGCTTCCAGCCCCGCCGCGGGCAGAAACAGGATCAGCACCACGTCGGCCGTCGTGTGATCTCCGGCGACCAGCGCCAGCACGAGCGCCGCACTCGACATCACCGCCCCCATGAGCTGCGCAAAGCGCTTCGGCGGCCCAGGCACGGGGCGCCTGGCCCCCAGCCGCGGCCCGATCACGTTCTGCGCGGTCCATCCGAGCGGGCTGAGCGTCGGCCCCGTCAGCGCCCGCGCCCAGAAGCCGTAGGCGAGCGGGATCAGCAGCCAGTACCACGCCGTCAGCAGGATCAGGACGACGGTCACCAGCACCCCGGCGGCGACCGTTCGAGCGGCCTTCTCGTTGACCGGGTTGGGGAACTGAAACACCGAGCGCATGCGGGTTGCGAGTCTATCCGGGGGATTCCTTCAAGCTGATACAGCATAAAATCAATCAAGTTTATGCTGTTTGTGGTACGGTGTCTCCGTTCGCGCCGGGCTGCGCTCGCACGGAGATCCGGATGTTTTCGCCGGGCACTCCGCGCCGCCTCGGCGTGTCCGTCCATCTAGTCAAAGGAATGAATCCGCATGCCTCACCGCACGCACGCGTACCCTCGCCTGCGCCGGCTCGCCGCCCTCGCGGCACCAAGGCGACGGCGGACCTGACGTCGATCGGCGGCCCCTCTGACCAGACCGTCATCGACGGTGTCGTGCAGGAGATCGACATTCGCACCGGAAGGGTCCTGTTTCAATGGAACAGCGCCGACCACGTGCCGTACGGGCGGAGTGAGCAGCCGCTCCCGGCGTCCGCCAGCACTCCGTGGGACTGGTTCCACATCAATGCGGTGCATCTCGACTCCGACGGGAACCTGCTGATCGACGGTCGCGACACGTAGACGACCTACAAGGTCAACCGCCACACCGGGGCCATCATCTGGCGGCTGGGCGGCCGGGACTCGAGCTTCACGCTTCAGGCGGCGCCGGGACAGTCGCTGAACAGCGCGGGCGACATCTTCGCCTGGCAGCACGACCCCAACCCGGCCGGACATGACACGTACACCGTGTTCGACAATGAATCGGCCGGGGCAGGGAACACCGGAGCCGGCTCGACCTCTGAGTTCGCGAACAGCCGCGCGGTGCGGATCAAGCTCGACGAGCGCAATCACACGGCGACGCTGGTCCAGTCCTACGACCAGCCGGAGGGCCTGCTTGCCTCCTCGCAGGGCAATGCCCAGACGACCGGAGGCGGCAACCTGCTCGTCGGCTGGGGATCGCTGCCGTACCTGTCGGAGTTCGATCGCTCCGGCCGGCTGCTGCTCAACGCCAGCTTCCCCGCCGGCGTCAACAGCTACCGGGCGTACCTGTTCCCGTGGCCTGACTCGGCGCACCACGCAGGGCGCCGCGCCCGCCGCGGCTGAGCTCAACAGCCCGCCCAGCCCGCCCGCGCAGCGTCCGGTCATGCCGAAGGGCGTGGCCGGACCGGCCGGGCGTCACTGGCCCATGGACCCGCGCCGCGGGCCTGCCGAACCTGGCATTTTCTGTGTGATGCCAATCGACGTGTTTCATCGTGTCGGACACGGCGGCGCCAGCGCCCTCGTACCCGGCAACACGCTCGCGTCCTTCGACGCCGCCGTGGAGGTTGGCATCGACATGGTCGAGTTCGATGTGCGCGCCCGGAGGGGGGAGCTGGTCCTCGCCCACACCGTCATCGACGCCCGCCGCCGAGGCGCCGTCCGCCTGCCTGACGCGCTCGCACACCTGGGGGGCCGCCGGTTCTCGGACGTCGAGCTGAACGTCGACATCAAGCAGGTCGGCTGCGAGGTCGCGCTCCTGGATGAGCTGCGCCACAGGGGTCTGCTGGGGAGGACCCTACTGTCCTCGCAGGTGCCGCTGGTGCTCGACCGCCTGCGCGCGCACGAGTCGCGGGCCCGCCTCGGCATCTCGGTCGGCGGCCGCGTGGCTCGCCTGAGCTGCCGATGGGGGGACTGGCGCTCGCAGGTCTTGGCGGGGCTTGCCGGCCGCCGCTGGCAGGCATTGATGGCCCAGCACCGGCTCATCGACTCTCGCCTGCTCGAGGACGTGGCAAACCGCGCCGGCCTCCTGTACGCCTGGACGGTCAACGAGCGCGCCGCGATCCACGCCCTCCGCGGGCTCGGCGTCCACGGGGTGACGACCGCCGACCCCCGGCTGTTCGCCGTCGCCTGAGCACCGGCCCGGGCCCCGGCGCGACCCGGCGCGCAGGGCAGGCGGCAGTGCCGGGCTCGTAGCATCGGAGAGCAAGCCACACACCGCCGATCGCGGCCGGACACCGAGCGCGCCAGGCTGATCGAGCAGACTGATCAAACGGTGATCAACCATCGATAACCCGCCTCCGAACCAGCCTCCGAAACCGTCTGAGCCGGACGACGCCGGCGCCTCGCCGCCGCCCCCCGGGACGAGGAGCCGGCGGCCGGTGCGGGCCGTCGTCGTCCTCCTCCGCGCCGTGGCTTGGATCGCCGCCCGGGGGCGCGGACGCGTGGTCCGGATCGTCGGTGGCCCGGCGCGCGCGCGTGTGATCGGACTGTTCGGCGGCGTGCTCGCGCTCTCGAGCGCGCAGATCGCCACGGTGGGGGCCGTGGCGCCCCAGTTGGAGCACGCGCTCCACATCGGCAACACCAAGATCGGGCTGCTCAACTCCGTCGCCCTGTTGATCGGTGCGGTGGCCGTCCTCCCGGTCGGCCTGCTCGTCGACCGCTTCCGGCGGATCCCGATGCTCGCCGCGAGCATGGTCCTGTGGAGCGTCACGACGATGCTCGGAGCCTTTGCGCCGTCGTACTCCCTGCTCCTCCTGAGCCGAGTCGGCCTCGGTGCGGTCGCGGCCACCGCGGGTCCGGCGATCGCCTCGCTCACCGGCGATTACTTCCCCTCGCGGGAACGGGCGCGGGTCTACGGGTACATCCTGAGCGGGGAGATCGCAGGCACTGCGGTCGGCTTCATCGTCAGCGGCACGGTTGCCAGCCTGATCTCCTGGCGCGCGGCGTTCATCGTGCTGGCGATCCCCGGCTTCTTTCTGGCGCGCTCGCTGTGGCGGACGGTGCCGGAGCCCCAGCGGGGCGGCCAGAGCCGCCTGCAGCCCGGCACCCTGGACTTCGCCGGCACCTCGGCGGGCGCCGGCGGCGGCGACGCCGGCGACGAACCGGCCGTCGACAGCGCGGTCGACGAGGAGCGTGACCTGGCGCGTGAGGCCGCCATTCAGCGCGGCTTCGAGCCGGATCCGGCGCTCGTCCTCGACCGGGACCCGGACACGATGTCGCTCATGGACGCGTTTCGCTACGTGCTGCGGATCCCCACCAACGTGTTGCTGATCATCAGCTCGTCGCTCGGCTACTTCTTCTTCGCCGGGCTCCAGACGTTCGCGCTCGTGTTCCTGCGCGGTCATTTCCACACCAGCGAGGCCACGGCCACGCTCGTGCTCGGCCTGCTCGTGCTCGGTTCGCTGGTCGGGACGCTCGTGAGCGGGCCGGTCACCGACCTGCTCGCCCGCCACGGCCACTTCGAGGCCCGTGTCTGGGTGCCCGCCATCTGCGATCTGGCCGCGGCTGCCGTGCTCATCCCGGGGCTGCTCGCCAACAGTCTCAGCTCCGCCGTCTGGTTCTGCGTGGCCGGGGCCGCGCTCATATCGGCAGCGAATCCGCCGCTCGACGCCGCCCGCCTGGACATCATGCCCGCCGGCCTCTGGGGACGGGCCGAGAGCACGCGGACATTCCTGCGATCACTGGCTCAGGCGCTGTCGCCGCTCATCTTCGGCGGCGTGGCCGACCTGATCGCCGGGTTTGTGCCGCCCCAGGCGCCGATCGGGACGCATGCCCACAACGTCGTCTCCTCCTCGACGGGAACGGGACTTCAGATCTGCTTTCTGATCATGCTCGTCACGCTGGCCGCGGCCGGCGTCTTCCTGCTGAAGGCGCGCAAGACCTACCCCCGGGACGTGGCCACCGCCGGGGCGTCCTGGAGCGCCCCCCCGGCGCCCGCGGCGCCCGCGGCGCCGGCGGCGCCGGCCGTCTCGGACTAGCCGGAGCGGGCCGTCACTGCGCCAGCTTGGCGTCGAGCGTGATCTCGCCAACCCCGGCGAGCGCCCGCGAGACCGGGCAGCCTTCCTTGGCCTGCTGCGCATAGCCGGCGAACTGCTCCTGATCGATACCGGGCACCGAGCCCTCCGTCACCAGGTCGATCTGGTTGATCGCCGGGCCGCCGTCGACGATCCGCAGGTGCACCTTGGCGGTCGTGTTGACCGACTCCGGGGCGTGTCCGGCCTCGGAGAGGATGTTGCTCAGCGCCATCGAGAAGCACGCGGCGTGGGCGGCGGCGATCAGCTCCTCCGGGTTGGTGCCCGGCGCGTCCTCGAACCGGGTCTTGAACGAGTACTTGCCGGAGAATAGGCCGCTGGCCACCGTGACGGTTCCCGCCCCGCTCTTGAGATCGCCTCTCCACTCAGCCGTTCCGTTGCGCGTCGCCATCGTTCGACCTCCCGTAGCTGTTCAGTGGGCTTCTGCCAGCAGCCTATCCGTGGCCGGATCCGCGTGGCCGCCGAAGTACGCATCGAGGACACGCTCAAACAGCGGGTTCTCCGGGTCTGCCCGGTGAAAGAGCGTCATGCTCGAGCACAGCTTCAGCGAGTCGATCCCACCAAAGACCTCCTCGGCGGTCCGGCCGCGGAGATCGGCCACGATCCGGCTGCTCTCGGTCAGCCGGGGGCCGAGCACCGGGTGGGCCAGATACGCCTGGGCCTCCCCAAGCGACGAGATCGCGTACGTCTGCGCGGTGGGGCTCCGCCCCAGGCCGGCGATTTGCGGGAACACAAACCACATCCAGTGGCTGCGCTTGCGCCCCGCGCGCAGCTCCGCGACGGCGGAGTCGTAGGTGCCGCCGGCCTCCTGGGCGTCGACGAAGCGTTGCAGGTCGTACGGGTCAGCCATCGCAGTCGCGGCGCACCGGGCCGCTCCCCGGAAGCTAGCCGATCGACTTCCGCGATCGGTGCCGACGGATCGAACGACGGGCAACGGAACAAGCGGGGGCAGGGCTCTGGCACGTCGTCGGCGGTCCCTCACCGTGCACGACGCGCCACCTCCCGCCGCCTGGGGAGGATCTGTCACCACGCGCGCGCCGCTCGACTCACCACGCGCGCCGCGCTCGCCCGTTGCACCGGATCGTGGCCTGCACCGCGCGACAAATCCGGATCGCCCCGGCTGATTTGGCGCAACCGCGGGGCTGAGCCTGCGTCCTGCGCCAGATCTCCCGGCCGCGCCCGGATTTGGCGCATGGGGCACGGCCGAGGCCCCCGCGGCGGCGGTTGTCAGCACCCCTCACGCCCCACCGATCACCGGGAGCGCGGGGGCCACCGCTCACCCCATCTTCGGTGCTCGTCGTTTCCCCGGACACCTCGCCCAAGCGCGGACAGCCACTCCACTCCCCTCACACCCCCAAAACAAGGGCGCCCACCGCTTCCGGCGGGCGCCCTTGGCACACAACTCGAGGCTGGCGATCAGACCGTGGCGGGCTCGGCCAGCTCGAGCACGATCGGGTGCTCGTCGCCGTCCCGGGCCACGACACGGCCGCCCTCGGCGATCCGCCCGTCGAGGATCGCGCGCGTCAGCTCCTTCTCCAGCGTCCGGCGGATGTGCCGCTTGAGCGGCCGGGCGCCGAACTCCGGGTCGAAGCCCTCGGCGGCCAGCCGGCCGATCAGCTCCGGCGCCACCTCCAGCTCGACCCCGCGCTCCTCCCGCAGACGATCCGCGATCCGGGCGCAGATCAGCTCGCCGATCTCCCGCACCTGATCCTCGGTCAGCGGCTCGAAGACCACCACCTCGTCGATCCGGTTGAGGAACTCCGGCAGGAACGCGCGCTTGGCCGCGGCGACCATGCGGTCGGGATCGCCTCCCGCCCGTCTGGCCTCGCCTCCGGCAAAGCCGAGCGGTCGCTTGGCCTGGCCGGCGCCGAGGTTCGAGGTCATGACGATGACCGTGTTGGTGAAGTCCACCGTGCGGCCTTCGCCGTCGGTCAGCCGGCCGTCGTCGAGCACCTGGAGCAGGACGTTCCAGACCTCCGGATGGGCCTTCTCGATCTCATCGAGCAGGATCACCGAATACGGCCGTCTCCGGACGGGCTCGGTCAGCTGTCCGCCGTCGCCGTACCCGACGTATCCAGGCGGTGAGCCGATCAGCCGCGCGACCGTGTGCGGTTCCCGGTACTCGGACATGTCGACCCGGACGAGCGACTTCTCCGTCGCGAACAGCCGCTCGGCCAGCGCCTTGACCAGCTCGGTCTTGCCGACGCCCGTGGGGCCGAGGAACAGGAAGCTGCCCAGCGGACGGTCCGGCTCCGCGAGCCCGGCCCGCGCGTGACGCACGGTTTCGGCCACGGCGTGGACGGCGTCGTTCTGTCCGATGACCCGCCGGTGCAGGTCGTCCTCCAGCGTGCCCAGCCGCTCCAGCTCCGCCGCCACCAGCTCGCCTACGGGAATGCCCGTGCGAGCGGCGACCACCTCGGCGATCTGAGCCTCGCCGACGACCGCCGAAGCACCCGCGTCGTCCCCGGCCTGGGGCAGCCCCGCGATCTTCGCCTCCAGCTCGTCCACCAGCTCCTTCAGCCTGCCGGCGTCCTCGTAGGCCTCCGCGTCCACGGCGGCCTGCTTCTCGGCCCGCAGATGATCAAGCTCGGCCTGTGCCCGTTGCCGATCGTCGACCTCGGGATTGCGCAGCCGCAGCCGCGCCGCCGCCTGGTCGACGAGGTCGATCGCCTTGTCCGGCAACCGGTACTCGCTGATGTAGCGGTCCGAGAGCCGCGCGGCGGCCTCGAGCGCCTCGTTGGCGATCTCCACGCCGTGATGCTGCTCGTACTGCGAGCGCAGTCCGTGCAGGATCGCGACGGTGTCGGCGACCGACGGCTCCTCGACCATGACCGGCGAGAACCGCCGGGCCAGGGCCGCGTCGCGCTCGATCGAGCGGTACTCGGCCAGCGTGGTGGCGCCGACCATCCGCAGCTCGCCGCGGGCGAGCATCGGCTTCAGGATGTTGGCCGCGTCCATGGCTCCCTCGGCGGCGCCGGCGCCCAGCACCGTGTGCAGTTCGTCGACGAACAGGATCACCTGTCCCTCGGAGGCGACGACCTCCTCGAGCGCGGCCTTCAGCCGCTGCTCGAACGCGCCGCGGAACTGCGTGCCGGCAATCATGCCGGCCAGGTCGAGCGCCACGACGCGGACGCCGCGCAGCAGCGCCGGCACCTGATTCTCCGCGATGCGCAGCGCCAGGCCCTCGGCGATCGCCGTCTTTCCGACGCCGGCCTCGCCGATCAATGCCGCGTTGTTCTTGCGCCGCCGGGTCAGCACCTCGACGACCTGCTCGATCTCGCTCTCGCGTCCGATCACCGGGTCGATCCGGCCTGCGCGTGCCTCCGCGGTCAAATCGCGGCCGAACTCGTCCAGTGCCGGCGTCTTCGAGCGCTGCTCAGGCGTCCCGCCCTGTTGTTGCGCCATCGCCTCGCGGGTGCAGCGCTCACAGAGCACTCCGCTGCGGCGTGCGCCGCCTCCGGCGAACATCACCTGCACGACGCCCGGACGCTCTCCGCAGATGTCGCAGAGGCGGGCATTCATGCTGTTGTTTGTCTCAAAGTCCACGATTTTCAATCTCCGATCTGATCCGAGATCTAAGTCGAATCGACTAAGATTTTAGCGGCCCGTGAGTCGTGCGCGGGGCGATGGCAGATCGTCGAGGGCGGTCACCATCTTCAGCCCCCCACCGGCTGGAGGTGCGAGACGAGGCGCCCATCGATCGCGATGTGGATGGCGAAGCACGGTGGCTCGCGGACGAAGCGCAGATCGCCGGGCTCGAAGTCGAGCGCCAGCTGAACGTCGGTGCTGGGGATGGCGACCACGGCCGCCCCCCCAAGCGTGCCGATGATCGCCCGGTGCACGTGACCGCAGGCGACCACCTGGACCTGCGGGTGGCGGGAGACGATGCCCGCGAGCGCCGCGCGCTCAGCTTCTGGGATGCCGATCGCGTCCATCGCCGGGATCCCGGTGAGGAGCGGTGGGTGGTGCATCGCCAGGAGGGTTGGGGTCGACCGGTCCTCGGCCAGCGCGCCCTCGAGCCATTGCAGCCGCGCGGCGTCAAGCTGGCCGGCGTCGCTGCCCGGACGCGTGCTGTCCAGGGCGACGAGCCGGACGGGTGCACGGGCCGGGCGGGAACCTAACTCCACCGTGTAGCTCACCGGGCCGGCGCCGGGGACGTCGAAGTGCCGGCGGAGGGCGTCGCGGTCGTCGTGGTTACCGGGCAGGGCGTAGAGCGGCGCGCCGAGGCGGTCGAGCTGAGCCCGTGCCGTGGCGTACTCCGCGTCGGTCGGAGTGCTCGCGATGTCGCCGGTGACGATGACCGCGTCGGGCGCGCGGCCCAGGGTGTCGCCGACAGCCGCCACCGCCGCGGCAAGCGCCGAGGCGGCGTCGTCGCTCCACCGCGCCCCCAGGTGCGGGTCGGTCAGCTGAACGACCGTGAACGGCACAGCCTCAGCGTAGATCGTCGCGGCCGAGGCGACCGCTCGGGAACCGTCGGAGCAGCCGGGAGAAGACCCCTCTCAGGGTCTGCTTGCCATAGGCGTGGGAGCCGTCGTACATCGTGAGCACGGCGATCGACACCCGTGCGCAGCCCCGGGTCAGGAGCGCGACCTGATGGTCGAGCAGGCCGGTTCCGTATCCCCAGCCGCCTTTGAAGTACAGCTTCCAGCCTCCCGGGGACGACTCGGCGATCCCCCAGCGTTCGGACGGAATGACGCTGCGCAGCAGTCGCATGGCATACGAGCGGTGGCGTGCGGCGACGTCGCCGTCGATGTCGAGGAAGAAGCGGGTCTGATCCCGCGCGGTGACGCTCGTCTCCCCCCAGATCGGGTTCGTGGCGAAGTGGGCCATGCCCACCCGTCGCGCCAGCGCCTCCAGCCCGCTCTGGCCGACGATCTCGAAGATCTCCTGGGCGTCGTCGTTGTCCGAGGCACGGATCATCGGCCCCAGCACCGCCTTCTCGGCCGGCCCTAACGCGCGGTTGCGCACGGAGGCACGGTCGAGGTAGGAGATGAGCAGCATCGCCTTGACGACGCTCGCCGACCATTCCGGGTGATCCGGCCGATACCCGTAGAAGCGCCGACTGGTACGGACCGCGAACGCGATGTCCCCGGTGCGCTCGCGCGCGTACCGAATCGCCGCCGACATGTCCGGCTGCCACAGCTGGTCGATCGTCTCGCTGCTGCCGGGCACCAGGCACCGCCGCCCCGGGCGCGAACGGGTGGGGGTGGGCGTCCGTCTCCTCGCCTGGGCACCGGCACCGAGCGGGGTCACCGCGGCCGCGGCTGAGGCCGCGGTCACCGAGACCAGGGCGCACAGGGCGAGCGGGGGGAGCCGTCGCTCTCGACCACGAACGGGGCGGCTGCGGCGCGTGAGCACGGGATCATCCTGGCGACAGCTTTCCGGTAAATCAACCTCGAACCGATGCGGCGTGCGCCGGGCGGGCGCCGTCAGACGGATTGGTACATTGGGCGCCTCTGTGACGGTTGATCAGCGCGAGACGGCGAGGTGGTTCTCGTAGCCCCGGACACGCTTGGCGGTGGCGGGGGCGAGCTGATGGGCGTGGCGGTCGACGGGCTGGCTCTGTTGCTTGCCCTCGCCGGTTACGCGAAGCTGCGACGTCCCCGTCCGGCGACGGAGTCGCTCAGAGCCGCCGGCCTTCCCGCCCCCGCGGTCCTGGTCCGGGTTCTCTCGGTCGCCGAGCTGGTGGTGGCCGCTGCCGGCCTCGTCCTTCCCGGGCCGATCGCCGCTGCCCTGCTCGCGGTCGCGTTCGCCTGCCTGGGCGCCGGCGCGGCTCTCCTCGGTGGCGCTGCCGGGAGCGTTGCGTGCGGATGCTTCGGTGATGAGGACGGGCCGTCGCTCGGCCGCCGGCACGTCGCCGCCAACCTCCTGGCGGCCGCGTTGGCCGGCGCCGCGGCCGCGGTGGGACCCACCGGTCTGGCCCACCTCGCGTCCCGGCATCTCGCCGCGGCGCTCATCAGCGTGCTGACCGCGCTCCTGCTTGCGCTCGCGGTCCGCGCGTGGCTGCGCGGAGCCCGCCTGGGCGACCTTGACACGTCGGCCATCCGCCTTGTCGAGACCTCCGCGCATGCGCTCGCTGGCCGCTTCTCGCGCCGGTCGGCGTTGGTTCGCCTGGCCGTCGCAGGTTCGGCGCTCAGTATCGCCCCGCTGCGGTACCTGCTGTATCCCGGCACAGCCCTCGGCGTTGTCATCCCCACCGATTGCGGAGATGGCCTGTGCACCGACGGCTACACCGCGTTCTGCTGTGAGATCGATCAGGGCGTCAACGGGTGCCCAACCGGGACATTCGTCGGCGGGTGGTGGATGTGCACGGACTACAGCGGCCATCAGCTGTGCGAGGGCGCGGGCGTTCGCTACTACATCGACTGCAATGCGATCCCGGGCCATCCGTTCCCGGGTGGCTGTCGCTGCGCCGGCGGCACGTGCGCGAATCGCCGGCAGAACTGCAACGTGTTCCGCTACGGGCAGTGCAACACCCAGGTCAAGGGGACCACGCCGGTCGTCTGCCGGGTGGTCGCCTGTGAGAACCCGGGCTTGATCAAGGGGCTCGGCTGCAGCTCGGCGATCATGATCGACGACGCCGTTTGCGGTCACGAGGCCGGCTGCCTGGAGCCGGCCGCCGTTCAGCTGCCGGGTGCCGGAGGGGCGTAGGCGATGTCGGTACTGACGATCGTCGAGACGGTGCTGCTCCTCATCGCGATCGTCTACATCGTCGCCCTCCTGCGCAGTCACGCCGACATCCTGCGGCGTCTGGCCGTCCTCGAGGAGGGCGGGGTCGCGCGGATGCCCACGGCGCCAGTCCGGGCCGGGCCGAGCGGAAGAGATGTGGTGTCCGCCGAGGCGATCAGCGGGGCGACCCTCGATGGCGACTCCGTCACGCTCTCGTTCGGCGCGGGCTCGCCGGTGACGCTGCTGGCGTTCCTGACGAGCGGCTGTACGTCCTGCGCACCGCTGTGGGCCGGGCTGCGCGACGCCGCCGAGCTCGAGTCGCTGGCCGAGAGGGTCGTCGTCGTCACTCATGACTCCACCCGGGAGAGCCCGTCGCGCGTGCGGCGCCTCGCGCCGGCGGCGGCGGAGGTGATCATGTCGACCCGCGCGTGGGAGGACTATGCCGTGCCGTCGTCTCCACATTTCGTTCTGACCGACGGGGGCGGGGGGATCCGCGGCCGCGGCACGGCGCTGAGCTGGTCCCAGCTCGAGACGATGGTCGATGACGCGGGCGAGGATGCGGTCCCGCCGGCGGCGGCGCGGACGACCGAGGAGCGGGCGGCGCGGTCCGAGCAGACGCTGGCGCGCGCCGGGATCGGTCCGGGCCACCCGAGCCTGTTTCCGAGCGCCGCCGGCGAGACCGAGGAGCGCTGAGGCGCCGTTCTGCTGCCGGCGTTTGTGATCGTGGCGGTGGCCGGTGGCGTGCGCGCCGCCTGGTCGCCCTGAGGTCAGTCGATGCTTGCGAGCATCACTCCGCTCGGCGAGCGGAGCCGCGGATTCTCATGGGGCTGGACCGCGTCTGCGTTTGCGGTCGGCGCCGTGGCGGCGGGGGCGATGGGCGGCGCTGTGGGAGGCGCCCTCGGATCGCTGGCGCCGGCTGGTGGTTGGCGCACGATCGTCGCTCTGGTGGTGCTCCTCGCGGCGGTCTCTCTTGATGCGACGGCGCTCGGCCGTCGTCTGCCGTCGAGCCGCCGGCAGGTCAACGAGGATTGGATGGCGCGCTACCGCGGCTGGGTGTACGGAGCGGCGTTCGGCGCTCAACTCGGCGCCGGGCTGGCGACAATCGTGACCAGTGCGGCCATCTATGCCGCCGCGGCCGGGGCGGTGCTCTGCGGGACCGTCACCGGCGGAGCCGCGGTGGGCGCGGCCTTTGGCCTGACCCGTGCCCTGTCGCTGGTGCCCGCGCGCACGGCGCGCGACCGTGCCGGCCTTGTCCGGCTGCACACGACGCTCGGCCGCCTGGACCCGGTGGCGCGCCGGCTCGTCGTTGCCGGCGAAATCGCCGGTGCGGTGTTGTTGATCGGCGGTCTGGCGTGAGGACGACCGCGCATGGCCTGTCCATCGAGGTTCCGCGCGGATGGGAGGCGCGGATCGTGCGCCGGCCGGAGAGCGCGCCGTTCCTTCACCTTGCGAGCTTCGCCCTCCGGTCCGACACCGGGCAGTTCGGTGCCGCGGTCACGGCGCGAATGCGTCCGGACGCCGCGTTCGCGGCACTCGTCGAGTACCTCGTCGACCGCGACGTCAGGCCGGGGACCGGTCTGTTTGCGGCGAGGTGGAGGTCACGGCTTGGGCTGAACGAGTTCCGGCATACGCAGCTGCAGGTGATGCGCCCCGGTCATCTCGGTCTGCAGCGGTTCTTCACCGAGGGCGGCCGCCCGTACTGCCTGTACGCGGTCATCTCGCCGGTGCGACGGCGGCCGGCCCAGCTGGCCGGGGAGCTGTCGGCGGTGCTGAAGACGCTGCGTTTCGAGGGGCGCGGCTGAGAGGCCGGACGCTGGGTCGCCTTCGCCCGGGCCGGTCCGTAGCCTGGTATCCGGTGAGTACGCTCGGACGCCATCTGACGCTCGGTGCCCTTGTCGGACTGGGGCTGCTGCTGGTCGCCGGAGGGCCGGCGGGCGCGGCCCGCGTCTCCTCGGCGTCATCGGCGCGGGTCTCGCCCACCCGCGCCTCGCGCACGGTCAACGCGCGCGTCAGCGCCGCTTTCGTGATGCAGGGCCGGATCGTGACGGCCGTCCGCGTGGCGGGCGAACACCGTGGACAGCGGATCACCCGCCGTTGGACCTTCACCGGGCGATCCTGCACCCGCAACGTCTGCCGAAAACTGCTGCTCACCCGCGAGCGCAGCGCCGGCCAGTACGACAACCTGGTGCTGTCGCGGACCGGAGTGGGCCACTACGCCGGGAGCGGACGCTTCTACGTGGGGCTGGAGTGCCGGGGCGCGATCTACCCGCGCGGAGAAGTGGTCCCGTACGTGGTAACGGTCGACGTCACGCATGCTGTCGACATTCAGGGCACCGCGTTCGCCAGCGCCCTCAGCGCCAGGTACACGAACCTCCACCGATCCGACCGGACGATCTGCCCCGTTGGGCCCAGCCATGACGCCGCCGTGTACTCAGGGGTGGCATCGCCACCGGTCTCGCCGCCAACCGCCGCCTTCTCGTCGGCGGTCACCCCCGGCACCGACACCGCGACGTTCACGAGCGACTCGACTCCCGGCGGCGACCAGTCGCCGCTCACGTCGGTCCTGTGGCGGTTCGGGGACGCGGCGTCCGGAGCTGCCGATACGGCGACCGCGCCGCAGGCGACGCACACGTTCAGCGCGCCCGGGACCTACACGGTCTCGCTGACAGTCACCGACGCCAACGGGCTGACCTCGTCGCAGTCGCAGCAGGTCGTCGTTCCGGCGCCTCTGGGCTGAGTCACGAGGCGAGGGGCCGGCGGGCGACCGGGCGCGGACGCGGCCTACCCGTTGTGCACAGGTCCGGCGCTCACGTTCACCTGGCCAATCACCGTTGAGCCGATGATCGTCGGTCCGACAACGCTCGCGATCTCACCGACGCTGGGGCCGATGAACGAGAGCACTGAGCCGCACGCCTGGTTCGTGGTGCCGCCGGCCGGCCCGTTCGTCGACGGGGTGTTCGAGCCGCAGCCGAAGCTTCCGGCCTGACCCCCCACCCCGGTGGCGTTCCCCGCGGTCGTCCCGATGCCGGGAAGAGCTCCCACACCCGCCCCGATGCCGGGAACGCCAACCGGCAAGGTCTGGGCGCCCGCGCCGGAAACCGGCGCGGCGACGGCGAGCACACTCATCGCGATCATTGCCGCCAGCAGATGCCTGCGAATGAATCTCATCGGTCGACTCCCAGTCCGAGATTGAGCGTCCCGTGCTACGGGTCGCAAGGGGCACATGCTGCCCACGGCCCTCGGACCACGGGGCTGTTCGATGGGACAGTCCAACCCGATCGGTGAAGCCGGGGTCAGGGAGCGTAATGACCTGGGCCGAGGGGTCCGTTCGGTCCCAGCGGCCCGTTCGGCCCGAGGGGTCCGTTGGGCCCGAGATCGGTGCAACTGGAGATGGTGGGCAGGTGGCCGGGACCGAGCGGTCCATTCGGACCGAGGGGCCCATTTCGTCCGAGCGGCCCATCTGGTCCGAGGGCCCCACTGGGGCAGCTTGCGCCCGAGTGCGACGACCTGGAGGGCGCCGGCCGGCCGGAGTGGTTGTGACCGGCCCGCGGCCGGGAGTGCTCTGGCTGCGTGCGCTGCGGTTGGGTGCGCTGCGGCTCGGTGCGCTGCGGCCGGGAAGGCGGCGCCACGGAGCGCTGCGGCTGGGAGTGCTGTGGCTGGGATGCCGGGACCGCCGGAACGGCATGGGACCCGTGGGTCAGCGTCGTCACCAGCACCGCAGCGAGCACACCCGTGATCAGACCCAGGAACGCCGTCCCCCAGGCAAAGCGTATGTTCGCGGACAACCTCCTCCACCTCCTCTGTCGGCCGGGGCCACCGGGCGTGGCGCACCTGGATGGGGCCAAGCGTGCGCGGGCCCCAATCGGTCGCTGGTGACAGCCTGGCGCCGAGGGCGACCCGGACGACCTGTCCTCCCGGACCGTGTCGCCTGACCGAGAAGGCGCGGCAGGTGGCCGCCGGCTATGCCGCGCTGCTCTGAACCTGGAGCGGGATTTCGATGACGAGCGTGGTCCCCTTCCCCGGTGGGCTGGTGACGCGGAGCGTGCCGCCAAGGGCTTCGGTTCGATCGCTGAGCCCGAACAGCCCTGACCCCTGGGAGGGGTCGGCTCCCCCAATCCCATCGTCGCGAATCTCCAGTCGCAGTGTCGTCCCGCGAACCTGCAGCGCGACACGGACCCTCGACGCCTGTGCGTGCTTGACTGCGTTCGTCAGCGCCTCCGACACCGCATAGTAGGCGGCGACCTCGACCTGTTCAGGCAGCCGACCCCGGGCATGCAGATCGAATTCGACCCGCATCGCCGACCGCCGCGCCAGTGACCTGAGCGCCGGTTCCAGACCGCCTCTGGACAGGATCGCGGGGTGGATTCCCCGTGTGATCTCCCGCAGTTCTTCGAGCACCTGTTCCAGTCCCTCACTGATGCGCGACAACTCGCGCTTGAGGTCGCGATGCTCGGGAGGCACCGCGTCCCGCGCGGCGCGCAGCTCCAGCATCAGAGAGACCAGCCGCTGCTGGGTGCCGTCGTGCAGATCACGTTCGATCCGCCTCCGCGTCGCATCCGCGGCGGCCACGATCCGTGCGCGAGAGGCGGCGAGCGCCGCGTGGCTCTCGGCATTCGCGATTGCCGTCGCCACCAGCTCCGTGAATGAGGCGAGGCGCGCCTCGGTGTCCGACGGGAGTGGCTGCTCCAGGGTCGAGCCGGCGAGAATGACGCCCCACAACCGGCCCTCGACGATGATCGGCGACCCAACCGCGGAGCGAAAGCCCGCCTTGCGGGCGGTGACACCGACGAGGCCGGAGGCGTCGACATACCTGTCAACCCGTGCCGGCCGGCCCGTCTCGAACACGCGAGTGGCCGCGTTCGCACCGTGGAGGTTCCACCGGCTCCCGACCCCGGGGAATGGGTTGCCTCCGATGCCCCAGGCCGCGACAAAGGTGATCGCCTCGTCCGGCTCGTAACGGCCCATGTGCGCGTATTGGACCGGAAGCAGCAGCCCCACCTCCTCGACAACCGCGGCGAACACCTTCTCAGGCGCCGTCCCCTGTGCCACCTGGGTCGCGACGCGCCGCAGCGCTGCCTGCTCCTCGGCGAGCCTGGTCAGCCCGCCGCGGCTCTCGGCGTTCGCGATTGCCGTCGCCAGCAGCTCCGTGAACTGCGCGAGACGGGCCTCCGTCTCTGCAGGGAGCCGCGGCTCTCGGTTCACGCCTACGATCATCAACCCCCACAGGCGGCCCTCGACGTGGATCGGCGTCCCGACCGACGAGCGGAAGCCGCGCTTGCGAGCGGCGACACCGATCGTCCCGGACGCATCGTCGTACGAGTCGATCCGGGCCGGACGGCCCGTCTGGAAGACGATCGTGCTGAGGTTGTTGCCCCCAAGCATCATCCGGCTGCCGAGCGGATACTGAGTCTCCGCGCTGCCCCACGCGGCGAGGGTGGTGATCGAACGATCCGGCTCGTAGCGGGCCAACCGAGCGAGATCGACGGCAAGGAGCTGTCCAACCTCCTCCGCGACCGCGGCGAACACCTCCTGCGGAGTCGCCCCGCGCGCCACCTGTGTCGCGACGCGCCGCAGTCCCGCCTGCTCCTCGGCCAGCCGGGCGATCCCGGTGCGGCTCTCGACGTTCGCGATCGCGGTGGCCAGCAGCGCTGTGAACTGCGAGAGCCGTTCCTCGGTGTCCGCCGGCAGCGGCTCCTCCCCGGATGAGCAGGCAACCATCAGGCCCCACAGCCGTCCTTCGACGGTGATCGGCGTCCCCACAGCCGAACGGACGCCTTCTGCCCGGGCGCCGGCGCCGAGTGGACCGGAGCTCTCGGCGTAGCTGTCCATCCGGCTCGGCTGACCGGTCGCCCACACGCGGGTGCTGAGGTTGTCCCCCTCGAGGCTCAGCCGGACGCCTTCGGGAAAGCTGTCCGGCGCAGTGCCCCAGGATGCGACGACGGAGATCGTGTCATCGTCCTCATATCGGGCCATGCCTCCGATGTCGGCGGGCATCACCCGGGCGACCTCCTCTGTCACGGCCGAGAACACCTCCGCCGGCGCCGCCCCGCGCGCCACCAGGGTCGCGACGCGCCGCAGTGCCGCCTGCTCCTCAGCCAGCCGCCTGAGGCCGGTGCGGCTCTCGGCATTCGCGATCGCCGTCGCCAGCAGGGCGGTGAACGAGGCAAGTCGCTCCTCGGTCTGCGCCGGTGGCGACCGCTCCTCGGACGAGCCGGCGACCACGGCCCCCCACACACGCCCGTCGACGATGATCGGCGTTGCGATGGAGGAGCGCAAACCCATGTCGCGAGCGTTCGCACGGACTGGTTCGGACGTGTCCGCGTAGCTCTCGATCCGGGCGGGTCGCCCCGTCTCGAACACGGTCGTCATGAGGGTCTTCCCCCCGAGGATCCATCGCTTTCCCACCGGAAACCGTGCCGCCGCCGTGCCCCAGGCCGCCACCGAGACGGCAGTGCGGTCGGCCTCAAAGCGGACCAGGATCGCGAAATCGACTGGGAGCAATCGGCCAACCTCTTCAGTGACCGCCGCGAACACCGCCTGCGGCTCCGCCCCCCGGGCCACGAGCGTCGCGACCCGGCGCAGTGCCGCCTGCTCGTCGGCCAGCACACGCAGCTCCTCACCCGTCAAGGCGTGCTCACCATCCCAAAAAGAGCGTACGCCCAGCGCACGGGAGGCCGCCGGGCGTGCCGGCGGATACGCGTCGCCACCGAGGCTGACCTGAAATACGCCGGACTTCATCCCTCCGAGGTGGCCGGCCGGCCCGGGACGCTGTCGCAAAACTCCGGCGTTTGTGTCGCGCCCGGCGACTTGGGTTTGCTTCTGCGGTTTGCGTCGGTGGAGGGGAGTCGGGTGGGGTGGGTAGCGCGACCGCCGCCGCCCCGCCGCGCTGTCTGGCCAGGACGTCGGGGCATAGGAGCGCCCCGACGTGGGCAAACAACCTCTCACGGCACGGTAGGACGGCCGGCGGGTCTATCGCACCGGATTGTGGCGTGAACGAGGCGACAAATCAGAATCGTCTCGGCTGATCTGGCGCAAACGGGAGGCTGAGCCTGCGCTCGGTGCCAAATCGTCTGACCGCACCCGGATTTGGCGCGTGATGCACGGTCCAGGTACCACCCGGAGCGTCCCGGCGACCGCTGACGCCCCCTTCGTTGCCCGTCGTTACCGTCCCGTCACCCAGAACGGACGCCTGTCTCCACAGCCCTGGCCCCCAACCCCGCATGCAGCCCTGTCCGCGCCCGCTACCTAGTCGCGCTTGACCTGCTCGACCTCTCGCTCGGAGAGGTGGACGCCCGGCCCTCGACGGCGCACGTCCTCGCCACCGACATCCCGGCCACGTGATCGTCGACCTCACGCTCGCGACGATGACACCGAACCTTTGAAGCACGAGGTGTTCACGGTTGCGCTTTTGCGGGGGGTTTTGGGGGTGGTCGGGGGCTGTTGCACAGCTTTAGCGGCTGATTTCCACAGCGGCCGGGGGTCAGCGGTCGCGCTGGGTGGGCGGTGGGGGTGGTGGCGGGTTGGGTTGCCAGCCCTCGGCCTGCTCGGCGGCGTGGAGTGACAGCGTTTCGAGGTCTTTGGTGAGCTGGCGCAGCCGGCGGTCGTTCTCGAACCAGGGCTGGTAGCGCTCGAGCTGCTCGGGGGTGAGGCGGCGGGTGATGGTCTTGCCCGAGACCTTGCGCGTCCAGGTGATGTAGGGGCCGTGGAGCTTGGGCGGGTCGTGGTGGCAGGCGCAGTTGGGCTTGCCGCAGCGGTTCATCGCGACGTTGATCGTGCCGGGCAGCGCGAAGCCGACCTCGGCGAGCTGGGCTTGGAGGCGGTGGAGGCGGCGGCTGGTCGTTTTTGGGTTGGGCGGCATGGGAGTCCGGGGATGCTACGTCGGTCTGTCCGATAGTACTTGTACTCTCGGATTGTCTTGTGGTGACGAGCGGCCAGACACCGAGCGATCGCGGTGATGCGCGCGAGGAGGCGACCGCGGTGATCGCTGGCTGGGCGTCTCGGTCGCTGTCGCCGGCGGCGGCCGGGTTCGTGCGCGGGGTGGTCGCGCAGGCGGCGCCGCCGACGCCCGCGCGGGCCAAGGCGCTGGTGTTCGCCGCGGCCAAGCTGGCTGGTTTTGGCGAGTTGGTCGGGCTGGAGCTGTCGGCGGGGGTGCTGCTGGACCGGTCGGTGATCGAGCGGTTCATCCTCACGGGCACCGGCGGGGTCTCACCGGCGACGCGTCGCACGCTGAGAACGAACCTGCGGGCGCTCGCGCGCGCCGTCGAGCCCTACCCACCGCCCCGGCCGGTGGCGCTCGCGCGGGAGCGCGCCAAGCGGCCGTATAGCGAGGCGGAGATTGACGGGTATCTGCGGCTGGCGGCCTGCCAATCGACGCCGGCGCGGCGGTCGCGAGCGACCGCGTTGGTGTGTCTGGGCGCCGGCGCGGGGATCATCGCCTCAGAGCTGCGCCACGTCCGCGGCTCAGACGTGGTCGAGCGCTCGGGCGGGGTGATCGTCGCCGTCGATGGGACGCGGGCGCGGTCGGTGCCGGTGCTGGCGCGCTACCAGCAGCCGCTGCTTGAGGCCGCGCGGTTCGCCGGCGAGCGACTGATCGCCGGCGGCCGCCAGCCCGGCCGGCGCAACATCTCAGACGAGCTGTGCCGCGCGCTGTCGATAGACGCCGGGCTGCCCAGGCTCGAGCCCGGGCGGCTGCGGTCCAGCTGGCTGGTGGCGTGCGCGGAGCAGATCGGGCTGGCCGCGTTTATGCACGCGGCCGGGGTGAGCTGCTCCCAGCGGCTCGGGGACCTCGCCGCCCAGCTGCCTGAGCCCGGCGAGACCGAGCTGGTGGCGCTGCTCGGAGGCGACGGTGGCCATGCCCGCGACGATTGAGCGCCTGGAGCAGATCATCGCCGCCTCGGGCGTGGCCGGGCGGATCGAGGCGCTGTTGCCGATCGGCGTCCGACCCCGCCAGCTGCACGTCTCAACGCTCGTGCTCGGGATGCTGCTGGTCGCCGTCCAAGGACGCCCGGCGCACCTGCGCAGAGTCCACCAGGCGCTGCTCGCGCTCGACGCCGAGGCCCAGCACCGGCTCGGGGTGATCGCCCCATGGCGAGACGGCCCGCATCTGCTCACCTACCGCCAGACCGAGCGCACCTTCGCCCTCGTCGTCAACGCGCTGTCTAAGGACACGCCCGACGGCACCCCCTCCCAACTGCTCTCAGAGATCCTCGACCGGCTGCTCGAAGCCAGCGTTCAGGTGCTCGGCGAGCCGGCCTCTGGCAGCTACGCGGTCGACTGGACCGATCACGAGACGTGGTCGCGCCCGCCACGCAAGCGCGCCGCCACGCGCGAAGATCCCGACCCGGCCGCAATCAACCCCGAGAACCCCGAGCAGCCAACGCCAGACAACAACAACGACGGCGACGGCGACGGCGACGGCGACGGCGACGGCGACGGCGACGGCGACGATGATGAGGTGTGTGCCGAGCCCCGAGGCCGCCTGGGGGCACCGCCGCGGCCACCACCCCGGCCAGAAAGACGAAGCGTTCTACGGCTACTACCTCCAAGCCGCTACGACCGTGCGCGACGAGCGCGGCCCCGAGGTCCCAGAGCTCGTCAGGCGCATGCTGCTCACCAGCTGTGATCACGACCCGCCACCGGCGTTCGTGCCCGTGCTGCAACGGATGACCGCCAGCGCCATCACGCTCTCAGACGTGCTGGCCGACTCCGGCTACGCCTACCGGATCGCCGCCAACTGGGCGCTGCCGGTCAGAGCGCTCGGCGCCGAGCTGATCGTCGACCTGCACCCCAACGACCGCGGACCCAACGGCACCCACATGGGCGCGACCTGCGCCAACGGCAACCTCTACTGCCCCGCCACCCCCAAGGCGCTGCTCAACACCCAGCCACTCGCCCGCGGCGCGAGCGCCGAGCAAACCACCACCCACGACCAGCACTGCTCAGAGCTCGCCAAATACAAGCTCTCCCCGATCACCCGCTATGACCCCGACGGCTACCGGCGCGTGATCTGCCCCGCCGCCCAAGGCAAACTCCGCTGCCCGCTCCACCCGCAGTCGATGACCCTGCCCCACCAGCGCCCAACGATCCTCACTGCGCCCGAGCACCCACCCGCCTGCTGCTCTCAGCAGACGATCACCGTGCCACCCGCCGTCAACGCCAAGACCGCCCAAAAACACGACTACCCCTCACCGGCGCACCGCCGCTCCTACAACCGCCGCACCAGCGCCGAACGCGCCTTCTCGACCGTCAAGGACCCCGCCACCAACGACCTCTCCCGCGGCTGGTGCCGGCTGATGGGCCTCACCCCAATCGCGCTGTTCACCGCCACCGTCTTCATCGCCCGCAACCTACCCATCCACGACGCCTTCACCGCCCGCCACGCCGAACAGCAACGCCGCGCGGCCAACGGACTACCCCCCAAACAGCGCCGACGCCGCCGCCAGACCACCGCCGATCTCATCAACGCGGCGAACCCGCCCTAAAAACGCGTCTCGCTAAACCCAACAACAACCACCGCTCCCTCCACCACGCCCAGGCGACGCTCGCCACGCCGATCGCGGCACGCCCCGCCCCCGCCCGCCGCTCCGAGCCCCGCCTCACCAGACCAACACGCATCACCAGCGCCAACGCCGCCGCCGCCGGTGTGACGTCCGACGCAAACGTGAACATGACGCGAGGTCAAACGTGAAGACCTCTCAATGCGGCGGCGGGGATTCGAACCCGCGACCTTGGGGTTATGAGCAACACCACCATGGCGTCGATTCGCACGAGCTGACGCCGTTCGCGGGGCGCGCGGGCCGTGACCGCCGGGACCGGCCCGGGCGCGCGGACGCAGATCGAAGCGCTCAGGCCCAGAACATCTCGTCGGCCGGCTCGGTGAAGAGCACGCTGTGCAGCACCGAGACCGCCTTGGCGAGCCCCTCGTCTCGCGAGGCCAGCGGATCCTCGTGCTCGATCGAGACCACGTAGTCGTAGCCGACCGCGCGCAGCGTCGAGATGATCGCGCGCCAGGTCTGCTCACCGTGGCCGTAGCCGACGGTGCGAAACGTCCAGCTGCGCTCGAGCACCTCGCCGTAATGCCTGGTGTCGAGCACGCCGTTGCGGGCGGTGTTGGCGCGGTCGATGTGCGTGTCCTTGGCGTGGACGTAAAACAACCCGCCCTCGCGGCCGAGTGCCCGGATCGCCTCGACCGGGTCGGCGCCCTGCCAAAACAGATGGCTGGGATCGAGGTTGGCGCCCAGCTGCGGGCCGGTCTCGCGGCGCAGGCGCAGCATCGACTCGGTGTGGTAGACGAGGAATCCGGGGTGCAGCTCGAGCGCGATCTGCACGCCGCGTGTGCGCGCGAGCTCGGCCTGCTCTGACCAGTAGGGGATCGCGATCTCGCGCCACTGCCAGTCGAGCACGGTGGCGTAGTCCTCGGGCCAGGCGCACGTCACCCAGTTGGGCCAGCGGGCGCCGGGCTGATCGCCCGGGCAGCCGGAGAAGCCGTTGACCACCGGCACCTCGAGCAGCTCGGCCAGCTGTGCGGTCTTGACCCAGGTTTCGTGGCTGGCGCGCGCGACCTCGCCAACTGGGTGCAGCGGGTTGCCGTGCTGCGAGAGCGCGCTGATGATCATCCCGCGCGCCTCCACGGCGCGACGTAGCGCGGTCGCCTTCGCGGGGTCGGCGAGCAGAGCGTCGGGATCGCAGTGCGAGGCTCCAGGGTAGTTGCCGGTGCCCAGCTCGACCGCCTGCACGCCGAGCCCGGCGAGCAGGTCGAGCGTTTCCTCCAGGGTCCGGTCCGCGTACAGGACGGTGAACACTCCCAGTCTCACGGCTCACTCCCGGTGGTCGTAGGTACCGATGTCCAGACCCCATCACGCGCGCTGGCTCCGATCGCGTCGCACACCAGCATCACCTGATGAGCCTGCGCAAAGGTCGCGATCGTGTGCGGCGCGCCGTCGCCGTCGCGGTGCGCTCGGATCGCCCTATGGAAGTCCGCCACCTGGTTGCGCAGCGCGTCGGGCCAGCCCTCGGGATGGCCGGCCGGGTAGCGCGTCATCGCCGCCGCCGGTGGTGCGAGGTGGGCCAGGTCCCGCAGCAGCTGTGTGTTGGGCCGGTCGCGGTGGCCGATGTGCAGCGTGTTGGGCTCCTCCTGATTCCAGCCGTAGCTGGAGCGCGACGCCTCGATCACGAACTCCAGCCGATTCTTGTGACCGGCGCACACCTGTGACACCGAGCACGCGCCGCGCATCCCGGAGGCGAAGCGCAGCAGCACCGTGGCGAAGTCCTCGGTCGTGACCTGCACCGGCTCGGTCTCGCCCTCGCCAGCGGCGGCAAACGTCTGAACGCTCCCGGTGGGCCGGCGCCGGACGGGGTGCAGCTGCCCGAGGTCGGCCAGCACCTCGGTCACGCGGTCGCCGGTCATGTGCTGGATGAGGTCGATCCAGTGCGAGCCGATGTCGGCCACGGCGCGCAACGGACCACCGACAGCGGGATCGATACGCCAGTTGTAGTCGTCGTCGAACAGCAGCCAGTCCTGCTGGTAGCCACCGTGCACGAGGTGCGCGGGACCGGCGTCTGCCAGCTCCGCCCGGCCCTGGGCGATCATCGGGTAGTGGCGGTAGGTGAAGCACACCGCCGCGACACGGTCGGCCTGCTCGGCTGCCGTCGCCAGCACGGCGGTGTCGTCGCTGTTGAGCGCCAGCGGCTTCTCGGAGAGCACGTGCTTGCCGGCGCGCAGGGCGGCCAGGTTGGCCGGCAGATGCTGGTCGTTGGCGGTGCAGTTGTGGACCGCGTCGACGGTGTCGTCCTGCAGCACTGCGGTCAGCTCGGCGCTCGTGCCCGGCACGCCGAACTCGTCGGCCACCGCCCGCGCCCTGGCCGGGTCTGAACCGATCACCGCGGCCACCTCTGCGCCACCGACGCGGCGCAGCGCGTCAAGGTGGGCCCGTGCGGCGAAGCCTGTCCCGATCACGGCAACGCGCACGGGGGCGGTCACGAGGCGACCGTCCGGGGGCGCGCTCGGGACCCCTGGCGCTCGATGAAGTCCTGATACCAGGCGTAGCTGCGCTTGGGATAGCGGCGCTGCGTCGCGAAGTCGACGTACACCAGGCCGAACCGCGGCGCGTAGCCGAGGTGCCATTCGAGGTTGTCCAACAGGCTCCAGGCGAAGTAGCCGCGCACATCGCAGCCGGCCTCGATCGCCTGCGCGACCGCCTCGACGTGTTCGTGCATGAACTCGATCCGCGCCTGGTCGTTGATGATCCCCTCGGGGTTGACGTAGTCGTGCAGGGCGAGGCCGTTCTCGGTCACATAGATCGGCAGCGGACCGTAGCGGTCGGTGATCTCGCACAGCGTCTGGCGCAGGCCCTCGGCCTCTATCGGCAGGCCGATCTCCGACACGAGCACGCCGGGGGGCACGACCTCCGCCGCGGCCAGGTCGGCCAGCAGCTGCAGGCTGTAGCCGTGCTCGTGGCCGCCGTTGCCGTTGACCGCCGCTGAGCCCGGATGGGTCACGTGGCGGCGCGAGTAGTAGTTGGTGCCGAGAAAGCCCATCGGCTGGCTGATCGTTGCCAGGTCGCCGTCGCGGACCGCGACGAACGCGCCGTGGCGCTCGTAGTGCTCGATGACCTCCACGGGGTAGGCGCCGAGTAGCACCGGGTCGAGCACGATCCGGTTTAGGTGCGCGTCGACGCGCCGTGCCGCCTCGGCGTCCGCGGCGCTCGCACTGGCCGGCACGCACGGTGAGTAGCTCGAGACCAGCCCGACGCAGGCCGGTCGGGGCGAGGCGGCCTGCACGGCCTGCAGCGCCAGCCCGTG
>DASZMU010000087.1:0-11981 GCA_035551695.1 Solirubrobacteraceae bacterium
GAGATGATTCGGTGGGCCTTGGGGACGGGCGCCGCTTTGCCGCCGACCGATTGGACGATGTACGGCGAGCGCAGCCAGCCGCCGTTGGCGATCGCCGCGTACGCGGCGGCCATCTGCATGGGGGTCACCGACTCACCCTGACCGAACGGCAGGTTATACATCGACGTGCCCGAGTATTTCGACGGCGACAGAATGAAGCCTGAGTCCTCGCCGGCCAGATCGACTCCGGTGGGCGCGCCGAACCCGAACCGGTGCACCCAGTAATTGAACCGGGTCGCCCCCAGCTTCTGGCCGATGAGGTCCGCGCCGATGTTGCTGGAGACGCGGAGTATCCCCGCCGTGGTCAGAGGCTCGTACCCGTGGGGATCGGCATCCCGGATGGTGCTGCCGTAGACCGACAGCTGCGGGGGGATGTCGAACGAGGTGCTGGGAGTGATCAGGCCGTCCTGCAGCGCCCCGGCCACTGTGATCGCCTTGAAGGTCGAGCCCGGCTCATACGTGAAGGAGACCGCATGATCCTGGATGGCGTTGTTGACGGTCGCGGTGCTCGCGCCCGCATACGGGTCGTTGGCGTTGATCCGTGGCCAGTTGGCGAGCGCCAGGATCGCCCCGGTGTTGGGGTTCATGACGATCGCGGTCGCGCTCTGCGGCGAGTACGTGGCGCCGACGCCCGCCAACACCTGCTCCACCTCACTCTGCAGCGGGGCCGACAGCGTCAGCCGCAGCGTCTTGCCCGGCTGCATCTGGCGCACGTTGTCGATCGCGATCGTCTGCCCCCGCGCATCGTTGACGATCCGGCGCTCGCCGGAGCGACCGAGCAGCGTGCTGTTGTACAGCGACTCGAGGCCGCTATAGCCGTTGCCGAGGTGATTGATATCGCCGAGCACCTGGGCCGCGAACCAGTTGCGGGGATAGATGCGCTTGACGTCCGGGGTCGTCGAGATGCCGTTGATGTTGAGCGCCGTCACCTGATGCGCCACCGTCGAGCTGACCTGGGGGGCGAGCCGCACGTAGCCCGTGTGCGGCTTGGTCAGCCCGGCGAGCACCGTCAGCACGGGCAGGTGCACCAGCGGCGACAGCTTCTGGGCGTCGACCATCGGCTGCTTGATCAGGTACGGGTCGGCGATGATGTCGGCGGCGGACTCCGACAGCGCCAGATCCACGCCGTTGGTGTCGGTGATCGTCCCGCGCATGGCCGGGGTCGTCTCGTTGCTGATCTGCTGGCTGACCGCGGCCTGCTGCAGCGAGCCGGCGCGGAGTACCCCCAGGTCCACCGCACGGAGCACAGCGACGGTCAGAAGCGCCAGAAACCCGAGGAAGATGTAGCCGAGGCGGCGGTCGATCGCAACCATCGGCGCGTTCCTACCCTCCCGTCGGCGTCGCGCCGACCCCGCCCGTCGCGGCGCCGCCGGACGACGACGTGGTGGGGGACGCAACCTGCGTCGGGGCGACCGTCGCCGTCCCCGTCGCCGGAGCGGAGGTCCCCGCCGTGGAAGCGCCGGTCCCGGTGGCCGGAGCGCCGGTGGTGGGCGCCACCGTGGCCGGTGAGCTGCTCGCTGGGGCGGAGCTCGTCGTCGACGGCGGGGTCGTCGAGGTCGTCCCGGTGGCGACCGTGGTGCCGGTGCCAAGCGTGGGCGTCACCGTGGCCCCGGGCACCGCCGCGGTTGGGAGGGTGGCGGACGGCGACGACACGCCGCCCGTCGTCACCGCACCGGGCAGCTGGGCCGCGAACGCGGTGGCGTTGGGCTGATGGATGTTGCCGACGGCGCGCCCGGTGTTCCCCGGGCCGGCGGACAGGAACTTCACCTGCGAGGGCGCGGGCATCACCATCCCCATCTGGGCCGCCCGGCTCTCGATTCGCTGGTCGTCGGCGAGCTGAGCGACGCTGGCCTCGAGCAGATCACGCTCGTTCTGAAGCGAGGTGGTGCGCTGCAGCGACACGCCGGTGGCGGCGTTGAGCTTGAGGACCTCGACCTGCATCGCGACGATCCCCGCCAGCAGCACGCCGAGCAGCGGGATCCACACCCGGCCACGGATGATCCGGTCAAGCAGCGAATGATCCGGCAGCGCGCGGACGTACGCGGCCGCGCGGGCCGCCAGCGGCAGGCCGGCAGGCGCGGCCACGGGACGGGGGGCGCGGCGGCGAGGCGCGGACGGCGGCTGGCGCGTCGGCGTCGCACGTTCGCGGGTCAGGCCCGTGAGCGGTCCCGACACGCGGCGCGCCGTCCGGGGCGCATTGCCCTGGCGCAGCCGGGAACGATGGCTCCGGGACTTGGTCGCCGGACGCGGGGATGCCGCCGCCCGTGCCGAGGTTTTGGTCGCGGGACGCGGGGATGCTGCCGCTCGCGCGGAGGCATTGCCACCTGTGGGCGTCGTCCTGCGGGTCGTCCGGGCGGCGGGCGTGAGCGCGGGTGGCGTCATGTGGTGGGGACCTCCAACTTGCGGGCGGCGCGCAGGTGCGCTGACTTTGATCGTGGGTTGGCGGCGACTTCGCCCGGTGTCGGAGCCACCGCACGGCGGCTGAGGAGCTCGGCCTCAGGCTCGTGTCCGCAGACGCAGATCGGCAGTTCCGGGGGACAGATGCAGCCCCGCGCCCTCGCCGCCAGGAATCGCTTGACGAGCCGGTCCTCCAGCGAATGGAACGAGATCGCGGCCAGCCGGCCGCCCGGCGCCAGCACCTCCCACGCCTCAGGCAGGGCCTGCTCGAGCTGGGCCAGCTCGTCGTTGACGGCGACGCGGAGCGCCTGGAACGTCCGCTTGGCCGGATGACCGCCGGCGAACTGGGCCGGGACGGGCACGGCGCTCTTGATCGAGTCCACGAGCTGCTGGGTGGAGTGAAACTCCTCACGCCGGCGAGCCCGCACGACCGCGCGCGCGATCTGCGGCGCGTAGCGCTCCTCGCCGTACTCCCGCAGCAGCCGGGCCAGCCGGCGCTCGTCCCAGGTGTTGACGATCTCGGCGGCGGTCAGGTCCTGCGCCGGATCCATGCGCATGTCCAGTGGGGCGTCGTAGGCGTAGGAGAAGCCGCGCGCCCAGGTGTCGACCTGCATCGAGGACATCCCCAGGTCCAGGTAGATGACGTCGGCCTGCAGGCGCTCCTCAAGCAGTTCGCCGAGCGCGGTCACGAAGTCGGCGCGAATGAACCGCGTCTCGCACGGCACCTCAGCGGCCAGCGCGGCGAAGCGCTCCTCGGCGGCGGGGTCGCGGTCGACGCCGATCAGCATGCCGCCGGGGCCGATTCGCTCGGCGATCAGGCGCGCGTGTCCTCCGCCGCCGACCGTGCAGTCGACGGCGATCTCCCCCGGTCGAGGATCGAGCGCTTCGATCAGCTCGCCGGCGAGGACCGGGATGTGGGTCTTGGTCATGTCAAGCAGTGTTGCCAAGGCTCGCTGCAATGTCCGGGATGCGGGTCAGGACGTCCTCGAAGTTCTGCGCGTACCGCGCTCGATCCCACACCTCGAGGCACTCGCCGGACCCGGTCACGACGACCTCCTTGTGGAGGCCGGCGTAGTCCATGAGCGGGGTGGGGATCATCACGCGGTTGGCAGCGTCGAGTTCGGTGTCAAACGAGGCGTTGAAGAAGAAGCGCTTCAGCTCCCGGGCCTTCGGCTCGAACGGGTTCAGGCCGTCGAGGGCGGAGTCCGTGAACTTGTCGTAGGCGTTGGGGGTCCAGATCGCGACCGTGCGCGGGGCACCCGGCTGCACCTCGTGCGAGGGCGCCAGCACCACTCCGTCGGCGAGCGCAGCTCTGAACTTCGCGGGGATCGTCAGACGGTGCTTCGCGTCGAGCGCGTGTTCGAAGGTTCCGCGGAAGGTCAAGTGGGCTCATGCAGCAGATGGGAGCTCAAAACCCGGGTGGCTGGGTGGGAGGAGCCCTGCCACCCGGGTTCCTGAAGCGGCGCCCACAGTAACCCACTCTCTCCCACTTTGCAACCCAATTCCCACTCGTTCCCCCACTAGCATCCCACCCCGGGCCGTGAAGGGGTGGGAGGGCCCGCGTTCACGGGGTTTTGCCGGTGGGAGACGGGCCTCGGTCGAGCGGCCGGCGGCTGCACGATCCGGTGCAGATCGGAGGTTTGCGGAGCGGAATTGCAGCCGAGCGCGGGTTCCGTCCGGGGGGTGTGCGTGCGGGCGCTCAGCCGTCCGGGCGCGTGATCCCGTTCAGCGTGTCGACGACGCCCGGGCGGCGAACGGCTGGGACCCGCAGGAACGCATGCCCGCCGTAGGACAGCAGCAGCGCGATGATGGCCGGCAGCAGCGCGGCGGTCCCCAGCACGCGCGTCCCCCAGCGACGCACGCGGTGATCGTGCGCGCGCGACATACCAGATCAAAGCGCTGGCGCCGGCGGCGCTGACACGGTGGAATGAGGGGATGCGACGGGACCGCGGGTGACAACCGAGACGACCGCGCCGGGACCGGTACGGCGCGCGCTGAGCGAGTTCGTCTCGCTCTACTGGGAGTCAGGGCTGGGCGACGACGTCCCGGCCCTCTCCTGGTTCCTGGCCTCGTCGCTCGTGCCCCTCGCCCTCGGCCTGACCGCGCTGGCCACGGTCATCCTCGGGGACGCCGCCCAGGCGCAGGCCCTGGCCCAACACGTGTCCGGAGTCCTGCCCAAGGATGTGCACGATCAGGTGGTGGAGCTGATCGTCCGGACCAAGCGTGACTCACCGGTTCTGCTGGCGGTCTCGATCATCGGCATGGTGTGGACGAGCTCCGGGGCGATCGGCGTCCTGGCGCGCGTGGAAACCCGGCTCCTGGCGCGTCCCGGTGAGGGCA
Source organism: Solirubrobacteraceae bacterium (assembly GCA_035551695.1). GTDB lineage: Bacteria > Actinomycetota > Thermoleophilia > Solirubrobacterales > Solirubrobacteraceae > Palsa-465. Next base: position 4,777 of record DASZMU010000087.1, read on the forward strand.
TCGTCAGGGGCAAGCTACGCAACCTCGGACTGGCCGGGGCGCTCGCGGTCCTGGTCGTGGTGATGGTGATCGTCGGCACGGCGGGCACCGGGCTCGTCGAGCGCCTGGGCTTCGATCCGCTGGTCACGCGGCTGGCGGTCCCGGTGGCTGCCCTGGCGCTGACCGTGATGATCTGCGTCGGGCTGTACCGGGCCCTGGCGGGCGGAGCGCTCCGCCGGCGCTCAGTGCTCATCGGCGGTGGGGTCGGCGGGGTGATCCTGCTGGTGACGCCGACGCTGACTGGCTACTACCTCAAGCTCTTCTCCGGACGTGCGCCGGTCGCCCTGTTCCTCATGCTGGTGGGAGTCTTCATCACCTGCTACCTCGCCGCGCTCGGTCTCCTGCTGGGGGTCGGGGTGACGGCGCGGCTGGAGCTCGGCCACCGGCTGGGCCCGGCGGCCGGCAGCTCCAGCACGAGCCGGGCGCCGACATGAGCCGGAGCCGCCGCCAGCCGGCCGCCGTGGGCCTCGGCGATCGATGAGGCGATTGCCAGGCCGTGCCCGTGGGCGCCCCGGGCCCGCCGGCCCGGCCGGCTCAGCTCCGCGACCGGCGCGGGCAGGCCCCGGCCGTCGTCTGAGACCTCGACCCGGACGAGGCCTCCGCGCTGCGCCACCCGCACCGCGACGCGCCTGCCGCCATGATCGATGGCGTTGGCCAGCAGGTTGCCGACCGCTTGGGCCAGCCGCCGCCGGTCGGCGTGGACCGCGACGGCGGGGCTGGGCGGCGGACCGCGGAGGACGACGCCCGCGGCCTCGGCGCTCGCCCGCCACGCCTCGACCGAGTCGGCCGCCAGGCGCCGGGCATCGACGCGCTCCAGGTGGCGGAGCCGCGGAGGGCCGCGGCGGATCTCGGCCAGGTCCTCGAGGGCGAGCGCCGCCCGCCCCAGCTCGGCGTCGATCGCCCGCAGTCGATCCCGGGGCAGCTCGCCGCCGCCGGGCGGCGACAACCCCAGGCGGGCCGCGGTCAGCGGGCCGCGCAGCTCATGGCAGGCCCGGGCCACCGCCGCCATCCGCTCGCTGAGGGCGCGGCGGACGACAAGCAGGGCGCCGATGGCGACGCCGGCCGTGGCCCAGCCACCGAGCGCGCCGAGCGTCGTCACTGCGGGGGCACCGAGTCGACGAGCCGGTAGCCGACACCCCACACGTTGACGACGAACGCGCTGTCCCCGGTGGTCAGCTTCTTGCGCAGGCGCGACGCATGGGAGTCGAGCGTCCGCGTCGGCACTACTGACTGGAACCCCCAGACCCCGCGCAAGAGCTCCTCGCGCGTGAATACCCGCGAAGGCTCTGATGCCAGCGTTCGCAGCAGCCCGTACTCCTTCTTGGACAGGTGGACCCGACGGCCCTCGAGCCATACCTCGCGAGCCACGGGATCGAGCTCCAGGGCGCCGATCCGGACCCGTCCGAGTCTTGCGCGCGTGCGCGTGCGGCGCAGGAGCGCGTCGATGCGGCCGCGCAGCTCTCCGTAGCAAAAGGGCTTGGCCAGGTAGTCGTCGCAGCCACGCTCGAAGCCGCGGATGCGGTCAAGCTCGCCGGCGCGGCCGGAGAGGATGAGCACGGGCAGCTGCGAGTCGAGCCCTCCGCCGGATTCCCTGGACTCGCGCAGCTCGCGCAGAAGGTCCAGCCCATCGCGGTCCGGCAGTCCCAGATCGAGGATGGCAAGCTCCGGCGAATGGCTGGCGATCAGGCGCCGGCCGTCGGCTGATGAGCGCGCTTCCAGGGGTTCGTAGCCGTCGGCGGCGAGGTTGTCGGCGAGGAAACGACGCGTCGCGCAGTGGTCCTCTACGATGAGAATCGCGGGCAGATTTGGCTCCATACCGGCATGAGCCGCGAGCCTCACCGGCCTCTCCCCCCTCTCGCCTGCAACATCGGTTTCAGGCTCCCGGCGAGGCAGGATTCCCACATATGATGCCGACGCCATGTACCGCCGAGGCAACTACAGCAGTGGCGATGACTTCGTCCTGGAATACGGAGAACTGCGGTTCACGTTCAACGAACGGGACTTCCGCGAGCGCTGCGAGCAGTCGGCGCGCAAGCTCGGGTTTCTGGCCGATTCCGTCGAGGAGGACGAGGCCGAGGACCTCATCAACCTCGTCGTCAACGGCGAGGTCACCGACCCCGCCTCGGCCCTCGGAGAGCACGTCAACGAGTGCTGGGCCGAGCTCGTCGGACCGTCCGAGCGGTCGCTGGTGCACTGGCTGCGGCGTCTGATCTTCCGCGGGGCGTGGCTGGACCAGCGGGTCAAGGAGGGCGAGCTGGACGTCGCCTTCGACTCGGACACACACACGTTCACGTACGTCCAGCCGGACCGGGACGGCGAGCGCATCGAGCTCGCGCCGGAGCCGAGCTGGAACCGGGTCGCGTACCAGCGGCGCTGAGGCCTCGGGGCCGGACTACCCCCCGGAGCCCTGCAGGAACCCGACGTCCTGATCGTGCGGGGCGGGGTTGTCGAGCAGGAGGCGCGGGACGGTCACCAGCTTGTAGCTGCGGGCGCGGAGGCCGCGGATGACCTGCGGGAGGGCCGCCACCGTCTCCGAGCGGGTGCCGCCGGCGTCGTGCAGCAGGATGATCGCCCCCGGCCGCGCCCCCGCCAGGGCACGCTGGACGATGGTGGCGACCCCGGGCTGCTGGTAGTCGTCGGTGTCGACGCTCCAGAGGACCATCAGCATCCGGTACCGCTTGAGCAGCGAGAGCGTCGTCGAGTCCCAGAGTCCGTATGGCGGCCGGAACATGCGGGGGAAGGGGGCGCCGGCGGCACCGATCGCCGCCGCGTCCTCGAGCAGCTGGGTCCGCTGGTCCCGGCGCGACAAGTGGGACATGGGCGCGTGGAGCTCGGTGTGGTCGCCGATCGGAAAGCCCCGGGCGACGAGTGCGGCGGTGGCGCCCTGGAAGTACTTCTCGAGCACCCCCACCTCGAAGAAGGTGGCCGGCGTGTGCCCGCGCTCGAGCTCTCGGATGATGTCCGGCGTGTACGGACCGGGACCGTCGTCGAAGGTCAGTGCCACCTCCCGGTGCTGGGATCCGGCGATCCGCACGTACGGCGTGTAGGCGAGGGTGCGGTTGATCGCGGCGTTCTCGTCGCGCGTCTCCTCGGCGGCGACGGAACCGGCGCCTCGCCCGGGGAGCGCCTTGAGCCGGGCAAGGTATCCGTGCGAGGCGGTGACGGACGAGCGGGCGGCAGCACCTCCCGCGCCGGATGCGGCGCCCACGACGGCTCCCGCCAACAGGGCCAGGATGGCCACCGTGGCGAGTGCGCCGGCCCGGCGACGGCGATGCTGGTAGGCCAGCGGCAGCCGCTCAGCCACGCGCGCGCGCTTCGCTCGCGCCAGCTGGCTCGCCACGCCGATTGCCGAGTCGCCCTCATCCATCTCTCAGGTCCCCCATGGACATGATGCCGGGGCGCGCCAAAGCGCGTCGCCCGACCGTGCGATTAGGCTGCATTCTGCATGACTGCGTCGATCTGGCTGGTTATCCCGACCTACAAGGAGCGTGAGAACCTCGAAAAGATCGTCGGCGCGGCCGGGACCGAGCTTGAGCGCGTCGCGCCGGGCGACTACCGGGTCCTGGTCGTCGACGACAACTCGCCGGACGGCACCGGCGCGATCGCCGACGCCCTCGCCGAGGCGCACGACTGGGTCGAGGTGCTCCACCGGCAGGGCAAGAGCGGCCTGGGGCAGGCGTATCTCGCCGGCTTCACCTGTGCCCTCGACGCCGGAGCCAAGCTCCTCCTGGAGATGGACGCCGACTTCTCCCATGACCCCCAGTACCTGCCGCAGCTGATCGCTGCCGCCGAACACGCCGATGTGGTGCTCGGCTCGCGCTACGTGCCGGGAGGCGGGGTCCGCGACTGGGGACTGCTGCGGCGGCTGATCAGCCGCGGCGGCGGCCTGTATGCGCGCCTGATCCTCGGAGTCGATGTCCGCGACCTGACGGGCGGCTTCAAATGCATCAGGCGTGAGGTGCTGGAGGCCATCGACCTGCCTAGCGTCCGCGCCGAGGGGTACGTATTCCAGATCGAGGTCACCTACCGTGCCATCCTTGCCGGGTTTACCGTGCGCGAGGTCCCGATCGTGTTCGTCGACCGCACGCTCGGAAGCTCGAAGATGTCCACGACGATTGCGCTCGAGGCGATGCTGCTCGTGCCGGTCATGAAACGGAATGCGATGGCGGCGCTTGCGCGGGCACGCGCCGCCCGAGAGACCGCGAAAGTTGATTAACCAAATTGCAATGTCGCCCAAACGGCCTCAGGTTCCTCACCGGGCATGCTCAATGAGATGAGCACGAGCCCTCTCAGCGTCTCGCCACAGAGCGCGCTCGATCTGACGGTTGGGCTCGACACGGGCAGTGACCGCACCACCAGCCGGCGCGGGCTACTCGCCATCGCCGGGCTGCTCGTCATCGGCGCGACCATCGCGGTCGCGGCCGCTCACACGTCGACGCTCCTGCCTCAGTCGGTGTCGTTCGTCCCGTCCGGCCTGGCCGGTGCGTTCAACGGCGTGTACCTCAACCTCCACCCCGCCGGGGCGATCGCCGCGCTCGCGCTCTTCTTCGTCGCCTACGTCGTCGTCGTGTCGCTCTCGGCGCAGCTCTCGCCCCGGGCCGTGCTGATGGCGATCGGCGTCCTGAACCTGCTCGTGCTGCTGGCGCCGCCCCTCGTTTCGACCGATGTGTTCAGCTATCAGGCCTACGCCCGGATGGGCGGGCTGTACGGGTTCAACCCGTACACCAACGGGCCGCACGCCATCTTCCTGGACCCGGTGTTCCAGTACATCGGATCCAAGTGGTCATACATCCCCAGTGCCTACGGCCCGGTCTTCACCGTCTTCAGCTATCTCATGGCGCCGCTCTCGGTCGCCGCCAGCGTCTTCGCCTACAAGTCAATCGCCGCCATCTCGAGTATCGCGCTGGTCGCGCTCGTCTGGCACTGCGCGCGGCTGCGGGGCAAGGATCCCGTCCGCGCGGCGGCGCTCGTCGGACTCAATCCGCTCCTCGTCATCTACGGGGTCGGCGGCGGCCACAACGACCTGCTGATGCTCGTGGCGTTCGTCGGCGGCCTGTACGCGATCCTCGCGTCGCGCGAGCGGCTCGGCGGCGGCCTGGCGGTGTTGGCCACCGGGATCAAGCTGACTGCCGGCATCATCCTTCCATTCGCGCTCGCCGCCGGCGGGCCGCGGCGCGGGCGCGGGCGCCGCGACCTCGTCATCGGCGCCGGCATCGTCCTGGCGATGGTCACGGTTCTCAGCCTGGCCGTCTTCGGCTCGCAGTCGGTCGACATGCTCAAGACGATCAACCACAGCCAGAGCGAGGGCGACTGGCAAACGCTCCCCGGCTTCATCTCGATTGGGCTCGGCCTTTCAACCGTCGCGCACATCATCGGCTACACCCTGGCGGCCGCGTTCCTGGCGGTCACCTGCCGTCTGCTGCTGCGCGTCTGGCGCGGGCAGCTGGACTGGATCGACGGCGCCGGCTGGGCGACGCTGGCGATGCTGGTGGCCTCGAGCTCGCTGTTGCCGTGGTATGTCGGCTGGCTGCTGCCGTTGGCGGCGATCGGCCACGACCGGCGGCTGACACGCTGGGCGCTGATCATGACCGGGGTTGTCCAGGGATTCCAGCTCGTCGGATACATTCCGCACGCCACCGGTCTTCTGTAGGGATCTCACGACGTAGCTCGTACCATGCACCGATGAGCGCCGCGCCTCCCGCCTTCGATGGAACCCCGCGCGAACTGCGCCTAGTCAGCGTGGTGGCGCCCGTTTACAACGAAGAGGCGACGATCGACGAGTTCTACGGACGGGTCGTCACGGCGCTCGAGGGTCTCCCCTTCGAGCTCGTGCTCGTCGACGACGGTTCCAGCGATGGCTCGCCGATCGCGCTCGAGCGCATGGCGTCCAACGACCCGCGGGTGCGGGTCGTCTATCTGTCGCGCAACTTCGGCCACCAGACGGCGCTGACCGCCGGGCTGGATCACGCCCGCGGCGACGCGGTCGTCATGCTCGACGCCGACCTGCAGGACCCGCCGGAGCTGATCCGGACGATGCTCGACCACTGGCGCGCGGGGTGCGATGTCGTCTACGCGGTGCGCGAGCAGCGCGAGGGCGAGTCGCGCTTCAAGCTCAGCACCGCGCGCTGGTTCTATGCGCTCTTCGACAAGCTGGCCCAGGTCGAGCTTCAGCCCAACTCCGGGGACTTCCGGCTGCTCGACCGGCGTCCGCTCGACGCGCTGCTCTCGATGCGCGAGCGCAACCGGTTCCTGCGGGGCATGACGGTGTGGGTGGGCTACACCCAGGCGGCCGTCCCGTACCGCCGTGACGCGCGCTACGCCGGGGAGACGAAGTACACGCTGCCGAAGATGCTGAAGTTCTCGCTCGACGCGATCTCGTCGTTCTCGCACCGGCCGCTGCAGCTGGCCACGCTCCTCGGCTTCCTGATCTCGACGCTGGCGTTCATCGCGATTCCCGTCGTCGTCGCGCTGCGCATCGTGGGGTCCTACCTGCCCGGGTTCGGGTCGGTCACGATCCTGGTGCTGCTGCTCGGAGGGATCGAGCTGATCGCCATCGGCATCATCGGCGAATACGTCGGACGCATCTACGACGAGGTCAAGGGCCGTCCCCTGTACCTCGTCCGGGCGCGGCGCAACATGACCGACCGCCCCTCAGACGTGTCGGCCGGGCCCCCAGCGCCGGTTGTCGCCGACCGCGACGTGCACACGATGGCCTCGGCCGAACCGGGCGAGGGCGAGCCGCTTCGCCCGCTCGACTAGCCCCCGGCGGGGCTGGGCCCGACCGAGGGGTTGGAGCGGCCGTCGGATTGGCCGGCGGCGCGCCGCAGCTGGCGAACCTCCGCCGGTGAGCGTTCCCCGGACTCCTCGGCGGCCACCTCGAGCGCGGTGATCCGGCTCGACAGGCCCTTGATCGCGTCGGCGACCGGGTCCGGCAGATGGATCCAATCGGTGTCCGGCCCCTCCGGCCGGCGGCCCTCGACCCGGACGGGATGTCCGGGGTTGCCGACGACGGTCGAGTTGGGGGGCACGTCGTGGATGACGACGCTGTTGGCGCCGATCTTGGCGCCGTGGCCGATCGTGATGGGGCCGAGCGTCTTGGCCCCGGAGCCGATCGTGACGTTGTCCTCGACCGTCGGGTGTCGCTTGCCGGTGGCAAACCCGGTGCC
>DASZMU010000088.1:0-7127 GCA_035551695.1 Solirubrobacteraceae bacterium
CGGACGGCGGGGACTATGTTTTCGGACCTTGAGCAGACGTCTTGGCATGCGCCGGCCGGCGGCTGGGTGTCTTGCGCTGGCGGCGGCGGTCGGCGTTGCCGGCTGCGGCGGCTCGACGTCAAGTTCCGAGAGCTCGGCCACCGCCTCCAGCTCGGCCACGGCCTCCAGTTCGGCCACGGCCTCTCGCTCGGCGACCTCGACCGCCAAGCGGACGGCATCTCGCCCGGGTCGGCCGGGCGCCCGCGCACGCGGAGCGCCGGTCGGCACCACCCAACGGGTGAACGCCGGATCCTCAACGCTGGCTCTGACCGTCGCCCGGGTGATCGACCCACTTTCCGACGCGGGCAGCCGGCTGCTGCCTGGGATGCGGCCCGTGGGGGTCGTCGTGACCATCCGCAACCTGGCCGGCGCCACATACGACAGCACCGCCTCCGGCGACTGGTCACTGGCCCCGTCCGCCGGCACGGCGTCGCCACTGTTCATCAAGCGGGGGGCGTGCCAGACGCCCCTCGTCGACTTCGAGAGCCTCGTCGGCGTCGGCGAGGAACGCAGTGGCTGCGTGGGGTTCTCGGTCGCGCGGGGAGCCCGCATCCTGGCCGTGCGGTTCTCGCCGCACGCGCGGGCTCCGGGGGCGGTGAGGTGGCGGTGAGAGCCGGCCTCAGGCCCGGCAGCGCCGGCTGACGGGGATGTTCATTGAGGGGACGGGCGGCGCGTCGCGCTTGCAGTAGGTCACCTGGCGCCCCTCGGTGTCAACCACCCCGAGGAACGGATAGTTGACCCCGGCGGCGACCGCGCTACAGCTGAACGCCAGCCGGCCGCCGTGCCCGCCGGTCTGAGCGCAGGCGGTGCGGCTCACGGGGCCTTCGATGATCCCGTTGTTGATCATCGTGTTCATGTCCGCGCGAACGGCTCGCGTCATGGCGGCGCGTGGGCTCGCGCCGGGCTTGAGGGCGACGACGTGCGGAGCCTGATCCTGCGCCACGACGATCTCGGCCTGCCGGTTCGCGCGAGCCACGGCGGCCGGGCTCTGCGTTGCCTCGGAGTTGTTGCTGTTGTGCTCGACGAACCGCACGAGCGCCACGAGCAAGATGAGCCCGGCGCCGAGCGAGAGCACCCACCGGGCCCAGAGCGGCGGGCGCAGGCGGGGAGGCTGCATCAGGAGTACCTCTCAGGCGCTGTGCGACGACAGCACGCGGCGCAGCGCCGCCAGGTCCTCGCCGCTCGGAGCCCAGCGAGCGGCGGCGGCATTGCTGCGAACCTGCTCCGGCTTGGTCGCTCCGGCGATGACCGACGAGACGATGGGGTTGGCGAGCAGAGCGCCGATCGCGACATCCGTCACCGACACCCCGCGTTCGTCGGCGTAGGCCTGCAGCGCGGCGATGAGCTCGAACTGCTCGTCGGTGGCAATGTGGTCGCGCCCAGACAACCTGGCGCCCTCCGGCCCCGCCTCGCCGCGCCGGTACTTGCCCGTCAGCAGTCCGGAGGCCAGCGGGAAGAAGGGGACGAAGCCGATGTGGAGGCGTTCACACAGCGGCAGTATGTCGTCCTCGACGTCGCGCACGAGCAGGCTGTATTCGTTCTGGAGCGCCTTGAACGGAGTGAAGCCGTGGACGGCGGCCTCCTCGTCGGCCTTCTCGAGCTGCGCCGCGCTGAAATTGGAGGCGCCGATCGACCGGACCTTGCCTGCCTGGATGAGCTCGTGGAGGGCCTCGAGCGTCTCAGCGATGGGGGTGACGCCGTCTGGCTGGTGGTACCAGTAGAAGTCGATGACGTCGGTGCGCAGGCGCTGGAGCGAGGCGTCGCAGGCCTGGCGGATGTAGTCCCGGGAACCGCGGGGACCCTTTCCGTCGCCCATATCCATCCCGAACTTCGTCGCCAGCACGACCCGGTCCCGGCGCCCCTGGAGAACCTCGCCGAGATACTCCTCGCTCTGCCCGCGGCCGTAGCTGTCGGCGGTGTCGAAGAACGTGACGCCCTCCTGAAGGGCGGTGTCGACGACTGCCCGGGTGCCGTCCAGATCAACACGTCGGCCGAAGTTGTTGCAGCCGAGGCCGACGATGGAGACCTTCAGTCCGGACGTGCCGAGTTCGCGCGTGGGGAGATCGGCCATGCGCTGGAGGCTAGCTTGTCCGCCGATGGTCGTCGCGGCGCAGCGCGTCCGTGAATCTCCTGGGGACCGCCGCATCCTCGCCCTCCTCCCAGAGCGTCGTGACCACCAACTCGTCGCCCTCCGGCCGGCAGACGAAGATCAGGTCTCGGCGCTCCAGATCCCTGACCAGCAATGCGCCGCGGTCGCCCGGCTGCACCCGCCCCGCCGCATGGGCGCGGGCCACGCGGGCTGCGATCTCCGTCTTCTCGGTCAGCGATCCGCGCACCCGTTGCCGGAACCGCTCGGCGGCATGATCGGTGACCGCAATCAGCATCAGTCTCGAAGCGAGCTTAGGACGGGTGGAGGCGCGGTCAGGGATGCGCCGGGAGCTTTCGGGCGTGGCGGGCGATGTCCTTCCATGCGTCGCCCTCGGCCTCGAGGCGATCCGTCGCATCACGGATCGTCCAGCGGTCCGGCGTCAGGTGGGAGTCCGACAACTCCTCCCACCGGATCGGCATCGCCACCGGCGCTCCGGGGCGGGGTCTGACGGCATAGGCGGCCACCGCGTGTTGGGCGTAGTTGTTGCGGTTGACGTCGATGTAGATCCGGCTGCCGCGGTCCGCTCGTCGCCACTCCAGGGTCAGGTGGTCCTCGTCGGCGGCGACCATGGCCTCGGCCAGCGACCGGGCGAAGCCGTGAACATCGCCGAACGACGGACCGCGGCGCAGCGGGCAGACGACATGGATCCCGCGCGAGCCGGTGACCATCGCGTACGGGTGCAGGCCGGCATCCCGCAGCCGTTCGCCCGCATCGCGTGCCGCCGCCCGGACCTCGGTGAACCCGGCGCCGGGAGAGGGATCGAAGTCGACGATGAGACGGTCCGGCTCATGTGGCCGGTCGGCGCGGGACAGCCACACGTGCGGGGTGACGACGTTCTGCCCGCTGAGATACACCAGGGTCGCCGCGTCCTCGGCGATGACCTGGGTCAGGGTTCCGCCGCGCTTGGGCACGGTGGCGGTCGCGATCCACGACGGGAAGTAGTCAGGGACCGACTTCATGAAGAAGCCGCCACGGTCGACGCCGTTCGGAAACGCCTGGAGGGCGAGGGGCCGGCCGCGCACGTGGGGCAGCATCGCGTCCGCGACCTGCTCGTAGTGGCGGGCGAGGTCGAGCTTCGTCACCGGCGGGTCGGGGAACAGCACCTTGTCGGCGTGGCTGATCTCGACCCTCCGTCGGCCGAGGCTGATCGTTGCGCTCATCGCCCGCGCACCGCCTCGCGGACCACCTCGCGAGCCGGCTTGTCGTCGCGCAGGCCCAGGAAGCGTGGGTGGCGCAGCCGCCCGGCCGTCGTCCACTCGGTGAACCCCAGCTGGGCGACGAGTTCCGGTCGCACCCAGGTCACGCCCCGCTCGCGGATCGAGCCGGGATCCGCGAACGGGGACTCATCACGGCGCAGCTCGTTCAGTCGCCGGCCCAGCTCGTGCAGCGTCGCCCGGTCAAAGCCGGTCCCAACCTTGCCCGCGTACCGGAGCTGTCCGTCGTCGTAGTAGCCGACGAGCAGCGCGCCGAAGTCGGTGCGGCTGCCGCGAGGTGCGGTGAAGCCGCCGATGACCAACTCCTGTCCGGCCTCGCATTTGAACTTGAGCCAATCACGCGAGCGCGTCTCGCGGTAGGGACTGTCGGCGCGCTTGGCGATCACCCCCTCCCAGCCCTTGCGGCACGCCTCAGCGAACATCGCCTCGCCGTCGCGATTGCGATGGGTCGTTAGCCGCAGCGGATCCTCGAACCGGATCGTGGAGCTCAGCAGACGCTTGCGCGTCCGCAACTCCAGGGCCCGGATGTCCACGCCGTCGAGCCACAGGAGGTCGAACACATAGAAGAACACCGGCACGGGCCGTCGGCCCCGTTGGGCGAGCCGGGCGAAGCTCGTCTGAGCGCCGTCGAACGCGACGACCTCCCCATCGACGGCGAACCGATCGGACGGTTGCTTGGCCAGGGCCTCACGCACCTCGGGGTAGCGGTGCGCGAGGTCCAGATCGTTGCGGGAGAGCATTATGGTCTGCGCGCCGGTGCGGATCGCCAGGCAGCGGATCCCGTCGAGCTTGCGTTCGAAGATCCACTCCGGGTCGCTGAAGCTCGTGCGCTCCAGAACCGCCTTCATCAGCTGAGCGTGGGCCGGCGGCTCCGCCGGCACCGCTCGCTCCCGCTCGGCGGGCGCGAGCTTCTGCCACCAGGCGGGCCACTCTGTGGGGGTCTCTTCGGCGTCGATCATCGAAGCTATACCGATCTTGACGGCGGGACGGCGCCCCGTCGGGTGCGAGCGCGCGCCACTCCGCGAGCCGGGGCCCCTAGACGTTCGTCTAAAGCTGCGGGCGTCCTGCGCCGACAACATGAGAGTCCGGTGGCGGCCCTGATCTGACCCGCCCGGACCGGGAGCGGAGACATGCCAGCAGTTCCACAGGAGATCCGGGCGCGTCATCACGAGGTACGACCCGCCCGGCTGACGGTGCTGATCGCCGACGATCACCCGCTGATCATCGCCGGTATCCGGCGCACGATCGAACACCTCGACGACATGCAGGTGGTGGGGGAGGCCCACTCGGGTCCGGAGCTGACGCGGCTCATCGAGCGCCGCCGCCCCGACGTCGTGGTGATGGATCTCAGAATGCCCGGCGTCTCCGGGACCGAGATGATCAAGCTCATCCGCCGCCGGTGGCCGCAGATCAAGACGATCGTGCTGTCGGCCTGCGACGACCGCGCCACGGTCGACGCCGCCCTGCGCGCCGGGGCCAGCGCCTACCTTCCGAAGAGCTCCCGCACGATCGACCTCGCCTCCGTGCTGCACCAGGCGGCGAGCGGTGCCGTCGTTCACGCGCCGGCGGCCGTTCCGGCGCAGCCCGCGGCGGCCGATGCCCCCGGACCCCCGTCGCTCACCGACCGCGAGCGGTCGATCCTGTCAGCGGTGGCCACCGGCATGACCACTGCGGCCATCAGCCGCGATCTCTGGATCAGCGAGCACACCATCAAGTTCCACCTGACGAGCATCTACCGCAAGCTCGGCGTGCCCAACCGCGCGGGTGCGGTGCGTTACGCCCTGGAGCACGGGTTCGCGTAACCCGCCGTCGCGGGGCATCGACCCGTGACGGAGTGTGGGGTACGGATGGGTGGGGTCGGTTCCCCATCAGGGGATGGAGGGCCACCGCGGCAGGAACGCCGAGATGACGGTGGGGCCGCCCGGCCGGGAATCGACCTCGGTGCGGCCACCGAGCAGGGTCATCCGGTCATGCATCCGGCGCAGGCCGAGGTGCCCGTCGCGGTCGGCACCGACCATCGCCGCCTCCGGATCAAAGCCGGTGCCGTCGTCGCGCATCTCGACCGACACGCCCCGGGTCGCGGAGGTGATGGAGATGGTGACCGTGTCGGCGTCGCTGTGCTTGCCGACGTTGGTCAACGCCTCGCTGATCAGCGCCAGCACCGCCACGCGCTGGGAGTCGCTCAGCCGGCCCAGATCGCCAGTCTCCGACGTCCGGGTGGCGACGCCCGTCCGCTGCGCGAACGTCTGGATGAGCTCGTCGAGGATGTCCGCGAGCGGGCCCGGAACTGAAACGGCGACTGGGCCGACGTCGACAGCCGGCGGAGCCCGGCGTCCACGGCGATCACCTGAGCCTCCAGATCGTCCAGCCGCCCCAGCACGCGGGCCTCGTCAGCGCTGTCCTCGATCACCGGACGCAGCTGGTCTCGGAACAGGAGGAGGTCCTGGGTCAGCAGGTATACGTTCTGCTGGGGGCCGTCGTGCAGGTCGAACCTCAGGCGCGCCAGGAGTCGCTCCGCCGCGGTGAGCGGCGGGTCAGTGTCTGGCGGCGGCGTTGCCCGCGGCCCTGGGTCCGGCGGGGCCGCGCTGCGCAGCCGGGTGCTGAACAGCGCCCCCAGGATCGGCGCCGCGGCGGTGAGCAGCTCTTGGTGCCGGGTCTCAGTGGGATCAAGGCCGTCGGCGATCAGCGCGGCGTCGTGTCGCTGCGTGGCCTCAATCCGTACGCCGAGCGCGCCGTCCTGTGCCACCACCCCCGGGCCGCGCTCGCTCAGCATGGCCCGGGCGATGCGCAGGGCCTCTGCTGACCCGGCGAGTGGCTCGCCGGCCTGGCCCACCACCGTCAGCCGTCCATCGGCCGCGAGGGCCCACAGCGAGACGAATTCGGCGCCCGTGAATGTCAGGAGCAGCGCCAGCTGCACGTCGATGGCTCCCGCCGGATCGAGCTCCAGACGCGCGACCGCGCGCAGCGCGGCCGTCTTCGCCTCCAGAGTGTCCGGTGAGAACGCCACCGGAGCCATTCTGCCGATAGGTGCGCACTGACACGCCTGACATCCGCGCGACGTCTCCGACCGTGTGCTCACTCATGAGCGAGATGGTGGGGCATCACGCAGCGTGAGGGTCAAGTGCCGGGGCGTGTAATCGGAATATATGGCCGGTTAGACGCCCAGGTTCGCCGGAAGCGCCGAGAGCGGCCGTCTGGGATGTGCCGTGCAGGCGCTAGTAGGCGCTGCCGGACGAGGCGCCCGGGAACGCCCCGAGCGTCGACATGAGCGGCCAGAAGCGGACGGTCGAGGTTGTGTTCTGGTGCTTGTGCCTCTTGAACAGCGGGGTGACGACGAGGGGCAGGTCGGACCCGCTGAACGAGTCGGGGCCCAGATTGGGCACGTGCACCTCGCGGAAGCCGGCTAGGTAGTCGGTGGGGAGCTTGTCGACGTCGAACCACCCGGCGCCCCCTCCCGGCCGCGCGAAACCGCTCGTGCCGAAATAGCGGTCGCCGATCCGCATGAACGTGTGGGTGGGGTTGTAGAAGATCGTTACCAGCCCCGGGCCGGCCGGGAACTTCCAGGCCGGGATGTCGCCGGAGACGGTCGTCGGAACCTTGTAACCCGCCTGCTGCATCACGTAGGAGACCGAGCCGGAGCAATCGAAGGGACCGAACTGCGACGGCTGCGTATGACCACCGCCCCACACGTACGGGAAATTCGCCGCGCTGACCATGTTGGCCGC
>DASZMU010000089.1:0-5376 GCA_035551695.1 Solirubrobacteraceae bacterium
GAACGCCTCGGTCTCGTTGCGGCGGATATCCGGCGCGTTGCTGAGGTCCCACAGGTAGTGCTGGATGAACCACAGCAGCGGGTTGGCGATGATGTTGTAGAAGCCGTCGTAGGCGTTGGGATCGGAGGCGACGAGCTTGACCCGGTACTCCTCGCCCTCCGGTGTGCGCACCGGAAACGGATGCCCATCGTTCTTCTCGGCCTGGGCGACGTCCTCGTCGGACATGGCCGATGCCACCCACGTCACGGGGCGGTGGGACGCCAAGCCGATCAGGGCGGTGACCAGCCCTCCGGTCCCGCGCTTGATCTCCCCGTCGGGCTGAAAGGTGACGGGCCCCCGGTTGGAGACGAGGACGAGCGGGGTATCGGATTCAGACGACATGAGGGCCCCCAGACGATAACCGGACCTTCATCCCCACAAACCTCGGACGCGCTCGATCCCGGCGTCGACCGCCGCCAGGAGCTGCCGATGGAGCTCGCCGTTTCCGGCTGAGACCGACGACATCTGGAACTCGTGCCCGGTCCCCAGGAGCCGGCGGTCCTCGAGCGGGCGGCCCCAGCCGTCGGTGACCACGCCTCCGGCCTCGCGCAGGCAGAGCCACGGCGCGGCGAGATCGTAGGGCGAGTTGTTGAGCACCTCACCACCCCCGATGCGCTCGAATTCCGACCGCATCCCGGGGATGTCGTCGATCATCCGTGATCCGACCTCCACGACCGCGTCGAGCTGCCCGGTGATCAGGCGGGTCATCGCGAACGCCTGCGAGCCCAGCTCGAACGTCCCGCCGCCCACCGAGGAGCCGTCGATCAGCTCGGCCAGCAGCTCCGCGGTCGGCCGGACCGGCCGCCCCCGGAAGCCGTACCCCCAGAACATCCTCGCAACGTCGGCGTTCGCGCTGAGCGCCACCGGCCGAGGAGATTCCAGCACTCCGTGGCCCGCCGACGCCAAGAACACGCCTCCGGACTTGATCTCGACGACGCAGGCATCCGAGACGTCGCCCATGACCGGATCACCGTCGCCCAGCGGCGCCAGCGCGACCGCCACGCAGGCGGACTCCAGGCCGGCCAGCGCCGGACGGGTCCCGTCGATGGGATCGACCACCAGGACGTCGATTGCGTCCGGCGTCGCAACGAGCCCACGGTCCTCTGAATACCACGCCACGTCAGGCGCCCGTTCGGCGAGAAACTCCGCCAGCGCCTCCTCGGCGATCGAGTCGATCGCAAACGTCACGTCCCCGCCGGCGCCTCCCCGGTCGTGGCGTCGGCCGGCGAACCGGCCGAGCTCCGGAACGACACGCTCTCGCAGCTCAACGGCCAGGTCGCGCACAAGCCGGCGTCGGTCGGTGGCGGACGCGAGGCTGACGGTCACGAAGCCTCACGCTAGTACGACCTCCCGCGCCCCCGCCCCCCGGCTCTCCCGGCCCCCCGTTCCGAGCGCTCCCGCAGCGGCACACTCCGCAGCCACGGCAAAAGTCAACAGAATCAGTTGACTTGATACGGTGCGACCCCCAGCCACCACACCCACAAGGAGAGGCCCGTGAGTACCACCGACGACCTGCTGGCCAACAACCGGGACTACGCGGCGTCCTTCGACAAGGGAGATCTGCCGGCGCCGCCGGCCCGCAAGCTCGCGGTCGTGGCATGCATGGACGCGCGGCTGAACGTCTACAGCGTGCTCGGCCTGCAGGAGGGTGACGCGCACGTGATCCGCAACGCCGGCGGTGTCGTGACCGACGATGCGATCCGGTCTCTGGCGATCTCCCAGCGACTGCTCGGCACCGAGGAGATTGTGCTCGTCCACCACACCGGGTGCGGGATGCTGACATTCTCAGACGACGAGTTCAGGGCGTCGATCGAGCAGGACACCGGGATCCGCCCTGAGTGGGCCGCCGAGGCGTTCGCCGACCTCGACGGCGGCGTGCACCAGTCGATCGCCCGGGTCAAGGCCTCGCCGTTCATCCCGAACAAGGAGTCGGTTCGCGGTTTCGTCTACGAGGTGGAGACGGGCCGCCTGCGCGAGGTGACATAGCCCTCATCTACCGTGTCGTGCGGTGAGCGAGCACGATGTGATCGTGATCGGGGCAGGGCCCGCCGGGGAGGTGTGCGCCGGCTCGCTGGCGCGCGAGGGCCTCGACGTGGCGCTCGTCGAGCGCGAGCTCGTCGGCGGGGAGTGCGCCTTCTGGGCGTGCATGCCCTCCAAGGCGCTGCTGCGGCCCGCGGAGGTGCTGGCCGAGGTCGAGCGGGTGCCCGGTGCGCGCGAGGCCGTCACCGGCAACCTCGACGTCGCCGCCGTTCTGACCCGCCGAGACGAGGTCATCCACGGGCTCGACGACTCCGTCCAGCTCCCCTGGGTCACCGATCGCGGCATCCAGCTCGTCCGCGGCAGCGCGCGGCTGGACGGCGAGCGGCGGGTGCGGGTGGGCGACGAGATCCTGCACGCCCGCCGGGCGGTGGTGCTCGCCACCGGCAGCGGCCCCGCGATCCCGCCCGTCCCCGGATTGAAGGAGCTCGCCCCCTGGACGAACCGCGCGGGAACGACCGCGACCGCCGTGCCCGGGCGGCTCACCGTCCTTGGCGGAGGCGCGGTCGGCTGCGAGCTCGCGCAGGCCTGGGCGTCCCTGGGATCGGAGGTGACGCTCGTCGAGGCGATGCCCGGGCTGTTGCCGACCGAGGAGCCGTTCGCGGGCGAGCAGCTCGAGCATTCACTGCGCGAGCGCGGGATCCAGGTCCGCACCGGCGCCGAACTGGTCAACGCGCACCGAGACGACGAGACCCGCGCTCTCACGCTCACCCTGAAGAGTGGCGACGAGATCGCCGGCGACGAGCTGCTGGTGGCTGTCGGCCGGATCCCTCACACGAACGATCTGGGGCTCGAGACCGTCGGGCTGACGCCGGCCGAGACCGTTTCCGTCGACGATTGCATGCGGGTGCCTGAGCACCACTGGCTGTATGCCATCGGAGACGTCAACGGGCGGGCGCTGCTCACCCACGCCGCCAAGTATCAGGCGCTCGTGGCGGTGGCGAACATCATGAACCGTCGCGCGCGTGCCACGTCGGACGGCCCCCTCTCCCCGCGCGTCGTGTTCACCGACCCTCAGATCGCCGCCGTCGGCCGCACCCTCGCCCGGGCGCTCGAGGCCGGCCTCCCGGCCCGCGCGATCGACGCCGACATCGCCACCACGCCCGGAGGGAGCTTCGTCGGGAGGGGCGCCGCGACCGGAGCGCGGATCGTCGTCGACGAGCGGCGGGAGGTCATCATCGGCGCCACCTTCTCAGGTCCGGACGTTGCGGACATGCTTCATGCCGCGACCGTCGCCATCGTCGGCGATATCCCGGTCCGGCGGCTCATCCACGCCCTGCCGCCGTTTCCCACGCGCAGTGAGGTGTGGCTGAAGCTGCTGAAGGAGTGGGCGCCGTGAGCGGCCGTCGCCGTCAGGCCGGGATGTCGAGCGTGAACGTCGTCTCGCCCTCCACCGACCGGACGGAGAGCCGCCCGGACATGCGTTCGGCCAGCTCGGAGGCGATCGCCAGTCCGAGGCCGGAGCCCTGGGCGTCGTCGTCGGTGTAGAAGGGCTCGAAGATCCGCTGCAGAGCCGGCTGGTCGATCCCATCGCCGTCGTCGCGGACGGCGAGGCGCACGCGCCCGTTCTCCCGTCCCGCCGTCACGACGATCTGGGCGCCGGGCGGCGTGTGGGTCAGCGCGTTGTCGATCAGGATCCGCATGATCTGAGCGACGCGGACCGGATCGCACTGGGCCTCGATCCGCGCCGGCAGGTGCAGCTCCAGACGCGAGTCGTGCTGGGCGAGCGTCGGCTCGAACTCACCTGAGACCGACCGCGTCAGCTCGCCGAGGTCGACCTCCTCCGGGCGGAGCTCGAGCGACCCCGCCTCCATCCGAGAGAGGTCAAGCAGGTCCACGGAGAGCTTGCCGAGCCGTTGAACCTGGTCGCGCACCTGATCCAGGAAGCGTCGCCGCGTCTCCGGGTCGAGATCCTCGTCTTCCAACAGCTCGACGAATCCGCCGAGTGAGAACACCGGCGTGCGCAGCTCGTGCGAGGCGGTGGCGATGAACTTCTTGCGCGCGCGCTCGAGCTGGAGCAGCTGCTGTTGCATCTCGTTGAAGGCGACCGCCAGCTGGCCCAGCTCGTCGGTCGAATCGACCGGGATGGGATTGGTGAAGTCGCCGCTCGCTGCCCGCTTGGCCGCCAGCTCGAGCCGCTTGACTCGCTGCGCCAGCGCGCGCGCGACCAGGTAGCCCGCCACGAGTGCCAGCAGCAGCGCAATGGCGCCGGCGACGAGGATCTCATGGCGGACGGTGCTGACCGTGCGCATCACGTCGGCGAGCGGCGCGGAGTAGACCACGACCCAGCCGACCTGATGACGAGCGAGAAACAGCGGGTCTGCGGCCTGGGCCACGATTCCGGAGCCGGTCGCCGCTGTTCCGGTCTGCAGCCGGCCGGCCGCCACCGCTCCATCGGCGAGGGCGAAGCGCGCCGGAGCAGCCGGAGGTCCCCCGGAATCGGCCACGGTGG
The DNA here is from genome assembly GCA_035551695.1 of Solirubrobacteraceae bacterium. Lineage (GTDB taxonomy): Bacteria > Actinomycetota > Thermoleophilia > Solirubrobacterales > Solirubrobacteraceae > Palsa-465. The sequence continues at coordinate 4,529 of DASZMU010000089.1, forward strand.
AGAGCTGCGTGGTTCCCTGTGAGCGGTTGACCGACAGGAGCGTCACGCGGTCTCCGGTGCTGCGGGCGGTTTCGGCGACCAAGCTGTGCAGGCGCGGAGACGGCGTCGAGCTTCCCACGGCTCGCCGGAGCGGCTTGGCGTGAACCCGCGCGGTCGTCGCCAGCGCAGTCAGCTTCTCCCCGGTCAGCCGGCTCTGGAGACCGGGGGCGACGTAGAGGTACAGGACGCCGACCGCGAGCAGCGTGATCGCGAAGAAGACCAGCGCCAGCCGGTTGCTCAGCGACAGCCTCATCGTGATCCGCTACGGCTCGGTGTCGCGGAACCGGTAGCCGACGCCGCGTACCGTGAACAGGTACTCCGGATCCTTCGGATCGCGCTCGATCTTCTCGCGGAGGTGTCGGATGTGGACGTCGATCGTCCGAACGTCGCGGTAGGCGGAGTCGCCCCAGACACGCGCCAACAGCATGTCGCGCGTGAATACCCGCCCCGGGGCTCGGGCCAGCGCCGACAGGATCTCGAACTCGACGTAGGTCAGCTGGGCGTCCTCGCCGCGCACACGCACGATCCGCTTGGGGAAGTCGATGCGCAGCTCGCAGATCTCCAACGGCGTCTCCCCCGGCATCGTCTCCTCTGGGCGGCTCATCTCCGCCCGGCGCAAGGCCGCCTTGATGCGGCTTGAGAACTCCCGCAGCGAGAACGGCTTCGTGATGTAGTCATCGGCGCCGAGCTCGAGCCCCACGACCTTGTCGATCTCCTCGGACTTGGCCGTCAGCATGATGATCGGCACCGAGCTTCGGCTGCGAAGCCGCCGGCAGACCTCGAGGCCGTCGATCCGCGGAAGCATCAGG
>DASZMU010000090.1:0-2810 GCA_035551695.1 Solirubrobacteraceae bacterium
AAACATGCAGGGCACACACGTGCTAGCCAACGCGTCGGGCGGCCCCATGTGGACGGTCGGCGGCCGCCACGACTACCAGCTCAAACGGACCCCAGGCGGCTGGCGGATCGCCGGACTGACCTTCACCCTCCAATGGGCGACTGGCAACATGAACGTCTTGACCCTCGCGATGGCTGGAGGACAATCCTGATTGCGCACACGCCCTGGCTGACGGTTGTGCGGTACCGAACCGGGGTAGGCGGCCGGCCCTGAGCGGGCCGCCCCTCCGAGCCCGTGGTGTGCCCGACCGCAGGGCCCGTCTTTCTGAGCGGGCGCGAGCTTAGGCCAGGGGTTCAGCCGCCCGCAACGCCTCGTCGAACGTGGTGCCGAGCAACGGGCTGAGCAGCACCTCGGATGCGCCGGCGTCTGGGTAGCGCAGGCAGCTGCCCCCGATCCGCGGACATGATCTCCCGCTTGTAGAGACTGGCTTGCTCGCGGACCGCTCGGCTGTGTTCGGCGTGCTCGGGCAGATCGCAGCGCTCGGCCTCGGACTGCGCCAAAAATCCGGACGAGACGCGAATCGCCTGAATCAGGCGGTGCTCGCTCACCAGACGGCGTGTGAGGCTAAGTCCACATCGCCAACCGAAAGTCGAGCCTCCATGCCCACTCAAACCGTTCGTGACCCTAATCGATGGGCGGTTCTCGGTTTGCTGAGCGTCGCGCAGCTCATGGTGGTGCTGGACGCGACGATCGTGACGGTCGCCTTGCCTTCGGCCCAGCGGGTTTTGCACTTCTCTAACGAGAATCGGCAGTGGGTGGTGACCGCGTACGCGCTGGCGTTCGGCAGCCTGCTGCTGGTCGGCGGCAAGGTCGGTGATCTGTTCGGCCGCAAGTGGGCGTTGATCGTTGGGTTGGTGGGGTTCTCGGGGGCGTCGGCGGTCGGTGGGCTGGCGCAGTCGTTCGGCGTGCTCGTCGCGGCGCGGGCGTGTCAGGGGGTGTTCGGCGCGCTGCTGGCACCCGCGGCGCTGTCGCTGTTGACCGTCACGTTCGCGGGGACTGCGGACTGGGGCCGGGCGTTCGGGATCTTCGGCGCGGTCGCCGGCGGCGCCGGCGCGCTTGGGCTGCTGCTCGGGGGTGTGCTGACGCAGGTGCTCTCGTGGCGGTGGTGCCTGTACGTCAATCTCGTGATCGCGGTGCCCACGACGCTCGTGGCGTTGCGCCTGCTCGTCAACCACAGCCCGCCCGACCGCGCCCGGATCGACATTCCCGGCGTGCTCACCTGGACATTGGGGCTGTTCGCGCTCGTGTTCGGCTTCTCTAACGCCGAGACGCACGGGTGGGGCGCCACGGCGACCGTCGTCGCTCTGATCGCCAGCCCAGTGCTGCTGACGGCGTTCGTGATGATCGAGCGGCGGGTCAAGCGCCCGCTGATGCCGTTGCACATCGTGTGGGACCGGGCGCGCGGGGGGTCGTACGCCGCGCTCTTGGTGACCGGGGCGGGCGTCTTCGCGGTGTTTCTGTTCCTCACGTACTTCCTGCAGGTGAACCTCAGCTTCTCGCCGCTCAAAACCGGCTTGGCGTTCCTACCCCTGAGCGCCGTGCTGGTCATCACGTCGACGACCGTCCAGACCCACGTCATCCAACGCACAGGCGTCAAACCGTTGGTGCTGCTCGGCATGGCGCTCGGGGTGGTCGGGATGCTTCTCTTCACCCAGCTGACGCCTACCTCCAGCTATGGCACCGGCGTGCTGCCTGGCCTGTTCGTCCTCGGTGTCGGGATGGGGTGCATCTTCGCCCCGGCGTTCTCGGCCGGGACGCTCGGCGTGCCGCCAAACGAAGCGGGGATCGCCTCGGCGATGGTCAACACGTCCCAGCAAATCGGCGGCTCAATCGGCACCTCGCTGCTCTCAACGATCTACGCCAGCGCCGTCACCAGCGACCTCGCGACCCACCTCCACGTCAGAGGCCTTGCGGCCACCGCGCAGGTCCACGGTGACACGACGGCGTTCTGGTGGGCCGCCGGGATCTTTGGCCTGGGGTTTCTGCTCGTGCTACTGATCGTCCCCAGCCGATGCAAGGCCCGGACGGCGACGACCCTGGTCGCGCTGGCCCGACACGCGATCGGCAACTGCGATTTCGACGAGAGCCGGGACGGCGCTGCCGTCACGGACGACTCGGGCTCCCCAGAGCCGGCTCTGGCGCCGTAGTGTGATGACCGACGACGCGCGGATCCGCGAGCTGATGCTGATGAACCTGTTCGCAGTATTCAACGAACGCGCCCCCGAACGTCGCCTGAACGCGATCGCGGCCAACTACACCGAGGACGTGATCTGGACAGACCCCGAAAGGACATTCCACGGCCACGAGGCACTCAACGACCGTGCCCAGGAGCTGCTCGACAAGATGCCCGATTTTGTGTTCAGGGCCGCGGGGCCGGTCGATGTACTACGCGATCTGGGCCACCTGGCGTTCATCCACGGACCACCGGAGCAGCCGCCCGCCATTACCGGCTACGACGTGGCGCTGGTGCGCGACGGACGGATCGCCGTGCTCTACACGCTGGTGAACGCCCGGGGTTGACCACAGCTATGCGGTGACGCGTTCTGCGCCGGCGAGATGCGCCGACAGGAGCCGTCCGGCTCTGTCCAGCGCCGCACCCGCTTCGTCGAGGAGCGGGGAGTAGGCCTGAAAGACGTGGGGCACGCCAGGGGTGATGTCGAGCGTGACCTCGACGTCGGCGGTGGCGGCTCGTTGCGCGAGGCGGACGGCGTCGTCGAGCAGAACCTCGTGGGATCCGGCCTGGATGATCAGGGGCGGCAGGCCGGAAAGGT
>DASZMU010000091.1:0-9394 GCA_035551695.1 Solirubrobacteraceae bacterium
GCCCGCTTGGTGAACGCCTCGGCGAGGAAGATGACGTTGGGGTCGCGGGCGTGGACCTCGTCGATCAGCCACGCCCAGAACGCGAACGGCTTGGTGTGCGGGTTGTCGACGCGGAAGACCTTGACTCCGAGGTCGACCCACTTGACCATGACGCCGAGCAGCGCGTCCCAGAGCGAACGCCAGTCCGGAGAGTCCCAGTTGACGTTGTAGATGTCCTGGTAGCGCTTCGGCGGGTTCTCGGCGTACTTCAGCGTGCCGTCCGGCCGCCGGTGAAACCACTCCGGGTGCTCGGTCAGCCAGGGATGATCGGCGGAGGCCTGGATCGCGAAGTCCAGCGCGATGTCCATGTCGAGTGCGGCGGCCGCCGCGGTCAGATCGCGCAGATCGTCCTCGGTGCCCAGATCGCGGAGGATGGCGTCATGCCCGCCGGTCTCGTCGCCGATCGCCCACGGGGATCCGGGATCGCCGGGCGCGGCGATCAGCGCGTTGTCGCGTCCCTTGCGATTCGTCAGGCCGATCGGATGGATCGGCGGCAGGTAGATCACGTCGAAGCCCAGCTCGGCGAGCCGGGGAAGCTGCGCCTGCACGCCCCGCAGCCCGCCCCACGACCTGGGGAACATCTCATACCACGCACCGAACCGGGCTCGCACGCGCTCGACCTCGATCGTCAGCGGGTGGTCCAGGCAGACGGCGTCGTGGCGCTCCTGTTCGTGCTCGACCGCCTCGGCCAATTCCTCGCCGAGCGCGACGTCGTACTTGGCGCTCTCCGGAACGGCCGGGTCGGCCAGCTGCTCACGGGCGTATTCGATCAGCCGGCGTCCCTCGTCCGACCTGGCCCGCTCGGCGGCCGCGTGCAGGTGCGGCAGCCCCTCCGACAGCTCCCCTGCCAGGGCGTGCTGGCCGGCGTTGACCTTGCGCTGTAGTTCGTCGCGCCACGTTCCGAAGACGTCCGTCCAGGCCTCGATCGTGTACTGCCAGCGGCCCGGGCGGTCGACGGCGAACTGCGCCGCCCAGCGAACACCGCCGAGGTGGGCGTCGATGCGGCGCAGCCCCACCTCGTGCCACCGCTCCTCATCCGGGGCGCGATAGCGCACGGCGGCGCGAATCAGCTCGTGCCCATCGCGGAAGACATCGACCGAGACGTCGACCCGGTCACCGACGCATCGCTTGGCGGGATACCGCCCCCCGTCGACGCTCGGCGTCGCGTACTGGATGACGATCCGGCGCGGCGGTCGCCGGGGCGCCTCGCCGTCGGCCGCCGGCGTGGGGGCCGGGTCCGTGCTCGCTTGGTTGTCCGAGGCGCGGATGCTCACTTCCCGGAAGGTATCCGGCAGACGGGTTCGGGTAAACACCACGGGGTGAACGAGCGCCGACGCGCCTCATGATCCTGCCGAAAGCCGATGCATGACCGCGCGCGCGAGCAGCCCGCGTCCGGCCGAGCCGGCGCCGGCCGTCCCAGCGAGGACCAGCGGGGTGCAACTGCACATCACGTCGCTCCCCGGCGGACGGCTGGGTCGGGAGGCCTACCGGTTCGTCGACTGGCTGGCTGACGCCGGGCAGTCCTGGTGGCAGGTGCTTCCGCTGGGACCGCCGGACCGTTACGGCTCGCCGTACAAGTCGAGCTCGGCCTTCGCCGCGTGGAAGGGGTTGCTCGCGGAGCCGACGGCGCCGGTGTCACGCGCAGACCTGGGCGAGTTCCGGGAGCGCCAGGCGTTCTGGATCGGCGAGTGGGAGCGGTTCGCCGGTCGCGGCGCGGTCGAGGACCAGGTCCGATTCGACCGCGAGTGGGGCGCCCTCCGGGCCTACGGGGCCGAGCGCGGCGTTCGCATCATGGGCGACGTCGCAATCTATGTCTCCCCGGGCGGCAGCGACCACCGCTTCCACCCGGAGCTCTTCCAGTCCGGATTCGTCGCCGGCGCGCCGCCGGATGCGTACGCCAAGACCGGTCAGCTGTGGGGCAACCCGCTGTACGACTGGCCGGCCCTCCGCCGCCGGCGCTACCGCTGGTGGGTGGAGCGCATCCGCCGGACGCTGGAGCTGTTCGACCTGGCCCGGATCGATCACTTTCGCGGCTTCGTCGCCTACTGGGCGGTGCCGGAGGGGTCGCGGACGGCGATCCACGGCTCGTGGAAGCGCGGCCCCGGGATCGCGCTCTTCCGAGCGCTGGAACGGGAACTGGCCCCTGCTCACCCCTCGCCGCTGCCCCTCGTCGCCGAGGACCTGGGCGTCATCACCCCGCCCGTCGAGCGGCTGCGCGACGAGCTCGGCCTGCCGGGGATGCTCGTGATCCAGTTCGGCCTCGACCCCGACGCCCCATCAAGCCCCCACCGGCCGGAGAACCACGTCGCCAACCGGATCGTCTACACGAGCACGCATGACCAGGACACGATCCGCGGCTGGCTGGAGTCGCTCCCCCCCGCTCAGCGCGCGTTCGCCGACTCCGAGGTCGGCCGCCGCGGCTTCGCCGATCCGCGCCGCCCATGGTGGGGGCTCATCCGCCTCGCGTTCTCCTCACCCGCGCACACGGCGATGGTCCAGGCCCAGGACGTGCTGGGCCTCGGCAGCGAGGCGCGGATGAACCAGCCGGGCAACGCCCGCGGCAGCTGGCAGTGGCAGATGAAGCGCGGCGCCCTGACGGCGGCGCTGGCGCGACACTTGCGCGAGGTGACCGAGGAGGCGGGGCGGGTGGCCGGGTAGGGGGTCCGGGCTGGGCGGGTCCGGGGCGGGCGGCTACCGGTTCGGCGGCTGCCCACCTCCCCTTCGTTGCAGCCGTTTTTCGCGCGCCGAGCCCTGGTTCGCGACGCGGGAGTCCAGGCCACTGGCGCCGGCCAGGCAGGCGAGCCGCGCTCAGTCCCGCTCCGCCGCCTGCCGCGCCAGGGACGCCCGGAGCCGGAACACGTCGACCACCGCCCGGATGCGCGCCTTGAGGTCACGGTAGAGGTACGTCCAGTCGCCGCGCAGGCGGGTCCAGCGAGTCGTCCGGTACTGGATCATGCTCGCCGGCGCTGCGCGGGACGCCAGCCCGTCTTCGGCGAGCACGGCCAGTGCCCGCTCGGCGATCGCGATCTGGCCGAAGGCCGTTGGATGGACGCGATCGACCATCACGTGGTTGCGGGCGCCGAACGAGCTCAGGTCGACGACCAGCGCCCCCACGCGGTCGGCCGTGTCCCGCACGATCCGGTTGAGGTCCCGCACCTTGGCGCCGGCGGGAGGGCGTCCCAGCGCCAGCGGGGCGGTCGCGGTCAGGACCCGATCACACCGCTCGGCCACATATCGCAGCGCGGCGTCGAAGTCGGCGGCGAACGCCTCGGCGTCCCAGTCGACGGAGCGCACGTCGTTGACGCCGATGTACAGGCAGCCGACGTCGTAGCGCCCGGCAAGATCCACCGTCCGTCGCTCGAAGGCGGGGGTCTGCCGGCCGACGACGTCGGCCACCGTCGCCCCGTCGACGGCGAAGCCCGTGTACGGCATTCCCAGCGCCCGGGCGGTCCACAGCGCCCACGACTGGAGCGCCACTCCCCACTGCAGCTCCCCGCCGGCATTGGTGATGGAGTCGCCGAAGGCGAGCACGCCGAGCCGGCATGCGGTCGCCACCTCTGAACCACCTCCGCCAGTCACGCCCGGTGACAGTACCCCGCCCAGGCCTCGCACCCCGCCCCGCCCCGGCGCGAACGCGGCTGCTCAGTGTGACGGTGTCGTCGTCAGCGTCCCCGTCACGGGCCCGCCGCCCGGGGGAACCGTCAGCTGTGCGACGACCACCGCGCTCGAGCCGTGGCCGTCCGAGACGGTCGCCCGGACGGTGGTGCCGTTCAGGCCCGTGACGCGGCCCTGGTACTGGTCCGGGTTGGCCATCGGGCCGGCCGAGACGCGACTCGTCGTCATCTGGACGCCTCCGCCTGGAGCAGCCTGTCCGCGAATGCGGATGTGCACGTTGTGCAGCCGGCCGCTGCCGGCGGTCAGCGAGATGTCGACGAGCGCCGATCCGTCCGGCAGCTGCGACTGTCTGATCGTCCCGCTCACCGCCGAACTCCCGTTGAGGGAGCTCGCTCCGCCGCTGCCCGTCGTCGACCCAGCGCCGCTCGTCGAGCCGCCCGTGCTTGCGGCGACCGTCGTCGTGCCGTACGTCTTGGCCAGCACCGACAAGGGCGTTCCCGCGCGGCGCGCCCATCCGGCCGCGAGCGGGCCGGAGGGAAGCCAGGCGACGAGGCCGATTGGGATGAGGGCGGCGGCTCCGAGTGCCGACACGCGCGCAGGCAGCTGCCCCGGCCAGCCGGCGGTGACACGGGCGACGACCGCGGTCAGCATCACGGCCACGCAGATCGCCGAAAGCACCAGCAGCCAATGCGTCTTGGCGTCACTGCCGGTGCCGAAGCCGTGGACGAGGGCGACCGGCCAGCTCGCGTACGCCAGCCAGTGCGTCAGCCGCCAGGCCCGGTACCCGAGCCGCTGGCGGAGCAGGCTGGTGATCGTCACCGCCAGCAGCAGGTCGAACGCCACCGCGCCCAATCCGAGCCAGATCGGCCGGTAGGCGGAGTGCAGCGGCACGAACGCGTCGATGATGCCGATCGGCGCGAATCCGTCGAGCAGCGTCGTCACGACGTGGACCGCGACGAACGCCACCGCCAGCAGCGAGGCGCTGCGGTGCACCGAGTCGAACACGAACCGCGGGACGCCGCGCAGCCGGGTCCGCCGCACGTCCGCGACGCCGAGCGCGACGGTCACGGTCAGCAGGACGAGTGCGATCGCGCCGGTTCCCCGCGTGATGAACCAATACGGGCTCGGAGAGACGGCGGCGATGCTCATCCTCGGAGTTCGCTTCTACGCCCTACGAGCCTCCGGACACCACCGGTCCGGCCGGCACCGGGACGGGTGCGACCGGAGCCGGCGCGCTGGACGGCGACTGGAGCGGTGCCGGGTTGCTGCTGCCGGCGTCACCGGCGTTGGAGGGCTGGCTGGGAGCAGTGGTGGCGGTCTGGGCGCTCGCCGTCTTGGGGTGGAAGGCGTGGGCCGTGAGCCCGGTGAGCGCGCCGGCGAAAAGCACCGCGAGGCCGACCATCCATCGGTTGACCCGCGTGACGAGCCACAGCCCCCGTTCACGGGCCGCAACAGCCGCCGACTCGGGGACTCCGCCGCCCTCCGGCACCGGTGGTGAGCTTTCATCCCCCATAAGCGGCATCATCCTCCCTCGGCCGTGTAATAGGTCTCTAAGACAGGGGTGAGAGAGCGCTTACCGCCTCGGATGACCGATAATCGCCGTGCGTGGAGCACGGCATCGCGATCCAATACGACGGACGGGGGGACATCGAGTGCGCGGCCGGAGACCTGGCCGAGCGCGTTCCGCATGAGCTCGCCCCGCTGGCGCGGGTGGCGTTCAACTACCGGTGGTCCTGGGCTCCGGGCGGTCATGAGCTCTTCCGCTCAATCGACGCCGAGCGGTTCGAGCTGTGCGGTCAGAACCCGGTGCGGCTGCTGCAGGAGGCCCCGGCGCGCGTCCTGCGTCGTGCCGCCGAGGACGAGGAGTTGCTGACGCGGGCAAGCGCCCTCGAGGCCAAGGTGACGGCGGATCTGGAGCGCCCGCCGATCGGAGCGCCGCTCGACGCGCGCCACCCGGTCGCGTTCCTGTGCGCCGAGTACGGCGTGCATGTGTCGCTGCCGGTGTACTCGGGGGGATTGGGGGCGCTGGCCGGAGACCTGCTCAAGGAGGCGTCGGACCGAGCCGTCCCGATGGTCGCGGTCGGGCTCATGTACCGCAAGGGCTACTTCCGCCAGCGCATCGACGCCTCCGGCTGGCAGCACGAGTACTGGGTGGAGACCGACCCTGACCGTCTGCCGGCGGCGCTCGTGACCGGCCCGGACTCCGAGCCGCTCCGGGTGACCGTGCCCATCGCCGACCGGGATGTGACCGCCCGCATCTGGCGAGTCGACGTCGGCCGCGTGCCGCTGTTCCTGCTTGACACCCAATGCCCGGAGAACGGGCCGCTCGAGGCTTGGATCACCGGGCGCCTGTACGACGGCGATCCCCAGACACGGCTCGCCCAGTACACGCTCCTCGGCGTGGGTGGGATCCGGGCGCTGCGGGCGATGGGCTACGAGCCGGCCGTGATCCACCTCAACGAGGGTCACGCGGCGCTGGCCCCGCTCGAGCTGGCCCGGGGCGAGCGGACCGACCACCAGTCGCTCGCCGAGGCGCTGGAGCGAGCCCGTCGCCGCACGGTGTTCACCACCCACACGCCCGTCCCTGCCGGCAACGACTCCTATCCGCCGGCCGAGATCGAGAAGGCCCTCGGCCGGCTGACGGCCGAGCTGGGGTGGTCGCTGGACGAGCTCGTCGCCCTGGGGCGGAACGACCCCACCGATCAGTCGGCGCCGTTCGGCGTCACCCAGGCGGCGTTGCGGATGAGCCGGGCGTCCAACGCGGTGAGCCGGCGTCACGGCGAGGTGGCGCGCGAGATGTGGGGCGCGCTGTGGCCGGACCGGGACATCGGCGAGGTGCCGATCGGCCACGTCACGAACGGCGTGCACGTGCCGACCTGGATCGGGGTGCCCATGCGCGAGCTGCTCGACCGCCACCTGCCGGAGGACTGGTGTTCCCGCGCAGATGATCCGCAGGTGTGGGCGGCGGTGGACGACATCCCGGCGCAGGAGCTGTGGGCGACCCGCCGCCGCCAGCGCGACCAGCTCATCTCATTCGTCCGCCGGCGCAGCGTCGTCGACCGGCTGGTGCGCGGCGACGTCCGCGACTACGTCGACGCTGCTGCGCGGGCCTTCGATCCGGACGTGCTGACGCTGGGCTTCGCTCGCCGGGTGGCGACATACAAGCGCCTGGAGATGCTCACCCGCGATCCGGAGTGGACCCTGAAGCTGCTCGACGGCGATCGACCGGTGCAGGTGGTGCTCGCCGGCAAGGCCCATCCCCGCGACGAGGAGGCCAAGCGCGCGCTGCAGAACGTGTTCGGGCTCAAGAGAGCGAGGGTCGTCGGCGAGCGGGTCGTCTTCCTCGACGACTACGACCTGGCCTCCGGCGCCGCGCTGGTCCGCGGCTGTGATGTGTGGTTGAACCTGCCGCGTCCGCCGCTCGAGGCCAGCGGCACGAGCGGGATGAAGTCCGTGTTCAACGGCGGGCTGCAGCTCAGCGTGCTCGACGGCTGGTGGGCCGAGGCCTACGACGGCCACAACGGCTGGGCGATCTCCGGCGACGTCGATCCGGACCACCACGCTCAGGACGACCGCGACGCCATCGCCCTGCACGGCCTTCTCGACGGGCAGGTGCTCCCGGGGTTCTATGACCGTGACGAATCCGGGATCCCGGCGCGGTGGGTCCAGATGATGCGCGCGTCGCTAAGAACGCTGGGGCCCAGGTTCTGCGCCACCCGCATGCTGATGGAGTATCTCGAGGGCCCGTACCGGGTCCGCTAGCCCTACCGCAGGTCGGAGAGCGGTCGTGAGCCGTGGCCCACGTACTTGGCCGTCGGGCGGATCAGCTTGCCCTCGCGCTTCTGCTCCATGATGTGCGCCGACCAGCCGGCGGTGCGCGCGCAGGTGAACATCGGGGTGAACAGCTCCGGCGGCACCTCGGCGAAATCCAGGACGACGGCGGACCAGAACTCGACGTTGGTGGCGAGCACCCGGTCCGGCCGGCGGGCCCTGAGCTCGGCGAGCGCCGCCTGCTCCAGCGCCTCGGCGACCTCGACCCGCGGCGCCCCAATCTCCTTCGCGGTGCGGCGTAGGACGCGCGCCCGGGGATCCTCGGCGCGGTACACGCGGTGGCCGAAGCCCATCAGGCGCTGCCCGGAGTCCAGGACGTTCTTGACGTAGCGCTCGGCGTCGCCGGAGGCGGCGACGTCGTCGAGCATCTTCAGCACGCGCGAGGGGGCGCCCCCGTGCAGCGGGCCGGACAGCGCGCCGACCGCCGCCGACAGGGCGGCGGCGACGTCGGCGCCGGTGGAGGCGACAACGCGGGCGGTGAACGTCGACGCGTTCATCCCGTGCTCGGCGGCCGAGTTCCAGTACGCGTCGATCGCCTTGACGTGCCGCGGGTCCGCCTCCCCGCGCCAGCGGATGAGAAAACGCTCCGGGATCGACGTGGCCCTGTCGATCTCCCGCTGGGACACCGGAGGATTGCCGATCCCCCGCGCGGACTGTGCGACGAACGAGAGGGCCATGACCGACGCCCGGGCCAGATTGTCGCGCGCCGCCTCGTCCGAGATGTCGATCAACTGCCCGAAGCCCCATTGCGGCGCGAGCATCGCCAGCGCCGACTGCACGTCGACACGCGGGTCGCCCGAGTGGACGCTGAGCGGATGCGGCTCGGCGGGAGGCAGACCGGGCTCGAGGCTGTCGTCGACGAGCAGGCCCCACACCTGCTCGAACGGTACCTGCCCCACCAGCTCCTCGATGTCCACCCCCCGGTAGCGCAGCGCCCCGCCCTCGCGATCAGGCTCTGCGATCTCGGTGGCGAAGGCGACCACGCCCTCAAGGCCGGATTGAACTTCGATGGTTGCGCTCATGCGGCGGTGCTCCTGGGTGGGGGGCTCAGGTCGGCCAACACAGTAGTCGGTTCGCCGGCCCCGCCAGCCGGTGCCCGGGTCGGTAGCCTCGCGGTCGTGTCCGAGCTCCTCCAGCGGTCAGCACGCGAGCTGGCGGCCCTCATCCGAGACGGCGAGCTGACCGCGCGCGAGCTCGTGCAGGCGTCGCTGGACCGGATCGAGGCCGTCAATCCGGCGATCAACGCGTTCACCCATGTGGACGCAGACTCGGCCCTGGCGACGGCCGACGCCGTCGGCCCGGGGGACAGCCGCCCCTTCGCCGGCGTGCCGATCGCGATCAAGGACAACCGCCCGGTCGCGGGGATGCCGATCACGATGTGCAGCGACCTGTTCGGCCGCCAGGTCGCCGATCATGACGCTCACGTCGTGCGGCGGCTGCGCGAGGCGGGGTTCGTCATCGTCGGCAAGACGACCCTGCCGGAGATGGGCATCCTGCCGACGACCGAGTCGCGGCGCTTCGGCCCCACACGCAACCCATGGGGGCTCGATCGGACCCCGGGCGGCTCGAGCGGCGGGGCGGCGGCCGCGGTGGCCGCCGGCATCGTCCCCATCGCCCATGGCAACGACGGCGGCGGCTCGATTCGGATCCCCGCGGCCTGCTGCGGGCTGGTGGGCCTCAAGCCCGCACGCGGGCGGGTGTCGGTCGGCCCGGACGGCGGACAGAGCTTCCTGGTCACCGACGGCGTCCTGACAAGGACCGTCGAGGACACCGTCGCCGCACTCGACGTGTTGGCCGGATACGAGCCGGGTGACGCGACGTGGGCGCCCCCGCCGCCGGCGAGCTACGCCGAGCTCGCGTCCGGCAGGCCCGGACCCCTGCGGATCGCGCTCGCGCTCAACCCTCCGCT
>DASZMU010000092.1:0-31334 GCA_035551695.1 Solirubrobacteraceae bacterium
CCCCGGGGCATATGGCGCCTTCTCCGGTGCGATCCCCGCCTCGGCCAGCTCTGCGAGCAGGCCGTCGAGATCGTCGACGACCAATGCCATGTGGTTGTAGCCCTCGCCGAGGTCGTACGGCTCGTCACGGCCGACGTTGACCGTGAGCTCCAGCACGTCGCCGCCGTCCGGCAGACCCATGTAGACGTTGTACGCCGACTCGAAGTTCAGCCGGCCGCGGTGCTCGAAGCCGAGTCGGCGGTAGAACTCGGTCGAGCTGTCGATGTCGCGGACGCGGACGCAGGTGTGGACGTATCTGGCGCTCATGATGACGAGCATAACCGCGCACCGCAGCGAAATTGTCGCTAAGAATGGCGGTCGTGGACTCCGACCGTGCTCCCGGGCCGCCCCCGCTCGGCGACCTCAAGATCCTGGACTTCTCCCGCGTTTTGGCGGGGCCGTTCGCAACGATGATGCTCGCCGACCTCGGCGCCGATGTGCTCAAGGTGGAGCGGCCGGGAGTCGGTGATGAGACCCGCAGCTGGGGACCGCCCCACGACGATCACGGCCAGGCGACGTACTTCCAGGCCGTCAACCGCAACAAGCGCAGCGTCGCCATCGATCTGAGCGGCGAGCCGGGGCGGACGCGGGCGCGTTCCCTGGCCGCCGGCGCCGACGTCATCGTCGAGAACTTCCGCCCCGGGGTCATGGACCGGCTCGGCCTCGGCTACGAGGAGCTGAGCCGAGACCACGCGGAGCTCGTCTACTGCTCCATCACCGGCTTCGGCGCCGGCCCGGGCGCCGAGCTGCCCGGTTACGACCTGCTCGTCCAGGCGCTCGGCGGGCTGATGAGCATCACCGGAGCCCCGGACGGGGAGCCCCAGAAGGTCGGCGTCGCGCTCGTCGACGTGCTGGCCGGTCTGTTTGCGTCGGTCGGGATCCTGGCCGCGTTGCGCCACCGCGATCACACCGGCGAGGGCCAACGGGTGGAGGTCAATCTGCTGTCCTCGCTGCTGGCGGCACTCGTCAACCAGGCCTCGGGGTACACGATCGCCGGCGTCGTCCCCGGACGGATGGGCAACGCCCATCCCAGCATCTCGCCGTACGAGCTCTACGAGACGGGTGCGGGGGACCTCGTGCTCGCGGTCGGCAACGACCGGCAGTTCGCGGCGCTGTGCGAGGTCATCGGGGCGCCGGAACTCGCGAGCGATCCCCGGTTCGCGAGCAACACCGAGCGTGTCACACACCGCGCACAGCTCCGCGCCGAGCTGGTGATGCGCCTGGCGGCGGCCCCGGCCGCCGACTGGGCGAGGCGGCTGACCGCGGCCCGCGTCCCGGCGGGTGAGGTCAACGATCTGAGCGGGGCATTCGAGCTCGCGCAGTCTCTCGGGCTTGCGCCGACGGTCGAGGTCCCCCGCGCGGACGGCTCGACGGTGGCGCTGACGCGCAACCCGATCGCGCTGTCGCACACACCGCCGAGCTATCGGACCGCCCCGCCACCCCCGCCACCCCCGCCGGAGGACTAACGGCCCCGGGGCGCTTGTCGCCTACGCCTCGTCCCAGGCCTGGAGCACGGTCTGCCGGACAATCTGCCCGTCGTCGATCTCCAGCACGGTCGCGCACAGCACGTTCGTGCCGTCCGGATAGCGACAGGCCTCGCTGAACGCCGCGCCGTGTGCGTCGGCCACGGTGTGCTGGACGGAGTGACTCATCTCGCGGCCGCAGACATCCTGGATCCACTCGGCCACCTCGTCGCGCCCATGCAGGACGCGCGGCGAGCTCGGCTGGTTGATGCGGTCGGAGATCGTGACAACGGCGTCGTCCGCATACATCGCGACCTGCGTCGCGACCTCGCGATTCTCGACGGCCCGGCGGAAGCGGGACATGTCGAACTGGGTCGCACTTGACTGGGTGCTCATCTCAAACCCCCCGGTTTGGTCACGACCGCCGGTGTGACGGTCTCGGAACGAGCCGCCAAAGTCTTACCTACTAGTAGGTAAAAGTCAAGGCGATTTCGCCTACCATTGGAGACGATGCCCCGCACCTCACCCAGCGAGAGCGGCACGAGGAGCCGGATTCTCGACGCCGCCGAGGGGCTGGCGCAAGCGCGCGGCTTCAACGGCTTCAGCTACGCGGATGTCGCGGCTCGGTTGGGCGTGACCAAGGCCAGTCTTCACTACCACTTCCCCGGCAAGGCGCAGCTTGGACAGACGCTCATCGAGCGTTACGCGGCCCGGTTCCTCCATGCGCTGGACGAGATCGATGCGGTGGTCACGGCGCCGGTCGAGAAGCTCGGCGCGTACGCCGATCTCTACGCCGACGTCCTCCGACAGGAGCGTATGTGCCTGTGCGGCATGCTCGCGGCCGAGTACGAGACGCTCCCGGGGGCGATGCGGGCGGCGATCCGCAATTTCTTCGATGAGAACCAGCGCTGGCTCATGAAGGTGATGACCGAGGGTCTCAGCGACGGAACGATGCGCTTCCCGGGCACCCCCGAGGATCGCGCCCGGACGATCCTCGACGGCCTCGAGGGGGCATTGCTCGTGGCGCGGACCTACGGGGACGCGAGCCGTTTTCAGTCCGTCGCGCGGAACCTGATCACGAGCCTGAGCGGCGCGCGCTGACGGACCACCGCGCTCGGTGGGCGGTCACCGAGCGCGGATGCCCCGCTGGGCCCGCGGACCTCAGACTGGAAGGACAGCCTCGATTGCTGCGCTGATCCGAGGGTCCTCCGGCCGGGTCTTGGTCGGCCAGCGGGCGATCAGCCGGCCGTCCGGGCCGACCAGGTACTTGGTGAAATTCCAGGCGGGCGGCCCGGACTTGGGCTGGCGCGCAAGGTCGGCCCAGAGCGGCGACGGGCGGGCGCGCACCGACATCCGCTCGGTCAGCGGGAAGCTGACGCCGTAGTTGCGCCGGCAGAACGCGCCGATCTCCCGCGCATCGTCGTACTCCTGGTCGGCGAAGTCCGCCGACGGGGTTCCGAGAAGCCGCAGACCGGGTTCGCCATAGCGCTCGTGGAGGTTCTGCAGGCCGGCGTACTGCGGGGTGAAACCGCACCTGCTGGCGGTGTTGACGATCAGCGTGGGGTGCCCGCGCAGCGTCTGCAGATCCAGCTCCTCGCCGTTCAGAAGCGTGACCCGGTGGGCATACAGGTCGGTCGGCTGCGCCAGCCTCTCCGGACGGTACGCGTACATGCGCAGGGTGGACACGAGCGAGCGTCCGTAGGCGTAGACGCTGCGGGGCGAGGGCGACATGACCAGACCCCAATCTAGCTCGTCTACTTGCCGGAACATCTGCGGTCCCCTCCGGCTTGAACTTCACAAAAGCTAGCTAATCCTAACTCCCCCTGGCCGTCAAAGCCAGCGCTTCGGCCGAAAATCATCCTGCGGGGCGCCGATCGTCACCTGCCCCCGATCCGCGCCAGATACCACTCAACGAACGCCAGCACGTTGTATTCCCGCCGAGGTGAATACGGGCCGGGTTCAAAAGCCGGATTCCGTACGCCGACGTGGTTGCGCTCACACAGGTCCCAGTCCTGTTGCCGGGAAGAAGTCCCTTCTCTGCTGCTCAGGGGCTCCGTCGCCCACCCGCGGCGCGTCCCGCGCGAGGAGGCGGCCCATCTCGTCCGGGCGTACGCGCTGGCGCCGGGCTTCACCGCCGTCAACGACGCGATGCGGGCCGGCCAATTCGAGGGGCTCGAGCGAATCCGCTGCCCGGTCACGCTCGTGTGGCCGGACCACGATCGGCTGGTCAGCCGCCCCGTCTGGGTGCCGGAGCGGATCAGCAACGTCGCGCTCGCCGACAGCGGGCACGTCCCCACCTGGGACACGCCCGAGCCACTTGCCCGCCTCCTGATCTCGGCGACCGGCGGGCGGGCCCCGACGCGTTGCGCCGGGCCTCAAGCCGTTGCTCCGGATTTCCGCGTGCGGATCGCGCCAGATCGCGGAGGGCCGAGGTGATCTGTCACCACACGCGCGCACACCCCCCAAACCGCGCCAAATCGGCCGGCCCAATCCCGATTTGTCGCGTTGTGCAGGCCTGACGCCGCCCGCACAGCGCCATCAACGCCTACAGGGCCCGCAGCGCCGCCGTCGCACCCGCCGCCAGCAGGACGACGACCGGCAGCGGCGCCCGCCGCGCGATCGCGATGCCGGCGACGGCGACCCCGCCCGCGCGGGCATCGATCACCAGCGAGCCGCGGTCCCCGCCGAATGTCTCGGTGATCACGAGCGCCGCCAGCAACGCCGGAGCCAGCAGCGGAATGATGCGGCCAAGCGCCGGCGGCAGAGAGCGGCCGCCGAAGACGACGGGTCCGAACGCCTTGATGACAGCGGTCGCCAGACAGAGGCCGCCCACGGCGATCCAGACGGTCGCGCTCATCGACGCAGCCCCAGCGACGCCGCGAGCGCCGCCGCGATGATCGGCACGCCCGCGGGAGCGAGGGGGGTGAGCGACAGCGCGATCGCTGCACCGACGGCACCCGCCGTCCGACCGCCCGGGCGCCGCAGCTCGGCGACGAGCAGACCGAGGAAGAAGGCCGGGAAGATCGCGTCAAGACCGAGCGTGGCGGGGTTGCCGATGACGCCGCCGGCGACGGCGCCCAGCACCGTCCCCAGGACCCATGCCGGGTACTGCGCGAGCGTCGATCCGAGCAGGAACGTGGTGTCGAACCGGCCATCGCCGCGATTCGCCAGCGCCCAGGATGCGTCGACGAGGGCCTGGCCGCTGAGCGCCCGCCCCAGCGCACCGTGGCGGAGTGACGGGGCGATGGCGATGCCCATCGGCACGAACCTGAGGTTGAGCAGGATGCCGGCGACGACCGCCGCCACCGCGCCGCCGCCGGCCGAGAGCACGGCCAGCGCGGCGAACTGGGCCGAGCCGGCGAACACGACGACCGACATGACGATCGCCGGGACCGGCCCCATGACCGGCCGCGCGAGGACGCCGAAGGAGAACCCCAACAGCAGGGACGCCATGCCGTACGGGATGGCCGCCCGCGCCCCGGCCGCCAGGCCGTCGCGGGCGGGGAGGCCCTCGGCGGCGGGGAGGCCGTCGCCCGTCCCGCGGAACTCCCCGTCGGCGATCGCGGCCGCGGGCGTGTGCGTCATCGACCGAGGCTATCCCGCGCGAGCCGAAGCTGGCGGCGCAGCGCGGCGCCCCCGCGGTCGGTGTACGCCGGGCCCGTGCCGTCGGTGAGCACGAGCTCGAGCAGGGCGATCCCCCGCGCGTATGCCCCGCCATCGGCGCGGAGCACCCGCGCGAGCTCGATCAGCTGGTCGCGGTTATCGCGGATCGCCTCGCGTCGCGGCAGCGTGCGAAAGTGCGACCCCGGTTCCTCGGTGACGCGCGCAGCGCGCTCGAGTCCCTCAGCGATTTGGGCGCGCCGGCGCGGACTGGCCAGCTGGGCGGCGCGAGCGGCGAGCAACGGCGAGGCGGCCAGATCGGCCCCGGTCGCGATCTCGCGGTCGAGCTGAGCGTGGCGGAACCACGCCAAGGCACGCGTCGTCCGGCGCGGGGCGAGCAACCGCGCGCCGTCGATGGCCGGGGCGCGGTCGCCGCCGACCCGCCGCGGCCCTTGCAGAGTCTTGTGGCCTAGCATGGGCTCCAACACCTCCGTACTCGGATAGCTGGTGTCTGTAACCTACTAAAACACTATGCCGGTTTCAACTGAGATTCCGCCCTACGGCCTACAGCTCGTGCTCGACTTCGTCAACACCCTGGATGTCGAGCAGCAGGCCGACGCGCTGGCGACGCCGGCGCAGCTCGCCAGCTGGCTGCGTGACCGCGGGCTGCTCGACGTGGACGGCCCGGACATTCGCGCCGGCGAGCACCGCACAGCGCTCGAGCTGCGCGAGGCGCTGCGCCGGGTGATGCGGGCGCACAACGGGTCGGACGGCGACCACGCAGCGGCGCTCGCCGCCCTCGACCACGCTGCCCTGGCAGGGCAGCTCTCGGTTCGCTTCGAGCGCGACGGGACGGTTCAGGTCGCTCCTCGTGACGCCGGGTACGCCGGCATCCTGGCCCAGCTCCTGGTCCCGGTGGCGCGCGCCGCGGCCGACGGTGCCTGGGTCAGGGCCAAGGCATGCGATGCCGACGACTGTCAGGAGGCCTTCTACGACCGGTCGCGCAACCGATCCGCCCGGTGGTGCGACATGGCCGTGTGCGGCAACCGCACGAAGGTCCGGGCCTACCGCTCCAAGCGCGTCACCTGAGTGCTGCCTCAGGCCGGCCGGTGAGCAACAGCGATGCCGGGAGCCCGATGACGACGCACAGGATGGCCCCCAGCAGCAGCGTGCGATGCACCGTCGACGCGGTCAACGTGCCGGACAGGGCCATGCCGGCGAGGCCGGCGCCGATCGCTGCACCAAGCAGCCGGCCGACGGACAGCAGCGCCGACGTGCGGCCGTGGGATGCTTCCGGCGTTGAATTCAGCGCCGCTCGTGAGGTCGGAACGAACAGCATGCCCAGCCCCAACCCCACCGGGATGAGCGGCAGGATCGTCACCACCCCGTCGAGCTTGAACCCGGGGATGCCGAGGAGCGCGAGCCCCAGGGCGGCCCCGGCAAAGCCGATGAGCGCGGGGAGCTTCTCGCCGTGGCGATCGACGAGGCGTCCCGCGAGCGGCGCAGCGGCGCCGACGAGGAGGGCCACGAGCACGAGCGCACCGGAGGCGCCCAGCGCCGAGAACCCGGCGACCCGCTGGAGGTACTGCTCGGCGATGTAGAACGCTCCGATCATGACCGCGAACGTGAGGGCCGCGATCAGGGTCGCGGCGAGCACGATCCGGTTGAGCGCCGGGTTCCCACCGTCCGCAGCGCCGTGCACGATCCGGGGCAGCAGCCGCTCGATCCCCAGCGCCGCTGCGAGCGTCAGCGGCAGGAGGGCCCACCAGTCAGCGCGCCAGCCGAACGCGACGGTCAGCAGCCCACCGAGCAACGGGCCGATCAGATTCGACATCCCGGCGCTGGCCCCCCAGATCCCCAGAGCGCTTCCGCGACGCTCCGGTGGAAACCCGGAGACGGCGCCCGCGAGGGCAGCCGGGCTGACGAGACCGGCACCGGCGCCCTGGATGATCCGCGCCGCCAGCAGCTGGCCGAAGCTGCCGGCGACCGCGCCGAAGACAGCGCCGATCCCGAACAGCGTCAGCCCGATGAGCGCCAGCCGCCGCGCACCGAAGCGGTCGACGAGCTCGCCGCCCGGGATGAGCAGCAGCGCGTAGGCGCCGAAGTAGGCGCTGAGCACGATCGAGGTCGTGCTGCCGCTCACGTGCAGCCCGTGCGCCACCGACGGCAGCGCGACCGTGATCAGCGTTCCGTCGAGCTGGAGCAGGGCGGCGGCGGCGGTGCAGGCAGCCAGCCGCGTCCACGCCGAGCGTGGAACGGGGGGTTTGGCTCGTGTCTGCGCGTCGGCGGGCGACGCGAATGCGGCTTCGGACACACGGTCCAGTATCGCCTACTCGCGATCTCGCGCCAGGCCGAGTCCACGCTCGCCGACGACATCGAGCGCCACGCGGGGTCGACCGGTCAAAACGCGTGCCGGGTCACGGCTATGAATCACCTATGAATCTCCCGGGAATCTCCGCCTGACCCACTATCTTTACGCGCATGTCCTTTACTCGCCAATACGCCCTTGACGACCGGACGTACGCGCGCGACCAGACGCGTGGCGTCTTCGGCCAGGTCATGGGCCTTGTTGCTCTCACGTTGGGATGCACCGCGCTCGGCGCCTACGTCGGTCGCAACCTCGCCGGGGGCGCCGGGATCTTCTTCCTGATCGCCATGTTCGGTTGCGTCTTCGGCCTGCGGGCCGCCTCGGCTCGCGGTCACCAGCAGCTCGCGATCGCGTTGCTGTTCGGCCTCGGGCTGATCCTGGGGATCGCGGTCGCTCCAATCCTGGCGTTCTACGCCAAGGCGGATCCCGGAGCGCTGTATCAGGCCGCCGGCTCGACCGCCGTTTTCGTCGGTGGGCTCGGCGCGTACGGGTACGCCACCCGGCGGGACCTCTCGCGGTGGTACCGGACGCTGTTCTGGGCGCTGCTGGGGCTGCTCGCCTTCGGACTCATTGCGCTGTTCGTCGCCATCCCGGGCGCCAACCTCATCTGGTCGATCGCCGGCCTGGTGATCTTCGGCGGGTTCACGATCATCGACTTCAACCGCCTCCGGCAGACGCCGATGGCCGGCTCGGTCATGATCGCCGCGTCGATCTTCCTCGACGTGTTCAACATCTTCCTGTTCATGCTCGCGCTGTTCGGCGGGGGCGGCTCGCGGCGCTAACGGCGCGGGGTCTCGCCCTCGTCGGCGACGTAGTGACGTCCGCCGCCGGAGTCCTCCCACACCCGCATCACGCGCCCGGTCCGCGGGTCGCGAAACCGCTCGGCGGTCGGCCGCCAGTCCGGCCGCGGGGCGTCGGAGTCGCCGTGGCCCCGCCCCCGGCGGGGGCGGCCCGTTCCGCCCTCCGCGGCGTCAGCGGGCAGCGGCGGTAGGTCGGCGAGCACAGCGGCCGCCTCCTCCCGCGTACGTGCGGCGGCGACCGCGGCCACCCGCCGCTCGAGCTCCTCGATGTCCAGCCGTCCGGCGGCGGCGTGACGGCTGAGCCGCTCGAACAGCTCCTCGCGCTCCGAGTCGCCGAGCCTCACCGGCGAACCATCGCGCTCAGCCGCGCGTCACCTTGACCGCCGTTCCGTAGGCGACGATCTCCGTGAACTGCTGGCCGATCTCCGACGAGTCGAACCGCACGGCGATGACCGCGTCGGCGCCCATGAGACGTGCGTTGTCGACCATGCGGTCGATCGCGTGACGGCGGGAGTCCTCGAGCAACTGGGTGTACTCCGTGATCTCGCCGCGGCGCAGCGCCTTGAACGACGACGTGACGCTCCCGGCAAAGCCCATGCTGCGCACCACGAGGCCGTAGACGACCCCCAGATTCTCTGAGACGGTCGTTCCCGGCAACTCGAGCGCCGTGGTCATCGGCAGTCCGGCGGTGCTGGCGGTGTCCTCTGACATGTGCCCGCAACTTACCAACGCCGCGCCGGTCCGAGCAATGCCCCCGTGCTTCGCGCCAGCTACCGTTGCCCAGACCAGATGCGCTCGCGGCTCTCCCTGATCTCGCTGGCACTCCTGTGCGCCGCGGTGCTGGCGGCCTGCGGAGGCAGCTCCACGGGCTCGAGCAGCTCCGCCGCGGCGTCGTCGAGCTCGGCCGGAACGGCTGCCGGCACCGGCACGGCGACCTCGAGCTCCGGCTCGACGCCGCAGATCGGCTTCGAGGCGGTGCCGCTCGAGCAGGGGCCGCAGCTGGCGCCCGCCGGCACAACCGGCACCGCGCCCGTCGACGGGATCTCATGTGCGCCCCTGGAGCAGCTCGCGTACCACATTCACGCCCATCTGGCGGTGTTCGACGACGGGACCCTGTATCAGCTCCCCGCCGGCGTCGGCATTCCCGGCTCCCAGCCGGAGCAGACCCAGTACGGGCCGGTCGCGGCCGGCGGCAAGTGCTACTACTGGCTGCACACCCACACCACCGACGGGGTCATTCACATCGAGTCGCCGACGAAGCGCATCTACCCGCTCGGTGACTTCTTCGACGAGTGGCACCAGCCGCTCGATTTCACCCAGGTGGGCAACCTGCACGGCGCGATCACCGCATTTGTCAACGGCAAGCCGTGGAAGAAGAGTCCCCGCGACATCCCGCTGCTCCCCCACGAGGACATCCAGTTCGACATCGGTCAGCCCGTGCCCCCGCTCATGACGATCAACTGGTCCCGGACCCAGCTTTAGCTAGCTCAGTCGACGAGACCTTCGGAACCGGCGGACGACCTCGGTGCCGATCACGCCGGCGACCACGAGGCCGACGACGATCGAAACCCCCGTCCCCAGGTCGCCGACCGCGTCGAGCACCGGCGGGCCCACGTAGTAGCCACCGACGCCGATCACGAGCGTCCAGACGGCGGCCGACGCCAGGTTGATCGCCTGATAGACCCAGGGGCGGACGCGGTGGATCCCGGCGACGAACGCCGGAGTCATGAGGATCGCGATCACCGGGTGGCGCTCGAAGATCTCCTCCCCCCGCTCGACGATCCTGATCCGCATTGATCGCACCGGCCCCGGCGCGGTGGCCAGCGCCCGGCCCGCCTTCAGTCCGATCGCCCACCCCACGATCCCCCCGGCGACCGCCGCCAGGAAGGCCACGCCCAGCACCGTCGCCAGATCAAGTTGATGCTTGGCCGCGAGAACCGCGGCGGCGAGCAGGAGCGGCTCGCCGGGGCCGGGGAGGCCGACCCAGCTGGCGAACGCCGCCAGGGCCAGCCCGGCATAGTCGAACGGCGGCCCGTGAAAGCGGTGGTGGAGGTGGATGGGGAGGTGAAGAAGCGCCGGAACGAGCAGCGCAATGATCGCTGTGCCGGATCGACGCACGGCGCGATCGTGGCACACCGCTCGGCGAGCCCCGCCGCCCGGATAGGCGGTCTCGGACAAACGTTGTCCATGTGGCCAATGCCGGCGCGCGGGCCGTCCCGGAGCATTGCGCGCCAATGACGACGTCGATCATCGTCTCCTACGACGGGACCACCCATGACGACGACGCCCTGGCGCTCGGCCGTCAGCTCGCCGCCGCCGGCGCCACGCTGTCGCTGGCGTACGTTCGCCACAGCCGCGAGTACGACCCGCGGCGTGAGGAGATCTCCGAGTACGACGCGACGCGCCGGCTCGAGCAGGGGGCGACCTGGCTCGAGGATCCGGACATCCGCCGCCACGTCGTCATCGACCCGTCGACGAGTGCCGGCCTGGCGAAGCTCGCCGCCTCCGAGGGTGCCCGGCTCGTGCTGTTCGGCTCCGACTACCGCACCTCACCGGGGCGGGTGGAGCCCGGGGGCTCGGCGCAGGGGATGCTGGAGGGCGGTGCCGTCGCGATCGGCGTCGCCCAAGCGGGCCTGCGCGCGCAGGGCGGCGAGCCGATCCGGACGATCTCGGTCGCCGGCGACGCCGGCGGTGCGGCCGAACAGACGGCTGAGTCCCTGGCGACGGCGATCGGGGCAGAGATCATCCCGGGCGGCGGGAACGCCGACCTGATCCTCGTCGACTCGCAGGTCAATGCGGCGGAGGGCCGAATCGCGCTCGGCGGCGCCACGCGGGGCCGCCTTGAGTCGGCGCGCGGCTCGGTGATCGTGCTCCCGCGCGGCACCACGCTCGCGTTCTGATCCACGACCCGGACGCGATGCGAAGCCCCCGGCGCCGGTGGGCCGCCTGCGGGGCCCGTGGATTTGCAGTGATAGCGGGATCCGTTTATCCCTATGTCCAGTAGGCCTCCGAGTTTGCTGGACGCGAGGCCATGGGGCGCTTGCCGGGCTCATTGGAAACTGCTGATGGTTGCTCTGGGCCGACAGGCCCTGCCGCTGCGGGGGCAGCGGTGCTTCCGCCTACCAGTTCCCAGTCCCCAAGGACAAGGAGATCCAAATACATGTTGTGGCAGGCCTATCCATCCTGGCTTAGCCCCGGAGACAATGCTTGGCAGATGACCGCGGCGACGCTGGTCGGTCTGATGAGCGTGCCTGGCCTCGTCGTGCTCTACGGCGGCGTGATGCAGAAGCGGTGGTCGATCAACAGCATGATGCTGACCTTCGCCGCGTTCGCGGTCGTGCTCGTCGTGTGGGTGTTGTGGGCCTTCAAGATGGGCTTCGGGACGCCCTGGCACGGCATCTCCGGCCATGGGTTCTTCGGCAACTTCATCGGCATCCCGGGCGAGATCCTGGGCCACAACGCCGAGCAGGGCCAGGCGAGCATCCCGTTGGCGACAACAGGGCCGAGCTTCCGATTCCCGCAGGCGACGTTGGCCTACTTCCAGTTCGTGTTCGCGGGGATCACGCCGATCCTGATGCTGGGATCGGTGCTGGGGCGGATCAACTTCAAGGCGTGGATCCCGTTCGTCGCGCTGTGGTCGTCGATCATCTACACGGTGGACGCGTTCTGCATCTGGGGCGGCGGCTTCTTCGCCCAGCACGGTGCGGTCGACTACTCCGGCGGCTACGTGATCCATCTCTCCGCGGGCGTCTCCGGCTTCGTCGCCGCAGCGGTCATCGGGCCGCGGCTGCAGCGAGACCGCGAGATCGACGCGCCGAACAACGTGGCGATGGTGGCAGTCGGCGCGGGTCTGCTGTGGCTGGGGTGGAACGGCTTCAACGGTGGCGACCCGTACTTCGCGGGCGCCTCGGCGTCGGCCGCGGTCATGAACACCAACCTGGCGACCGCGGTCGCGTTCCTGGTGTGGGTCGCCTGGGACTACATGACCGGCCGCAAGCCGGGCTTGATCTCCGGCGTCAACGGCATGATCGTCGGCCTCGTGGCGATCACGCCCGCGGCCGGCTACGTGAACGGTTGGGGGGCGATCGCGATGGGGGTCATCGCGTCGACGCTCGTCTACTTCGCGCTCAACTACCTCAGCCGGGTGCGACCGTTCCGGAACGTCGACGACACGCTGGGCGTCGTCTACACCCACGGCTTCGCCGGCCTGGCCGGCGGGCTGTTGGTCGGCATCTTCGCCGACCCCAACATGGTCGTGTACAAGGGCGTCGGCAAGACCCCCAGCATCTCGGCCACGGGCCTGATCCACGGGAACGCCACGCTGCTGAAATGGCAGTTCTTCGCGGCGCTGTTCGTGATCACGTGGTCGGCGGTGGGCACGTTCCTCCTGCTCAAGTTCGTCGGCCTGTTCATCCCGTTGCGGATGTCCGAGGCGAACATGGAGATCGGCGACACCGCGGAGCACGGCCACGAGGTCTACCCATCGGATATCCCCTCGCTGGGGTATCCCGATGGGATCCCCGGGCTGGCGACCGGCGCCGGTCAGCCGGAACGGACGCCCGTGTGACGTAGTTCTCGGGACGGGGAGCGGGCTCTGCCCCTCCCCGTCCCACACCGCTGACACATTGGCTCGCGGGCGCGGTCGCCGGTCACGCGGCGGCGCGCTCGCTGTGGCTGATCCACGTCGCGTACATCTGCGCGTAGCGGCCCCCGGTGGCGACCAGCTCCTCATGGGATCCGCTCTCGATGATCCGCCCGCCGTCGACGACGACGATCCGGTCGGCCTTCATCGCGGTCGTCAGCCGGTGGGCGATCAGCACCGCCGTCCGGGCCTGCAGAAGGACGTCGAGGGCCGCCTCGATCTTGGTCTCCGAGAGCAGGTCGAGGTTCGATGTCGCTTCGTCGAGAACGAGGACGCGAGGATGGGCGAGGAACGCGCGGGCGAGCGCGATCAGCTGGCGCTCGCCGGAGGAGAGCGATTGACCCCGCTCGTGCACGACCGTGTCCAGTCCGTCCGGCATCCGGTCCACCACATCGGCGAGCCCCACGGCCCGGACCGCCTCCCAGACCTCCTCGTCGGTCGCGTCCGGGCAGGCGAACGCGATGTTGTCGCGAAGGCTTCCGGCGAACAGGAACGGCTCCTGGGGCACGACACCGAGCTGGCGACGCAGCGAGTCCAGGGTGACGTCGCGCAGATCGTGTCCGTCGATCAGCACCCGTCCCGCCGTGGGGTCGTAGAAGCGGGTGATGAGCTTGGCGAGCGTCGACTTGCCGGCGCCGGTCTCCCCCACGAACGCGACGGTCTGGCCGGGGGCGATCCGCAGATCGACATCGCGGATGACCGGCGTCGCCGGGTCATAGCCGAACGTCACGTGGTCGAAGACGATCTCGCCGTCGATCGGCGGCAGCTCGATCGCGCTCGCAGCCTCCGGGGTGCTGGGGGTGATGGCGAACAGGGTGCGGAGCTTGACGAGCGACGACTGTCCCTGCTGGAAGGTGTTGTACTGCTGGACGAGCAGCTGGATCGGCGCGAAGAACCGGTTGAGGTAGAGAAAGAACGCGACGAGCGCGCCGATGCTCAGCTCGTGGTCGGCGACCATGTGGCCGCCGATCGCGAGCAGCGCCCCCTGTCCCAGGTAGCCGAGCAGCTGGGTGCCGGGACCGTAGACGGCGTTGATCTGGGCGGTGTAGTCGTTGGCTGTGCGATAGTCGCCGACGACGTTGCGGTGCGCGACGACGTTATGCGCCTGGCGGTTGTTGGCCGCGACTGTACGAACCCCGTGCAGGCTCTCCGACAGGTCGGCGAGCACGCCGGCGATCCCGGCGCGCACCCGGTCATATCCACGCTCGGAGGCCGCTCGGAACCATAGGGAGGCGACCGTCAGCCACGGGATCACGAGCGCGATCGTGATCAGCGTCAGCTTGACGTCCATCGTGAACAGCACGACGGTGATGACGACCATCGTCAGCGCCTGTACGACCAGCTGCGCCAGCCCGTCCTGGAGGAGCTGCTGCAGGTTCTCGATGTCGGAGGTCATCCGGGTCATGATCACGCCGGACTGCTCCTCCGTGTAGTAGTCGAGGCCGAGCCGCTGCAGGTGGGCAAAGACGCTGATGCGCAGGTCGTTCATGACCCGCGCTGCCAGCCGTCCCGTGACGCGCGCCTGGCCCCGCTGCGCGATCGCCGTGATCGCGATCGCCGCCAGGAACAGCCCGCTGACGAGCGCAATCACACCGAAGCTGCGGTGGTTGGCCGACATTCCCTGATCGATGCCGATGTCGATCAGCTTCGGACCGGCCTGGTTGGCGACGCTGACGATCGTGACGAGGGCCGCGGCCGCGGCCCCCAGGCGCCAGTGGCGGAAGATCAGGTGGCGCAGGGTCAGCGTGGCGCCGGCGTTCTCCGCGGTCCGGTGGGTGAACCGAACCGAGGGCTCTCCGTGGTCCGGCTCCTGGGCCAGGAGCTTGTCGACGCCCTCCTGGAGCTCCGGCGGAATCCCGGCGAACGGCAGTCCGCCGCCCGGGGCGGCGGCCGCGCGCGACCCGCCGGAGCGGCCGAACGCTCCGCCGGTCGCTCCACCGCTCATGCCGCCGCCGAAGCTCATCTGCCCTCGCTCTCGGCGGCCCGGGCCGCCTCGGCCGCGCGGGCCTCGCGCTCGGCCTCCTCGGCCTGAGCCAGCACCTCGACGTACAGCGGGGTGGTCTCCAGCAGTTCTGTGTGGGTCCCGTCGGCGACGATCCGCCCGCCGTCGAGGAGCACGACCCGGTCGGCCAGGCCGATCGTCGACAGGCGGTGCGCGACGATCAGCGTCGTTCGGCCCTCCATGAGCACCCGCAGCGCCTCGTGGATCTCCTGCTCCACCTGGACGTCGACCGCGCTCGTGGCGTCGTCGAGCACCAGGATCGGCGGGTTGAGCAGCAGGGTGCGGGCAATCGCCACCCGCTGGCGCTGGCCGCCGGAGAGCGTGTAGCCGCGCTCGCCGACGACGGTGTCGTAGCCGTCCGGTAGCGCCTCGATGAAGTGCGCCGCGTTCGCCGCGCGCGCGGCCGCCCGGACCTCGTCCGGGTTGGCGTCCGGCCGACCGTAGGCGATGTTGTCCCGAATCGACGCCGTGAACAGGAACGGCTCGTCGAGGACGACGCCGATCTGCGAGCGGAGACTGGCGATCGAGAGGTCCCGGACGTCGTGACCGTCGAGCCGCAGGGCGCCGCCGGTCACGTCGTAGAAGCGCGGGAGCAGGCGGCTGACGGTCGATTTGCCGCTGGCGGTGCGGCCGACCATCGCCACGGTCTCCCCCGGCCTCAGGTGCAGCGTGAAGTGCTCGAGGATCTCCGGCCCTCCGGCGTAGGCGAACGTGACATCGTCGAACTGAACGTCGCCATCGGAGTGGTCAAGCCGGATGGCGTCCGCCCGGTCGGTGATGGTCGGTGCCTCGTCGAGGATCTCGTAGATGCGCCCGGCGGATGCCTTGGCTCGCTGCCCGAGCATGATCAGCATCCCCAGCAGCTGAAACGGCGCCTGGAGCATGACGATGTACGCGCTGAAGGCGAGGATCGCGCCGACCGGCAGGCCGTCGTGGAGCACGAGCCAGCCGCCGAACAGGAGCACGAGCGCCAGGCCCACCTGCGGCAGGTTCTGAACGGTCGGGGTGAAGCGCGCGCGGATGTCGGCGTCGCGAATGTAGGCCCAGCGCAGCTTCGCGGCGGCCCGAGCGAGCGTCGTCAGCTCGCGCGGCTCGGCGACGAACGACTTGACGACCCGGACGCCGTTGATGTTCTCGTCAACGATCGTCGCCACGTCCGCCAGCCGCTGCTGGATCAGCCACGACACCGGGAAGATCTGCTTGCGCATCCGGACGCTGGCGACGTACACCATCGGCGTCGTCGACATGGCGACGAGCGCCAGCGGCACGTTGATCGACAGCATGTAGGCGAACGCCACGAGCGCGACGGCGCACTGGACGAGGATCGCCGGCGCGAACGTCAGGTACATCTGCACCGAGCGGATGTCGGAGTTGGCCCGTGAGATCAGCTGTCCGGACTGGACGCGGTCATAGAACGCGAACGACATCCGCGTCAGGTGCTCGTAGATGATGTTGCGCAGGTCGAACTCCATCGCGTAGGCGGTGCGGAGCAGGAACAACCGCGCTGCGTACGCCGACAGCCCGGCGGCAACCGCCAACGCAAACACGAGCGTCACGTAATGAGACAGTGCGACCGTGTGGCGCTGAAGGGAGTTGGTCACCGCCTCGTTGAGCAGGTTGGGAATCTGCACCTGGAGGACGAGGCCGACAAACGACAGGATGAGCGCGCTGCCCAGCGTCAGCCTGTGCGCCTTGACGACCGGCAGCGCCCGGCCGATCCACGACTTGCCGCGGTCTGGATCGATCGTCGCCTTCGGCGGCGCGTAGCGCGAGACCACGCTCGAGGCGTCAAGCGGGGGCCGGGCGCGGGGGGAGCGCTCTCCGGCGTGACCGGCGACCGCGCTCACGCGTCCGTCGCGCCCCGGACCAGGTCCGGCGCGGCAGTCGCCACAGCGGGGTCCGCCCGGCGGGCGCGGGCGGCGCGGCGCGCCTGTCGGTAGCCGTCCAGCGCCTCCTGCCACGCCCGCAGACCCGCGAATGCCTCCGCGGCGCGCTCCGGCTGGTGCGAGACGATCTCGTCGAGCCTCCGCTGCACCTCGGCCTCGGCCGCACCGAGCACCTGCCGACCGGCATCGGTGAGGTCGTGCCCCACCCGGCGCCGGTCGGCCGGATCCTCGGAACGCCGCACGAGACTCCGGGCGACGAGCCCGTCTACGACGCCGGTCACGCTCGGCCGGCTGACCGCCAGCTTCTCGGCGAGGGCCGAGGCGGCCTCGTTGCCCTCGGCCAGGAACGCGAGGATGCGGTACTGGGAGACGGTGAGGTCGACGGTCGCCACCGCCAGTTCCAACTGGCGGGCGAGCCGGGCGATGGTACGACCGGCCTGGGGATGTGATTCGGAGGCCATATGGTTAGGCTAACAAACTATTAGGCCCGGCGGCAACGACGGGCATCGAGCAATGCCCGCGCGCGGTCGGACGACCTGCGGGTCAGCCGAGCACGAGCTCGGCGACCGTGCGCAGGGTCGCCGAATCGCCGCCGACCAGCAGCGTCGTGACGATCGAGTCGCGCCAGGCCTCGAGGTCGTGGCGGATCTTGTCCGGCGGGCCGATGAGCGTCAGCTGCTCGAGCAACCGGGTTGGCACGGCCGCCGCCGCCTCGTCCTTGCGACCGGAGAGGTAGAGCTCCTGGATCTTCGCGACGGCCGCTTCGTAGCCCATCCTGATCGCGACGTTGGCATGGAAGTTCGTTCCCCGGGCTCCCATGCCACCGAAGTACAGGGCATACATCGGCCGGAGCGCGTCGGCCGCGGCCTCGACGTCGTCGGTGATGATGAGCGGCACCGTGGCGGCCACCTCGAACTCGTCCACGCTGCAATGTGCGCCGGGACGCGCCAGGCCCTCGTCGAGCGCCTCGCGGTAGAACGCGTCGTGGTGGGGCGAGTAGAACAGCGCCAGCCATCCATCGCACAGCTCACCGGCCATCGCGATGTTCTTCGGACCCTCGGCCGCAAGATAGATGGGGATGTCCGGGCGCAGCGGGCGCACGCTCGACTTCAGCGGCTTACCCAGTCCGGTCCCGTTGGGGAGAGGCAGTGGGTAGTGGGGGCCGTCGTTGGTCACGGCTCCCTCCCGGGCCCAGATCGCGCGCAGGATGCCGATGTACTCACGCATCCGCGCGAGGGGCTTGGCGAACGACTGTCCGTACCAGCCCTCAACGACCTGGGGGCCGGAGACGCCAAGCCCCAGGATCACGCGTCCTCCGCTGAGATGATCCAGCGTCATCGCCGCCATCGCGGTCGCCGCCGGTGTGCGCGCCGAGATCTGCACGATCGCCGTGCCGAGCTTGATCTGCTGCGTCGCCGCACCCCACCACGCCAGTGGCATCAGCGCGTCGGAACCGTAGGCCTCTGCTGTCCAGACCGAGTCGAACCCCAGCTCGTCGGCGGCCCTGACCGTCTCGGCGGCGCCGGGCGGTGGACCGCCCGCCCAGTACCCGAGGTTGAGGCCAAGCCGAAGGTCACGGGCCATGACGGCACCCTACCGCG
This sequence comes from Solirubrobacteraceae bacterium, assembly GCA_035551695.1. Taxonomy (GTDB): domain Bacteria; phylum Actinomycetota; class Thermoleophilia; order Solirubrobacterales; family Solirubrobacteraceae; genus Palsa-465. The sequence continues at coordinate 18,402 of DASZMU010000092.1, forward strand.
GGCGAGGGCGCAGGCGCTCACGTAGCCGGCCCCACCGCGTCATCGGCGAGGCGCGCTCAGCGGCCGAGGACTGCGCCCGGCTCCACTCGTCGCGCGTGGGGAGCCGACCGGCCCGTCGCGCCCGGAGGACGCACGCGGTGTGAGCGTGGCGGCGGAGCGCATGATCGCCTTCCGGAAACAGCAGCATGTGCTCGCTGAGCGCCGGGAGCAGGCCACCGCAGAGCGGACATCGGTACGTGGCCGGCTTGCGGTTCTGCGCCCGGCGCACCTGCCACCAGCGGGGATCAGGCGCGTGTGCCATGGGCCAGACAGGATGGCACCGGATTGCAGCCGATCCAGCCACGGGTGAGCTATCGTGCCCGGCGCGTGGAGCAACGGGATGAGCGAATCATCGTCGAGACCGACCGCCACCGCATCAGCGGGAGCCTGCGGCTCCCCACCGACGGCTATCGCTCTCGCCTCACCGACTACCTGAACAGCTCCGAGCGGGAGTTCCTGGCGCTGACCGACGTCGAGCTGACGAGCCTGCAGGGGACGCCCCGGGTCGAGCGGCGGGATTTCATCGCGCTCTCGCTGCGCCACATCGTGCTGGCGATGCCGGCCGAGAACGAGCAGGGATAGCCGTCCCCAAGCTAGAATTCTGTCCGTGGCGAGTCATCGCGCTGACGATGTGAGCGGCCTCAGCCGCAGCGACAAGCTGCGCGCCTCGCCGCGCATGTTCGACAACGACCTGCTGGACAAGCTCTCCCGGGTCCACCCGGCGGTCCCGCCGATCCTGTTCGTTCCGGTGATCGTGATCCTGTTGATCGAGGGGTTCGTCCATGGCGCCGGCGCCCTCACCGTCATGTGGATCCTGTGCGGCTACCTGTTCTGGACGCTGACCGAGTACTGGCTGCACCGCATCGTGTTCCACTTCGAGCCGGAGAAGGGGATCGGCGCGAAGCTGCACTGGATCATCCACGGCGTCCACCACGACCATCCGAACGATCCGATGCGGCTGGTCATGCCCCCGTCGGTGAGCATCCCACTGGCGGCCCTGTTCATCTGGGTGTTCTCGCTGGTGCTGGGCACGCCGACCTTCCTCCCCTTCGGCGCCGGATTCCTCGCCGGCTATCTGGCGTACGACATGCTGCACTACCACGTGCACCATCACCGGCCGAAGTCGGCGCTCGGCCGGCGGCTGCGCGAGCTGCACATGCGTCACCACTTCCAGGACCACGAGCGCGGCTACGGCGTCAGCGCCCCGTTCTGGGATCACGTCTTCGGCACCGCGCCGGCCAAGAAGCGCTGACCAGACGGCCGGGCGTCGGCCCACCCCGGCTCGCTGAAGAGCGCCGGCCCCAGCTGAGCGCGCCCTGTGATGTCGAGCTTGCGGTAGCTCTGATGAAGGTGCCACTCAACGCCCTTGACGCTGATCTGCAGCAGCCCCGCGATGTTGCGGTTGCTGTAGCCCCGCGCCGCCAGTTCTGCGACGCGGCGCTCGCTGGCGGTCAGCAGCCCCGCGCCGGTATCGGTGGCGCGCCGGCCGCGCCCGCCCGCTGCCCGTAGCTCGGTCTCCGCCCGGTGAGCCAGCCCCGTGGCCCCGGCTGCCTGCGCCAGCTCGAGGCCCGCGCGTAGGTGGGGCCGCGCGCCGCGCCGCCGGCCGCCGCGGCGGATGGCGGCGCCCAGGTCGATCTCGGCCCGCGCCTGGTCGAGCACCGCCCCGCCGAGCGCCTGCATCTCCACGGCCTCGCGCAGCAGCTCGATGCCGGCGTCGCCGCCGGTGCTCAACCCGCACACCCGCAGCGCCACGCCCTCCGCGCGCGACCCGCCACACGCGCGAGCCAGCCTCAGCTCCTCCTCGGCCAACTCCGCCGCACGCTCGGCCTCCCCCAGCACGAGCAGGGCCTGGGCCGCGTCCGAGCGCCACGGCATCACCGAGGGGCTGACAATGCGCAGGGTCTCCATCACGCATCCGCAGGCCTGAAACGCTCCGAGCGCTGCCTCGGCATCTCCCGCCCGGAGCGCAAGGTGGCCTCTCAGGCTGTGGATGAAGCCCATCATCCCGGTGCCCTCCCACCGCTGCGGGGGGCCGGTCAGCCCCAGTGCGGCCTCGGCCGTGGCGCTGTTCTCGAGCTCCAGCTCCGCGAGCCCAAACCAGTACACGGCGGCCGGTAGATACGTCTCCAGGCCGCCGTGCCAGATCTCGATCGCCGCCCAGGCATCGGCCGAGGCGTCCCGCAGCCGGCCCATCCAGTAATGCGGCCAGGCCCGCGCGAAGCGTGCCCGGGCCTGGGCCAGTACGAGCCCCCGGTCCGCCGCGGCTTCCAGGACGAGATCGATGGCCCCCAGCGCCGGCTCGTACGCGTCGGCCCAGCTCAGCGCGCCGATCACGTGCCACAGAGCCTGGGAGTCGGCGCCCTCGTCCCGGAGCAGCCGACCGTCGGCCCAGAGCCGCTGAGCCAGCTCGACGATCTCCCGTCGCGGGGCCGCGGCCATCGTCCGCGTGACCAGAACCTGGGCCAACAGCATCCGATCGCCGGGATCGTCGATCCGCGCCGAGCGCTTCTCGATCACCTCGATCCGCCGCAGCGCATCGCCGACCCGCTGCGAGTCGAGTGTGGCCGCCACGAGGTAGCCGGCCTCAAGACTCGCCTCCAGTTCGTGATCCGGCAGGCGGCGGGCGACGCGGAGCCCGCGCTCGAAGGAATCGGCGGCCTTGCGAAACCGTGCGGCGTGGTGCTGTGCCCACCCCAGGTCCAGCAGAATCGCCGCCCGGCGGCGGTCGTCGCTTGCGAGCTCCAGGGCCTCGGCCAGATGCGACACCGAGTTCTGGTCGCCGACGGCGGTCTCGGCGTGGGCGAGCTCGACCAGGACATCGACGCGATCGCCGCTCGGTGGCGGTTCCTCGAGCGCCCGTCGCAGGTACCGCACCGCGCTCTGCGGCGCCCCCTGCGCGTCGGCTCGCGCAGCGGCGGCGCGGAGCGTCTCCACCGTGCCCGCCGCCGCCGCCCGCGGCGCGTACAGGAGATGCGATGCGACGACCTCCGCCCGCGCGCGCCCGGCGTCGAGCAACTCCGCGGCGCGCGCGTGCTGCTGTGCCCGGCGGCCCGGCGGGATGGAGGAATAGATGGCCGTCCTGACCAGCGGGTGCACGAATCGCAGCGGCTCCCCCGGGGCCAGCAGCTCGGCCGCCGAGAGCTCATCCAATGCCTCAGCCGAGCCGGGCTCGTTGATCTCGGCCAGGGCCGCCGCCTGGCTGAGGGTCACGCCGTCGCCGAGCACCGCCGCGGCCCGAGCGAGCGGCGTCGCGCCGGAGCTGGTGAGGCGGTCGAGTCGCACGAGGAGCGAGTTGAGGACCGTGGGGGGCGTCACCTCGCCGAGCTCGAGGAGCGTTCCGTCTGCGTCGATGCCGCGATGCCGAAGCTCGATCAGCAGCTCCCTGACGTAGAACGGGTTACCGGCCGTCAGCTCGTGACACGCCTGGCAGAAGCGCGGATCGGCATCAGGGAACCAACGCGTCCGAATGAGTGCCGAGACCGAATCGGCACCGAGACCGGTCAGGCGGTGAACCTCGGTGTCCGGCCCGCCCTGGAGTCGTTCCAGGAGTGCATGTTCAGCGTTGGCCGCCGGAGGGCGCATCGCGACGATCAGTCCCGCCGGCAGGGCGTGCAGGCGGCGTTGCAGGTAGCTGAGGGCTTGAAGTGACGGGGCGTCGCACCAGTGCGCGTCGTCGAGCACGAGGAGCACGGGCTCCTCCTCGGCCAGGCGATTGACCAGCGCGAACAGCGCGTGGGCAGTCGCGAACACGTCGCTGGGGGCGGGGGTGTGGATCTCACCGAGCAGCCCGCGCATCGCCACCCACGCGAGCTCCTGCTCGAGCTCGCCGCAGCAGAAGCGGACCGTCCGAAGACGCCCATGCTCCGCCGCCAGCCGACACGCCTCGAGCAGCACAGTCGACTTGCCCAGCCCCGGCTGCCCCTCAAACACCATCGTGCCGCCGGCGCCGTCGACGACGTCGGCTGCCAGCGCCGCCACGCAGGCAAGTTCGTGCTCGCGCTCGAATACCGGTCCCCCATCCATTGGCCCTCCGATGCCCTCGTCCGGTGGCGCCCCGTGCGCCCCAGGTGCAGGAGCGAAGCCTAACGGAAATGGCTATGGCGACCCTAGGGAAAAAACCGGAGGGGCGGCTCAGACTCCCGGGCTGCTGTACCCCCCAAGCTCTCTACGAGGAGGACGTTGTGAGACGCATCACTGCCCTGTCGCTGGGCACCGTCACGATGGCGGTGGCCGTGATGGCTGCCGCCGGCGCGTCGGCCACCGCCGCCGGCACGCTCCCAACACTCGCCCTGACGTTGACGGGCAACTCGATCACGGCACCGAGCTCGGTGCCCGCCGGCGCGGTGAACGTGGTGTCGACCGTGAGTGGGGAGGCCCAGGGATCGCCGACGCTGGTTCGGCTCGATCCCGGGGTGACGTTCCAGCAGGCATTCGCGGCAGCCGCGTCACACGGCGGCGATCCGAACGGGCTCCAGGGTCTGGCGTCGATCGTCTTCAACACCGTGGCCAACAAGGGCAGCAGCAGCGCCCAGACGGTGCTGACGCCCGGCAACTACGTCGCCCTCGACACAACCAAGAACAATCCGACGAAATGGCCGGAGACCGGCTTCACGGTCACGCCGACGGCGAGCCCCGCGCCGCTCCCCGCCGCCGGAGCCACGGTTAAGGCCGAGGAGTTCCGCATCCTGGGACCGACCCGGATGCACAATGGTGAGCTCGTGCGCTTCGAGAACGCCGGCTTCCTCGTCCACATGGTCCTCGCGCTGCCGGTCAAGAACAGCGCCGCGGCGAAGAAACTGACCGCGCTGCTGCTCGCCGGCAAGGACAGGAAGGCCATGGGGCTCGTGAGCGGCCCGCCCCCCGGCTTCGTCGGAGTCTTCAGTCCCGGCGGACTCGTCCAGGAGACGCTGAATGCCAAGCCCGGAACCTACGTCCTGGTGTGCCTCATGAACACCCAGGACGGCCGCGAGCACACGCAGCTGGGCATGGAGCGCACGGTCACGATCACGAAGTGATCGAAAGCCACCCGCCGCGCGATCGCAAGGGTCGCGCGGCGGAGGGCGTGCGTGCGTCGCACGCGGAACCGTGTACAGCGGAGAGGGCGGGATTCGAACCCGCGATGGAGTTTGACCCCCATACTCGCTTAGCAGGCGAGTGCCTTCAGCCACTCGGCCACCTCTCCCAGGGGCTTGGGGCAGTGTAAACGAGGCTCCCGCGTGGCACCATGCGCTTGCCGGGGCGGTGACATGATGGGCGCCGATGACAGAGATCGAAGCGCAGCGCGTGGGCGTGATCGGGCTGGGCCGGATGGGCCTGCCGATCTCCGCGCGGCTGGCGCGCAATGGCCTGACCGTCGTCGCCACCGACATCGACGAGAGCCGGCGCGCAGCCGCGGTCAGCGCCGGCGCCGCCTGGCTACCCGGGGCGCGGGCGGTGGCGGCGGCGGCCGACCTGGTCATCACCGTCCTGCCGAGCGCAGCCGAAGTGGAGTCGGTGGCCGCTGACCTGGCCGGCGGCATGGCGCCGGGCGCCCTGTGGATCGACATGAGCACCGCATCGCCGCGACCGACGGCTCCCGGGCGCATCCGGGCGCTGGACGCCCCCGTGGGTGGGGGCCCGGAAGCGGCGCGGGAAGGGCGGCTGCTCAGCTTCGTCGGCGCCCGCGTCCAGGACCTGGAGGCGGCGCGGCCGGTGCTGGAGGTGGTGGCCGACCGGATCATCCATGTCGGTCCGCCGGGGAGCGGCTACACGCTCAAGCTGCTGGCCAACGCGTTGTGGTTCGGTCAGGCGGTGGCGGTGGCCGAGGCGCTGACGCTCGCTGAGCGGGCCGGCGTCGACCCTGAGACCGCTCGCGCCGCCCTGGGCCAGAGCGCGGCCGGCGGCCGCTTTCTGGAGCACGACGCCCCGGCGCTGCTGGCCGGGGACGACCTGACCTCGTTTGCCCTGGCGCGGTGCTGTGAGCAGCTGGGCACAGTGGTGGCGCTGGGCGAGCAGCTGGCCGTCCCGCTGGAGCTCGCCGGCATCGTCGATGAGGTCCATCGCCGGGCGCTGGCGCACTACGGCGAGGTCGACGGCGAGCTGCTCGGCGCACGGTTCGTGGCCGAGCGGGCCGGGGTCAGGTTCGCGTCATGAGCCGCCGCGCCAGCGGGCGAAGAGCTCGTGCTCGATCCCGAACTGATCAAGGATCCGGCCGGTGATCTGGGCCAGCAGGTCGTCGATGCTGCGTGGGCGGTGGTAGAAGGCCGGCACGGGCGGGAAGATCGTCGCCCCGGCGAGCGTGGCCGCTTCCATGTTGCGGATGTGGATCAGGTTCAGCGGCGCCTCGCGCGGAGCCAGCACCAGCCGCCGGCGCTCCTTGAGGCACACGTCCGCCGCCCGGGCAAGCAGGTCATCCGAGCTTCCGTTGGCGATCGCCGCCAGGCGGCCCATCGAGCACGGCGCCACCGCCATCCCCAACGTCTGAAACGAGCCCGAGGAGATGGGCGCGGCAAGGTCGCCGGGATCGTGCACGACGTTGGCCAGCGCCTGCACCTCCTCCAGCCCCACGCCCAGCTCCAGCTCGATCGTCCGCCGCGCGCCGGCCGACACCACCAGATGGGTCTCGACGGTCTGAAGCTGGTGCAGAGCGCGGAGCAGCGCGTGACCGAGCTGAGGCGCGCTGGCTCCGGAGATTCCCACGATCAGCCGCGGGCGCGCGGGGGCCGGGCTCACCGATGGTCCGCCAGTCGCCGGCGCGCCGCAGCCACCGCCTCGGCCGGCGGGGCGGCGACGCGATGGTCGCGGCGGTCGGCGTCCTTGCGGGTGGCATCGATGCCCAGCTTGGCCACCCGACCGCGGAGCTCCAGCGGCTCGGCGCGGTCCGCAGCACCACCGGGGACGACGAGTAGATCCCGGTCTGGGCGGGCGAACGCCGTGCGCGCCCACTCCACCTCGACGTGGTCCCACGGATCCACGTCGGCGTCGACGACGGTGACCGTCCGGATCAGGCTGACCGCGGCCCAGACGGCGAACATCACCCGCTGCGCTGAGCCGGGCCGGGCGTCCGGGTCCAGGGCCACGACCGCCGCCAGCCGGCCCGCGCCTCCCTCCGGCACCGCCACCGCTTTGACCGCGGGAACGACGCGCCGCAGTTGCGCCTCAAGCCCGGCGGCGATCGCGGTGCCGCCGAGCAGCAGGTGCTCGGCGTGGCGCCCCGGCTCGATCGCCTGGTAGATCGCGTCCCGGCGCATCGTCAGGCGGCCGAAGGTGGCCACCGCGCCCGGCCCGTAGTCCTCATACATGCCGTGAAACTCCGACACCGGGCCCTCCTCCACCAGCTCGCCGTAGTCCAGCCGACCCTCCAGCACCAGCTCGCAGTGCGCCGGGACCGCCAGCCCGTCGGCGGTGAGCGCCACCTCCACCGGCTCCCCCAGCAGGCCGCCGGCGTGCTCCAACTCGTCGGCGCCCAGGTCGAGATACAGGCACGCCGCCAGCAGCACCGCCGGATGGTTGCCGATCGTCACCGCGATCGGCAGCGACTCCCCCCGGGCGGCTGCCCGGCGCCCCAGCTGAGCGAGATGGTGGTTGGGAGCGATCCCGACGAGCGCGCGATTGGCGCCGAGCGGCTTCAGGCGCGCGATCGACAGATTGGCCGGCCCCTCGTCGCCGTCGCGGGCGACGATCGCGCCCGCGGTCACGTACGGGCCGGTCTCGTGCTCAAAGAACCACGGGATCGGGAGCGCGCCGAGATCAGGCGTCTCGACCTGGATCTCCTGGCAGGGCGCCTCGGCCGCCGGTCGCGGCGCCAGCGGCTCGACCAGCCCCCGCAACATCCGCGCCTGGATCCCGTCGACGTCGACGCCCAGCCCGGTCGCGATCCGCGCCCGGCTCGCCAGCACCCCGCCGACCACGGGCATGTCGGAGCCCACCACGCGCTCGAACAGCAGCGCGGGGCCGTCGTCGGCCGCGGCCAGCAGCGCCGACAGCTCGTAGTGCAGCGAGACCGGCTCGGGGATCCGGATCAGCTCGCCGGCACCCTCCAGTTGGGCCAGCACGGCCCGAAGCGATTGATCCGTCGGCGACACACCGCCAGTCAACCACTCCACGCGCGTCCTTTAATCGTTGAGCTCAGGCTGGTGACGAGGAGAGGATCTGGCTGTGGAGGTCCAGCAGCTGGGGCACATCACCGGCGTCGACCCGGCCCATCCCGCATTCGGTGCAAATACCCCAGTGGCGGGCGCCCGCCGGGGAGCTGATCAGGGCGGCGTCGATCTGCTCGATTTGCTCGGCGGTCGTGCCCGCGGCCTGCTCATCAGGGTGGTAGGGGACGAGCGCGAAGTACAGCTCGGTCTCGGAGCCCGTCCGCAGCCCGCCCAGAGGGGCGAAGTAGGCGCTGTCGTTGCGGCCCTGCGGCACGGTGAAAGACACGAAGTTGAGCGGCCGCCGGGTCGTGGACGTCACGGCGTTGACGAGGTCGACCTGCATCTGCAGCGACTCAGGCTGCTTGAAATGCTCGTGGCCGTAGTCGCCGTAACAGAGGTGCATGCCGACCGGGACATCGGCGGGCACACGCTCGAGGCAGCGCACCAGCCCGGGTGCGATCTGGTCCACCGGCACCTTTGGTCCCATCGCTCCCTCCAGGGCTCCGAACTCGACCGCGACGTCCCATTGGACGGCGACTCGTTCATGCGGGAGCCGCTCGAGCGCGGTGTCGAGGTCGGCGAACAGCGCCTGCTCGTAGGAGGGCGCGACCCTGGGCATGTCGTCCGGCGCGATTGTTCCCGCCATCGAGGCCAAGGGCGTCGGGTACTGCATCTGGAAGCGCACGTCGGCCGGGATCGCGCCGTCGTTCTGCATCCGCTCAAAGGTCGCAAACGACTTGCTGTATTCATCCGCGTAGCCGAGGTTGGGCCAGCTGATCATCTCGGCCGACGCGCTGAGGCGAAACTGAGGCATCGGCGGAGCGTCGAGAGCGGTCTCGTACGCATTCCGGATCGACACGGTCTCGAACTCGGGCATCTGCTCGAACTTCCGGGTCTGGAAGCTGATCCAATAGTTGCGGTCTCCGGTCTCCCCGTCGGTCATCCGACGGACGCCATGCGGGATGCGCGAGCTGATCTCCCGCATCACGGTCTCGGCATCGGGCAAGTTGATCGAGCCGTTGAAATGAACGCTGGTGGGTGGCATGGCCGTCCTCTCGGTGGTTCTCCGCTCGGGCGTGTCATATCACGCCCGGCGACGCCGAGGCCGGGCGCCCCGTCGGATCGCGTCTCACTTCGGGTTGGCTTGGGTAAGCGCGACGGTAGTCGCGACAGGAGAGGCAACCCATGCGGACAGCAACGGTCATCGGCGCCCGCGCCCTCGCGGTCATCGCCGTCGCGCTCACGACGGGCGTCCTCGCGGCCACCGAGTCGGCTGCGTCCACGCCAAGCGAGACCGCCCCAGGCGGCCCGGGCGCTCAGTCATACCTCGACCTGGCCCGCAAGGATTGCTTCGGAACCGCGCGCAACACGACTTCGAAGGTCTGGTTCACGGTTGTCGACGGCGTCCTCTCAGACACGTTCAGCCCGACGATCGAAAACAGCAACGTCAACACGCTGCAGTACATCGTCACCGACGGGCGGTCGTTCACCGACATGCAGCAGCGCGACATGACCCACGTCGTCAGCTCGCCCGACCGCAGCGGGATGGTCTGCCAGGCGACGAGCCGCGATCCGAAACACGGCTTTGCCCTCGTCACGGACTACCTGACGGACCCGGCTCGTGACAGCGTGGTCATGCACACGACGCTCGAGCCGCTCGATGGTACGGCGACCGCGGCCCTCGACAGCCTCAAGGTCTATGTCCGCTACGACGCGCAGATCGACAACACCGGCGGGGGCGGAACGACCAACGCGTTACCCAACAACGCGGTCATTGTCCCGGCCACTCGCGTGCTGGTGTCCTCCGACACCACCACCCCCACCGGCCCATGGGCCGCGCCGGTCGTGGGCGCGCTGACCGCCGACCGTAGGTTCGAGCGCGCGTCGAGCGGCTTCGCCGGCACATCGAGCGACGGCCTCACGCAGCTCGACACGTTCGACTCGCTGCGCAACGTCTACAGCTCCGCCACAGACGGGAACGTCGTACAGACGGCGCAGATCAACGACCCCACGCACCCGTTCACACTCGCGCTCGGATTTGCGGCGACGGCGAACGAAGCTGTCGACACGGCGGAACGGAGCGCGACCACGCCCTACAGCGCGACGCTCAAGGCCTACGTGGATGGTTGCACGCCTACGACGCAACGCTGCACAGCCCTCCGCAAGCAGAGGCCAGCTCCTACTGGCTGGCGGCCAACGTGATCAAGTCCGCCGAGGACAAGACCGATCTGGGCGCGTTCGTGGCGGCGCCGGCCGACCCGTGGGGCAGTCGATGCTCGCGGTCACCACGCACGCCGGCTATACGTACCGCTCCGTGTTCGCTCGGGACAGCTACGAGACGTTCACCGGACTGCTCGCCGACGGCGACCTGGTCAGCGCCCAACAGATGGTCGAATTCCTGTTCGACCGCGCACAGCAGCTAGACGGGAGCTTCCCGCGCGACTCCGAACTCGACGGATCAGTCGCTCCGGACACGTACGGCCTTTACGAGATCGACGAGGACGCCTACCCGCTGCTGATGGCGTGGGACGCGGGCTTCGCGGGCGATAAGTCCTTCTACGAGCAGCACCTCCGGCCCGACGCTGACTTCATGATCGCCCACGGGCCCGCCTATGGCGAGGACCGCTGGGAGGAGCACATCGCATACTCGCCGTCGACGATTGCGGCCGAGATCGCCGGGCTGACCGCCGCCGCCCATCTCGCCCAAGCGGCCGGCGACCCTGCGAGGGCGCAGCTCTACCAGGCGACCGCCGACGACTACCAGCGCAACGTGAAGTCCTGGACTGTCACCGATACAGGTCCGTACGGTGACCACCGCTACTTCATCCGTCTCTCGCCGACCGGTGATCCCAACGCCGCCGAGACCTACAACCTCAACAACGGCAGCCTGAACAACGTCGATCAGCGGAGCGTGGTGGACGCCGGCTTTCTCGAGCTGACCAGGCTCGGTGAGCTGCCGGCGAGCGACTCCGACGTCACTACGTCGCTCAAGGTCGTCGACTCGATCCTCGAGCGCCAGACGCCGTCCGGCCCCGGTTGGCATCGCTACGGGGTCCAGGCCAACGGCTCGACCGACGGCTACGGCGACTGCTACGAGCCAGACCTGACCAACTGCTCGCCCAGCGGCGCGCCCTCGTACAACGGCGTCGGGTCCGGTCACCTGTGGCCGATCCTCGACGGCGAGCGCGCCGAGCAGGACCTGCAGACGGGCGACCGCGCTGGTGCCGAGAGCCTGGCGGCCACGATGGACCACATGTCGTGGGGCGTCGGCCTGATCCCCGAGCAGGTCTGGGAGGATCCGGACATCCCCGCCGCGCCGTACGGCTCGAATCCGGCCAGCGCCTCGATCGGATTCATCGACGGCAAGGCCGCGGGCTCGGCGACGCCGCTGATCTGGGCCGAGGGCCAGTACGTGCGGCTGATCCGCGATCTGCAGACCGGCGCGCTGACAGACCAACCTGCGATCACCAGGGACCGCTACGTCACCAGCGGTCCACCAACGAACGTTCCGGTCACGATCAGCTCTCCAACCAGCGGTGCGACCGTGAGCGGCTCCACAACCGTCACCGGCACGACTGTGCCCGGGGCGCAGGTTGTGATCGCTGCGGCCCAAACCGGATCCGGAACCGACAGCACCACCGTCGTGCAGACCTCGGCGCCCAACGGCCAGTTCTCAGCGACCGTGCCGACACCGCCCGGCAGCGACGTGATCACCGTCGCGGCCGGCGCAGGCTCGCACTCCTCGGGATACGTGCAGGCGACCGTGACCGCCGGTTAGTGCGGCGGGCCGCCGACTAGACATCGCAAGGGTTGGTGAGGAACGGAGGCCGACCAGCAAGGTTGTCGTTTACGCGACCGCCCCCGAGGGAATGCTGCAAGGCTGGGTCCGGACGTTCAGCAGGGGAGGAGCGTCGTGAACGTTTTTGTCCGGACTCTGCGCAGCAAGCGGATCGCGAATTTCCGTTCTCGGAGGTTCGGGAGACTGGCCGCCGTGCTGGTCGCGTTGCTCGCCGCCCTCGCTGCGCCTGCCGCGATCGCACCGAGCGCCTCCGCCAGCCCCTCCTGCCCCTGGCTCAACCAGTCGCTACCCGTGGGTCAGCGCCTCCAGCTCCTGATGTCCCAGATGACGCTCGCAGACAAGATCAACATGGTCACAGGGGCGGGGTTCAGCGAGCCCTACGTGTTCTACATCTCGGGGATCCCGAGCCTCTGCATCCCGCCCATGGGACAGGAGGATGGCCCGCTCGGCGTCGGCGATGGGCTGACCGGCGTGACTGAGATGCCGGCCGCCGCCTCGCTGGCGGCCACCTTCGACCGGTCGCTGGCGAACCAGTACGGGCAGGTGGTGGGGGCCGAGGAGCGCAGTAAGGGCGCGATGGTCAACCTCGGGCCAACCGTGAACATCGATCGTGATCCGCGCTGGGGTCGCTCGTTCGAGGCGTTTACCGAGGACCCATTCCTCAACGGCAAGGTGGCGGTGTCGGAGATCGACGGAGTGCAGAGCCAGGATGAGATGGCCCAGGTCAAGCACCTCGCGGTCTACAACCAGGAGACCAATCGCAATAACGCGGCCGACGACGCGATCGTCAGTCAGCGCGCGCTGCACGAGATCTACCTCCCGGCGTTCTGGGCCGCGACCCAACAGGCCAAGGCTGCGTCGGCGATGTGCGCCTACAGCACGATCAACGGCGAGTACGCCTGCCAGAACAAGTATCTGATGCGGACCACGCTCGATCAGCGGTGGGGGTTCCCGGGGTTTGTGACCTCCGACTAC
>DASZMU010000093.1:0-1560 GCA_035551695.1 Solirubrobacteraceae bacterium
CGTGAACACGTACACGGGCATCGTTCTTGTCTACGTGTCCGGCTTCCTGCCGCTGGCCACCTGGATCCTCTACAACTACATGTCGAGCCTCCCGATCGCGCTCGAGGAGGCCGGGCAGATCGACGGCGCGAGCCGGATGCAGGTGCTCTGGCACGTCGTCCTGCCGCTGGCCAGGCCTGGCATCGTCTCCACGGCGATCATCACGTTCCTATCCGCGTGGGCGCAGTTCCTCTTCCCACTGGTGCTGTCGAGCGACCTGTCGACTCAGCCGCTCACGGTGGTCATCGCGGCTCTCGAGGGACGCCACACCGTCCCGTACTCGCTGATGAGCGCCGCGGGCGTCGTCGCGGTCGCCGTCCCTGCGGTGATCGCGGTGATCCTCAACCGCTACATCGTCAGCGGCCTGCTCACCGGGAGCGTGAAGTGATAGGCGCCACCTCGGGTCCCGTGTTCGTGCTCATCGGCGCGGGCAGCACCGTCTTCACCCCCGGCCTGCTGCATGACCTCGCCGGCTCCCTCGTGTTCGCCGACGCCGACGTCCGGCTCGTCGACGTCGCCGGCGAGGCCGCCGAGACGATGGCGGCCCTCGGCCGCCGGATCGCCGCTGCCGCCGGCTCCCGGATGCGCGTGACCGCGGTCCCCGACCGGCGCGAGGCGCTGGCCGGCGCCCGGTTCGTCGCCACGACCATCGCGGTCGGCTCCGCGGCGGCCTGGCGCAGCGACCTCGACCTCCCTGCCGCGCACGGCGTGCTGCAGACGGTGGGCGACAGTGTGGGACCGGGCGGGGTGCTCCGGGCGCTACGCCACGTGCCCGAGCTCGTTGCGATCGCCCGGGACGTCGCGGACGTCGCGCCGGGCGCTCTTCTCGTCAACTACAGCAACCCGCTCACCGCGAACGTCCGGGCGATGACGAAGCACACGCCGGTGACGACGATCGGCCTCTGCCACGGCAGCATGCACACGAGGACCGCCCTCGCGGCCGCCCTCGGCGTCGACCCGGCCCGGGTGACGGCGACCTTCGCCGGACTGAACCACCTCTGCTGGCTGCTCGACCTCCGTACGGCCGACGAGGATCTCTACCCCCGTCTGCGCGCCCTGGTCGAGGAGCGCTCGGGTGGCCCGGACGCGCTGTCGAGCCGTTCCGAGGGCGTCCACGCCCCGGTCTCCGCCGACCTGCTGCGCACCTTCGGGCTGTACCCGGCGCCGGGCGACCGGCACGTGGCCGAATTCTTTGGCGGCTACCTGACCGCCCGGGGCAACGGCCAGCTCGCGTGGGGGCTGCAGGGCGGCCTCGACATGACCCGGGAGTACATCGAGGAGAAAGGGCGCCTCTGGGAGTCCCTGCGCGCCCAGGCGGACGGGACCGAGCCGGTGGCACCCGCGCGGAACCAGGAGGCGGAGAGGCTCGTGTCGATCGCCGCGGCGGTCGCCTCCGGCGACACCCGGGTGGAGCTCGCGGTGAACCTCCCCAACCAGGGACTGCTCCCCCAGCTGCCCGCGTCCGCCGTCGTCGAGCTGCCCGCGGTCGTGTCCGCGGCGGGCATCGCCGGGGTCGCGGTG
>DASZMU010000094.1:0-66084 GCA_035551695.1 Solirubrobacteraceae bacterium
GCGCGCCGGCGGCGGCGCAAGTCGGCGACGGGGTCTCGGTGAGTGCCAGGCCCCGCCGCCCGCGGGCATTGCGTCCCGCTGCGTCGGCCGTTGGCGCTCGTCACGTTTCCGGCGGCGCCTCGCGGTGCGCCGCGGGGGCGCAACCACGCTCCGGCCTGTTGCCTTGCGTCGTGCCAAAGGTCTACTCGCCATGGCGCCGCCTGTCAAACCCCAAGGTTGCAAATTGGCGACGGTCGGGCCGCCCGCGTTCCACGCCGACCGCCGTCAGAGCTCCAGGTGGGGATAGTCGGCGGCGATCATCTCCCGGTAGCGCGCGTACAGCGGCTTGGTGATGGGGATGATCGCGAGCGCTGCCTTGACGTCGCCGCCGGCCTTGATCCGCCGGCGGGCGATCGCGATCGCGACGTTCTCCTTGCCCTGGAAGTAGCGGTTGGCGATGTCCGAGCTCATCGTCATCTTGACCCTCGGCTCCCAGGCGATGTCGTCGGACCACTCCCAGGCCAGATTCGGCTCGTCCGGGCCGCCGGCGCGAACGTTGACGACCAGGTCGAGGTCGGTGAACTCGAACCGCTGGGGCGTGTCGGCGTCCCGCAGCTTGGGGCCCATGTCCGGATCCTCGCTCATC
Organism: Solirubrobacteraceae bacterium; assembly: GCA_035551695.1. GTDB lineage: Bacteria > Actinomycetota > Thermoleophilia > Solirubrobacterales > Solirubrobacteraceae > Palsa-465. Next base: position 626 of record DASZMU010000094.1, read on the forward strand.
AGCGCGAACGTTCGGTCCATGACCTCGCGGAACTCCTGGGATGACTTGAATGCCGCCACCGCGCGGGGAGTCTATTCTCGCCGCCCGCATGACCGCCATCCACCTGCACCCGACGGCCCCCCTGGCCGAGCGCGTGCTCCTCCCCGGTGATCCGGGTCGCGCGCTGCTCCTTGCCCAGGCCCTCCTCTCCGAGCCGAAGATGTTCAACCACAACCGGGGACTGTGGGGCTACACGGGCGACGCCGGCGACGGCCGCCCGCTCACGATCCAGAGCACCGGCATGGGTGGACCGAGCGTGGCGATCGTCATTGCCGAGCTCGCCGCGCTCGGCGCGACGACGCTCCTGCGCATCGGGACCTGCGGAGCGCTCGACGAGTCGCTGGCCCTGGGCCAGCTGCTCGTGGCGACCGAGGCTCTGGCCGCCGACGGCACGAGCCGCGCCCTGGGCGCCGGCGAGCGCGTCGCCGGAGACCCGGAGGTGATCGACCGGCTGGTCCGGGCTGCCGGGGACGGCGGGCGCAGCGGCCCGGTCGTCTCGACCGACCTGTTCTACGACGGGGCGCCCGGCGCCGAGGAGGGGTGGCGGGCGGCGGGGGCTCTCGCGGTGGAGATGGAGACGGCCACGCTGTTCGCGCTCGCCCAGCGGCGGGGTCTGCGCGCCGGGTCCGTCCTGATCGTGTCCGACATCGTGCTGCCGGCTCGCCGGAGGATCGACGCGGCGGCGCTCCGCGAGGCCGAGCATCGGCTGGGCGAGCTCGCGCTCGCCGGCGTGGCGGATTAGGAGTCGGAGGTCTGTGGCTTGGGCCGAGCCGGACGCGGTTTGCGCACCGGCGTCCCAGGCGTGGCCGCCGCTGCCTCCAGCCGCGCCAGCGTCGCCTCGATCCGATCCAGACGCTCGTCCAGCGCCTGGGTGGTGCCGACCCGCCCCAGCCGCTCGTCGAGGCGGTCCAGCCCGTCCTCTATCCCCTCCAGGCGCTGGGACACGCTGCGGATCCGGCGAGTGAGCCGCTCGAGGTCGCTGGCCGACGGGAGGTTGAGCGCGCCCATCGCCAGTTCCTGCGCGCGCACCGCGCGCTCGCGCGTCTCAAAGGCCGCCGAGAGCGCGCGGTTGACGGCGGAGTTCTCGAGCAGCTCCTGGGCAAGCCGGCCGATCGCCTCCTCGCTCTGTCGGGTGACCCGCCCCTTCAGGCTGTTGTCGTCGCCCATGCGGGTGACTCTACCGCGGCAATGGGCGCATCGAACATCCGTCCCACGGGTAGTCGTTGGTCTGTCAGCGCCCGAGCTGGATGACGATGATGCTCAGGTTGAGGTTGACTCTTCCAGATTTCGGCCGGATGTCGGTTCCAAATTGCAAAGCTCCTCGGCAGTCAGTAGCGTCCCTGACCACGCCGCAGGGTCCCTTCGTTCACGCATTGGAGTGCGCACGGACATGATGGTTGGAGGTGAAGGGCGGTCTTGACTCGCCGCCGGAAGCTGATCTCCGTGCTCGCGCTCGCGAGTGCGCTGCTCGCGACGCTGGTCTTCGGTAGCGCGCCCGCCGCGGCGGACACGTGCACCGTGACGGTCAAGACCCTCACCGGTCAGACCACGACGCTGACTGTGCCCGTTTCCCCGGGGACCACGCCCTCGCAGGTTCCCCTGCCGGCGGGCGACACGTTCCTGTCTGGATCATGCACCCCATCGAGCACCAGCTCGAGCTCGTCGACGAGCACGACCACCGCGACCTCTCCCTCCAGCTCATCGACGACCAGCTCCACCACGCCGGCGGGGTCGAGCACCACCTCGAGCTCACCCTCAACCTCAACCTCAACCTCACCCTCGAGGACGAGCACGTCGACGACAACGAGTCACTCGTCGACGACGCCCGCCCCGGCCGCCAAGGGCCACGGCCAGAAGTCCTCCTCGCAGCCGCAGCCCCAGACCCCCAAGAGCAAGAAGTCGAAGTCCGGATCCAAGCCGGCGAAGAAGAAGTCCACCAAGCCGGCGTCGAACCTTCCGTCGGGCAAGGGCGTGCCGTCACCCAACAACCCCACCTTCTCACTCTCCCTGCCGGGCCCCGCCCCGATCGGCGTCCCCAACTTCTTCATCAACTCGTTCCAGATCCCGCCGTTCCTGATCCCCATCTACCAGGCCGCCGGAATCGAGTACCAGGTGCCGTGGCAGGTGCTGGCGGCGATCAACGAGATCGAGACCGACTACGGCCGCAACCTCTCAGTCTCGTCCGCCGGAGCGGTCGGCTGGATGCAGTTCCTGCCATCCACCTGGAAGGAGTGGGGAGTCGACGCCAACGGCGACGGCGTCGCCGACCCGTACAACCCGGTCGACGCGATCTTCACCGCCGCCCGCTACCTCCACGCGGCCGGAGCGTCGAGCAACATCTCGGACGCGATCTTCGCCTACAACCACGCGACCTGGTACGTGCAGTCGGTGCTGCTGCGGGCTCAGCTGATCGGTGGGATCCCCTCCGGCCTGATCGGCGCGCTGACCGGACTCGTGCAGGGCCACTTCCCGGTCGCCGCCCCGGCCAAGTACGCCGACGACAACGTCGTCTCGCTGGCCAAGAAGAAGGTCAAGACCTCGAACGCCTCGATCGCGATCAACGCCAATCCGGCGACGAAGGGCACCTCGATCTTCGCCAAGAAGGGCTCTCCGGTCATCGCCGTCAACGACGGGAAGATCGTCAAGGTCGGGACGAGCCGCCAGCTGGGCCACTACATCGAGCTCCAGGACGCCACCGGCAACATCTACACCTACGCCGATCTCGGCACGGTCACCAAGAGCTACCCGGTGCCCAAGCCCGTGCGCGTCTCGGCCCGCCAGATCATCAAGGAGTTCTCGGTTCCGGCCACCAAGGCGCCAACGAGCGCGGCGTCGGCCGGGTCGCAGAGCAACCCCGGCAAGCCGACGAGCGCGGCGTCAGCCGGCTCGCAGACCACCACCGGCAAGGTCTCGCCTCCGGCCAAGGGACAGGTGCGCACCCAGACCAAGACGTCGTCGGTTCCGTCGACGGCGAGCGTTCCGGCGCCGGCATCGGCCGGCTCCCAGACCGCGTCCGCGCCCAGCCAGGCCCCCACCCAGACCGTCGTGGCGCCGCTGGTCAAGGAGCGGCTGTTTGCCAACCCCAACCGGCCGGCCTCCTATGCCTCCGGTGGCGACCTCCAGGTCAAGACCGCCGCACAGCAGATCACGAGCTTCCAGAACTACTTCTCCGACACGCTGCACCTCGCGCGCAACCAGTACACGCTCAAGCCGCTCCGCGCCGGGTCGATCGTCGTCGCCGGCACCATCCTCGGCCGGATCGGCGGCCCGTCCCAGGGCGTGTCCCCCCACCTGTCGTTCATGGTCCAGCCCGCGGGCAAGAACGCGCCGTACATCGATCCCAAGCCGATCCTCGACGGATGGAAGCTGCTGGAGGCGACCGCCGTCTACCGCGCCGCCGGCGTCGACCCGTTCTTCGGCCCGGGCGCGAAGAACCCCACGATCGGCCAGGTGCTGCTCATGTCCAAGCAGCAGCTGACCAACCGCGTGCTCGTCGACCCGCACGTGCAGATCTACGCGTGCGGCCGCCGCGACATCGAGGCCGGGCTGATCGACCGCCGGGTGCTGGCGACGATCGAGTTCCTCTCGGCCTCGGGCCTGGATCCGTACGTCTCCGGCCTCGACTGCGGCCACAGCCTGTCCGGCGCCAGCGGAACCGACGCCGCCGGCGCCACTGGAGCCAGCCTCGACATCTCCAGGATCAACAACGTCCCAATCCTCGGTCATCAGGGCTCCGGCTCGATCACGGACATCACGATCCGCCGGCTGCTCACCCTGCAGGGGTCGATGCGCCCGGATCAGATCATCAGCGACATGTCCTACAAGGACCAGAGCAACACGCTCGCGCTCCCTGATCACAAGAACCGGATCCAGATCACCTTCACGCCGGACTACGGCGCCAACAAGAAGCTGTCGGCGCAGATCAAGAGCATCCTGCAGCCGGGGCAGTGGATCCAGCTGATCAACCGCATCAGCCAGATCCCGGAGCCGGTCGTCCCGATCGCGCCCAGCAAGTACGCGATCCGGACCAAGAACAACGGCTAGTGGGTCACGTCCCACCCGCGCCGCGGCCGGCGGTCAGGTGAGTGGCGGCGGGATGGGCGGAACCATGTTCTCCTTCGTCCAGGTCGAGTTTCCCTGGCAGCTCGGCCCGCCTGACGGCCGCTACCTCCTGCGGGCGCCCGGCGACCCGAACGGATCGCCGAGCCACGTGATCGTGGTCTCCACGCTCGGGGCTCCGGAACGCCGGCGGCTCGCCTCGCTGCGCCGCGGTCGCGACGTGGATCCGCAGCCGGAGCCGACTCCGGTCACGACCGGGCGGGCGACCATCATCGACGTCGGGAGCCCGCTGGCCGACGAGCCGGCGGCCCGAGCCTGGCTGAGCGCCGCGGGCGAGGACGACCTGCTCGCCGGCCTCGCCGTGCTCAACCGGGCGTTGCACGCCTTTCGCCTGGTCACGGCCGACCCGTACGCCCCGCCGGTCGGCCCGCGGCACGCGCTCGTGGCCCGGCTGGGGTTCGGCGCCGGCGAGGAGGTCGCCGACGGCCTGTGGACGGCAGCCCGGGAGGTGGCGCCCACGGGCGGCCCCCGTCGTCGCCGGGCGCGCAGACGCGCGCTCGCACCGCAGGCGCGCCTGGCGGCCGTCCTCGGCGCCCGCGAGGCGCCGCTGGTCTCCGAGGAGCTGACGCTCCGCGCCCGCCTGGACCTGGATCACGGCCGGGCCCGTGAGGCCGCCCTGCAGCTGCTCGTCGCGCTCGACGCCGCCCTGGCCGAATTGGCCGCCCGCCCGCCCGCCGGCGAGCACGCCGCCGACCTGGCCGAGCGCCTCGCCGAGCTGCGCTCCCGGCGCGAGGCGGTCGGCGCCGCCGCCCAGGCCGCCCTCGCCGGCCCCCTCGACGCCGACCAGCTCGCATCGGTATCGCTCACGCTGGCACGGGTCGAGGCGGCGTTGCGCGCCCGCGCCTCGGCCGACTACGCCTGATAGAGCCCGAGTGCGTCGACGACGGCGCGCAACTCGTGCTCAACATCGCCGTCGAGCCGCTCGGTCGCTCGGCGGTCGAACGGCGTGGAGCCCTGCGTGATGATCACGAGCCGGCCTCCGGAGCTGAGCGTGATCTCCGGCAGCTGGGCCACCGGATGGACCTCGAGCGACGATCCGATACACAGCATCAGCTCCGCGCCGGCCGCCAGCTCCTCGGCACGGGCGAGCGCATCGACTGGCAGGTACTCGCCGAAGAGCACGACGTCCGGCTTGAGTGGGCGCCCGCAGTCACACCGCGGGATCCGGGCGCTGTCCTGCCCCTGACGGTCTCTGACCTCGGCCAGCGGGTAGCGGGCGCCGCACCCCAGGCAGGAGGAGTGATCGATGCTGCCGTGCACCTCGACGAGCTCCCGCGTGCCCGCCTTGGGATGGAGGCGGTCGATGTTCTGGGTGATGACCGCGTCGAGCAGGCCGGCCCGCTCGAGCGTCGCCAGCGCCGCGTGCGCGCCATTCGGTCGCTTGTGCTCGAGCGTCTGAAAGCGATCGCCGTAGAAGCGCCAGAAGCGCTCCGGGTCACGGCGGAACACGTCGATGTGCGCCACCTCCAGCGGGTTCACGTTCGCCCACAGGCCCGTTCCCGCCGAGCGGAAGTCCGGGATCCCGGAGGGCACCGAGATCCCCGCCCCGGTCAGCGCAACGACCGAGCCGGCCCGCCGGATGAGCTCGGCGACCCGGGCGGCGGCCTCGCCGGACCCCGCCGTTCCTTCAGCGCCTCCGCCCTCACCCACCCGTCCACCGCGGCGGCCGCTTCTGGAGGAACGCCGTGATGCCCTCGCGCGCGTCGACAGAGGTGAACGCCGCCACGAACGCCTCCTTCTCCGCCTCGATGCCCGCATCGAGATCGGCCTGGGCCGAGACGCGCTTGATCTGAGCCACCGACACCGGTGCCTGGCCGGCGAGCCTGCGTGCCCACCGGAGGGCGGTGTCAAGGAGCTCGTGGTCGGCGACGACGTGGTTGACCAGCCCGTACTCGCACGCCTCCGCGGCGCCGATCGCGTCCCCGGTCAGGTTGATCTCCAGCGCCTTGGCCTCACCGACGAGCCGGGGCAGGCGCTGCGTGCCGCCGAACCCCGGGATGATCCCCAGGTTGATCTCCGGCTGGCCGAAGCTGGCCGAATCGGCGGCAATCCGCACGTCGCACGCCATCGCAAGCTCACACCCGCCGCCGAGCGCCGCCGCATTGACGGCCGCGATCGTCACGATGCCTGAGGTCTCCATCGAGCGCAGCAGCGCGTGCATCTCGTCCAGGAGCTGGCGGCCGGCCGCCTCGTCCATCGTCTGGAACGCCTTGATGTCCGCGCCCGCGCAGAACAGCATGGGGTTGGCCGAGGCGAACACGAGGACCCGCACGCCGCCGGCTCCGCCGACCTCGTCCCACAGCTGCTGGATCGCCCGGACGACCTCCGGCGACAGCGAGTTCGCCGGCGGCCGGTCCAGCCACGCGATCGCCACGTCGCCGCGCGACTCGAGCTTGACCGGGCGCTCATCCCAACCGGCGTCCGGCCGCGCGTACGGGAAGAAGCCCTGGCCGCTCTTGACCCCCAGTCGTCCCTGTGCCACGAGCCGCCGCAGGATCAGCGGCGGCTCAAAATCCGGACCCCACTCGCGCGCGGCGCGCTCGAGGCGCTCCAGCAGCTCGTCGAGGCCGACCTGGTCGGCCCGGGCCAGCGGCGGCGGCACGATCCCGGCCCCGGCCATCATTCCCAGGTCGATGTCCTTGGCGGCGGCGACGCCCTCCTCCAGCACGAGGCAGCTCTCCACGAACGCCTTGAGCGTGAAGCGGTCGATCAGCGCCTCCGCGCGTTGCTCAGCTGCCGTGCTCATAGAACCCCTTTCCGGTCTTGGTGCCCAGGTTGCCGGCGGCCACCAGCTCCTGCATGCCGGCGTGCACGAAGAAGCGGTCGCCCAGCGATCCGCGCAGGTACTCGGCGACATGGAGAACGGTGTCGAGCCCCAGCATGTCCGTGAGGTAGAACGGGCCCATGGGCGCGGCCTTGGATTCCGCCACGAGCCGGTCGAGCTCCTGGACGTCCATCCCGGTCTCCTCCTGGACGCGCCACAGCTCCGACACCGCCGAGTTGAGGATGCGGTTGACGACGAACCCGGGAGCCTCGCCGCACCGGATCGGGAGCTTGCGGATCGCCTGGGCGAAGTTGATCGCGGTCTGCGCCGTCTCCGGGGACGTGTCCTCCCCTTCGATCACCTCGATCAGGCGCATCACCGACGCCGGATAGAAGAAGTGAAAGCCGACCACCTTGTCCGGCCGGCTCGTGACCTCGCCCATCTCCGTGATCGACAGCGACGAGGTGTTGGAGGCGAGGATCGCATGGCCCGGGGTCACCCCGTCGATCTCGGAGAAGACCGTCTGCTTGACCGCCATCCGCTCCGGCACGGCCTCGATGACGAAATCCACATCGCCAAAGCCGCTGTAGTCGGTCGCGCCCGTGATCAGCGTGAGCTTCCGCTCCAGTTCGGAGGCGTCGAGCTTGCCGGCGTCCACCGTCGCCTGCCAGACCGAGCGCGCCTTGGCCAGCCCCTGGTCGACGTACGTCTGATCGACATCCTTGAGCACGACCGGGATCTCGGCGGAGGCGATCGCCTGGGCGATCTCGCCACCCATCGTGCCGGCGCCGACGACGGCTGCTTTGAAGACGAACATGAGTCCTCGCTTCGCTTGAGACGATCATCAGCCCGGCGCGTGCGGGCCGACCGGAAGTCTACGGATCGACTGCGGCTGCAGTTGCGGGGAAACCCGTCGAGGGCACGACCGGGACGAGAGCCATCGATGCGGCCCCTATCCAGCGCGGCGACGCGAGAGTAGGCTCCCGCGTCAGCGATGACCGAGAGCCTGCCTGAAGCCGTAGAGCCATATCCGGAGATCTCCTCCAAGGCCTACGAGCATCCGGCTGATCGCGCGGCGACGGCCGCGCTCAAGGCGGTCCCGATGCTCGACACCGTGGTGCGCAAGCTCGTCGAGTTCAGCTACGAGCGCGCCTTGCGCCAGTCGTACCTCGGCAACTCGATCAAGGTCTCGGAGCGGCAGCTGCCCGAGCTGTGGGCCTCGTACGAGGGCGTCCGGCGCATCCTCGACATGCCTGGCGAGTACGACCTCTACGTGTCGGCCTCGGTGCTGTGGAATGCGGTCACGATCGGCTCCCAGGCGCCGATGATCGTGGTCGGCTCCAACCTCCTGGAGCAGCTCACCGCCGGCGAGCAGCGCACGGTCATCGCCCACGAGATGGGCCACATCCTCTCCGACCACGTCCTCTACATCACGGCGCTGAACATCCTGCTGGGAGCGACCGCCGGGAGCCTGCCGTTGATTGGCCTGCCGATCCGGGCCGTCCGGGCGGTGCTGCTCGAATGGAGGCGTGCCGCTGAGCTCAGTTGCGACCGAGCCGCGACACTCGCCGTCCGTGACCCCCGGATCGTGTGCCGGACGCTGATGGTGCTCGCCAGTGGACTGCCGGCCGACCGGCTCAACCTCGATGCCTTCATGACCCAGGCGATGGAGTACGAGAACTGGGAGGACTCGCACGACCGGATCCGCCGGTTCTTCAACGAGATCAACGCCACCCACACGTACGCCGTGCGCCGCGTCTCAGAGGTCATGCGCTGGGTGCAGAGCGGCGAGTACGACCGCATCATCCGCGGCGAGTACCGGCGCCGGGGCGACCCCACCAACGTGCGCGAGGAGGCCTCGGACGCCGTCGAGTTCTACGCCGAGCGCTTCCGCGAGATGTTCCGCGAGCTGGGCGACAACGTCACGAATCTCGGCTCTCAGATGGGCGACGTCAGCCAGCAGATCTCCGACTGGCTGCGCAACCGGGGTTCGCAGTCAGGGTGATGACGCGGGCCGTCCCGGCCCGCGAGCTTCATCTCTCCGAGGTGGCCGGCCGGCCCGGGACGCTGTCGCAAGGCTCCGGCGTTTGGTTCGAGTCCGGCGATGCGGGTTTGCTCTTGCCACTTGCGTCGGTGGAGGGGAGCGGGGTCGGTAGCGCGGCGGTCGTCGTCGGTCGCGCCGCGCTCATCGTGGATGATTTTTGTGGGAGGGGGCGGCGCGGTGCGTCCGGTGCCAAATCATCCGGCCGCGCCCGGATTTGGCGCGTGATGCACGGCCCGGAGACCACCCGGAGCGTCCCGGCGACCGCTGACGCCCCCTTCGTTGCCCGTCGTTGCGCCGTCGTTGCGCCTTCGTTGCGCCGTCGTTGCCCGTCGTTACCCGTCGTTGCCGTCCCGTCGCCTAGAGCGGACGCCTGTCTGCGCTGCCCTCGTTCAACCCCACCGGCAGTTGACAAACGAGCGGTTACGATATATCGTTGACGCATCGCTACGAACAACGACATCACAACCAACACGTGGAGGGACCACATGACAGGCGATTCATTCGCACAGGACTGGCCCGGGCGAGGTGCCTGGGGACGCAAGCAGTTCAATGAGGAGTGGGGCGAGGGGCCGCGTGGCGGCGGCCCGCGGGGCGGCGGCCCGCGCCGCCACCGCCATCAGGGGCCTCCCGGCTGGCTCTTTGCCAAGGGCCGCCGACATGGCCCGCTTGGTCCGGAGGATCTGGAGAAGATCGAGGACCTGATCGCGTGGCGGCGGATGCGCGGGGGCCCGTTTGGGGCCGGGGGACCGGGGCCGTTCGGACACGGCTCGGGGGGACGCGGACGCGGACGCGGCCGGGCCCGGCGGGGTGACGTGCGGCTCGCGCTGCTCCGTCTGATCGCCGAGGAGCCGCGCAACGGCTATCAGCTCATGCAGACAATCGAGACGCGCAGCGGAGGCCGCTGGAGCCCGAGCCCGGGTTCGGTGTACCCCACGCTCGCCCAGCTCGAGGATGAGGGACTGATCCGTTCCACCGACGGCGAAGGGTCGCGGCTGTACACGATCACCGACGCCGGCCGGGAGCACCTCGAGACACGCGCGCAGGAACCGGATCCATGGGAGCCGAGCGACGCCGAGGGCGAGAGCGCGCTGACGGAGCTGGGTCCGCTTGTGATCCAGATCGGAAAGGCGGCGTGGCAGGTCGCAACGGTTGGGGACCAGGCTCAGCGGGCACGGGCGGTGGAGGTGCTCGCGGAGACCCGGCGGGCGCTGTACCGGATCCTCGCCGAGGAGCCGGAGCAATCCGGCGACTCCGACGAGTCCGAGGAGTCCGACGTCTAACGTACGCCGGCACATGGCACTCGCTGATAACCGCCAGGTCGCGGCTCCGGACTCCGGGGCCGCGACCCCTGCGATCGTCGTCCGCGACCTCGTCAAGACGTTCGACCAGGTGCAGGCGGTCCGGGGCGTGACCTTCGAGGTCGCCACCGGGGAGGTGTTCGGCTTCCTGGGACCCAACGGCGCCGGCAAGACGACCACGATCAACATGCTGTGCACGCTGGCCAAGCCGACCGCCGGCGAGGCGCGGGTCGCCGGCCATGACGCCGTCACCGAGCGCGACGACGTGCGCCGGAACATCGGCCTCGTGTTCCAGGACCCGACACTCGACGGCTACCTGACGGCAGAGCAGAACCTGCGGCTGCACGCCGAGCTCTACGGCGTGCAGTCGGACCTGGTGATGCCGCGGATGCAGCAGGTGATGGAAATGGTGGGACTGTGGGAACGCCGGGACCACGTCGTCGGCACGTTCTCCGGAGGCATGCGCCGGCGTCTGGAGATCGCCCGGGGGCTCATGCACTCACCGCGCGTGCTGTTCCTCGACGAGCCGACGATCGGCCTGGACCCCCAGACGCGCCGCTCGATCTGGAGCTACATTCGCGAGCTCAAGGAGCGCGAGGAGATCACGATCTTCATGACCACGCACTACATGGACGAGGCCGAGTGGTGCGACCGGATCGCGATCATGGACCACGGGGAGATCGTGGCGCTCGATTCCCCGGAGACGCTCAAGGCCGGCGTGGGCAAGGACCGGGTCGTCATCCACACCGATGACAACGACGCGGCGATCGCGGCCCTGCGCGAGACGTTCGAGATCGAGGCGGGCGTGTCGGAAGGCGCGGTCACGTTCGGGGTCGACTCCGGCGAGGAGTTCGTGCCGCGGCTGTTCGCCGAGCTCGGCATCCCCATCCGGGCGGTCAGCGTGTCGCGCCCCACGCTTGACGACGTATTCATGTCCTACACGGGCACGACGATCCGAGACGCCGAGGAAGACGGGACCAAGCACCGCAACCGGGTGATGATGCAGATGATGAGCGGCGGGCGTCGATGAGGGCTGATCGGCTCGCGCCGATCGGCTTGGGCGGATCACCGGGGCGTCAACTCGCCGGAGCGCACATCCGATGAGCACCACGACCGACCGGGCCGAGACCGCGACGACGGGCGCACCCCGTCCGCCGGTCGTCCGCGTCAGTGTCCCGCAGCGGAGCTTCAACTCGGAGCTCCGCGCAATCAAGATCGTCTGGCGACGGGAACTGATCCGCTACCGGTCGGACCGGCTGCGGATGATCACGACGCTGGTGCAGCCCCTCCTGTTCCTGTTCGTGCTCGGGTCCGGTCTTCAGCGGCTGTCGAGCGGCGGCACGCACGGGGTCAACCTCAAGACCTTCATCTACCCCGGCATCCTGTGCATCGTCGTCCTGTTCACCGCGATGTTCTCGGCCGCGTCCATCGTGTGGGACCGCGAGTTCGGGTTTCTGCGCGAGATGATGGTCGCCCCGGTCCGTCGCAGCTCGATCGTGATCGGCAAATGTATCGGCGGCGCCAGTGTGGCCGCGATCCAGGGCGTCGTGATGATCATCCTCGCCCCGGTGGTCCACGTTCCCTACAACGTCGTGATGATCATCGAGGTCTTCCTCCTCCAGTTGCTGCTGGCGTTCACGATCACCGCGTTCGGTGTCATGATCGCGGTCCGGATCAAGCAGATGCAGTCGTTCATGGGCGTCATGCAGATGATCGTCACGCCGATGTTCTTCATCTCCGGCGCACTGTTCCCGGCCGCCGGCCTGCCCGGCTGGCTGACCGTCCTCAACCGCCTCGATCCGCTGACCTATGCAGTCGATCCGATGCGGCGGATCGTGTTCAGCCACCTGAGCATCTCACTGCTGGCCAAGCGGGCGCTCGATCCCGGGATCACGTGGTTTGGCTGGCACGTGCCCACGCTGGTCGAGGTGGCGATCGTCGCGGCGATGGGACTGGCGATGCTCGGTGTCGCGATCTGGGAGTTCAGCGCGACCGAGTAGCACCCTCCGCGCCGGCGGCGGCTAATGTGCGCGACCATGGCGTACGACCCGCCGGCCGAGCACCTCGAGCGATACGCCGCCCTCCTCGTCGACTACGCGCTGGGGGGCGGTGAGGGAATCGCGCGGGGGGACGTCGTCCTCGTCAACGCTCCTGACCGGGCCAAGCCGCTGTACGTCGAGCTGTGCAAGGCGGTGTGGCGGTCCGGCGGCCACGTGCTCAACGGATACAGTCCGGCCGACGGCGCCGATACCAGCCTGTCGCGCGCGTTCTACGAGCTCGCCGACGACGACCAGCTTGGGTTCTTCGCCGCCGACTACTGGAAGGGCGTCGTCGACCAGATGGACCACTCGCTGTACGTGTTCGCCGACGCGGCTCCGCATGCGCTCGAGGAGGTGGAGCCCGCCCGGATCATGCGCACGCGCCAGGCGATGCGCCCGTTGCTGGATTGGCGGGAGGCCAAGGAGAGCGCTGGCGATTTCACGTGGACGATCGGCCTCTACGGGACCGAGGAGATGGCCGCGGAGGCCGGGCTGAGCATCGAGGACTACTGGGAGCAGATCGTCGCCGCCTGCTTCCTCGACCAACCTGACCCGGTGGCCCGCTGGCGGGAGGTCAACGCGCAGATCCAGGCGCACTGCGATCACCTCAGCCGGCTCTCGATCGACCGCCTTCACGTCGAGGGTGACGACGTCGACCTATGGCTGACAGTCGGCGAGCGGCGCCGCTGGCTGGGGGGCGGCGGACGCAATGTCCCCAGCTTTGAGGTGTTCACCAGCCCGGACTGGCGTGGCACCGAGGGCCGAATCCGCTTCAGCGAGCCGCTCTATGCATACGGCTCCCTCATCCGCGGCATCGAGCTCGAGTTCCGGGAGGGGCGGGTCGTCGCGGCGCGAGCCGACGAGCACGAGCCGTTGCTCAAGGAGATGGTGTCCACCGAGGGGGCGGACCGGGTGGGCGAGTTCTCGCTCACCGACGCGCGGCTGTCCCGGATCACCCGGTTCATGGCCAACACCCTGTACGACGAGAACACCGGCGGCCCGTTCGGCAACACCCATCTGGCCCTCGGGCTGGCGCTCAAGCCGACCTACGACGGCGATCCGAGCACGGTCTCAAACGAGGAATGGGAGCGCCTGGGCTACAACGACTCGGTCGTCCACACCGACATCGTCTCCACCACCGACCGCACGGTCACCGCGACGCTCTCCGGCGGCGGCGAGCAGGTGATCTACCGCGACGGCCGGTTCGTCGATCCGGCTTGACCACCGAGGAGCCCCGGCGGGGCGTGCCGGCCCGGAGCGGCAGAGAAACAGGGGGGCCGGATGGCCCCCCTTCCCAAACGAGGCTTAGACCGTGACGGCCGCGGGCTCCTCGACGCGGCGCGGGAGCAGCGTCTCGCGGGCGATCACGAGGCGCTGGATCTGGGCCGTGCCCTCGTAGAGCTGGAGGATCTTGGCGTCGCGCATCAGCTTCTCGACCTTGTACTCCTTGATGAAGCCGTAGCCGCCGTATACCTGGACGGCGTCGGTCGTGACCTCCATTGCTGAGTCGGCGGCGAACCGCTTGGCGTGCGAGGACTCGAGCGTGTTGCGCTTGCCCTGGTCGAGCAGGACCGCGCTGTTCCACGTCGCCAGGCGGGCCAGATGGACCTTGGTGGCCATGTCGGCGATGATGAACTGGATCGCCTCGTGCATGGCGATCGGCACGCCGAACTGGACGCGCTGCTTCGAGTACTCGATCGCGAACTCCATCGCGGCGCGCGCGACGCCGACGCCCATGGCGGCCACACCCGGACGGGTGCGGTCGAGAGTCATCATCGCGATCTTGAAGCCCTTGTTCTCCTCGCCGACGAGGTGGTTGAGCGGGATCTCGACCTCCGGGAACGTGATCGTCGCGGTGTTCGAGGCCCGCTGGCCCATCTTGTCCTCGTGCTTGTCAACGACGACCCCGGCGTCGCGGGGGACGATGAAGCACGAGATACCGCGGTGGCCGGCGTCCTTGTCGGTCTTGGCATAGACCGTGTACCAGTTGGCGTACTCGCCGTTGGTGATGAAGCACTTGGAGCCCTTGATGACCCACTTGTCGCCCTGGCGGGTCGCGGTCGTCTTCATGCCGGAGACGTCGGAGCCGGCGTCAGGCTCGGTCAGGCAGAACGACGCGTAGAGCGGCGCCTCGGTGAGGCGGCCGAGGTATTCCTTCTTGAGCTCCTCGGAGGCGGCCAGGATGACGGGAGCGGTGGCCAGCCCGTTGCAGGACAGCGAGGTGCCGATACCGCTGCAGCCCCAGGCGATCTCCTCCTCGATGATGCACCCGTCGAGGAAGCCGAGGCCCGGCCCGCCGTACTCCGACGGGAGGTGATTGTTCATCAGGCCCAGCTCCCAGGCCTTCTCGAGGATCTCGCCGGGCCAGGTGCCGTCACGGTCGTATTCCCAGGCGACCGGCCGGATCTCCTTCTCGGCGAACTCGTGCGCCATCTCGCGCATGCTCTTCTGCTCGTCGGTGAGCGTGAAATCAACCACCATGGCTCCTTTTCAGGCTTCGATTGACTAGTCAGTCAATGTCTCCTGAGAAGGATACCCCGGGAACCGGTCTTAGGAACAGGTGGAAATGCGGATTGGACCGGGCGGCGTCGGTTCCGATCCGCCAGACTTTGCTGGATGCAGAGCGCGTTCGAGACCGTGGTTCTCGTCGTGTGCGGCGTCGGCGTTGCCGGAGCGATCGCGGCGCTCCTGCTCAATCGGCACACCTGGGACGAGTACGGCCGCAATCAACTCGTGCGCGACAGCGAGGGCGGGCGGCCAGGACCGCCGCCGACGGGGGCCCCGACCGGAGCGAACGGGGAGCGCGATGAGGAGATCCGGCAGATGCTCGAGGCCCGCAACGCGCGCCGGCGGCGCCGCGGAGAGCCGGAGGTCGACATCGACGAGGAGTTGGGCCGCCTGACCGCCCCGTTGGTCGATGACGAGCTGCGCGCGGAGATCCGGGACCTCGTGATCGCGCGCAACCACCGCCGCGCACGGCAGGGCAAGCCGCCGCTCGATGTTGCGGCGGAGATCGAGCGGCAGATCGCCCAGGCTGCTCGTGAGTGAGAACCGCTAGGCTCCCCGAGATATGCCACAACCACGCCGCATCGAGCTCGATGACCTCCTCAATCGTCCCGGGACCTACTTCAACCCGCAGACGGAGGTCCTACTTGTCGTCGACGACTCCGTGGATGTCGACACCGAGATCTTCAACATGGAGGAGTTCGAGGGCGCCGACTGGGTGATCGTCTCCGACGAGGTGCCGGTCGACGAGCCCCGTCGAGACGAGCTGATCCAGGATGTCCAGGTTCGCCTCCACCCCGGCGCCGCCGAGGGCGAGGAGGAAGAGGAGCAGACCGACACCTCCGACGAGCTCGAGCTCGACGACCAGGAGGCCGGGCGCGAGTAGCAGTTCGCCCATTCCACGGCGACAGCCGTGGATCAATCGCTATCCGCCGTTGAGCAGCGACGCGCACTTCTGCATCTTGAGCACGTCGTTTCCGGCGCGCTGGATGCACTGGCTGTACTTCGAGACCTTCGCCGAGCTCGAGCTGCCGCTCTGCCCGGACGCTCCGGATGAGCCCGTGGCGCCCGTGCCGGAGCCGAGGCCGGTCTGCACGCCGGCGAGCACGCTCCGGAGCTTGGCGGTGAACTGGCTGTAGGGCTTGACGCTGGAGGGCGCGGAGATCGTCTGCGCCTGATTGAGATTCGAGTACTGGATGGTCAGCCCGATGCCGGCCGAGCTCATCCCGCCCAGGACGGTGGACGTCTGGCCGCTGACCGGCACCGTCAGCGAGAGCACGAGCTTGCGCAGCGTCTTGTCGTTCGCGCCGGTCCAGATGTCGACCTGGGCGTTCCTGACCGCCGCGGCGATCTTCTGCTGGGTCGCGGCCGGGATGGCGCTGGGGATGCTCGCCGAACCGGACGTGGACTTGGCGGTCTTGGCCAGGAACCTGTTGAGGTCCGACAGCAGCGCGGTGACGTCGACGCCGGAGCGGATGTGCGTGGTCTGGGCGCCGTTCAGGGTCTCCGTCCCGACGACCGACGCGTTCTTGAGCCAGTGCTGCGGATTGATTCCGAGACCGGAGAGCCCGGACGCCGATCCGGAGGACCCGACCGACGAGAAGCTCGACTCCAGGCGCTGGAAGTCCGACTGCGGCAGCTGGTAGGCCGCGCCCTGGAGCGTCACGTAGCCGTTCGTACCCGTGGAGATGACCCCCAGGGAGCCGTGCTTGTTGAGCGCGCTGATCCCGACGGTGAAGTCCGAGGCCGGCAGCTTGCCCGTTCCTCGGCTCTGGAACGGGCCGTTGAGGCTCAGGACGATCGGCGTGGTCAGCGTGCTCGAGCCGGTGGGGTCGATGCTCAGGGAGAACCCCAGCACGCCGCTCTTGACCGTATGCCCCCTGGAGAAGGTCTGCGTCAGCAGGCTCTGGACATTGCCGGCCGACGACCCGCTCCCGCTGCTCGATCCACACGCAGCGATAGCCAGTGCGCACAGAATCGCACTGAAAAACAGGCCCACGCGCAACTTGGAGGGCGCAGCGATGTTCTCGGTCTGCATGCAACATCCTCCTCGGTCGTGGCGCCGTGCCCAGGCGCGAATGTAGCATCGGCTTAGTGCGTAGGAGCCTGTTAGTCCTGCTCGCGGTCGTCGTCTTTCCGTCGACCGCGGCGGCCAGTCCCGTGCTCGTCCTCGGGCCCCACGGCCGAGCCGCGGTCCGCAACGACCCGTTCCTGACGCAGTCCACCCTAACGCCTGCCCCGGCGCCAAGCGGGGCGGCACCGATGCACGTGGGGCAAGCCGCTGCGCGATCGGCCGGCCCGGCGACGCGCCGTTCCACCGGCCGGCGTGGTCAGGTCGCGGCCATGATGATCGTGACCCACGGCTCCCGTTCCCAGAACAAGCGCAGGAGCAGCCCACATCCGGTGACCGTCGTCAGCGCGCTGACCGGCCTGTATCGAAGCCATCAGATCGACCAGCCCACCTACCGGAGCGACCTCGCGGCCTTCAACGGCGCGCTCGCCACCGAGAAGCGCCTGCGCGGAACACGCCGCGCCGAGCTGCAGTCGGTGACCGAGACGATGCACCAGATCGCCGCCACTCACCAGCTGACGGCCTCCCGGTTGCCGGCGGTGTTCGCCACCCTCGCCGCCAACGTGCAGTGGTGGACGCAGGGGCCGCTGCTGACGAGCGGACAGCGCGTCGAGTTCTCCGGCTCCCAGCTCGTGTGGGAGTTCTACCCGGGCGAGGGCATACAGCTGCAGGTGCTCGGAAGCTTCGGCAAGGCCGATGGCCTGTACACCGGCGGCCCCGCCGACTATGCGGCGATGGAGCAACTGCTGTCGGAGATGATCCCTCTCGCCGCGTCACGGGGCGGAGGTCTGACCTGGGAGTACTACTTCCCGTTCGACGGCGGCGCCCCGCCGTGGACGAGCGCCATGTCCCAGGCGACGGGGCTCGAGGCGCTGACCCGCGCATATGAGGCCACCGGCAACACGTATTACCTCCAGGTGGCGACCCAGGCGCTGCCGGTCTTCCGCGTGCGCCCGCCGGCCGGGGTCGCCGTGCCGACCCGGCTCGGCACCCGCTTTGTCCAATACACGTTCACCCCGCAGACGAAGATCATCAATGCCTTTCTCCAGACGCTCATCGGGCTCGACGACTTCGCGCGCATAAGCGGCAACCCGATCGCCGCCCGTCTCTTCGCCGCGGGCAACGCCGAGGCGATGGCCGAGGTCCCCGGCTTCAACACCGGGGCCTGGTCGCTGTATCAGCCGGGCATCGAGGACGACCTCAGCTACCACGAGCTCGTCACAGGGTTCCTCAACCAGCTGTGTGGGCTCGTGAACGCCCCGGTGTACTGCACGACGGCCCAGCACTTCAGCGCCGACCTGACGACCCCGCCGGCGCTGACCCAGCTGACGACGCGCGGGACCGCTCGCAAGCCGGTCACGTTGCGCTTCCGGCTTTCGAAGGTCTCTCACGTGGGCGTGGTCGTCAGCCAGAACGCCCACCCCGTGTTCGAGACGAGCGCGAGCTTCCAGTACGGCCTCGACCGCTTCACGGTCCCCGCGATCGCGCGGCCCGGGACGTACGGCGTCGCGCTGGCGGCCACCGATCTCGTGGGGAACTTCGCGCGGATCACCGGAACTCTGCAAGTCGCGCGTGGGAAGGCTCACGGCTCGTAGACTCGGCCGACCATGCGGCCGCGGACGATTCTCTACACGGGCAAGGGCGGGGTGGGCAAGACCTCGGTCGCGGCCTGCACCGCACGGGGATGCGCCGCGACGGGCTTGCGGACGCTGGTCATCTCGACCGATCCGGCGCACAGCCTGTCCGAGTCGCTGGGGGTGGAGTTGGGCGCCGAGCCGGTGCACGCCGGCGACGGTCTCTGGGGCCAAGAGGTGCGGGCCCAGGATGAGATGGAGCGTCACTGGTCAGGTGTGCAGGACTGGCTCGGAGAGCTGTTGATGGAGCGAGGCGTCGATCGCATCTCCGCCGAGGAGCTGACCGTCCCGCCGGGGCTGGACGAGCTGTTCGCGCTGCTGCGCCTGCAGTCCCACAACGACTCCGGCGAGTGGGAGGCGATCGTCGTCGACTGCGCGCCGACGGGCGAGACGCTGCGCCTGCTGTCGTTCCCGGACGTCGCCCGCTGGTGGATCGACAAGGTGTTCCCGTTCGAGCGTCAGATCCTCGCCGCCGCCCGCCCGATTGCGCGCTCCCTGCTGGACATCTCGCTCCCCGGGCAGGCGGTGTTCGCCGACGTCGAGCGGCTGTCGCAGAACCTGATCGCGATGAACGAGATCCTCCGCGACCGGAGCCGCTGCACGATCCGGCTCGTCATGAACCCGGACAAGATGGTCATCGGCGAGGCGATGCGGACCTTCACCTATCTCAATCTCTACGGGTACCTGACCGACGCGGTGATCGTCAACCGCCTGTTCCCGCCGGATGTCGGCGCGTACTTCGCCGCGTGGCGGGGCGTGCAGGAGGAGCACCTGGAGCGGGTGCACTCGGCGTTCGCGCCCGTGCCGGTGCTGTGCGCGCCGTATTTCGACCAGGAGGTGGTGGGGCCGGAGATGCTCGACCGGCTGAAGGATGAGCTGTTCACCGGGCTGGATCCCTCGGCGGTGCTCCACGACGCGCTGGCACAGGAGCTGGAGGTGGTCGACGGCGGGGCGCGCCTGCGGCTCGATCTGCCGTTCGCCGAGAAGGGCGACATCTCGCTCAAGCAGATCGGGCTCGAGCTGATCGTCGGCGTCGATGGTCAGCGCCGGACTAACATGCTGCCCCCCGCGAAGGCGGCCATGCGGCCGTCGGCGGCCACCTTCGAGGATGGCGCGCTGCAGATCAGTTTCGATGGCGAGCAACGACCCAACCGGCCACAGCGGTAGCTCCGGTCCCCCGGAGGACGCCGCGGCGGGCTCTGGTCCCCCGGAGGACGCCGCGGCGGGCTCCGAGGACGCGCTGAGGCGGCTCGGGCAGCGGCTCGATGCCGCCTCTGAGGCCGCCGAGCGGCTCCTCGCGGACGCCGCCGAGCGCGTGACGCGCACGCCTCCCCCCTCCGGCTGGCAGCAGGCCAAGCCCGAGGCGGGCGATGAGCGCGGCGGCGCCGGCTTGTTCGGCAGCGACGCCGACCTCCTCCTGGGGCTCCTGGCCTCGGTGCGCGGCCGCATCCCCCCTGAACTCCAGCAGCGGCTCGCTGACGCCGTGCGCGAGGTGCTCCTGGCCCTCCGCGCCCTGATCGACTGGTACCTGGAGCGAATTGACCGGCGGGCGTCGCGGCCGACCGAGGTCCAGGACATCCCGATTCTGTAGCTGCCGGTCCCGCCCGCCCTGCCGCCTACAATCGGGCACGTGTCCCGCTCCTGGATGCTCACGGGGTCGCCGGAGAACGACGCGGCGACCACGGCCGCCGCGAGCACGGGCGCATGAGCGCGTCCGGCCGACGCGCGGCCACCGAGGGAGCCCAGCGCGTCGGCGCCGCATCGACTCGCGTGGTCCGCGTATGGCGCGGGCTCCCGGGCGAGCGCCGGCTGGCGGTCGCAGCGGCGATCGCCCTGTTCCTGACGCTGTTCTTGCCGTGGTATCAGGAGACGGTCATCGCCAGCGGCGTCAACGGTCTGCGCTCGGTCAGCGAGTCGCTCACCGGCTGGGCGGCGTTCTCATTCGTCGAAGCAGCCGTCCTGCTGGTGGCGGCAAGCGTGCTCACCCTCCTGTTCATGCGAGCCGAGGGGCGCGCGTTCCACGTTCCCGGCGGCGACGGCGGGGTGATCACCGCAGCAGGATTCTGGACGTGTGTACTGATCGTCTGGCGGATGTTCGACAAGGAGGGCACGACCGGTCACGGGCAGTACGCGACAACCTCCGGGATCGAATGGGGAATCTTCATCGCCCTCGGCGTCGCCGGGGTGCTGACGTACGCCGGCTCGCGGATCCGTCACGCTCACGAGCCTGAGCCGCCGCTGCCGGGCGATCCCGGTCCACAACCGGACGGCGCCGGCCGAGGGCTGGTGGGAATGGTGCGCGCCAGGAGCCCGGCGGAGGCGCCCGCGCGCCCGCGCGACGGCCGGCCGTCCGGCTCGCCGGACATGGGTGCCGGCGACACATGGGCTCAGCGAGCGGACGAGGCGCCGACCCAGGCTGACAGCCCGGAGGCGCGGGAGCCGGCGGGCCGCCCGGTGCGAGCGCCGGCGCCACCACCGGCGGACCGCCCGCGACGGGTCCGCCCCCGCAGCGTCGCGGCGGGACTGGACAGCGTCGCCGATCCAGCGGAGCCGGCGACGGTCCCGCTGCCTTCGTCCGAGGCGCCGGCCTTGCGCCGCCGGCGCGAGCACCGCGGTGCCGCGGGCGCCGAGGATCCAGAGGCTCCTGAGGATCAGCTGACAAGGCGGTTGGACGAGCCTGACTGAGCGTCCGGGGCGGTCCGGGCGGGGCCTGCCTCAGTGGGGCTGGACGACCCAGGCGAAGTAGCCGCTGGTCAGACCGATGATGAGGATCCCGGTCAGGATCAGCGTGCGCGAGTGGATCACGTGGCCGAAGACGCCGATCACGAGCCCGAAGATCAGCACCGCGACGAAGGCGTGAAGCTGGGACTGCTGGGAGGCGAGGAGGAGAACCACGGGTGAGAACCCTATATTTGAGGATCCGCCCGCACGCCGCTCACCGGCGTGGCGACATCAGCGATGCCCGAGACGACTCGACAACCAGCTTCCGTGGAGGAAGTGGCCGCCGGCCTGCGCAGCGCCGGCTACCTGCCGGGCGAGTCGACGGCACTCGTGTCGTTCCTGGCCGCCAAGCTCGGCAAGCCGGTCCTGGTAGAGGGGCCGGCCGGGGTCGGCAAGACAGAGCTGGCCAAGGCCCTGTCGAGATACCTGAGCCGGACACTGGTCCGGCTGCAGTGCTACGAGGGTCTCGATGAGGCCAAGGCGCTGTACGAGTGGAACTATCGCAAGCAGCTGTTGCGGATCCAGACCGAATCCGGTGAGGCCGGCTGGCAGGACGTGCAGGACGACATCTTCGGCGAGGAGTTCCTGCTGCCGCGGCCGTTGATGACCGCGATCGCCTCGCCCGAGCCGGTCGTGCTCCTCATCGACGAGATCGACAAGACCGACCAGGAGTTCGAGGCGATGCTGCTCGAGTTGCTGTCGGACTTCCAGATCTCGATCCCGGAGCTGGGGCGGATCGAGGCCCGCACTCGGCCGGTCGTGCTGCTGACCTCCAACAACACGCGGGAGCTGACCGAGGCGCTCAAGCGCCGCTGCCTGTACCTGTGGCTCGACTATCCGGATCTCGAGCACGAGCTGGCGATCGTCCGGCTGCACTCCCCGGACCTGGACGAGCAGGTGGCCCGCAAGCTGGTGCAGATCGTCAACCAGGTCCGCGAGCTGGACCTGAAGAAGCCGCCGAGCATCGCCGAGTCGATCGACTGGGCCCGCGCGCTGATCCTGCTGGGCGCCGCCGACATCGACGCCGACACGTTCCGCCAGACGATGAGCGTGATCGTCAAGCACCGGACGGATCTGGACACCGTCGCGGCCCGGGTCGGCGTCAAGCTCGAGCCGGCGGCAGATGCCAGCACCGCCGCCTAGCGGGAACCCCACGGGCAGGGTCTACGCCCGGATCCCGGACCGAGGGCCCGGCGGCTTCGACGGGCAGTTGCTGGCATTCGCCGAGGAACTGCGCCACGAGGGCATGGCCATCGGCACGTCTGAGCTGCTCGATTCCTTCGCGGCGCTCGACGAGATCAGCTGGACCGACCAGCCGGACTTCAAGGAGGCGCTGGCCGCCACACTGGCCAAGTCGCCGGATGACCGGCGGACGTTCGAGCTGGTGTTCGAACGGTTCTTCTTCCGCGCCGCGGAGGCCGAGGCCGCGCGCCAGCAGATCAGCGAGTCCCCGGGCGGAGAGGGCGGTCAGGGGCTGGAACTCGACCTCGACGCGCTCCGCCGGCAGATCGCCGCCGCGCTTCAGGAGGGGTCCGAGGCGGCGATGCGGGACCTGGCGCGACTGGCGATTGCGGCGTTCGGACGCGGTGAGGGCTCTGGAGTGCTGGGGGTCGACGTGCAGCGCATCCGGCGCGCCCTGGGCCTACGGACCGAGCCCCAGCCTGACCTCTCGGAGGACGACCCGCGCCGCGAGGGGGTGCCGCGGGATCAGCTCCGGCGCTTCGAGCAGCACCTGCGGCGAGAGCTCGAGCGGGCGCTGATCGAGCGAACGGCGAGCCTTCCGCCCAAGCGGCCGCTGACCGAACTCGACCGGGCGCTGCCCACCGGGCCGATCCAGGACCTCGCCGCCGTGCACCGGGTGGTGGCGCAGCTCAAGCGGCGCCTGGCCACGCAGGGCCACGAGCTGAGGGGACGCAAGCGCCACGCCCACGTCGACGTCCGGCGCACGATGCGCGCCTCGCTCCAGACCGGCGGGGTCCCCATCGAGCTCAAGTACCGGCCACGCCGCCCCCGCCGGCCGGAGATCTTCGTCCTCTGCGACGTCTCGACCAGCGTCACCAGCGCCAGCACGTTCTTCTTGAGCGTGCTGCACGCGCTGCACGACTCGTTCCGGAAGCTGCGCTCGTTCGTCTTCATCGAGCGGATCTCGGAGGTCACCGAGGTGTTCGAGCGCGAGCGGGACTTCCGGACCGCCAGCGAGGCGGTCTCGCGGGATGCCGGGGTCGCCGACATCTCCGGCTACACCGACTACGGCCGCGTGTGGACCGAGTTCCTGGCGCTGATCGAGGACGAGCTGCACCCGCGGGCGACCGTGATTGTGCTGGGGGATGCCCGGACCAACGGCCGGCCGCCGCGTGACGACGTGTTCGCCGCCATCACGGCGAAGGCCGGGAGGACGTTCTGGCTCAACCCGGAGCCCAAGCTGTACTGGAACTACGGCGACTCGGTGATCGCGGCCTACGCCGAGCACTGCACGGCGTTCGAGTGCTGGCGCACCGATCAGCTCGAGGACTTCGTCAAGGCGCTGACCCAGCCGCTCGAGGCGCGCTGAGGCGCAGCCGTTTGGCGCGGCGGCGACGCGGGACGCGCAACTTCCCGCTCGGTGGCCGTGTTTCGCCTGGCGTGCGTCTGCGTCCGCCCTCCAGCCTGATCGGTCCCGCGCTCGTCTGCGCCCTCGGCGCCGTCGGCACCATCGGCGCGGCGCCCTCGGCCCAGGCGGCCGCGCCCAACCCGCCGGCGATCAGCGTCCAGGGGCCCGAGCTCCTGCGCAACGGGGTCCCGTGGGTCCCGCGGGGCGTTCAGATTGTGGGGCTCGTGGCTCCCGATCCGGCACTCAGCGGCAAGTACATCCCGGCCCACGCCCACTTCGGCGCCGCCGAGCTGGAGACGGCGGTCGCCGACCACGTCGACGTCGTGCGCTTCCAGGTCAGCGAATTCGGTCTCGATCCAGAGGGGCCGCTGTACTCGCCGAGCTACATCCAGGAGGTGCAGAGCGGCGTCGAGACGGCTCGCGCCCTGGGGCTGGCGGTGATCATGTCGCTTCAGGCCGAGCCGCCGGCGGGGGAGCCGAGCCGCTGTCCGTTGCCGGACGCCGGTGCCGCGCGCACGTGGGACGCGCTGGCCGCGACGTTCGCCGGCGACAGCGGGGTGATGTTCGAGCTCTACAACGAGCCGGCGGTCGCCCCCACGGCCACCGACTGGGCGTTGTGGCGCAACGGCGGCCAGGTCATCTATCCGTCCGGCATGTGCCAGGCGGTGGGGATGCAGACGCTCGTCGATGCGATCCGCACCGTGGCGCCGGACAACGTGGTCATCGTCCCCGGGCTGGCGGGAGAGCAATCGCTGGCGGGCATGTCGCCGATCGCCGATCCGTCCCACCCCGGGGATCCGCAGATCGCCTACGGCATCCACTATCCGTCGCTGGCCCGGGGCAGCACGTCGTGGGACCGCGCCTTCGGCGCAATCAGCGCCAGGGTGCCGGTCGTCATCTCCGAGTGGGACGCGAACGCCACGACCAACTGCCTCCCGGACGCTCCGGCGCGGGCCCAGCTACTGCTCGACTACCTGGCGAGCAAGCGCATCGGCATCGTCGGATTCGCCTTCGATCTGCCGGGAACGGTCATCGCCGACTGGTCATATGCGCCGACGAGCTACAGCGACTTCGCGTGTGGCAACCTCGCGGGAGGCCCTGGGCAGGTGCTGTTCCCCGACTACGCGGCCGAGGCCCAGGCCGGCGACGGAGCACAGGCAGATCCGGCCCCCGGCTGGGTCGTCAGCGCTTCGGACCTCACGCACCTGCGCGGCGCCGCGCCGATCGTGACCGGCCATTTCTTCAACACGCCGCGCACGTTCGTGACCGGAGCGAGCACCGCGACGCTCTCGGTCCTGGGAATGTCGACGGCCGTGCCGACCGAGAGCTTCGCGAGTGCGGCCGCGCTGGCCGCCGCGGCTGGCGCGGGGCGCCTTCGGCCGGGCACGCAGGCGGTGGTCTATGCAGCGGCCCACACCCGGTCGACGCCGGTGATCCAGCAGCGACACCTCGCCCGGTACTATGAGCTCGCGGCGCAGGTGGCCCATGCGCACGGGCTGCTGTTCATCGCCGCGCCGGCCGCGAGCCTCGTCAGCGAGCTCGCGCCGCACACGCCCGCGGCCGGTCAGGAGAAGGAGTTCCTCAAGCTGCGCGTTGCCGCGCAGACCGCGGCCTTCGCCGACGTCTACGAGGCGCAGACGCAGACGCTGCAGACGTCGCCCGCCGCCTACGCCGCGTTCGTCGCCGCCGCCTCCAGTCAGGCGGCCCGGGCCCACCCCGGGATCGAGCTGCTGGCCGGACTGAATGCCGGATCGCCCGGGCACCGGGTGGCGGCCACGACGCTGCTCGACGCGTACCTGAACACGCGGCTGGTGGTCTCCGGCTACGGGTTCGCGGATCCGGCGGATCGCGCGACGAGTGCCTGCTCGATGTGCGCGGGGCGGTTCAGAGATCCCGGTCCGGGATTCCTGCGCACGCTCGCGCGCCTCGACGGCTGACGCTCAGGCCTCGTCGACAAACCGGGTTGTGACCGTGCGGGTGTCGCCGGCGGCGTCGTGCAGCACCCACGTGGCGACGTAGGCACCGGGCGTCAGCGCGGGGACCGCGACACCGGGCGCGGTGTCGACGTTGCCGGAGTGAAAGACGCGCTGGCGTGACGCGGCCCGTGTGATCGTGAGCGCGATCGGAACACCGGTCGCCGACACGGAGCCGTGCGGTCCCGGGAGCCCGGACTGGGCCGACGCGATGAGGCCGCCGTACAGCGTCTCGTCCTGGACCGGCGCGGTCGACTGGATCAGAGGAACCTGTGTCACTGTCTCGCCCCCGCTGAAGTCGTCGGTCTGAGCGATGACGGCCGCAGGCAGGCCCTTCGGCCGCCCGTTGTCCGGACAGACCGTGCCGTTGCCGGCGATGCCGGCACCGACGGCAGCGCTGATCGGCGTCTTGGCGACGGGCGGGCCCCAGTAGTCGCCCGCCTGGCAGGTCCCGGACGCCACCACCGTCTGGTCGCCGATGATGCCGACTCGCAGGTGGGCGACGTGCAGCGACGTGAGCCGGCGGCCCGCGGCGTTGGTCAGCGTCAGCACGTTGCCACCGCGGACCGACACACCGGTCATGGTCACGGCACCGGCACTGCCGGAGCGGCCGCGGGCAATCGTCCGGCCGTGCCGGGCGAGGTGGTAGCGGCTGCCGGGCACGAGGCCGGAGCAGCGGACGGTCCGGATCCGGAGGAACGCGATGCACGCGGGGAAGCCGCCGACGGGCGAGGCCAGTTGACTGTCGCTGACGGCCGGGACGCTGTCCGGCTCGCCGAGCGGCACGGTCATCGAGACGAGCGCGCCGTTGGGGCTGAGGGCATACTCCCCCCGGTTGTCGCTGCTCGTCAGGGTGACCGGGGTGCCCGGGCCGAAGTGGGGAACGGCGATTGCCGCCGCATCCAGCGCGTTCTCACACAGGTCGACCGGGGACGGGGTGAGCCTGGCGCCAACGCGCAGCGACAGCACCCCGGTCTGCGCGCACGGTCCGACGAGCACCGTCGTCGACCGGCCGGTCGAGATCACCGCGTTGCCGTGGTCGAGCGCGAACCATCCGGTGTAGCCGGACTCGGTGAACGGGTTGCCCCCGTCGCCGGTCTGGATGAAGTCCGGCGTCGGACTGGAGTGGGCGGTTCCGTAGAGGATCTCGATCTCATCGCGATCGTCGCCGACAGCGTGCGGCCGGCCGTCCGCTCCACGGAGGGTGACCGGCCCCCATGTCCCGTCCGCCCGCGTCGTCGTTTGAGCGGCGGCCACCGGCGCGCCCGCGCGGGCCAGGATGACGGTGACCGGAAACCGCCTCTGGCCGGCGCTCCCGCTCACCGGGCCGATGCTCCCCCGCACCGACGAGCTGAACTGGCGGAGATAGATCCGGTGCAGCCCCGGCGTGGAGCCGACCGCCGAGGAGGAGGAGACACAGCCGCCGCGGGCGTTGGACCACATGTCCTGGATCAGGTACTGGTGCCCGTTGATGACCTGGTTGTACGGCGAGCCGTCGGCGGCGTAGCCCAGCGGGGTCCCCTGCTGTGGCCCGGTCTCGCACTTGTCGCCGGCCTCGAACCCGTTGGGGTCCATCCACCCCGTTCCCTTGGGATCGGTGATCCCCTCCACCGCTTCATGGGCGACCGTGTCGATCGTCGCCTCGGCCTCCGGGTTGCCCTGCGGGTCGGACCCCGGCGGCGGAGTGACCTCGACGAGAGGATCCGGGATCGCCGCGTAGACGGTCGCGCCGTGGCCAAGGTCGAACAGCGAGTGATAGCCCGCATAGGCGTTCGTCGCACACGAGCCGAGGGTGATGCAGGTGTCGACGTCCGGCGGGAGGAAGATGAACCACAGGTTCGACAGCCCGCGTGCCGCCGCGTTCTGTGGCCCGATCAGCTTGTCAAGTTCCTGCTGAAGCTGGAGGTCGGTGACGCAGGTGGCGGTCCCCGATGGCGACGGGCATTGGTTTGAGCCGGTGGGGTACGGGTTGGTGTCGGTGATCGAGTCGACGGCAGGGTCGTAGTGGATCGAATAGCTGCCGTTCCCTGATCCGTCTCCGTACTGGTTGAGCAGCGAGAAGACGTTGGACCCGGTGCCGGAGTCGTGGGCGGCGTCGGCCAGGAACTGCTGGATCAGCGGCTGGTAACCGAGCGTCCCGGAGCCCGGAGACCCGTCGAACCGGTAGCCGGCAGGCGCCCAGAAGACCGTGTGGATGGTGACCCCACGCATCACCTGACCGCCGTGGTAGGCGACGGGGATGCCGCCGGGGTTGGAGGGGGTCGCGGCGCTGCCGTACGCAGGCTCCACGCCCATCGCGTGCCTGATTCGCGCCTTGAACGTCGGCGACCCGGCAGCCGAGACCGCGGGCATCATCAGCGCGGCCAGGACGACAAGGCCCACCAGGAGCGCCCATACACCACCGCGCCCCTCTGCGCTCCCACGATGCATCGGCGGCACGTTACCGTACGGGGGCCCGGCGCACGAAGGGCACGCGGTAGCATCTGGCGCCAGATCTGCAAACCAGGGGGGCTGGCGGGCACGCCGGCTGAGATAGCGCCCCCCGCACTGCCCGTGTGGCCCGGCGCTGACCCTTCGAACCTGTGGGGTAATGCCCGCGGAGGGAGTTAGACAAGTGGTGATCGAGGCTCCGCCGAAGGAGCCCTCTGACCTTCACGCGCAGAGCGGAGTACGCGTGGAGCACGTGGACAGGACGTTCGCCGGCAGGACGGGAGCCGTCCACGCGCTGGCGGACGTGTCGGTGCGCGCGGACACGGGCGAGATAGTGACCGTCGTCGGGCCGAGCGGTTGCGGCAAGTCAACACTGCTCGAGCTGATCTGCGGACTGCAGCGCCCGGACGCGGGGACGGTCCGCAGTGCACCGGCCGCGCTCATGCCGCAGCGCGACCTCCTGCTCCCGTGGCTGACGGCGCTCGACAACGCCGCCCTGGCATTGCGTGCCCGGGGGATGAAGCGCGAGGAGGCGCGGGCGGCCGCCGCGCCGTGGCTGAAGCGGTTCGGCCTGGGCGGCTTTGAGCAAGCCCGGCCGGCTCAGCTCTCCGGGGGGATGCGCCAGCGCGTCTCGTTTCTGCGCTCGCTGCTGGCCGGCAAGCCGGTGCTCGCGCTGGACGAGCCGTTCGCCGCCCTGGACGCGATCACGCGCGCCGAGATGCAGGGCTGGCTGGCGCGAGTACTCGCCTCCGAGCCCCGCACCGTCATCCTCGTCACCCACGATGTCGAGGAAGCAGTGATGCTCGGCGACCGGGTGCTGGTCATGTCGGCGCGACCCGGGCGGATCATCAACGAGGTGCGGGTCGCGGAGGCGCGGCCGCGGCGGCGCACCGATGCCCAGATCGTCGGCCTGCGCGAGCGGGTCCTCGAGGCGCTTGGAGTCAATCAGTGAGGCGGACGTTGTCGCTCTGGCGGACGCTCCTCGTGGTGGCGGCGCTGCTCGGCGTCTGGGAGCTATACGTCGATCTCGGCGGCGCTGACCCGCTCATCCTCCCTCCCCCCCACGCCGTCGCCCAGTCGCTCTACGACGACCGTGCCCTGCTGTGGTCGAGCTTTCTCGTCACCGCGCGGGAGGTGGTGCTGGGGATCCTCCTCGCAACGGCGGCGGCACTGGCGCTGGCGGCGGCGATGCACTTCTTCGTCTCGCTGCGCCGGGCGTTCTATCCGCTGATGGTGGCCTCGCAGACGATCCCAGTCCCCATGCTGGCGCCGGTGCTCGTGCTGTGGCTCGGCTTCGGCATCGGGCCCAAGCTGGTGGTCGTCGCGCTCGTGTCCTTCTTTCCGATCGTCGTCACGACGCTGGCGGGCTTCGCCTCCGTCGACGCCGACCTGATCAAGCTGATGCGCACCTTCGACGCGACCCGCCGGCGCGTCTTCTGGATGGTG
Organism: Solirubrobacteraceae bacterium; assembly: GCA_035551695.1. Taxonomy (GTDB): domain Bacteria; phylum Actinomycetota; class Thermoleophilia; order Solirubrobacterales; family Solirubrobacteraceae; genus Palsa-465. The sequence continues at coordinate 30,299 of DASZMU010000094.1, forward strand.
GAGCTGCCCGCGGCGCTGCCCGGGGTGTTCACCGGAGCGAAGATCGCCGTCGTCGTGGCGGTGATCGGCGCCGTGTTCGCCGAGTGGGCGGGCGCCAACGCGGGACTGGGTTACCTCTTCGAGCAGTCGATCCCCCAGCTGCTGACGGCCCGGGCGTATGCCGCGGTGGTCGTCATGTCGGTGTTCGCGATCGTCCTGTTCGCGCTGCTCACCCTGGCCGAGCGGCTGACCGTGCCGTGGGCCTATCGATCGATTGGAGACCTCGACGGATGAGACGAACCGCACGGAAGTTGGCGCTGCTGGCCGGCGCCCTCGTCGCAACGACCGCACTGGCCGCCTGCGGCGAGAAGAAGGACGTGCTGACCCCGACCGCGTCGAAGGGGCAGACGGTCAACCTGATGCTCGACTGGCTGCCGAACGCCGACCACGTCGGGATCTACGACGCCCTGGCCAGGGGCGACTTCGCCCGCGCTGGACTCGACGTCCACATCCAGACCCCCACCGACCCGGCCTCGCCCCTGCAGCTGCTCGCGGCCGGCAAGGTCGACGTCGCGATCTCATATGAGCCGGAGCTCATGCTCGCGCGCGACAAGGGGGAACCCCTGGTGGCGATCGGCGCGATCGTCCAGCGCCCGCTGACCTCGATCGTCTCGCTCGCCTACAAGCACATCACGTCGCCGAGCCAGCTGCGCGGCAAGCGCGTCGGCGATGCGGGAATCGGCTACCAGCACGCCTTCCTGCAGACGATCCTCCGGCACGCCGGGGTCCCGCCGCACTCGGTCACCGAGACCAACGTCGGCGCCAACCTGGTCCCGGCCCTGATCTCCGGGCGAATCGATGCGGCGCTCGGCGCCTACTGGAACTACGAGGCGATCCAGCTTGCGCAGCAGGGGAAGCACCCACACATCATCCACATGGAGAACGCCGGCGTCCCCACGTATGACGAGCTCGTGCTCGTGACCACCGAGAACGCCATCGCCACCAAGACCAACGAGCTGCGGCGATTCGTCCAGGCGCTGGGCCGCGGCTACGGTGCCGTGCGGTCCAATCCCCGTGCCGGGGTCGACGCCCTGGTGCAGGCGAATCCATCGCTGTCGCCCAAGCTCCAGCTCGCGAGCGTGGACGCGACGCTGACATCGTTCTTCCCTCACGATCCCAAGAACCCCAATCTGCCGTGGGGATGGCAGAGCTACGCGCAGTGGACGGCCTTCGGCGAGTGGATGCTGCACGAGCATCTGATCTCCAACCCCGCCACGATCCCCGGCGCGGAGACCAACCAGCTGCTGGCCGGCCAGGGCCCATGAGACGGGCTCTGGGTCGCTGACGGGGAGATTGCGCGACGGGGACGGGGTCCGCCTACGATGTCGTTCATGCGGCGTCGATGGAGACTCGCGGGCGGAGCGCTGCTCGTCGCGGCGGCCGCCGCGCTGGCGGGCTGCGGCAGCTCGCAGACCTCATCACGGACGGTGACATCGAAGGCGTCGACGCACTCGCCGCCACCCCTGGCCGTGATCGCATCGTGCCGGGCCCGGCAGCTGGCGGCGACGTATGCGGGGACTGACGGCGCCACCGGACACCTGGAGCTGACGATCGCCCTGCGCAACGTGTCGACCACCGCCTGCCGCCTGCGCGGCTATCCGCGAGCGGCCCTGGTCGACGGAGCGGGACGGCGCCTGCCGTTGCACGTCAGCCAGGGCTCCGGCTTCTTCCCGGACAGCCGCTCAAGGCCACGGGCCGTCGTGCTGGCTCCCGGCAGATTGGCTCACTTCGGTATCGGCTTCGTCACCAACAACGAGTACGCGCACGCCCATGTCTGCCGCCGCGCCGCGGCGGCGATGGCGGCAGCGCCCGGGGGGGCGGGGGCGATTCACTGGCAGCGGGTCTCGCTGGGCCGCGCGCCCAGCATCTCCCCGTGCGGGAGCCGGCTGACGGTCTCGCCCATCCACGCGTAGGGCCACATCAAGGGCTCACGCCGTCTTGAGCGGGGGAGGCCGTGGGGGCGTGGGAGGCCGAGCGGGCCCGTCGCACCGGTGCGCCGGCTTCAGGCGGCGAGCCGCAGCGCCCCGGAACTGCCGGCGCCGCGCAGCGCGTGGAGCCCGGCGAGCCCCGCCCAGGGCTCGTACGGGGCGAAGAAGCGCTCCACCTCCTCCTCGGTGGCCCGGGCCCGGGGATCATCGTGCTGGAGGCGCCCCACGAGCTTCAGGTACGCCAGGTCGCCGGCCGGCAACTGGTCCAGGCGCCCCTGCCCGGTCAGCGCCAGCGTCTGGAGCGTCCAGCTGCCGATCCCGCGGATCCGCCGCAGCCGCTGCCAGCCGCGTTCGTGGTCCGGATCGTCCAGGTCCACCCGCCCCGCGGCGACCTCGCGTGCGGTGCGGACGACCGCCAGCGCCCGGCCCGCCGCCAGGTCGAACGACTGCAGCATCGCCGGAGCTTGCACGGCGACGACGGCAGCCGGGGGGCAGTCGCGGAGTCCGGTGTGCGGGCAGCGGCGCCCCAGCGCGGCCACGATTCGCCGCTGGATCGCGGCCGCCCGCTCGTATTCGATCAGCTGCTCGCAGATCGCCCATACGAGCGCCTCGAACGGAGCCGGCCGGCCGGCCGCCCTGAGGCCGGGGTTGGCGCGGACCGCCGGGCCGATCAGCGGGTCGAACCGGAACCGCTCGTAGAACGGACGGAGGTTCAGGTCGATGCCCAGCGCCGCCCGCATCCGCTCGATTCCCCACTCCGCGACGTCGCGGCTCGACGCCCGCGCGCCGAACAGGACACGGTCGGCGCTGAGCTGCGCCACCCGGAGTGCCACCGGCTCGTCTCCGCAGTGCAGCAGCCGGTGCAGGACCCCGCCGCGAACCCGCGCCACCCGGTCGAGCCCGGTCCGGCGCGACAACCGGAACACCCAGCGTGGCGTCACCTCGAGGCGGACCTCGAGGGCGTAGCCTTCGCTCACTCGCTGGGCTTGGCGATCAGGTGAACGTCGACGAGGAAGCTGCGCGAGGCAACGATCGGCAGCCCGTCCGCGACGCGGCGCTGGCGAGAACCGGTCCGCGCGAGCTTGCGGGCACTGTGGCGCCTGACGAGCGCCAGCGTGGCCGCTCCCGCGACGAAGCCCGTCGCCGCCGCGGCCGCGGCCGCGACGGCCGGCAGCGCGGCCGGCGCCGCCGGCTCGATGGCCCGCACCTCGGCGAGCACCGGGACACCCTCGACCGTCTCCTCGACGCCGATGATCTCGGCGGTGACGGGGACGGGGTGAACGGGGGCGGCGGGGTGGGTCTGGGCGTCCTCGTGGTCTGACATCGGCGGCATATGGTGACAGCGCCGGCGGTCAATTCAAAACGACCGGCGCCGGGGACGGGCGGGCGGAGCCGATTCAGCGCCGCCCGTGGCGCTCGTTACGATTAGGCGCGTCAGCATGCCGACCTCGACGATCGACGTCTTCGCCAAGGCTCGTGAGAACGAGCGCATCGAGCAGCTCAAGGCCGCCCGCGAGCTGGGGGCGGTCCCGTACTTCCACGTCCTGGAGGGTCCGACGCTTCCGGTCGTGGAGATGGAGGGCATGCGACGGATCATGCTCGGCTCCAACAACTATCTGGGGCTGACCGGGGACGAGCGGGTGCGCCAAGGAGCGATCGATGCCGTCAACAAATACGGCACGGGCCTGACCGGTTCCCGTTTTCTCAACGGGACGATCGATCTGCACCTCGAGCTCGAGCGCGAGCTCGCCGACTGGCTGGGAACCGAGGATGCGCTCGTGTTCACCACCGGCCATCAGGCCAATCTGGGCGCGCTCGGGACGCTGCTCAGCCCGGGCGACACGGTCATCGCCGACTCCGGCGATCACGCCTCGATTCTCGACGGATGCATCCTGTCGCGGGCCAAGCTGCGCCCGTTTCGCCACGGCCGCATGCATCTGCTGGAGAAGGCGCTGGACAAGGCCACCCGCGACGGCGGCGGCATCCTGGTCGTTGTCGACGGGGTGTTCTCGATGGAGGGCGACGTCGCGCCGCTGCCGGAGATCGCCGATCTGTGCGCCCGCTACGGCGCCCGGCTGATGGTCGATGAGGCGCATGCCGTCGGCGTCCTCGGCGCCCGGGGTGCCGGGACCTGTGAATTGCTGGGGATCGAGGACCGTGTCGACCTGCGGATGGCCACGTTCTCGAAGTCGCTGGCGTCCTGCGGAGGGGTGATCGCGGGCGCCGGTGACGTGATCGAGTACCTCCGGATCCAGTCGCGTCCGTTCATGTTCACCGCGGCCTCGGTGCCGGCGGCCGTGGGCGCGGCGCTCGCCGCCGTCCGGATCTGCCGCTCGGACGAGGGGCCGCCGCTGTTCGCGCGGGTCCTCGACAACGCGCGCTACCTGCACGCGGGGCTGAGCGAGCTCGGATTTCACGTTGTGGAGCCAACCCGGCTGGCCGACGGCACGGAGATCGTGACGCCGGTCGTTCCTGTCCTGGTCGGCGACGACTGGAAGGCGGCCTTCCTCTGGAAGGCGCTCTACGAGGCCGGCGTCTTCGTCAATACGGCGCTTCATCCGGCGGTGCCGCCGGCCGGCGCCCTGCTGCGCACGAGCGTCATGGCGACCCACGACCGGGAGACGCTCGATGAGGCCCTGCACACGTTTGCGGAAGTGAAGGCAGGTTTCGAGTCTGAGCACGGACGGCTGCCGACCGGCGAATAGCCGGACCGGGACTTGTCCACTCCCGCACAAGAACTTCGGATCGATAAAAAAGGCGCTCTAAGCGCATGTCACCGCCGTGTGACATTGCTGTGACCGATCCGTTGTTCTAGGTTCCTAGGCGTCGCATGGCGGTGGTTGGCCGGAGGGCACAGAGGCTTCCGACGCGGAGTGAAGGACTCCCGGAATCCACCGTTCGTATCCGAGCCTCATAGCTCGAAAAAAGTAGGCAGGTCCGACGCTTTCGCACGCCGGGTGATGCGAAGCGCCGTTACTGGTCAACGTCCGCTGCGGCGGACCGAACGTTGGGAAGTGAGAGCGATACATGACGCAAGCCGCCCTGAAGATCCCCGAGCCTCAGCGTCTGCGTGCGCTGGAGCGAGCCAACCAGATCCGGCTCGCCCGCGCTGCGCTGAAGCGACGCATCGCCGTCGGGGAGCTCTCCGCCGCGGAGGTCATTCTCAGTTGTCCTGACGCCGCGCACAGCTGGCCCATCGGGGACCTCTTGATGAGTCAGCGGCGCTGGGGCAGTACGAGGTGCCGGAAGTTCCTCTCCCGCTGTCACATCGTCGAGACGAAGCCGGTCGGAACTCTGACCGATCGCCAACGGCGAATGCTGGCGAGTTCGCTCCAAGAATCGGCGTGCCGTGAGCTGGTGGCAGGCTCCCTCGCAGAGCCCGTCTGCCATGAGATGGAGCTGGTCGGCGCGTAGGTAGACGCGTGGATGGCCGCGCCGGACGTGCCTGAGGCGAACCGCAGGCACGTCCGGTCCGGCGTCCACGAGCGGGCCGGCGCTCGCCGGCCCCACGGTCAGAGGTTGATCCCGATCGGAACCGGACTGGCGCCGGCCAGGAAGAAGAACCAGATCACGAAGACGAAGATCGTGACGCCGGCGCTGACGACGAGCACCCCTTCGAGCATCACGTGCCCGGGATCGGTCTGGCCGCGCGCCAGGCAGTTGGAGCGGTAGATGTCGCTCAGCCTGGCGAGCAGCCCGGCCAGCACGGCGATCGTCACGAGCACGCCGGCGAACGCAGCCGCGAGCGCAGTACCGAGCGATTCGGTCGCTCCCTGGATCTGGGACGCCACCCACAGCCACAGCAGCGGCGTTCCCACCCACAGCCCCAGGCTGCCGATGAACATGATCAGGACGACGAGCAGGGCGCCGGTGCCCGTCCTCAGCACCCCCCGCATGCGGCCCCCAGCCGACATGGAGGCGCCGTCGCCGTCGTCAAGGCGGCGTGGGGACGAACGCCTCTCCGGGCCGGGCCACGGGCAGGCGCCCGCGACCCCGGGATAACGGACAGCCGGAGGACAGCTTGACCTGCCACCACCCCATCAGCATGCCAATCAGCCCCAGCCGCGGCCGCACCTGCCAGACGCCGCAGCCGGGGTCGCCCAGCTCGCGGCAGGAGATTCGCTCAAACCGATGCTCCGCCGGGTTGAGCAGCATGAGCTCCAGCGCGAGGCGCTTCTGCGCCTGTTCATCGGCACGCCGAGTGATCGTGACGCGCGCCTCGCGCAGCCGTTCCGTGAGCTCGTCGCGGACACGCTCGAGCTCGCCGAGGTCCAGGAGCCGGGGTTGGGCCGCGCCCCACGGTTGGGCCGGCTGCGGCAGGCCGCCCAACGGATAGGCGGTGACGAAGGCATCGGCCAGCTCCCGCTCGAGCCGTCCGATCTGCGCCCGCAGCGTCCGGCGGGCAGCCGCCTCGCCCGCACGCGCCTCACGACCGCTGGGCCGGCCGAGGACGTCCGTGAGCGGAACCCGCGAACCGCCCTGCTCTCGCCCGGGATGCGCCGTTGCACCCATAGCTAACGGCACCTTAGCATTCTCAAGGGCCGGCGCCGAGGCGTCCGGGCGTGCCGCACCCAGGTGGCCCGGCGCCTGCCGCGAGCCCTCCCCTCCCCTCAGCGGGGAGCCTGCAAGAGGTCTGTGGCGATCCACAGGGCCTCCTCCATGTGGATGTCCGGCACCCCGTCGACTCCAAGCGCGAACAGGACGACGCGGCCCGCCCGCGGCCCGGCACCGCGCCCCGCAGGCGGATCCGCGAACAGCACGGCATGCGCTCGGCTCCCGTCGGCGACCACCAGGCTCCCGGCCGGCGGCCCCGGATCCGACCCAGACGCCGACACGGCATCGTGGACCGTCGCCGTACGAATCCCCAGCCCGGTCGCGTCGACCGCGTCGGCATCCAGGGCCCACACCGGGACCCCGGTCTCGATCAGCGCGATCAAACACGCATCGCTGATCAGGTCAACCGAGCGAAACTCCCCGTGCAGCAGGCGGCTGACCCCGGCCCGCTCGCTCGGGATCCGCTGGACGTCCGGATCGAGCCCTATCTGGCGAAAGAAGGCCCGGAACGCGTGCGGCACGGGCTTGACGCGCATCGAGACCACACCGCCGCCCCGCCACCGGTCAGACAGGGAGCGCAATCGTCGGCGAACCGCCGGCGGGCTGGAGCCCCCGCGCGTCCCCGCGTGAACCCATAGCAACCGGAGCCCCGGGAACTCGGCGCTGAGCTCCGGCGCGACGAACCCCGGCCGGAGGCCGGAGGCGCTCATCACGAAGGTTGCCCGCCCCGGCTGATCAGGCCGCGCACGTACGGCGCCAGCGCCGTGGCCGTCTGCCAGCGGTCGCCGATGAGCCGGCTCCGGACGAGCCCGCCCCGGCCGGCCATCTCCACCATCGGGCAGGCGACGACGTCGTACAGCTGCTGGACGGCGCCGTCGCGGTCGTAGGCAACCGGGATTGTCCAGTGATGTCGTCTCACGACGGCGGCAGTCGCCGCGTGGCCGGCGTTGACCGCGATCGCCGCGAACTGCACGGAGGGGAATCGCGCCGACAGCGCCTGGAGCGCGTCCACCTGGCGCTCGCACTGCGAGGCGCCGTTCACGAAGAACGCCAGGACGACGGGACCGCGCCCGGCCATCAGGCAGACGTTGAGGGCCCGGGGATCATGGCGTGCAAGCGTGCACGTGGGGTGGGGATTGGGATCGCCGTTGAGGTTCGTGTCGGCCAGCGGCGCAGCGAACAGGCGCAGGCGATGTCCGACGGGCACGCCGGTCGACGTGACCCCGTGGGTGACGAACTGGTAGGCCGCGAAGCTCACCACCAGGATCAGACCGATGACACCGACGATCCACCGGTATGGCCGTGTGTCGATCACGGCCGGCGGCCGGTCGTGTGACGACGCCCCGCCCGCCGCGCCGGCCCCTCCGGCAGGCACCGGTGCGACACGGTCCGGGTCCAGGCGCTGCACCGACGGGGGCGGCTCCGGCCTCTCCGCGCCTCCCGGCGCCCCCGCCCCTCCGGGTCCCCCAGCCACTCCGGGTCCCTCCACCTCTCCGGGTCCCTCCGCCCCTCCCGGCCTGTCCGGGCCGGCACCCGCCGGCGAGCCGGGCGCGCCCGCGGGCCGGCTCACGCCACCCGCGGCCGGCGCCTGCGCCGCGCCACGATGCCACCCGCCGCGTCCGCCACCGCTCTGAGGCGCACGAGCACGTCGCCGCGTTCAGACAGCGCGAGGGCCGCCGGCAGCACGAGGAGCACCCCGGCCAGCGAGACCGTCAGGTCGACGAGCGTGACGAACCCGAAGTCGCGCAGCATCGTGATGTCCGAGAACACGAGCACCCCAAACCCGGCGATGGCGGTCACGCCGGAGGCCATCACGGCGGCGCCGGTGGACCGGTACGTGCGGGCGAGGGCCGCGCTCAACTCGTGGCCGGCGGCCCGCTCCTGCCGGTAGCGCTCAGAGAGCAGCACGCTGAACTCCGTGGAGATCGCGATGACCAGAGCGCCCAGCGTGGCCGACATCGGATTGAGCGGGATGCCGATCACGAACAGGATCAGCGACGACCAGCCGGTGGCAAGCGCGATGGGGATCAGCGGGACGAATGCCCGCTCGGCGCGGCGCAGGACGATCAGCAGCACGAGCCCCACGGCGAGCAGTCCCACGATCAGCGTCAGGAAGCGGTGACCGGTCGAGGACAGCGACGCGTTCGCGTCCGCGGCCAGCACGGGGAGCCCGGCCAGCGCGGCGGTCACTCCGGCGGGCGGGTGCAGCCGCGAGCGCATGTACTCGAGCACCTGTTCCTGGCGTGCCAGCGGCATCAGGCGAATGCCGAACGCGAGCGTCGCCTCGTGCTGGTCAGACGTGATCACCGCCTCCTTGAAATATGACGGCACGGCGCCGAGCAACCCGTTGATCTGAGACTGCGACAGGCTGGCGGCCGTGGGCGCCTGGCCCCCGGTCGAGAACAGGTCCGGCAACGAGAGCGCCGGGCACAGCGTCGCCTTGGCGCAGCCGGTCTCCTCGAGGTATCCGTAGTGGGTCAGGAGCGCATTTTCGTACTTCACCATCCAGGCGACGACCTGGGGCGTCGCCACGTCGTGCGCCCGCACCGTCACGTCGATCTCGCCGGAGACGCCGGTCACCTTCTCCAGCATGTTCAGGTTGCGCAGCGCCGGCATCGAGGACGGCACGAGCTTCGTGACGTCCGATTGCACGGCGGTCTGCGTGTCGGCGACCCAGCCGATGACGGCGAGCGCCGCCGCGATGGCCAGCACGCGCCCGGGTCGTGCCACGGCCGCGGTCGCCACCCGCCCGGCGAATCCCTCGCCACCGGCCCGCGGCCGCCGGTCCCGGCCTCCGTCCTCCGGGAGCGGATCCCCCACAAGGAGCGCCGCTCGCCGCCGCTTGAAGAGCCGCCGGCGCACGCCCGCCAACATGTCGGCCGCTCCGGCCAGCGAGGCGGTGATGATCTCACCCGCCGTGCGGCCGACCGCGCGCAGGATCGCCGCCGAGCCGCGCAGCAGCGGGCGCACGACGACGCCCACTGCGCGCATCGGCGCGCGCGCGATGTCGCGGGCGCCTCGCAGCGATGCGCCGAGAACTCCGCCGTCACGCTCGGCCAGGACGAGGGCGGCGGAGCCCGCCGTCAGCGCGCATCCAAAGGCGACGGCGATGCCGACCACGAGCAGCATCCCGAATCCTCGGACCATTGGCACCGGCGACAGGAGAAGGACGAGGAACCCGGTGCCCGTGGCGAGAGCCGCGGTGCCGATCGCCGGCGCGGCCTGCCCCACCGCCTGCCCGACGGACGCCGCCTGGGCCGCGGACAGCGGCGCACGCCCGTCGCGCTTCACAGCGTCCTCGTCGCACCGCGCCTCCTGCGCTCGCGCCTGGAACTGGATTCCGTAGTCGACGGCGAGCCCAATCAGGATCGGCAGCACCGCGATCGACGCCAGCGTCAGCCCCGCCCCCAACAGCGCCAACAGCCCGAACGTGATGCCTGTGGCCGCCAGCGCGATCGCCAGGGGGAGCAACCTCACGCGCGCTCTGAACACGACCAGCAGCGTCGCGGCCATCACGAGCAGCGCGGCGATCAACAGACCCGCGATCGAGCCCGTGATCTGGCTCGCCAGGTCGTTGATCACGACCGGCACGCCCGTGACGGTGTACCTCCCGCCGTACTGGGAGCGGAACATCCGCATCCGGATCGCCTGCCGGATCCACGAGATCGCCTGCGCCTGCTGCTGATCTGACAGGGACGACCGCAGCCGCACCTGGATCAGGGCCGAGTTCTTGTTGGGGAACAGGTAGGCGAACCGCGCCTTGGGCTGGTTGACGCCGCGCGTCTGGTCGAACACGATCTGCGGGATGAACTGGGGATCGTCGATCGAGGGGGTGCTGTTGATGCCGGAGCTGACCGCCATCTGCTCCAGCGTCTGAAGCTGCTGCTGGTACTCGAGCTGGCCGGCCGCGTTGGCCTCCGCCAGCGCTTGCTTCTTGTTCATCCCCTTGCCGATCGCCAACTGGTAGGCGCGGGTTTCGGCCGCGTGCGTCGCCGTGTTGACGCTGCTCATCATCGAGCCGATCTGCGTGTTGACCGCGGCGACCGCCCGGTTGAGGAACGTGCCCGGGCCGTAGACGACCTGGGTCGCCCGGCTCTTCATCAGCTTCCCGCAGGGGCTCCCCCACCCCCCGTAGGGCGCGTGGGATCCGGCCGGCGCCGGCGTGAACGCGTGCAGCGTCGTGTTGGGGACGGCGTACTGCCCGGCGAGGCAGGCCTCGAGCTGCGTCAGCGTCCCCAGGTCCTTGGTCTCCACCAGGTTCGGCAGCGACTCGTGAATGAGGATCACCACCGCCTGATCGCCGAAGTGGCGCTCGTCGTCGGCGGTGGCCCGGTAGCTGGGCGAGGAGGCGCTGACGAACGTGTCGATCCCCGCCGATGGCCTCAGCCCGAGCGCGAGCAGCCCACCCCCCACCGCGAGCGCGAGCACGATCCCCACCGTCAGGATCGGTCGCCGCGCGGCAGCACCGCTGAGCCGCTCGAACCGCTTCGCCCTCATGACGCCCTGAGGCTACCGGCAGACGTGCCGGCCGGCGCCGCCACCGGCTGCCAACTCACGACCTCGGCGGGGACGGGCGCCACTCAGTCCATCGTCAGCGGGCCCTGCGACTCCCCGGAGAGGAATTGGCGGATGAACGGGTTCTCTGAGTTGAGCATGTCCTCGGCGGGGCCGGCCTCGACGATCCGCCCCTTCCACAGGACGTTGATGTAGTCGGCGACGCGCCGCGCGCTCATGATGTCGTGCGTGATCACGCAGAACGTCGGCAGATGCTCCCGCTGCTTCTCCTTGGCCTCGTCCATCATGTCGCGGTGGATCTCGAGGATCAGCTCGCCGAGCAGCGCCGTGCGCACCGGGTCAAGGCCGGAGTCCGGCTCGTCGAAGAGAACGATGTCCGGCTCCAGCACGAGCGCCCGGGCGAACCCGGCGCGCTTGCGCATCCCGCCGGACAGCTCGTTGGGCATCTTGGTGCGAGAGTGGCCGAGTCCGACCTCGTTGAGGCGGCGCATGACGATGTCCTCGACCTCGTCCTCGCCCTTCTCGGTGTGCTGACGCAGCGGGAACGCGACGTTGTCGAACAGGTTCATCGATCCGAACAGCGCCCCGTCCTGGAACAGCAGCCCGAACTTCTTGCGCATGTCGAACAGGTCGTCGTCCGGCATGTTCGGCACCGACTCCCCGTGGACGAGGATGTCGCCCTTGTCCGGGTAGAGCAGCCCCACCATGTGCTTGATGCAGACCGACTTGCCGGTGCCGGATGGTCCGAGGATCATCGAGACCATCCCTTCGGGGAGGCCCATGTTCAGGCCCCGCAGGATGTGCGAGCGACCGAACGACTTGTAGGTGTCGATGAACTCGACGGCGTCGGGGCGCCCGGACGGATACACCTTGTAGGTGTGCCACTTGTACTCGTCGTCTGATTCGCCATCAGGCGGCTCCGGACGCGGCGGCGACTCGTCGACGACCGACACCCGCGACCCCCGCCCGTCGTCCGCGCGTCCGTTCTCCTCCCCTGCCCGGGCGCGCTGCGCGTCGCGCTCGCTCTCCCTGGCCGGCTCGTCCGGCAGATCCTGGATCTCGCCACCGTCGGGCGCGGCGCTCGTGACCTGTTCGTGACGCTCCTCGGGTGAGAGCTCGACCTCCGCCCCGCGCGCCTGGGCGTTGTGCTCCTCGCTCTGGTCGGAGACGTTGCGCGGATCGTCCATCTACCCTCCGATCGGTGCTCTGGGGTTGGCGCCCCAGAAGAGCTGGGTTCCGAGCATGCCGATGAGGTGGACCGAGACGAGGTTGAGGACCATTGACTTCGCAGTCGCCGTCCCCACCCCCACGGGTCCGCCACTCGCGTTGTACCCGTAATAGCAGCCGACGATGACGATGACGACCGCCATCGCCATCGCCTTGATCAGGCTGTATAAGAGGTCGGGAGGGTTCTGGAATTCCCAGAAGATTAAGAAGAACCCCCCGGAGGAGACGTAGCCGAGCTGCTGGACGACCGCGAGGTAGCTGGCAAAGAAGCCGGCGCCGATCGACGCGAGGTAGACGAACGGCAGCACCATCAGCGCCGCGAGCAGCCGCGTCGCGCACAGGAAGCGCATCCCGCTGATCCCCATCACCTCGAGCGCGTCGATCTCGTCGGAGATCCGCATCGAGCCCAGCTCGGCGACGATGCCGGTGCCGACCTTGGCCGCCATCATGTAGCCGAACACGAGCGGCACGAGCTCTCGAAGGTCACACCAGGCCGCGAACACGCCGGAGTACGCGGGCGTCCCGTCGCTGTAGCTGAAGTAGCCGCCCTCCAGTCCGCACTCCAGGCCGATGATGAACACGAGGCCCCAGATCACCAGCGTCGAGGAGATGATCAGGATCCCGGCCTGGCGCAGCGCCTCGCCGAAGAACTTGAGCACGCGCAGCGTGGCCACGTCGCGGACCATCTGAGCGCCGAACTTGACGATCTCGCCGAAGGATTCGATCCAGCCCTTGGGGGTGAGGATGAGATCGTTCATTTGATGATCGTGGTGATCTCCGGATGGGTGGCGAGCAGGGTCTCCGTGAACGCGTAGTTGAACGCGAACACGCCGAGGAACGCGATGACGACCGCCTGGTTGACGGCGCGCCCCACCCCCTCGGCTCCACCGGAGGCGGTCATGCCCTTGTAACAGCAGACGATCGCAATGATCGCCCCAAACAGCGTCGTCTTGACCACCGACCCCCACAGGTCGGTCGTCTCGGCGTTGTTGAAGAACGTGGCGAAGAAGGGACCGAGCGGGGCGTGGTTGACGACGGTGGCGAGGATCCCGCCGAACACGCCGAAGATGAGCGCGTAGATGTCGAACAGCCCGGTCACCAGCATCAGCGCCAGGAAGCGCGGGACGACGAGGTTCTTGATCGGGTCGACGCCGAGCACCTGGAGCGCGTCGAGCTCCTCGCGGATCTTGCGGGCGCCGAGGTCGGCCGTGATTGCCGTCCCGGCCACACCCGCGAGCACGATCGCGTCGACGAACGGCGCAAACTCCCGGATCGACGCGAGCACGAAGAAGCCGCCGAGTCGGTCGAGCGCGCCGAACAACACGAGGAAGTTGGCGGCCTGCAGACCCGGCGCCTCGTAGCCGAAGGCGATCGTCGAGATCAGCAGCGGAAACCAGCAGAGCCGGATTGCGAACAGGAATTGGCCGGTGAACTCGCTGCCGTACGGATACGGCGGCCGAACGGCCGAGACGAGCGTTCGCCCGGTGAGGATCATCATGTTGCCGACCTCTTCCAGCACCGACCGCGTCGGCTGGAAGGTCCTGTCGGCGACAGCTCTGATCAAAGGTCTTCGTTCCTCGCAGTGGTCAATATTCCGGTGGGCGCCGGACGGGCCCGCACAGACTACGTCACGGCGAATGCAAAGACCAAGTGGGAACCGTCGCCGGGGCGTGCCCAAACCGGCGTGCCGGGCACCGGGTGCGTGGTATGTTCGGCCCGCTTTGAGCGCCTGGAGAATGAGGAGCTGCGGGATCGTCGCCGCGCTGGCCGCGGGCGTCGCGATCTCGGCCTGTGGCGGCGGCTCCAATCAGGCCGCGGGTGAGCCGAACGGCACGTTCCCCGTCGCCGTCGACACCGCCTCCTTCCCGGCGACCCAGAAGCTCGCCCAGCCATCGCACCTCGTCATCGCCGTACGCAACGCCGGCACGAAGGCGATCCCGGACGTGGCGGTGACGATCTGCAACGTCACCTGCGCCTACCCGGCTCCCGCGGGCGAGGGCACGAGCGCCGCGGCGTTCGGCGCCGACATCAGCCAGTCATACCTCGCCAACCCGTCGCGGCCGTTGTGGATCGTCAACACGGCCCCCGGCCCGTGTCTGTACAGCTGCCGGAACGGCGGCCAGGGCGCCGCGGTGACCGCATATGACAACACCTGGGCGCTCGGCCGCCTCGCCCCGGGTCACACCGCCCGGTTCGACTGGGCGGTGACGGCGGTCAAGACCGGGCGCCACGTCATCGCCTGGGAGGTGGCCGCCGGACTCAACGGCAAGGCCAAGGCGGTGCTCGCCGGCGGCGGCCTGCCGCACGGGACGTTCACGGTCACCGTCGGCTCCAAGCCCCCGCAGACCTACGTCAACAACAACGGCCAGATCGTGACATCGCCCTGAGGGCGGCGCATCGCCCTGCGGGCGATGCGCTTGCGAGATCGCCTGGCGGCGATCTCGGGGCCCCGGCGCATCGCCCTGCGGGCGATACGCTTGCGAGATCGCCTGGCGGCGATCTCGGGGGCCCGGCAGCGCCGGGCGGTGGACGCCGTTCAGGGGGGGTTTGGGGCCTGACTTGTGTATAGCGACAGGAATTCCCCAAAGCCCCCGGCCGTAACCGGCGCCGGCTACGCGTTTGAGGACTGCTCCCAGATGTTGACCTGCCCGTCGGTCGCGTGCTCGTCGACCTCGGCGAGCTCGGCGTCGTCGAAGTCCAGCCGCTGAAGCGCGCCGAGGCTGTCCTCGAGCTGGCTGACGCTCGAGGCGCCGACCAGCGCCGAGGTGACGCGCGGGTCGCGCAGCGTCCACGCGATCGCCATCTGCGCCAGCGTCTGCCCGCGGCGGCGGGCGATCTCGTTGAGCGCCCGGGCGCGCTCGATGTTGTCCGGGGTGATCAGGTCCTCGGAGAACGCCTGGCCGCGGCGCACGCGTGAGTCCGCCGGGACGCCGTCGAGGTACTTGCTGGTCAACAGGCCCTGGGCCAGCGGGGAGAAGGCGATGCAGCCCACGCCCTCGCGCTCGAGCACGTCGAGCAGCCCGCCCTCGATCCAGCGGTTGAACATCGAGTACGAGGGTTGGTGGATGAGCAGCGGCGTGCCGAGGTGGCGCAGGATCTCGACGGCCTCCTCGGTGCGCCGCGGCGAGTACGAGGAGATGCCGACGTATCGCGCCTTGCCGGCGCGGACCGCGCTGTCCAGCGCGCCCATCGTCTCCTCGAGCGGGGTCTCCGGATCGAAGCGATGCGAGTAGAAGATGTCGACGTACTCGAGCCCCATCCGCTGCAGGCTCTGATCGAGGCTGGCGAGCAAGTACTTGCGCGAGCCCCAGTCGCCGTACGGGCCGGGCCACATGTCGTAGCCGGCCTTCGTCGAGATGACCAACTCGTCGCGCAGGTGCGCGAAATCCTCGGCCAGGATCCGGCCGAAGTTGATCTCGGCGCTGCCGTACGGCGGCCCGTAGTTGTTGGCCAGATCGAAGTGCGTGACCCCCAGGTCAAACGCCCGCCGCAGAATCGCCCGGGAGATGCCGAGCGGCCGATCGTCGCCGAAGTTCTGCCACAGGCCGAGCGAGATCGGCGGCAGCTGCAGCCCACTGCGGCCAGAGCGGCGGTATTCCATCCGCTCGTAGCGATTCGGATCCGGAACGTAGACCGACGCCGGCCCTGTCTCGGCGTTCTGGGGCATGCTTTCGAGCTTATCCGGATTGGGAGGCGGGCTGGCGCCCGCCTTGGTTTGCCACCGTCGCCGGCCGGCGAGCGCCCGCGGCGGGGATCGCCGCGGCGATCCCCGAGCTCCGGACCCCCCGTTCGCCCGGGATCGCGCCAGCGATCCCGCAAGGGAATCGCGAAGCGATTTCCCGCCGTCCGGCCGGCCGCCCGCCGACCGGTTTGGCCATTGGGATAGTGACCACTGCGCAAACGTCTCCTACCCTAACGGCTCACGTCTCGCTGAGACTGGTCATTTACGCGTGCCTCCGCCGCCGAGGCCGATAGGAAGGAACGACAACAGAGCATGGCTATTCGTCAGAAGAACGTCCTGGCTACCAAGTGGGACCTCAATGGGCACGAGATCGGGGCCCCTGATCTCACCGCCTCCGACAACCAGATCTTCGGAGAGAACGTCTTCAGCCCGGCGATCCAACGCCAGCGGCTCCCCAAGGACGTCTACAAAAGGCTCTCGAACACGCTGGCCAAGGGCGAGGCGCTGGATACGACCCTCGCGGACGCCGTGGCCCTGGCGATGAAGGAGTGGGCGCTGGAGAAGGGCGCCACCCACTACACCCACATGTTCCAGCCGCTCACCGGGCTGACGGCGGAGAAGCACGACAGCTTCTACGCCCCGACGGGCGAGGGGACGGCGCTGGCCGAGTTCTCCGGCAAGGAGCTGATCCAGGGCGAGCCTGACGCCTCCTCCTTCCCGACGGGAGGCATCCGGGCCACGTTCGAGGCCCGGGGCTACACCGCGTGGGACCCGACGAGCCCGGCGTTCATCCTGGAGAACCCCAATGGCGCGCTGCTCTGCATCCCCACGGCGTTCGCGTCCTGGACGGGCGAGGCGCTCGATCACAAGATCCCCCTGCTGCGTTCGATGGACGCCCTGTCGAAGTCGGCGATACGGGCGCTGAGGCTGTTCGGCAACAGCCGCGCCGCGCGCGTGTTCACCACCGTCGGCCCGGAGCAGGAGTACTTCCTGATCGACGAGCAGTACTACTTCGAGCGCCCTGACCTGGTGACCACCGGGCGCACGCTGTTCGGCGCCAAGCCGCCCAAGGGCCACGAGCTCGACGATCACTACTTCGGCTCCATCCCGGAGCGGATCCTGGCCTACATGCTGGACACCGAGCGCGAGCTGCAGAGACTCGGCGTCCCGGTCAAGACCCGCCACAACGAGGTCGCGCCCAACCAGTACGAGCTGGCGCCGATCTTCGAGAACTCGAACGTCGGCGCCGACCACCAGCAGCTGACCATGCAGGTGATGCAGAACGTCGCTCGGCGCTACGGGCTCGTCTGCCTCCTGCACGAGAAGCCGTTCGCGGGCGTCAACGGCTCCGGCAAGCACAACAACTGGTCGATGGGCACCGACGACGGCGAGAACCTGCTCGAGCCCGGCGACACCCCGCATGAGAACCTGCAGTTCCTGTTCTTCTGTGCGGCCGTCATCCAGGCTGTGAACAAGCATCAGGGCCTGCTGCGGGCCTCGATCGCCTCGCCCGGCCAGGACCACCGCCTCGGCGCCAACGAGGCGCCGCCGGCGATCATCTCCATCTTCCTCGGCTCCGAGCTGGAGAAGGTGTTCGGCGCGATCGAGCGAGGGGAAGTGGGCGAGTCGACGCCGGAGTCCTTCCTCGGCCTCGGCACCCCGGTGCTGCCGCCGCTTCCGATGCACGGCGGCGACCGCAACCGCACGAGTCCGTTCGCGTTCACCGGCAACAAGTTCGAGTTCCGGGCACTCGGCTCGAGCATGTCGCTCTCGCTCCCCAACACCGTGCTCAACACGATCGTCGCCGAGGCGATCGACTATCTCGCCGAGGAGCTCGAGGACGCGCTCGAGGGCGGCGCCGGCTTGGAGGCCGCGCTGCGCCCGATCCTCCAGCGCAGCTACGCGGCCAACAAGCAGATCGTGTTCGGCGGCGACAATTACTCCGAGGAGTGGCATGCGGAGGCGTCCTCGCGCGGACTGCTCAACCTCCGTGCCACCCCGGACGCGCTGCCGTACCTGCTCACCGACCAGACCGAGGAGGTGTTCTCCAACTACGGCGTGCTGTCGCCCCGTGAGCTGCAGTCGCGCTACGAGGTCTTCCTCGAGCAGTACGTCACCAGGCTCAACATCGAGGCCGAGACGGCCGCATCGATCGCCAGGACGATGCTGCTCCCGGCGGCAGCGCGGCACATCGGCCTGCTGCTCGGCGCCCAGCTCGCCGAGCTGGCGTCCGAGACCGAGGGCCTGCTGAGCGGGTTCGTTGACGCGATCCGGGACCTGGAGACCGCCAACCTGGCCGAGAACCAGCCCCACGACGACATCCTCAAGCACGCCGAGTACATGCGCGACGCGACGGTCCCGGCGATGGAGGCCGTGCGCGAAGCGGCTGACCGGCTCGAGAAGGTCGTCGCCGACGACCTCTGGCCGCTGCCGAAGTATTCGGAGATCCTCTTCGTTAAGTAGCTGCGGGGCGCTTCCCGTCGCAGGGGGCGGCGGGAAGCGCCTGGCCCATCGCCTGGCGGCGATGGGCCTGGAAGATCTCCTCGAGGTGATCCCCGGCTGCCCCAGCGCGCCCGGGAGATCGCCCTCAAGGCGATCTCCCAATGCGATCGCGCGAAGCGCGATCGCACCGCAACTTGCGGGAAACCCGCGGGTTTTCCGCTACGGTGGCTCGCCGTATGCTGGAAGTCCGCGGGGCGCGCGGTGGCCGGCGATTCGGACGCCGCCGGCTGCGCCGCTTGCACCTGATCATCCTCGTCGTGTCCGCCGCGCTCGCGCTACCGGCCGTCGCCGCTGCGCGCCAAAACCCCCTGGCCGGACGGGCGATGTGGATCTGGGAGATGCCGGCCGTCGACGCCGGCAACGTGTCGCAGATCATCGCCACCGCCCATCAGTACGGGATCGGCACCCTGATGATCAAGTCCAGCGACGGCACCAGCCCGTGGTCGCAGTTCAATGCCCCGCTCGTCGCCCAGCTGCACGCGGCGGGCCTGCAGGTCTGCGCCTGGCAGTACGTCTACGGCACCCATCCGGTCACCGAGGCCTATCTGGGGTCCTACGCGGTCAAGGACGGAGCCGACTGCCTGATCATCGATGCCGAGTCGGAGTACGAGGGCAAATACATCTCGGCCCAGACCTACATCCGGCGGCTGCGCGCCCTGATCGGCTACGGCTATCCGCTCGCGCTCGCGGGCTTTCCGTACGTCGACTACCACCCGGCGTTCCCGTACTCGGTGTTCCTCGGTCCCGGCGGCGCTCAGTACAACGTCCCGCAGATGTACTGGCGCGACATCGGCGTCACGACCGACAGCGTCTTCGCCCACACGTATTCCTTCAACCTCGTCTACCAGCGCCCAATCTTCCCCCTGGGGCAGGTCTTCTCGAACCCGCCGGCGCACCAGATCGTCCGCTTTCGCCAGCTCTCGCGCGCATATGGAGCCCCGGGCATCAGCTGGTGGGACTGGCAGGAGGCCAGCCCTTCGGACTGGACGGCCATCTCCCGCCCCGCGGGCACGCTCCCCGGCTACGTTCCGTACAACGTGATGGCCGATGTCGGCCAGAGCGCGCAGGGCGACATGGTCGTCTGGGCCCAGGAGCATCTGATCTCGGCCGGGTATCCGATCGCCGTCAGCGGGGATTTCGGCTACCACACCCTCCTCGACGTGGAGGCCTTCCAGTCGGCACACGGGCTCACCGCCGACGGCATCGTCGGACAGGACACGTGGAGCGCGCTGCTGCGCTACCGGGACGCCCGGGTTAGCTGGGTGGCCAGCGGAGGCCAGCACGCCGTCCTGGCCACCGTCAAGGGCCGCCGGGTCATCCCCGCCGATGCGCGCGACGCCGCGATCGTGGCGCCGGTGCCCCGGTCCGCCGCTCGGCCGGCCAAGCGCGACGAGATAGCGGGTGCGGGCGGGGCTGGGCGGCCGCCGGTGCGTGGGCGCCGGAAGTAGCCTGACGCTCCCTCCGGAGACAGACGCATGGCGGCCCGGGCGTCGCCGCAGGCCCAAAACGACCCCGTTCAGCCCTTTGCCCCGGTTTCTGGCGTGCACCACGCGCCAAATCACGCCTCCGCCCAGGGGTCTGTCACCGGATGCAGGTATATAGCCCCGAATTTGTGGCAGTGGGCTCTTCAGTTCGCTCCCCCGTCGTCAGCCGTGAAGGTGCGCGTCCGGGAGGGGGTTTGGGGGATTACGCGTGTATAGGACGCATGAGCCCCCAAAGCCTGTGGGGAGGCCGACGTGTGACCGGGCCCAGCCGGGGAGCCGCGGCTGGGTCGTTTCGGCCCGTCCCCGCCCCCACCGGTTGCCTCAGCCGAGCCGCGCCTGAACCCGGGATACTGAAGTGGACAGCCCACTTGTGGCGATCTTCGCGGCGAAGCCGGATTGTCACGTTATGCACGGCTCCCCCGCCCGGCGACAGCCGACAGCGCTCCGTCCTCCCCATCTTCGTTGCCCATGCCGTTTCGCCCGGGTCGCCTGCGCTCCAACACGGTCAGGACAGGCCGGGACAGGCCTAACTACTCACCGACCGTGATCCCGGCCTGCTCCACGAGCGACCGGCACGTGTCCCACAGCCTCTGGCGGTCCTGCGCAGAGTCTGCCGGCGGCCCGATCAGGTAGTGCGACGGCCGCCGCCGACGGTCGTGCCAAAACCCGCCACCGTCTCCGAGCGCTTCCGGGGCGGCTCCCGGCCAGACGATCGTGTCGGCGCCCCGCGCCGGGGTGCGCATGATCGGGCGAAACACGGCCATGCGGGCAGGCGCCGGCGCGCGGCCAGACCGAGGCTGCCGTACCCCAGGACGATGCTCCGATCAACGATCACCCGTGCGGCGTCCACGGCTACCCCACCTCGGATGTGGGGAAAACCACCACAGGCTGTAGAGCTTAGCGGAGGCGCGTCAGAGCAGCCCGTGGTCCCGCGCATACGCGACAAGGTCGGCGCGCGAGCTGCGGCGTGTCTTCTGCTGGATGTGCGCTCGGTGCGACTCGACGGTTCGCACGCTCAAGAACAGCCGCGTCGCGATCTCGATGTTGGTGTGACCGAGGGCGATCAGCCGGAGCACCTCGACCTCGCGGGCGCTGAGATCGTCCGGGCTGCCTCTCCGGCGGGGCGCTCCCGCAGCCAGCCGCGCCCCCAGCTCCGGGTTCAGGTAGGTCCGGCCGACCGCGGCGAACCGGATCGCCTGGATCAGCTCGCCCCGGGCGGCCTCCTTGAGCACGTATCCGCTCGCTCCCGCCTGAAGCGCCTCCCGGGCCAGCTCCGGATCGTTCTGCATCGTCAGCATGACGACCTGGGTGGTCGGCGTCGCCTGCCGGATCCGCGCGATGGCGGGGATGCTGGAGCCACCCGGCATGTTGAGGTCGAGCACCAGGACGTCCGGGCGATGAGCGGCGACCCGCCGCTCGGCCGCCGCGACGTCACCCGCCTCCGAGACGACGGTGAAGTCCGCCTCGGCCTCGAGCAGAAGCCGCAGCCCCGCCCGCACCAGCTCGTGGTCGTCGGCGAGGACGATCGTGATCACTCCCTGGGGGGTGGCGGCGCCGGCGGCCGGCTCAGGCGTCACGACGATGGCGCGAGCAGCGTTCCCGCTTCGATCGTCGTCGGCTCGTCGACCTCGAGGCGCACCGCCCCCCGGACGCGCACGTCCGCGGCGAACGTGACGTCGCCGTGCACGACCAGCCGCTCCGCCTCGCGCAGGGAGGGCGGGCCCTCCGGGAACCTGCGCTCGAAGTCGTCGATCAGCTTGTAGAAGCGCTTGTCGAGCTCGACGTACGGGAGGCCGTCGGCCCGGTCCGGCGTGGGCTCGACGTCGAGATCCTCGCCGATCTCATAGACATCGGATCGCAGGACCAGGAGATCGTCGGTCGTCTTGACCGGAGCAAATCGCGTGCGCGGCACCAGCAGGAGCGAAGCGCCGGAGAAGCTCTCGATCGCGGCTCCCATCGCGCTCTCGAGCTGGAGGACCGCCGGCGAGTCCGGGTCGCGGGGATCGACCGTCTTGCGGTTGACGATCAGCGGCAGATCGAGCACCCCGTCCAGGCGGTGAAGCGTGTCGGCGAGGATCTGGAGGTCGACCCAGAGGGTGTTGGTGTTGTAGTAGCGCCAGCGGCGGTAGTCGCGAAACGACTCCTCGTCCTCCTCCGGAGTCTGGGCCGTTTCGCGCAGCACCAGCTGGCCGTCGGCCCTGCGCCGGGCGACGTGGCCGCCCTTGCGGTCGGCCTCGGTGCCTTGAACGACCTCCATCAGGAACGGGAGCTGCTCCTGGGCGAGGTGGGCGGGGATCCGGGCGTCGAGCCGCGCCCCCAGGTTGTCGGAGTTGGAGATCATCGCGTAGCGATACCCGCGCTCGAGCAGGGCGTCGAGCATCCCGGACCGCCGGAGCGCCCCATACACGTCGCCGTGCCCGGGCGGGCACCACTCCAGCGCCGGCGCCGTCGGCCAGCTGATCGGCTCGTGCGTCTCGGCGTCGAGCTTGGGGATCATGCTCTGGAGGAAATCCGGCTGGATCCCCTCCTCGCCGATGTCCGGATGGCGGGCCAACTCCTCGAGTGTCGGCTCCCGGGTCACATCGGAGTTCATCAGCACGAGCGGCAGGCCCACCTCGTACCGGCGGCGCAGCGCCAGCGTCTGGCCGATGATGATCTCCAGGAAGGAGCGCCCGTCGCGGGCCTCCATCAGCGACTTGGGCTGCTGCAGACCCATCGTGGTGGCCAGTCCGCCGTTGAGCTTGATCACGGCGACCGACCCGAGCGCGTCCGCCGCATCGGCGTCCGCCAGATCGTCGAGTGCCGGGACGTCCCCGGCCGGCTCGAGATCGGCGCTCGGCAGCAGCGCCTCCTCGCTGGACTCCAGGCGGCGGTAGGCGCTCTCGAAGGCGCGGATCGCCTCCGGATGCGCCCCGGCGGCGCGCATCTTCTCTGTTGCCGCGCGCATTCCCGCTTCGCTCATGGGCACCATTGTGCCGGGCGTCGCTCGGAAGCGGCGCCCGGCTCACGGCGAGTGTCAGCGGGCGGTCGCCCGCCGCCTGACCAGCGAGTCGAGCGTGACCGCCGCGATGAGAACGATCGCCGTGGCAATGTCCTGACCGGCGGCGCTGATGCCCATCAGCGCCAGCCCGTTGAACACGGCCGCGATGACGAAGCCGCCGAGCAGGGCATGCAACATCTTGCCCTTGCCACCGAACAGGCTGGTGCCGCCGATGACCGCCGCCGCCACGCCGAACAGCACGAGGTTGCCGCCGTCGATGTCGGTCGAGATCGAGCCCTGGCGCGACATGTACACCAGGCCGGCGAGCCCGGCGGTGACGGCGGCCATGATGAAGCCGAAGGTCCGGATCCGGGCGACGTTGATGCCCGCCCGGCGGGCCGCCTCCGGATTGGCGCCGATGGCGTAGACGTAGCGTCCCGTGCGGAACCGCCCCAGGAAGAACGAGTAGATGAGGATGATGATGAGGACGATCGGGATTACCCACGGCACGCCCCTGAGCGGCGTGAGGTTGCCGCGGTTGAGCGTGCAGATGAGGACGAGCACGACGCCGGCGATCGCGGTGACGGCGATCGTGAGGATCGAGATGCTGATCGGCGGAGCGCTCAACCCGTGTCGTCGTCGCCGGGTCGCGGACGTGATGGTCACGGCAGCGAAGATCGCCAGCGCGACCACGAGCGCGATCCAGCTGAGCGCCACGCTCATGTTCGCGTTGACGAGGTTGTAGACCGGGCTGCTGAAGCTGAGCGACATGACGCCGCCGACGGCCGTCTTGTCGATGTTGGCCAGCTCGAGCATCACGCCCTCGAAGCCGAGCAGGCCGCCGAGCGTGACGATGAACGACGGCAACCCCAGGCGGGTGATCAGCGAACCCTGCAACAGGCCGATGGCGGCACAGACGACGAGCCCGCCGATGATGCCCAGCCACCACGGGAAGTTGACCGGCGCAGCGATGAGCTCGGCGATGACGAAGGCGCCGACGGCGGCCACGTAGCCGACGGACAGATCGATCTCCGACAGGATGAGCACCCAGACCTCGGCCGCCCCGAACAGGATGAAGGCCGCCGCCTGGACGAACAGGTTGACGAGGTTGCCTGTGGACAGGAACTGCGACTGCTCGACCTGGAAGAAGATGACGATGACGACGAGTCCAACGAGCACCGGGAGCGCGCCGCTCTCGCCGTTGCGGATCCGGCGCCCCCACGCCTGGAAGTACTCGGTGAGCGATCCGGCGAGAACCTCCGGGGCGACCGCGGCCAGCGCGGCCTCGTCGAGCCCGGAGCCGTTGGGGCCGGCCGGGGGCGGCGTCGTCGCCGTTCCCGCCGGAGTCGGAGTTTCGGCGCCCGTGGTGTCAGGGGAATCGTTCACGTCTCTCCTCCTCTACGCCGCGCTCTGCGGGGCGCCGTTGCCCGCCTGCCGCCCGGCGGTTCCGCTGGTCATGTACTCGACCACGCTCTGACGGTCGAACTCGGAGGCCGGCGCACTGGTCACGAGCTGTCCGAGGTATAGGACGGCGATGCGGTCGGCGACTTCGAACACGTCAACCAGGTTGTGCGAGATGACCAGCACCGCGACGCCGCGCGAAGACAGCGTCTTGATCAGGTTGAGCACCATGCTTGTCTGGGCCACGCCGAGCGCCGCCGTCGGCTCGTCCATGATCACCAACTGGGCCTCGGACATCACAGCCTTGGCCACGGCGACGGACTGGCGCTGGCCGCCGGACAGCGAGGCGACCGGCTGGCGGATGGAGCGCACCGTGGTCACGTTGAGCTCCTTGAGCGTGTCGCGCGCCTTGATCTCCATCGACGCCTCGTCGAGCAGGCGGTGCTGCAGCGGCTCGTGTCCGAGGAACATGTTCTGAACGATGTCCAGGTTGTCGCACAGCGCGAGGTCCTGGTAGATGGTGGTGATGCCGAGTGCCTCGGCGTCCCTGGGGCCGTGGAGATGAACCTCTCTCCCCTCCCAGAGGATCTGTCCCCCATCCGGAGGCCAGAGGCCGGAGACGGTCTTGATCAGCGATGACTTGCCGGCCCCGTTGTCGCCCACGAGCGCCGTCACCTTTCCCGGTGGCACGTCCAGGTCCACGTTCGTCAGCGCGCGCACCGGTCCGAACGTCTTGGTGATCCCTTTCAGCGACAGCAGCGTCCCGCCGCCGTTTTGAGGGGCCTCGCCCGTGGCGAGGCCGCTCTGCGAAATGCTCATGTAAATGGCCATCCTGGGCATGCACACCCGCCCGCTCGTGAGCGGGCGGGTGCAATGCACCGTTTGTGTTTCAGAACTTCCCGTGGACTAGCTTATCCCCGCCTTCTTGCAGGCGGCGGCATAGGACCCCGCGCACAGCTGGCTGGCCGGCACGAAGTTGTCCTTGATGACCGTCGAACTCATGTTCTTCGGTGTTACCCATATCGGCTGGAGCAGCACCGACGGCACGGCCTTTTTCTCGTTGATGTCCTCGGTGGTTCCGTTCAGCAGCGAGGACGGCGGCGTCTTCCCGGCCCGCAGATACAGGGCCAGGGCCACCGCGGCCTGAGCTTCCTTGTAGATCGGCTTGTACACCGTCCCACACTGATACCCCGAGATGACGTTCTGCAGCCCCGTGAGGGTCGCGTCCTGTCCGGTGGTCGGGAATGTGTCCGGCTTGACGCCCTGGCTCTTCAGGTACGTGATGATCGGCGCGCCGTTCTCGTCGTTGGGGATGAGGGCGGCGTTCGCGTTCTTGTGCGCCGTGAAGGCCGCCTCGAACTCGGTCGCGGCGGTCGGCGGCGTCCACGTCCCGGCGGGGTTGGCGACGTCCGTCCAGCTCCCGCCGCTGAACAGCGGCTGCAGGACCCCGTGGTAGCCCGTGAAGAACAACGTCGCGTTGTTGTCGGTCGGATCACCGCGCATGACGATGACCTGCGGCTTCTTGACCTTCCAGGCGGCCACGCAGGAGACGAGACCCTGGCCCATGACCTTGCCGACCGTCACGTTGTTGAAGCTCACGTAGTACGGGCGGCTGCCGCCGAGCGTCAGGCGGTCGTAGTCGATGACCTTGGCGCCGTGGGCGGCGGCGTACTTCTCCACCGCGGCGCCGGTGCCGGAGTCCTCCGGGTCGCTCAGGATGATCGACGCGCCGTTCGTGATGTCCGACTGCGCGTCGGTCAGGAACGTCGAATCGCTCTTCTGGGCGTTCTGGATGATGATGTCCGACGCGGGCACGCCGGCGGCCAGCAGCGCCTTCCGGATGTCCGGCTGATCGAACTCGACGTACCGCGTCGAGCTGGTGGTGTCCGGCAGGATCGCCGCGATCTTGCCCTTGCCGGAGGCGGCCAGCGACTTCAGTGCCGCCATCGCGGTGAAGTCGTTCGTGAACGAGCTTGTCGAAATGCTCGGCGTCGCACCGCCGGAGGCGGCTGCCGACGACGTCCCTGCGCTGGAACTACTCGCGGAGCTCGAACTCGAACTCGAACTCGAGCCCGAGCTGCCGCAGCCTGCGACAAGCGCGGCCGCGACGAGCGTGGGCGCGATGGCCCGTTTCCAAACCGTCATAAAGGATTCTCCCCTCGACGCGAAGGCGCTTTCGCGCCCCCAGATTGCTGTATGTCTCGCGCGCCCCGGGTGGCGCCAGGTAACGGTTTCACACGGCCGCGGCCGTGTCCATCCGTATTAACGGGAAGTAAATTTACGCTCCTCCGCGGCGGACAGCGTTCCTTCACTTCCTCCGTCAAAGCACATGACGCCGGAATGTTAGCGGTCACATGAAACCGCTGTCAATGCATGCGTCAGCCGGCCGGAGCACCGCTGCTCGCGCGGACGACGAGCTCTGGGGACACCAGAGACCCCTCCGGTGGACGGGCGCCCGCGGCCACGCTCTCGATCGCGCGCACGAGGATGCGCAGGCTACGGCTGCCGACCTCACCGAAGTCCTGACGGACCGTCGTCAGCGGGGGCGTGAAGTACGAGGACTCCGGCAGATCGTCGAAGCCGACGAGGCTCACCTCCTCCGGAATCCGCCGGCCGGCCTCGTGCATCGCTCGCAGAACGCCGAGCGCCATCTGATCGCTCGAGGCGAACACGGCGGTGACGGAGCGGTCGCGGGTCAGCCGCCGTCCCAGGTGATATCCGGCGCGCGCGCTCCAATCGCCGATCAACGGCTCCGGTCGCGGCGCCCCGGCGGCCTCGAGGGCGGCTCGCCATCCCCCGGCCCGCTGCTGGGACTCGATCGAACCGAGGGGGCCGGCGATGTGATGAACGGTGCGATGACCAAGCTCGAGGAGATGACGCGTCGCCAGCTCAGCGCCCCTGTGCTGATCGACGGCGACGACAGGGATCCCCCGCTCCGGCCCCGCTTCGACCGCCACGAGCGGTATATCCAGGGGGGCGTGCAGCAGAGCCTCGGCGGATTCCTGCTCGGCGGCGATGGCCAGGATCCCGTCGACGCCCTGCACCCGGAGTCGGTCGATGGCGTGGAGCACCGACCCCCGGTCAAGTGCCTTCAGGCTCGCGATGGTGATGAAGTAGCCGGCCTCGTGGGCCGCGCGCTCGATCCCAAAGAGCGTCGACGCCGGCCCGTACAGGGACGTGTCGAATGTGACCACGCCGACGGTCCGGGTGCGGCCGGTGGCCAGGGCGCGGGCGATGGAGTTGGGCCGATAGCCGAGTTCTCGCATTGCAGCGAGAACCCGCTCCCGGGTGGCCGGGCTGACGTGCCGGCTGCCGTTGATCACTCGCGAGACCGTCTGGTGGGAGACGCCGGCGAGCCGTCCGACGTCGGACATCACGGCCGGCCTCCCCCGCGGGGCCGGCGCTGTC
This sequence comes from Solirubrobacteraceae bacterium, assembly GCA_035551695.1. Taxonomy (GTDB): domain Bacteria; phylum Actinomycetota; class Thermoleophilia; order Solirubrobacterales; family Solirubrobacteraceae; genus Palsa-465. The sequence continues at coordinate 58,019 of DASZMU010000094.1, forward strand.
TCGTCGTCCTCGACGTCCATCGTCACTCCTCTCCACCCTCCGGCGGCGCCCTCCGGAGCTGGACAGGATGTTAGCGCTAACGGATCAGGCGCGCGCCGCGTCCGGGTGAGACGGCGATTGCCCCCGCCGGGGGCTCGGTTCCCGGAGCCATCAACCCCAGCACGTGCCCGCCGAAGCCTCCGCCCATGATCCGGGCGCCGATCGCGCCGGCGTCACGCAGGCGGGCCACCGTCTCCTCGACCGCCGGGGTCGAGACCTGATACCGGTCGCGCAGGCTCGCGTGGGAGGCGTTGAGCAGGTCGCCGACCCGCTCCAGATCCCCGCTCTCCAGGGCGCCGACGGTCGCGTCGACCCGCTCGTTCTCGGAGACGACATGCCGCGCGCGGTCGGCGAGCGGATCCGGCAGCCGGGCGGCCATCTCGATGGTCGCGTCCCGCAGGCTGTCGATCTCCAGCAGCTCGCAGGCGCGCGCGCACTCCCGGCGGCGCTGGTTGTAGCCGGCCTCGGAATCGGCTCCCCCGCCCACGTCGCGGGCGTTGGCGTGGCGCTGGCCGCAGTCGAGCGTCACGAGCGCGTAGTCGCCGAGTTCGAGCGCCACTCGCTGGATGTCCAGCGAGCGAAAGTCGATCCGCATCGCGCTGTTGGGCTCGCCGAACAGCGAGGCGATCTGGTCGAGCAGACCGGTCTGCGCTCCCACCCAGTCATTCTCAACCCGCGAGCAGAGCCGCGCCAGATCGAGCCTGTCCGGCATCGGCGAGTCGCTGACCCCCAATGCCGCGAGGCACAGGGCCACCTCCAGGGCCGCCGAGGAGGAGAGTCCGGAACCGCGCGGGACGGACCCCCTGATCTCCAGGCGCGTCGCCTCCACCGGGCAGCCGGCCGCGGCGAGCTCGGCGACGACCCCGCGCGCGAAGGCGCGCCAGCCGGAGACGCGTGTGGGTGACTGCGGATCGAAGCTGTCGTGGGCGTCGAGGTCGGCCGCGAAGACCGACACCCGGCCGTCGTCGCCGCGAGCCGCCGTGACGGTCACCCCGTGCTCGATCGCGAACGGCAGCGCGAGACCATCGTTGTAGTCGGTGTGCTCGCCAATCAGGTTGACTCGGCCCGGCGCAAAGCCTGTCGCGCGCTCAGCCACTCTGTACTCTCCACAGCATGCTCATCAGCGACATTCTCCAGCCCACGCACCTGCTTCTGATTCTGGCTGTCGCGCTGCTCGTGCTCGGGCCCAAGCGGCTCCCGGAGGCGGCGCGGGCGATCGGACGCGGTCTGCATGACTTCAAGGGCGCGATCAACGGTGAGTCGCAGGACGCCCCGGCCACCACGCTCCCGGGCGAGACCACACCCGGCCGGTCGGCGGAGCCCGGCGCCTGACCGAAGACGGGTGCCCCAGCCGTGACCGTGCACTGGGGGATCCTGTCGACAGCCCGGATCAGCGAGAAGTTCCTCGCCGGGATCGCGGGATCCAGCGTCTGCGACGTGCTCGCGGTCGCCAGCCGGGAGCGCTCCCGCGCCGATGCCTATGCATCCGAGCACGGCATCGGCCGGGCCTATGGATCCTACGAGGAGCTGCTTGACGACCCGGAGATCGACGCGGTGTACATCCCGCTCCCCAACGCGCTGCATCTGGAATGGACGCGGCGGGCGCTGGAGGCCGGCAAGCATGTCCTGTGCGAAAAGCCGCTGGGCCGCCGCGCGGCCGACGTCGAGGCCACATTCGACCTGGCCGAGGCGGAGCAGCGCCTTCTGATGGAGGGGTTCATGTACCGCCACCATCCGCAGACGACCCGGCTGGCCGAGCTCGTCTCCGCCGGTGCCATCGGCCGGCTGCGCCTGGTCCGGGGCTCGTTCAGCTTCCCCCTCGCCCATCGTGCCGATGTGCGGATGAGCCGGGAGCTCGAGGGCGGGGCGCTCATGGACGTCGGTTGCTACTGCGTCAACGCCGCTCGGATGCTCGCGGGCGAGGCGGAGGAGGCCGGCGCGCTGGCGGTGATCGGCGGTGACGGGGTCGACATCACGTTCGTGGGGTCAATGCGCTGCGCACACGGCGTGCTCGCGCACTTCGACGTGGGTTTCGTCCTGTCCGCCCGCCACGATTTGGAGGTGGTGGGCGAGGACGCCACGCTGTACGTTCGGGATCCGTGGCATTGCCGGTCGCCGGGGATCGAGCTCCGGCGCGGGGAAACCGTCGAGCGGATCGAGGTCCCGCCGGCCAATCCGTACACGCTTCAGGCTGACAACTTCGCGGCGGCGATCCGCGGCGAGGCCGCGCCGGTGCTGGGCCGGGCGGACGCGGTCGGGCAGGCGCGAACCATCGAGGCGCTGTCTGCCGCCGCGGCTGCCGGGAGGCTGATAGGGATCTGATGCTGGGAGGACACCGATGCAGGAGGAGCCAGGGCGGCGGCTCGCCGCCAACGAGGACGTGTTCCGGAAGGTCAACGAGGGAATCGAGCGCGGTCAGTGGCCCGGCTGGGCGGGCGGAGCCGGCGCGCCAATCGCCTTTCGGTGCGAGTGCGCGCGGCTGGGGTGCAACATGCTGCTCACCTTGACTCGCGCCGATTACGAGCGCATCCGATCCGATCCCCGGCACTTCGTGGTCCTCGCGGGGCACGAGCTGCCCGCAGTCGACCGTGTTGTCGAGAGGCGCGGCGAGATCGTGATCGTCGAGAAGATCGGCGAGGCCGGCGAGGAGGCGGCGGAGCGCGATCCCCGGGATTGACCCCGTCCGCGAGGGGCGCTCAGGCCGTGGACATCGAGCGCGAGAAGCCCGCGGGCCGCACGTCGCGTCTCGAGCCCGGGTAGGTCGCCGGCTCAACCGCCGGTGATTCATGCGTGCCGTCGGCCAGGTTGAAGCGAATCCGCACCTCGGTGCCGCCGGAGGCGCGCGAGACGATGGCGAAATCGTCCGAGACCTGCGAGATCAGCCCCAGCCCCAGTCCCAACCCGGGCCGGTCGGCCCGCGGCTGAAGGCCGCAGCCGTCGTCGGAGATGAGGATCCACAACTCGGAGGCGACGACGGCGGCGTTGACGTGGATCCCGCCCGGTTCGTCCCGGTACGCGTGGACCACCGCGTTCGTCAGGGCCTCTGACGCCGCCAGTCTGACGGCGTCGACCTGACTGGCCGTCGCGCCCGCACCGGCGGCAACCTGAGCGATCCGGGTCCTCGCCTCGACGACGGAGCCGGCTGTGGCCTCATAGGTCTCGTTCAGATTCAGCACGACGCTTCGCATGGACGTTCTTCTACCCACCCGCCGAACTCACTATGCACGCTGACGCCGGTCCGCCGCGGCCGCCCGTACGCCGCCCGCACAGACCGCCTCCTATAAAGCGAGTACCGTTTTCGCCGTTGCCGAACGCGGCCTCTCCCAGCGTACGATTGAGCCCGTGCGGAACTTACGAGACGCCGTCGCACACGCGCTGATGGGAGTCGGCGTCGTCACAGGAGTCGTGAGTGAGCTGAGACGACCATGACCGAGACTGACAGAACGGAAGCGGAGCACGCGCGAGGGGCGGCCAACGGCCGCGTCGCGCTCGTCACCGGCGCCGGGAGCGGCATCGGCCGCGCGGTCGCCGCGCGGCTTGAGCAGGACGGCGCGCACGTGCTGTCCGTCGACCTGAAACCTGATCCGGATGGGCCCGGGACGCCGCACCAGGCGGACCTGACCGACGCCGAGGCCAACCGGCACGCGATTGCCGACGCGCTGGATCGCTTCGGCCGGCTCGACGTGATCGTTGCGGGGGCGGGCATCCAGCACGTCTCACCCATCCAGGACTTCCCCATCGACACGTGGAACCTGATCATCGACCTGATGCTGACAAGCCCGTTTCTGCTGGCGCGCCATGGCTGGGAGGCGCTCGCCGAGTCCGGCAGCGGGCGCTTCATCGCGATCGCCTCCGCGCACAGCCTCGTCGCCTCGCCGTACAAGTCGGCATACGTCTCGGCCAAGCACGGCGTGCTGGGTCTGGTCAAGACGCTCGCTCTGGAGGGCGCCGAGCGCGGCATCGCCGCCACGGCCGTCTGCCCCGGCTACGTGCGCACCCCGCTTGTCGAGGCCCAGATCACCGACCAGGCCCGGGCCCACCGCCTGTCCGAGGAGGAGGTCCTGGAGCAGGTCATCCTCGCACCGCACGTGATCAAGGACTTGATCGAGCCCTCCGAGGTCGCCGACGTCGTCGCGTTCCTCGCCGGGCCGGGCGGGCGGTCGTTCACGGGTGTGCCGGTGACGATGGACATGGGCTGGACGGCGCGGTAGCGGTCGACCACCAGCCCCAACCTTGACACACCCTTGTCAAGGTTGTTAGCATCGCCCCGATGCGAGATTTCATCGAGGCCACCCGCCGCCGGACGCTCGTCTACGACGGGGGGATGGGCGCGACGCTCGAGCAGTTCGACCTGAGCCTGGAGCGTGACTACCGCCTCCCGGGTCGCTGTCACGAGGCGCTCGTCCTCAACCGACCGGACGTCATCGAGGGCGTGCACAACTCGATGCTCGAGGCCGGCGCCGACGTGCTGGAGACCGACACGTTTCAGGCGTCCCGCCTGAAGCTGGGCGAGTGGGGTCTCGAGGCTCACACGCACGAGATCAACCTCAAGGCCGCGGAGATCGCCCGCCGCGCGGCCGGTGAGCAGCGATTCGTCGCCGGAGCGATCGGCCCCACCGGCTTTCTTCCCGCGAGCAACGATCCGACGCTCGGCCGGATCACGTTCGCCGAGCTCGTCGACGTGTTCGCCGAGCAGGCGACCGGTCTGATCGAGGGCGGCGTCGACGTCATCATCATCGAGACCGCACAGGACATCCTCGAGCTCAAGGCCGCCGTGTTCGGCGTGCGCCGCGCCGGCGACGCCGTCAGCCGCTCGGTGCCGATCCAGTGCAGCGTGTCGCTGCTGCCCCAGGGCGGCAAGATGCTCCTCGGCACCGACATCAGCTCCGTGCTGGCGACGCTCGAGGCGCTCCGGGTCGACGCGATCGGCCTCAACTGCTCCACCGGTCCCGAGGACATGCGCGACGCGATCCGCTTCCTGGGGGAGTACAGCGCGGTGCCGGTGCATTGCATCCCCAACGCCGGCCTGCCCCTCCAGGGCCCCAACGGAGAGACGATCTTCCCGGAGCAGCCGGAGCCGCTGGCGACCGTGCTCGGCGAATTCGTGGACCGCTACGGCATCTCGATCATCGGCGGCTGCTGCGGCACGACGCCCTCCCACATCGCGGCGATGGCCGAGCGGGTCAAGGGCCGCGACTCGAACCGGCCCGCCACCCGGCCTGAGCGCCGCTCCGCCCACGTCAGCTCGATGATCGCGGCGACGCCGCTCGTGCAGGCTCCCCGCCCCACGCTGATCGGCGAACGCGTCAACTCCCAGGGCTCGCGCAAGGCCAAGGAGATGCTCCTCGCCGACGACTACGACGGGCTGCTCGTCGTGGCCGAGGATCAGGTCAACGGCGGTGCCCACGTGCTCGACGTCTGCGTGGCCCTGACCGAGCGCCAGGACGAGGCCGACCAGATGCGCGAGGTGGTCAAGCGGATCTCGCTCAGCCAGCCGGCTCCCATCCAGATTGACTCCACCGAGCCGGATGTCATCGAGGCCGCGCTCGAGCAGATCCCCGGGCGGGCGATCGTCAACTCCATCAACCTCGAGGCCGGCCGGGCCAAGCTCGACCGCGTCGTGCCGCTGGCCAACGCCCACGGCGCCGCCGTGATCGCCCTGACGATCGACGAGGTGGGGATGGCCAAGACGGCGGACCGCAAGGTCGAGGTCGCCAAGCGGATCACCAAGCTGTGCTGTGACGAGCACGGCCTGTACCCGGAGGCTCTGATCTTCGACTGCCTGACGTTCACGCTGACCACCGGCGACGCGGAGTGGCGGCCGAGCGCGATCGAGACGATCGAGGGCATCCGCCGGGTCAAGGCCGAGATTCCCGGCGTTCAGACGTCTCTCGGCGTCTCGAACGTGAGCTTTGGCGTCGGGCTCGCTGCCCGGTCCGCCCTCAACAGCGTGTTCCTGCACCACTGCGTCGAGGCCGGGCTCGACCTGGCGATGGTCAACCCCAACCACATCACGCCGTACGCGGAGATCCCGGACCAGGAGCGCGAGCTGGCCGACGACCTGGTGTTCGATCGCCGCGACGACGCGCTGGAGCGGTTCATCGCCCACTTCGAGGCCAAGGGCTCCGATGAGGAACACTCCGCCGGGTCTGCGGATCCGACTGAGGGGATGGAGCCCGAGGAGGCGCTGCACTTCCACATCCTGCGCCGCAAGAAGGAGGGCGTGGAGGCGTGGATCGATGCCAGCGTCGAGAAGATCGGCGCCGTGCCGACCCTCAACGAGGTTCTCTTGCCGGCGATGAAGGAGGTCGGCGACAAGTTCGGCGCGGGCGAGCTGATCCTGCCGTTCGTGCTCCAGTCGGCCGAGGTCATGAAGCGGGCGGTCGCCCAGCTCGAGCAGTACCTGGACCGGCTCGAGGGCTACAGCAAGGGGACCGTCGTCCTCGCCACGGTGTTCGGCGACGTCCATGACATCGGCAAGTCCCTGGTCAACACGATCCTGACCAACAACGGCTACAGCGTCGTCGATCTGGGCAAGCAGGTGCCGATTGGGACGATTCTCGAGGCCGCGGTCGAGCACAAGGCGACCGCGATCGGCCTGTCGGCGCTACTGGTCTCCACCTCCAAGCAGATGCCGGCGGCGATCCAGGAGCTCCACGAGCGCAAGCTGCCGTTTCCGGTCCTGATCGGCGGGGCCGCGATCAACCGCAACTTCGGGCTGCGCGTCCTGTACCCGCACGGGACGGAATCAGACGACATCTACGAGCCGGGCGTGTTCTATTGCAAGGACGCGTTCGAGGGCCTCCACAAGATGGACCAGCTCATCGACGAGGAGGCGCGCGAGGCACTGCTGTCCAAGACGCGTGCCGCCGCCACGGCGCTGCGCGAGCGGCCGGAGACGGTCGACACCGACGCCCCCGACGTCACCGACGCCACGGTCCGCAGCGCCGCCGCCACCGACAACCCGGTGCCCCAGCCCCCGTACTGGGGGGTGCGCGAGCTCGAGGTTTCGATGGACGAGGTCTACCGGCACCTCGACACCCACGTCCTGTTCAAGCTCCACTGGGGCGGACGCGGCGTCAAGGGCAAAGCATGGAGCCGGCTGCTGCGCGAGGACTTCCAGCCCCGGCTGACGCGGATGTGGCAGGAGCAGACCTACCTGCACCCGCGGGCGCTGCTCGGCTACTTCCCGTGCAACTCCGACGGCAACGAGCTGATCGTGTGGGACCCGGAGGACTTCGACCCCGCCCACCCGCGCGAGCTGGAGCGGCTCGTGTTCCCTCGCCAGCCCCGGCACGACCGCATCTGCCTTGCCGACTTCTACCGGCCCGTGGGCTCCGCTCAGCCCGATGTCGTCGCCCTCCAGGCGGTCACGGCCGGCGAGGAGGTGACCGAGCTGATGGCTTCGCTCGAGGCCGACGGGGAATTCGCCGAGCAGCTGTTCGTGCACGGCCTGGGTGTCCAGACCGCCGAGGGCATGGCCGAATGGGTGCACGCCCGGGTCCGCAGCGAGCTGGGCATCGGCGCCGCCCAGGGCCGCCGGTACTCGTGGGGCTACCCCTCGTGCCCGGAGCAGTCCGAGCTGACCAAGGTGTTTGCCCTCCTCGACGCCCCGTCGATCGGCCTCCGGCTCTCCGGCGGCTACGCCGTCGAGCCTGAGCAATCGACGCTCGCGATCGTCGCCCACCATCCGCAGGCCGTCTACTTCGGCATGAAGTCCGGTCAGCTCCCGCGCAACGCGCGACAGGCGGGCGACGAGCTGATCGCGGGCACCGACAAGGACCCCACCCGGATGGCGCAGCTCTCAGACTCGGACCCGGCCGGCGCGTCCGAGGGCGAGCCGGCCCTCGCCGAGGCCTAACCCAACCCACCGGGGACTTCCGTCGCCGGAATCGCGTTCAGCGAATCGCGAAGCGATTTGCCCGATTCCCAAGCTAATCGCCTTAGCGATTCTCCGCCCACCCGCGACTAGCTTGCTAGTCGCAAGGGAATCGCTTTAGCGATTACCCAGGGACGTCGACTGGGCC
>DASZMU010000095.1:0-5321 GCA_035551695.1 Solirubrobacteraceae bacterium
GCCGTCGCCTCTCAGACCAGGAGCGCGACGAGCGTCGCCGCGCCGATCGCGAACGACTGCAGAAGTCCGCCGAGCAGCTGCTGAGCTCAGATGGCTGGCGGCGATGGGTCCGGGTCCGGTCCCAAGTCGGGCTGGCCCGGCTATCACTCATTATCTGCGGGCGGCGGCCGTCACGGCCGGTGATCGTGAGGGTTCTGTGTCGCGGACATGTCGCTGACTGTGTTCACAGTCGCCGAGCGGGCGCTGGTGTCCGACGGCGTGAGGGTTGGGAAGGTGCTGAGGCTGTCGGCTGGGAGCCCGACGGTGATCTGTTGTCCGGGGCGCAGGCCGAGCCGAGCGAGGTCGCGGTGCAGGATGAGCGCGGTGACGGGCGGTTCGCCGCTGATCTGCACGCGGCTGAGCGGCGTGGTTGGGACCAGGCGTTGGATGGTGCGGGTCACGGCCGCGGGCGTGGCTGCTGGGGTGCGGTTTAGTGTGAGTTCCACGGCCTCAGGGCGGTAGAAGACGCTGACGGTCTTGCTGGCGGGCAGGCCAGAAGCTGCTGGGAGGTGAAGGTCGCCGAGCCGGATGGTGTTGTGGTCCAGGCGTCCGTCGGCGAGATGGATCCAGCCGAGTAGTCGGGCGACGTCGGGGTCGGCGGGGTGGGCGGCGATGTGGTGGGCGGGAGCGGTCTGGCGCAGGTGGCCGTCCACGATGACGGCGATGTTGTCGGCGAGGGTGAGGGCTTCGTCGCGGTCGTGGGTGACGTGGACGGCAGGTATGCGCAGCGCAGCGAGCAGGTCGCTGAGGAGCGATCGCAGTTCTTCTCGGGCGGGTTGGTCGAGTGCTGAGAGCGGCTCGTCGAGGAGCAGCAGGTCGGGGTTTGCGGCCAGCGCGCGGGCGAGGGCGACGCGTTGGCGTTCGCCGCCGCTGAGCGAGCGGGGGCGGCGGTCGGCGAGCATTTCCAGGCCGAACTGGGCGAGGAGGTCATCGGCCCGTTCGGTGCGCGTGTGGCCTTGGGCGTGGGGACCGAAGCGGATGTTGTCGCGCACGGAGAGGTGGGGGAACAGGGCGGCGTGTTGGAAGACGAGGCCGATGCGGCGCCGCTCGGGAGGCAGCGCGGTGATGTCACGCCCGGTCAGAAGCACGCGGCCGGTGGTAGGGGCGCGGAAACCGGCGATGGTGTCCAGCAGCAGGGTTTTGCCGGCGCCCGAAGGTCCGAGCACGACCAGCACGGATCCGGGGTCGATGTGGAGGTCGACGGGTCCAAGCGTGAACGTGCCGGCTGTAGTGGCGAGCTGATCGAGGATCAGCGCGCGGTCAGCGGGGGTCACGGTCGATGCCCCACACGCTCCAGCCGGCTGCCAGCGTGCGGAGCACCAGGAACGTGGCCAGGGAGACGAGCAGGAGCAGCACGGCGGCGGAGGCGGCTTGGGTCAGGCCGGATTGCAAAAACAGGTTGTAGATCTCGACGGGGGCGGTGACGGGGTAGTAGGCGATGATGACCACCGCGCCGAACTCGGCGATGGCGCGGGCGTAGACCAGGACGGCGCCGGTGAACACCCCGCGCGCCGCGAGCGGGAGCAGGATGCGGCGGAAGGTGTAGGCGGGGGTGGCGCCCAGGCTGCGGGCGGCGCGCTCGTAGGTGGGGTCGATGGCTTCAAAGGCAACGCGCGCGCTGTTGACGGCGAACGGGACGCTGACGAACAGCATCGCGGCCACGATGCCCCACTGGCTGCCGTAGAAGGAGATCCCGACGTGGCTGGCGGGAGCGCCGACCCAGCCGGTGCGTCCCAGCGCGAACAGCAGCGCGATCCCGGCCACAGTGTGGGGGACAGCCAGCGGCAGGTCGACGATCGCCTGCACCAGCCCGGCCAGGGGGATCCGCCGGCGGGCCAGGAGGTAGGCCAGCGGGACGCCGAAAAGCGTGGCAAGCGCGGCGGTGATGGCGGCATCTTGGAGGCTGAGCAGCACCGCGCCGCGAATCTCGGAGTTGGCAGCGGCCGCACGGACGCTGCTGGGCGACGAGCTGGCGCCCAGGCGCACCAGCGGCACGACGATGAAGGCGATCAGCAGCCCGCTGAGCACCCAGGCCAGCGCGCGACCGCCGCTGCTTGACCAGCGGCCGCGGCTGCGTGCGGGGGTGGCGCGGGGGCTAGCCAGACCAGCTCCGAGTCAGCGGACGTAGCGCCGGTGGCAGCGTGCTCTGGCTGCTGGCCAGCGCCGGGGAGATGACCACGAAGCCGTTGGCGCGCATGATCGCCTGCCCTTGCGGACCGAGCACGAAGCGCACGAACTGCTCGCCCAGCGACTTATCTGGCGCGTTGGTGGGCACGGTGAGTCCGTAGATGATGGGCTTGGCTTTGACGATCTTGCCGCTGGTGCCGACGGTGCTGACGGTGGCGTAGGTCTTAGCGAGCGCGGGGTCTGACAGGCTGATCTGAGGCGGCAGGTGGACATAGCGGAAGTGGTGCTGCAGGGCGTCTGAGCGGTAAACCGCCAGGTAGTCGAGCTGTCCGCTCTGGAGCGCGGCGATCAGCGAGGTCTCGGTCTCGGCCTCGGAGGCGGCCGGCGAGTTTTTCAGGATCGACGCCGATAGCGAGGGGTCGTGGTAGTAGCCCTGCGCCAGCTTGAGCATTTGCAGGATCTGATAACCCGACGGGTCAGCGGATGGATTGGAGCGCCCAATATGCACGCCGGGCCGGGCCAGCAGCCGGAACCAGTTGGCGGGCGTGAGCTCGCCAGCACCCTGGCTGTGGCCGGTATAGGCGAAGGTGATCTGGTTGCTGACAAACCCGGCATACCAAGTGGCGTAGCGCTTGGCGCCGCGGGCGCCGAACATCTCCTTGGGGATCAGCGAGTAGTCGGCCACGCCGAGCACGTCGGCGGGCTCCCCCAGCTGGGTGATGGCCTTGACCCGGTCGCCTGAGGCGCCGAACTGCGAGTGCACGGTGACCCCGGGGTGCTGGGCCTTAAACGCGGCGATCTCCTGCGCGAACGGTTCAGCCAGCGTGCCGGCGCCGGACACGATCAACGTCCCGCCGGCGCCCTGGGATGCCGACCCGCTCTTGACGGCGCCCGCGCTGCTGCTGGTCGAGGTGCTCGACGAGCCGCAGCCCGCCAGAAGCACCGCTGCGGCCAGCAGCGCGGCGATCAGGCCTGGTGGTCGCGACGAGCGACGCCTCACTGGGTGCTCCCTTCTGTAGCGCTCCAGAACGGGACAGCAGGCTAGCGGACAACGCGATCGGCCTGCCGCGGCGGAAGCGAGGTACGTACTCTCGGCAGCGGTGACGCGTTATCTGGACATCGCCCATGCCATCGCGGCTCAGGTGCAGGCGGGCGAGCTGCTCCCGGGGGCGGAGCTGCCCAGCCTCCGCGAGCTGGCGCGCACCGAGCACACGACGGCGTCGACGGTGGGCCGGGCGTATGAGTGTTTGGCGCGGGCGGGAGTGATCGCCCAGGCCGGGCGGCGCCGCGCTCGTGTCGAGCCCGAGGCGCCGCTGGCCGCGCGGCGGCTGCTGGGCGCCCGGCGCGACTTTCGCCTGGCCGGTAGCGACGACCCCGCCCTGGATCTTGTGGTGCGTCACGCCAGCGGTGCCGTGGTCGTCGTCGGGGCCCGCGGCAGCTTCCAGGGCCTGACCGCGTTGTGGCGCGGGACCGCGGACGGTGCCGCGATCCATTTGCTGCACCAGACGGGGATCTATAACGCGCCGTATGCCAGCGCGCTGCTGCGCGGCCACGACCCGACGCTGATCCATTTGTGGCGCCGCGAGCAGGGGCTGCTGGTGGCGTCTGGCAACCCGGAGAAGATCAGCGGGGTCCGGGATCTGCGCAACGTCCGCGTGGCCAAGCGGGAGTTCGGCGCCGGCACCCGGGTGCTTTTGGACCGTTTGCTCCAGGACAACGGGATCGCGCCGCACACCGTGCCCGGCCCCGAGACCGCCTCCCACCTCGAGGTGGCGCTGGCGGTCGCCTCGGGCGTGGCCGCCGCCGGGCTGGGGGTGCGCGCCGCCGCCGCGGCGCTGGACCTGGAGTTCATCCCCCTGGTCTGGGAGGAGTACGACATCGTCCTGCCCGGCGCCGCGCTGGCGGCCGCCGAGCCCCTGATCGCCGCTCTGCGCGATCCCGGCGTTCACCAAGCGATCGCGGCGCTCGGCGGGTATGACACCGCCGACGCGGCCGCGATCCGATCCCTCTCCTAAGTCACCGCCCCCGAGCCGCGGCGCCGATCACGGTGCCGTCGACCCTCGTCGTGCGCGGGCCCGCGCCGCGGCGACCGCGCCAGTAGCGCCGCCGGGCCGCCGGCGGCGCCATCGGGCCACCCCAACTACCGTGGTTCTGACGGCCGGGGGCAGTGGGCTCGGGGCGCGCTCGCGCGAGCTCGGCGCAGTCCCCCACGCTCCAATCCAGGCGCCCGAGTCGTCGATGCCCGCGAGATGTTGCGGATCGGTGTCGGCGAGAGGACATGCTGCCGCTTCGCCGTTTAGGCTGAGGGCGCGTGGCGCACCGGCTGTGGGCGCGAGGTGGTGCTGGTTGCTGCGGTTTGCAGGTAGCGGGCGGCGACGATGCAGGCGATCAGTCCGAGGAGGCGGCGGAGGTTGCGTTCCGGCAGTCGTTGCTGGAGGCGGGCGCCGCAATAGCTGCCGGCGAACCCGCCAGCGCCAAGCCAGATGCCGAGGATCCACTGCGGAGCGATCGTCCCGCCGTGGATGGCTTGGAGGACCTGGTAGGTCGCGATCCCGGCGACCGAGGTGAGGAAGGTCGCGGCGAGGGTCGCGGGCGCGACCTCATAGACGGAGTAGCCGAGCGCGATCAAAATCGGGGCAAGCAGCGAGCCGCCGCCGATGCCGTAGAGCCCGCCAATCGTTCCGACCACGAGCGCGAGCAGCCACGTCGCGTGGCGGTGCCGAGGGGTCGGCGCGGGGCGGGGCCGGGCGATGCTCTGCGCGCCGACCAGTAGCCACAGCCCGAGCGGGAGCAGCACGAGCCCTGCGATCAGGGTGAAACCGCGCTGCCCGGAGAACACCTCGACGCGAAGGATCGCCCCGGCGACCACGCCGGGCAGCGTGCCCGCGACCAATCGGCGAGCAAGCGGACCGCGGAGCCGCCGCTCGCGCGCGAACCGCAGCAGCCCGCCGGGGGTGGCGGCGACGTTGAACAGCAGGTTGGTCGGAGTGATCGACGGGCTGGGGACGTGCAGGACGCTGAGCTGGATCGGCAGCAGCAGCACCGCTCCGGACACGCCGGCCGGGGTGGTCGCGAGCGCGAGCAGGAACGCTAGGGCGGCGCCGACGGGCCATTGCCAGTGCACGCGCGGAGCCTAACCGGCCGGGTGCAGGCCG
>DASZMU010000096.1:0-40420 GCA_035551695.1 Solirubrobacteraceae bacterium
CGGGCGTGATGAAGCCGAAGCCCTTCTCGTCGCTGAACCACTTGACTGTTCCGGTTGCCATGGGAGTCCCCTCCGTAGCTTGAAGTGCTGCTACCGCGGAGGTGTTGCTTCCCCCAGGGCCTGCACCTGCTTGTCGCCGAACCATCTTTGGGGATTCGGCCTGTCGCGCGGGAAGGTAGCACGGCGGCCGGCGAAATCCAGCATTTGTTCCACCGCGCTTTACGACCCGGACACAGATCATCATTCACAGGCCATGGAGGACCCCATTCGCATCCGTCCCGGCGTCGCCATTCCCCTGCGCGAGGTGACCGTCCGGGCCTCTCGCTCGTCCGGGCCCGGCGGCCAGCACGCCAACGTCACCGCCTCGCGAATCGAGGCGTCGTTCGACGTGGCCGAATCCGGTGCGCTGACCGATGAGCAGAAGCAGCGCGTCATGGCCCGGCTGGGGCCGCGGGTCGTCGCCGTCGCCCAGGACGAGCGCAGCCAGGCGCGCAACCGCGATCTCGCGCTGGAGCGCCTGGCGCACCGGCTCGCGACGGCACTGGCCCCGCGCCGCACGCGCCACCCCACGCGTCCCACCGCCAGTTCGGTCACCCGGCGACTCGATGCCAAGCGGCGCCAATCGCAGCGCAAGCGCGACCGGCGCCCGCCCCCGGGGGAGACGTGATGCGCTGGTACGTCGACGGCATGAACGTGATCGGCACGCGGCCGGACGGGTGGTGGCGCGACCGCGACGCGGCCATGCTCCGGCTCGTCGACCTGCTCGAGCGATGGGCGGCGGCCGAGGGCGAGGACGTCGTCGTCGTCTTCGAGCGCAAGCCGTCGCCGCCGATCCGCTCATCGGTCATCGAGATCGCCCACGCGCCGCGGGTGCGACGCGACGCCGCCGACGACGAGATCGTCCGGCGACTGCGCCTCGAGCCTCTCCTGGCTCACGTCCGGGTCGTCACCTCCGATCGCTGGCTGGCCGATCAGGCGAGCGCGCTGGGGGCTGCGGTTCACCCAGCCGCGACGTTTCGCGCGCTGATCGAAGGCGCGTGACCACCCGGGCCATCCGGGAGTCGCCGCCCCACCTGTCAGCATTCTTCACCAGGACGGGTGCCGTGGTTGACACAATCCCCTGATGGCCGATCCGCCGCCGCGTCCCACTCAACAGCGAGGCACCCAGCCCCCGGGCACGCCGTCGCGAGGGCGGGCCCAGCCGCCCGGGCCGGGTACGCCCGGCTGGCGGGTGACGCCGGCCCCGGACGGACGCGGGGCTCGCCGGCCGACACGGCCGCCCGGTAACTCGCGGACGCGATGGTGGATCGCCGCGGTCGTCGTGGGACTGCTGGCACTCAACCTGTGGATTTCCTCGCAGGCGCTGAAGCCCAACGCGCCCATTCGCATCCCGTACAGCCCCACGTTCCTCACCCAGGTGCAGGACAACAACGTCAAGTCGATTTCGTCCACCGGCGATTCGATCTCCGGCACGTTCAAGGCCGCGATCCGCTACCCGTCCACCGACACCACCTCCGCGGCGTCGACGAACTTCTCGACGCAGATCCCGTCGTTCGCAGACCAAGCCTCCCTGTTCAACGCGCTGACCAAGGACGGGGTCACGATCAACGCGCAGCCGACCAATCAGGGAGCCTCGCTGGCCGAGAACCTGATCTTCGGCTTCGGACCCACCATCCTGCTCGTCCTGCTGTTCGTCTTCCTGATGCGGCGCGCCGCCGCGGGCGGCGGTGGCGCAGGCGGGCTCATGTCCTTCGGCCGCTCGCGCGCCCGCCGCGTCGAGGCAGCGGATCAGCACGTCACCTTCAAGGACGTCGCCGGCATCGACGAGGCCAAGGAGGAGCTGACCGAGATCGTCGACTTCCTCAAGGAGCCGGACAAGTACCTCAAGCTCGGCGCCCGGATCCCGCGGGGGGTGCTCCTGTCAGGACCCCCAGGCACCGGCAAGACCCTGCTGGCACGCGCGGTCGCCGGCGAGGCGGGCGTCCCCTTCTTCCAGATGTCGGCCTCCGAGTTCGTCGAGATGATCGTCGGCGTCGGCGCCTCGCGCGTGCGTGACTTGTTCCACCAGGCCAAGGAGGCCGCCCCGGCGATCATCTTCATCGACGAGCTCGACGCGATCGGCCGCTCGCGCGCTGCCGGCGGCCCCAACCTGTCCGGCGGCCACGACGAGCGCGAGCAGACGCTCAACCAGATCCTCACCGAGATGGACGGCTTCGCTCCGCGGGAGAGCGTGATCGTGCTCGGCGCCACCAACCGTCCGGAGATCCTCGACCCGGCGCTGCTGCGGCCCGGGCGCTTCGACCGCCGCGTCGTCGTCGTGCCGCCGGACCGCGCCGGCCGCGAGGCGATCCTCCGCGTCCACACCCGGTCGGTGCCGCTGACCCCGGACGTGGACCTCGGCGCCATCGCCGCCTCCACGCCGGGCATGGTCGGCGCCGATCTCGCGAACGTCGCGAACGAGGCCGCGCTGCTGGCGGCCAAGCGCAAGCATGACCGGGTCGGGCGCGAGGACCTGACCGATGCGCTCGAGCGGATCGTGCTCGGCGCGGCGCGCAAGGTGATGATCTCCGACGAGGACCGCCGCCGCACCGCCTATCACGAGGCCGGCCACGCGATCATGGGCATGCTGACGCCGGGCGCCGACCCGGTGCGCAAGGTCTCCATCATCCCCCGCGGACAGGCCCTCGGCGTGACGTTCTCCGCCCCGGATGCCGACCGCTTCAACTTCGACCAGCGCCACCTCATGGCGCAGATCAAGGTTGCGCTCGGCGGCCGCGTCGCCGAGGAGCTCGTCTTCGGCGACCTGACGACCGGCGCGGAATCCGACATCCAGCAGCTGACGCGCATCGCGCGTCACATGGTGGGCCGATGGGGAATGAGCCCCGCGATCGGCCCGGTGGCGGTGCTCCCGTCGGATGGTCAGGGGCCCCTCCTGCCGGGGGTCAGCGAGACGTCCGAGCAGACCCAGCGCATGGTCGACGAGGAGGTGCGCCGGATCGTCGAGGGCGCCCACACGGAGGCCATGCAGGCGCTCTCCTCCCACCGTCCTAACCTCGACTCGCTCGTCAGCGAGCTGCTCGCCCACGAGACGCTCGATCAGACCGAGGCCTACCGTGCGGCCGGCCTGTCCCAGAACCACGGCGCGACGCCCGCGGCTGCACGGCCGATCGTCGACGGGGCGCCCGCGGCGCCACTGACCGACCTCCCCGCCTCGTAGGCGTTCCGGCCGGGCGCATCGGCTCACAGCGGTCGGCGTCCGGCAAACCCGGCGTCCGGGTCGTGCCAGAACCGGATCGACTCCTCCTCGTCGATCAGCCAGCACAGGTAGACCTCCGCCCCGTCCCTCATGGCCGGAAAGTCGATCAGCCCGCGGTCGACGTCGCGGAGCACGATGTCGACCGCCTCCAGCTCGCCGGCGGCACGGCTGAGCTCCACCAGGCACCGGGCCACGTCGCGCCCGGGGTACGCGCCACCACTCTCCAGGTCGAGCGCCGCGATCGCGTCGGCTGCGCGTGGGCCCATCGCCGCCAGCCTCGCCCGCGCGGCCCGTACCCAGGCAACACGCTCGGCGACCCAGCCCCGCACCGCCATCGCCTGCTCAAGCGTGTAGTGACGGCGGTGACGCATCGGCTGTGGGCGTTCGGCGTGGGCGCCGTCGGTGCGGCTGTGGTCCGCCGGGCTCAGTCGCCGAGGCGCGTCATCCGCGCCAGGGCCTCGTGGCACTCGACGACGCGGCGCTTGACGGGATCACTGTCCGGCCGGTCGTGGACCAGGTCCCACGTCCGGTCGGCGATCTCACGAGCGTTCTCCGGGGTCGCGCTCTCCCACAGACGGTCGACGAGGCGCAGCTCGAAATTCTGGATCTGGTCGGCGGGGTTCCCCGGCGGCATTTTCGGCAGCGGCTCCCCCGTCGCCTCCTTCCACATCCCGGTCGCGACGAGCAGTCGGTTTCGCAGTTGAATCTGATCCATCGCCGCCATCATCCTAAAGATCGCCACCGGTGAACAGCCCGCGCGGCCGTTGCGCCCCCAGACGTCTGGTCAAAGCCCCGGAAGCTCCTGCCTGAGCGACAGGAGAATCGCGAACGGATCCCCGCCTCGCGCCGCTCGCTCGAGCACCTCATCGGTTTCGAAGCTCAGGAGTTCAGGGTCCCGCGAATCAAGGCACTGCTGAACCTCGTCCCAGCTGACCGGCGCCGACACCGTCGGCCGCTCTCGCGCCCGGACCGAGTACACGGTCACGGTCGTCTTGTGCTCGTCGTTCTGGCTCCAGTCGACGAGCACCTTTCCGGCGCGCAGCCGCTTCGTCATCCGTGAGACGACGAGCTCCGGCAGTCGCTGCTCGAGCAGTTCGGCGATCCGACGGGCGAACGGCTTGGTCTGTGCGTACGTAAGGCCGGAATTGAGTGGCACGTACAGCTGCATGCCCTTCGACCCGGAGGTCTTGACCACGCTCTCGAGCCCCAGCGCGGCAAACAGCCCGCGCAGCACCAGAGCCACCTCGGCGCACTGCACGATGTCGGCCGGAGCGCCTGGATCGAGGTCGAAGACGAGCATCGTCGGTAGGTCCGGTCGCGAGGCGAGCGCCAGCGACGAGTGCAGCTCGATGTCGGCGAGGTTCGCCAGCCAGATCAGGGTTGCCCGGTCCTGCGCCAGCGTGTACTCGATCGAGCCGACCCGAGCGGTCTGCACCCATTCCGGGCGGTGCGACGGCGACTGCTTCTCATAGAAATACGGAGCGTCGACGCCGTTCGGATAGCGCTTGAGCGTGAGCGGGCGATCGCGCAGGTGGGGCACCACGGCGGGCGCAACCCGCGCGTAGTACGCGATCAGGTCGCCTTTGGTGAACCCGGCCGCCGGAAACAGCACCTTGTCCCAGTTCGACAGCTTCAGCGTCCGCCCGTCGACCACAACCGACAACGAGCCGTCCGGGAGGCGCTCGACCTCGTCGAACAGCTCCTCCGGCGTTGCGTGGCCGGGGGGGTCCGGCGCGGCGCCGCCCGGCGAGACGGGCTCCGGAGCCGGCTCGCGCACCACCTCCGCCGCCGGCTTGTCGTCGCGCAGCCCCTTGAACGACGGGGCCCGCATGACACCGTCGCCGGTCCATTCCCGGAACTCGATCTCGGCCACGAGCTTCGGCTTGACGAAGACGGCATTGCGCGGAAGCTTGGGCGCGACGTCATACGGGCTCTCGTCGCGGCGGAGCGGGGCCAGGCGCTGCGCCAGCTCAGTCAGAGTGCGCTCGGTGAAGCCGGTGCCGACACGCCCGGCATAGCGCAGCAGCCCACTCTCGCGGTACCCCATGAGCAGAGCTCCGATCCGGTCCGTCCGCCGGCCCTCGCCGGGTACCCAGCCGCAGATCACGAGCTCCTGCCGTCGCGTGTGCTTGATCTTCACCCAGGCGCCGGTGCGCCGCCCGGGCTCGTACCGAGAATCAAGCCGCTTGGCGACGATCCCCTCCAGCCCCTGCGCCTGGGTCGCCGCAAGCATCGCCCTGCCGCGGCCGGGGTGCGCGGCCGGAACGCGCCACGCCGAGCCGCCGAGGCCCAGCGAGTCGAGGCGCGCGCGGCGCTCCTCGTACGGCAGCGACATCAGCGAGCGGCCGTCAAGGTAGAGGAGGTCGAAGATCGCATAGACGACCGGCGTGCTGCGGCTCAGCCGGCGGATGGCGCTCGGCGACGTCACGTGCATCCGCCGCTGGAGCTGCTCGAAGCTGGGGCGGCCATCCTCGCCGAACGCGACGATCTCCC
This sequence comes from Solirubrobacteraceae bacterium, assembly GCA_035551695.1. Lineage (GTDB taxonomy): Bacteria > Actinomycetota > Thermoleophilia > Solirubrobacterales > Solirubrobacteraceae > Palsa-465. Next base: position 5,750 of record DASZMU010000096.1, read on the forward strand.
CGTCGAGCACCAGGTCGCGCATGCCGACGTCGAGCAGAATCCCGCGGACCTCCGGGTAGGTGTCGCTGATGTCGTTGAGGTTGCGGCTCTCCAGCCGCAGGCGGCCCGGCTTGATGTAGGCGATGGCCCGGACGCCGTCCCACTTGACCTCGTAGGACCACAGGTGCTCCTGACGCGGCAGGTCGCCGGTGCCGGCCAGCATCGGCACGATCCGCTCCGGCATCGGCTCCCGCTGCGGATCGGCGGGCGGATCCATGCGATGGATCATCCAGTCCTTCTCGCCGTCGGATCCCGTGCCTCCACCCCGCGCGCCGTGGCCGATGGGAAACAGCCCGTAGCGACCGATCAGCCGCTCGCCGTGGAACGTGACCTCCACCTTCTTGTCGGTCCACAGGTGCGTCTCGAAGGTGCCCTCGTCCCAGATCCGCATCGTCCCGGCCCCGTACTCGCCGGCCGGGATCTCGCCCTGGAAGTCGAGGTACTCGAGCGGGTGGTCCTCGGTGTGGACCGCAAGGCGGTTGTCGGCCGGGTCCGGCGGGATCCCGTTGGGGATCGCCCATGAGGCCAGGGCTCCGTCGTGCTCGAGGCGCAGATCCCAGTGCAGGCGCGTCGCGTGATGCTCCTGGACGACGAACCGGCCGGACCCGGCGTCCGCCGCCGCGTCGCCCGCCGGCTCAGGCGTGGAGCCGAAATCGCGCTTGGCGCGGTAGGAGTGGAGCTTGTCAGGCGTCATGGCGCGTCCGGGGGGGTCGGCGACTCTGAGCATAAAGCGGCCGGAAAACGGCAGTTTTATGCCCAGAGTCGGCTCCGTGGGACTGCACCCCGGCCTTCTTCGCCAACTTTTACCAGTACGCGCGATCATTGTCGTGTATGGCGCGCGTTCTGGTTGTCGACGATGAGCCTGCCGTGAGGCGGGCGCTCGAACGTGCCCTGAAGCTCGAGAACCACGACGTGACGCTCGCCGAGGACGGCGAGCAGGCGCTCGACGTGCTCGCCGGCGGCTCGACCGACGCCGTCATCCTCGACGTGTTGATGCCCAAGCTTGACGGCCTCGAGGTCTGCCGTCGCCTCCGGAAGGCCGGCGACCGCACCCCGGTGCTGATGCTGACCGCTCGCGATGCGATCGACGACCGCGTCGAGGGCCTCGATGTCGGCGCCGACGATTACCTGGTCAAGCCCTTCGCGCTGCGCGAGCTGCAAGCGAGGCTCCGCGCGCTTCTGCGCCGCTCCGGTGAGGGCGCCGATGGCGAGGTGCTCCGCTATGCCGATCTCGTCCTCGATCCGGTTGCCCATGAGGTGCACCGCGGCGATCGCCTGATCGAGCTGTCTCGGACCGAGTTCCTGCTGCTCGAGCTGTTCCTGCGCCACCCGCGCCAGGTGCTGACTCGCTCCACGATCTTCGAGAACGTATGGGGCTATGACTTCGGCCCCACCTCCAACGCCCTCGGCGTCTACATGGGCTACCTCCGGCGCAAGACGGAGGCCGGGGGAGAGCCGCGCCTGCTGCACACGGTGCGCGGTGTGGGGTACGTACTCCGGGATTGATCCATGTCGCTGCGTAAGCGTCTGTCTCTGATCGCCGCCGCCTCCGTCGCCGTGGCGGTCACGATCGCCGTGATCGTCTGCTACATGGTCGTGCGCAGCCAGCTGCTGGGGCAGGTGGACAGCGCGCTCAACCAGCAGGCGGCGGCGGTCGAGACCAACGGCATCCAGCACGGCCTCGGAGGCGTGCCGGGGATTCCCGCTCGATCCGGAGGCCCCGCCCAGTACGTGCAGGGTGTCCTCTCGGACGGGCAGGTCGTCCCGGCGACCGGCGGCATCACCTGGCCGGCCGGCAGCCGCGCGCGGGCCGTGGCCAGCGACGCCGGAAACGCGTATCTCAGCGATGTCCAGACCGGCGACACGCAGCTCCGGGTGATCACCTTCTTCGTGCCCAATGTGCTGCTCAGCAACGGCTCGGTCGTCAACCTCGCCCTCCAGCTGGCGCGCCCGCTCAACAGCGTCGAGGCGATCCTGACCAGCCTGCGGCTCGTCCTCGCGCTCGTGCTGCTCGCGGGGATCGCCCTGGCGGCGTGGCTGGGCCGCATCGCCGCGCGCCGCGTCCTGAGGCCGCTGGGCGAGGTGGCGGAAGCGGCGAGGCACATCGGCGAGACGGACGATCTCAGTGGGCGCATCCGCGTCCACGCCGATGACGAGGTCGGCCAGCTCGCCCGCCGGTTCAACACGATGCTCGACCGTCTGGAGGGATCCCGGGCGGCGCTCGATCACTCGATGCGGGCCCAGCGTCAGCTGGTGGCCGACGCGTCGCACGAGCTGCGCACGCCGGTGACCAGCCTGCGCACGAACATCGAGGTGCTGCTGGAGGGCGGCGAGCTCGACCCGGAGGACCGCCGGCGCCTGCTGGCCGACGTCGTCGAGCAGAGCGAGGAGCTGACCGCGCTGGTCGGCGACCTCATCGAGCTCGCCCGCGGCGATCAGCCGGGCCCGGAGACCGATGACGTCAGAGTCGACGGCGTCGTCTCCGAGTCGCTGGCCCGGGCACGCCGCAACGCCCCGGGGATCCGGTTCGAGGCCACACTCGTCCCCACGCTCATCGACGGCGTCCCGGACCGCCTGGGGCGCGCCATCAACAACCTGCTGGACAACGCCGCCCGCCATTCGCCTCCCGGTGGGACCGTGGAGGTGCACGTCGACCCCAAGGGCGTCGTCGTCCGCGATCACGGGCCGGGCGTCGACCGCGAGGACCAGCCGTATGTCTTCGATCGCTTCTTCCGCGGCCGCGACTCGCGGGGCCGGCAGGGCAGCGGCCTCGGCCTGGCCATCGTCCGGCAGGTCGCCGAGCAGCACGGGGGCAGCGTGTCTGTCACCAACGCGCCGGACGGGGGCGCTGTGTTCACGCTCCGGCTGCCGGGGATGCCGGCCGACGCCGCCGGCGAGCAGGCGAGCGGTGGCGGCGAGGGAGCGCCGGCCCCCGACGCTCAGCCGCTGAACATCACGTGACCTCGTGGGGCCGCCGGCCCGCGGGTCACACCGGCGCGCGCGGCGCCGGCGGCCGGGCGATCCGGGCCTGACGCGCGGCGGCGAACTTGCGCCGCAGCAGCCAGAAGAGAACGCCGAAGACCGGGACGACGGCGACGAGCAGGAGAGCTCGCTGACCCGGTTCGCCGAACGCGGCGACGATTCCCACCTCGACGGCGACCGCGGGGATCGCCGCCAGCAGGACGGCGTGCGACCGGTACCCGGAGAAGTGCTCGCGGGCCGTCACCTCGACCACGCCCAGCGCGCACACCACCAGTCCGACGATGAGCGGAGTCCCGCCGCCCTCCAGGAAGCCGACGACCGCAGCGATCATGCCGGCGAAGATCGCGAACTCGGAGATCGGCAAACCGCCGAACGGTCCCTCCGGCCGCTCCCCCTCCCGTCCCAGGCGGGGCTGAGCGTGGCGACGTTCGCGATCGGCGAGCACCTCGCGCTCGGCCCGGACCTCGCGTCGCGTCGACACGACGGCCCGGGGCGCGGCGTCGCGGCTGCGCCGCTTCCGCGACTTGGAGGACTTACGCGTGGCCAAGGAGGCTGAGCATAATGACGGCGATGGCACGCCGTATCGCTCGCCTGCTGATCGCGCTGCTGCTGGCGGGCACGCTGGCCCCAGCCGGGGCGCTGGCTCCGGCGGGAGCCCTCGGCGATGGCGACCCGGCGAGTGACTTCCTGCTCGCCCAGAACGTCTTCTATCCCTTTCAGCCCGCGGTGGCGATGTCGCTCCAGCGTGCCCTCAACGCCGAGACGGCGGCGACGCAGCGGGCGGGTCTGCCGCTCAAGGTTGCGCTGATCCACTCACCGGAGGACCTGGGAGCCATCCCCTCGGTGTTCGGAAAGCCTCAGGCCTACGCCAACTTCCTCGACCGCGAGATCAGCTTCAACGGCCCCCAGCCGCTGCTGGTCGTCATGCCGGCCGGCTACGGCGTCCAGGGACTGCACGCCCCCGCCGGCGCCGCGCTGCGGACCCTTCGGCCACCGTCTGGGACGACGAGCGACGACCTGGCCCGGGCGGCGCTGACCGCCGTGGCCAAGCTCGCCGCGGCGGACGGCCATCCGGTCAAGGTGGTGAGCGGGGACGCCGGCGTCGGCGCCGTCGGCGGCGGGAGCGGCAGCTCGGCGTGGGTGATCGCGGTCGTGATGGCGGTCGCGGCCGTGGCGGCGGCCGCGGGGCTGCTCGTGCTGCGCCGCCGGTACCGGCCCGGCGCGCGCCGAGCCGGCGGCGGGTCACGCCGACGCCGCGCTGCGAGCCGCGGCCGGCGTTGACCCCTGAGCCGGGCGGCGGGCCGAACGTCTGGCACCGAAGGAGGGACCCGCCACGGCCGCCGGCGAACCCGGCCCGTTCCGTGCCCCTTTGTTGCGCCGTTTTCCGTGCTGAGAAGCCGTCAGTCCCAGCGGTGACGCCCCGCCCGCAGCGCCCGCAGCTCCGACACCCCGTAGTGGTCAGCGGCGGCCTCCCCCACTCCGGTCGCCTGCCCGCCCACGAGGACCCGCACCGGCAGTGACCGCTCCACCGTCGAGCCGGCGCCATCCGGCCGGACCTCGGTCACCCCCGCGTCCGGCTTCGAGCTGACGCACGCGCTGAGGCGCTCGCCCTTCATCATCAGCGCGGCGTAGTCGTCGACGGCATAGCCGGGCGGGAGCTCGCCCGCGGCGACTGCCGCCCGGTAGACGGGCAGCCGCTCCGGCTCGCCGTCCATATGGACCGACAGGCTTCCCGCCACCAGCCCGAGGCCCGCGGTCGGCCGTGGAGAGCCGCCGCTCATCGTGATCCCGCCCTCGAACCAGCACATCGCGCCGGCGCTCAGCCCCGCCAGCACGATGCCCCGCTTCCAGGCCTCCCGCATCGTGTCGTCGACTCCGTGCTCACGCCAGACCGCGAGCATGTTCCGCATGGAGCCGCCACCGACGTAGATGGCGTCCTGCTCCAGCAGGTGCCGGCGCGGGTCGATGCGCTCGCTGCCGAGCCGGAACAGCGACAGGATGCTGGGCTCGCACGGCCAGGCCGAGAAGCGCTCCAGAAAGCGCATCGTCTGTTCGCGTCCGTCGCCGCTCGCCGTCGGCAGGAAGCAGATCTTGGGCACGGTCTTGCCCGTCAGCGTCAGGACGAGGCGGTCAAGCGCCGGGCTGCGGTCCTCCATGGTGAACCCGCCGCCGCCCATCGCAAGGATGCGTCGGGGGTCGTCATCCAGGGGGGCTCGTCCCGTCATGGTCATCCAGGGTTGCACTCATCCTGGGTGCCGTCCAGAGCATCGGCCGTCAAAGCCCCCATCCAGCCGCCGCCTCCTCACGCCGCCAGAGCCGAGCCGGCCACCAGCTCGACCGCGGGCAGATCCTCGACGGCGGCCTGCGAGGCGCCGAGGTAGCGCACCGGGAGGTCGCGCTCGCTCGCGCCCCCGGCGCCGTCGCCGCACACGTAGCGCGCCCGCGCCTCGGGGCGCGAGGAGACGACCTCGGCCAACTCCGTGCCCACAAAGTGCAGCGCCGCGGCATCGCCGACGCCGAAGCCGGGCGGTATGCCTCCGGCCACTGCTTCCAGGAAGGCCGATCGTCGCCCGGGCTCGTCGGCGTAGTGAACGGCGTTGCTCCAGGGGAGGAATCCCAGCCCCTCGAGCCGCCGCGCCGGCCCCTCGTGGAAGGACGACACGGCGTGCGAGAACCAGCACAGCGAGCCGGCCGAGCCGCCGCAGAGAACCACGCCGGCCCGCCATGCCTCGTGCAGCGCCACATCGATCCCATGGGCGCGCCACGTTCCCATCAGCGAGACGAGGCTCCCGCCGCCCACGTAGATCAGGTCCTGCTCCAGCAGGTGCGCGCGTGGATCGCCCACGCCCGTCTCGCGCCGGAACAGCGAGATGTGCGAGGGCTCACACCGCGAGGCCGGGAACGCCCGGTAGAAACGGACCACGTAGTGGTCGGCGTCCCCGCTGGCGGTCGGCAGGAAGCACACCCTGGGGCGCGGGACACCGGTCAGCGCCAGGACGTGGTCGTCGAGCAGCGGGTTCCCCCACTCCATCGAGAACCCTCCCCCTCCAAACGCCACGATCTGAGGCGGCCGTGTGAGCATGCGCACAAGGTAGGGCCGTGCCGAGGGGCCGGTCATTGGCCTCGTGGCCAAAAGTTCGATGCGCGGACAGTCCACCCGCGCGGGCGGCCGTCCCGCGCCGGCCACGCGGGACGAAGGCGAGCACGCCGCCGGTCAGCTGCCGCGCGCCGCGTCCGCCGAGGCGCCGATGTCGGCCATCTCCCGGAACAGCCCGGTGCACACGAACACCACCTGCTCGGCGATGTCGACCGTGTTGTCGCCGATCCGCTCCAGGCACCGCGCGACGAGGACCATGAACATGCCCCACTCGCGCAGCTCGACGTCGTCTCCGATCTCGACGGCGCGCTTGAAGATCTCGCGGTTGATCCGGTTGATCTCCTGGTCCTGACGAACGAGATCCTGGGCGAGATCGACGTTGCGCATCTTGAGCGCATCCCTCGCCTCCGCCACCTGGGAGCGCGCCAGCTGCCCCATCCGCTCAATCGAATCGAGGATGTCCTTGTCCTTGGGCGCGTCGTGCCCGGACAGCGGCACCAGCTTGGCGATGTTGACGCACTGGTCGCCCATGCGCTCGATGCAGCGGATGCAATGCAGCAGCGCAGCGACGATCCGCAGGTCGGTGGCGACCGGCGACTGCCGGGCCAGCAGCGACAGGATCCCCTGGTGGACCTCCAGGTACCGGCCGTCGATGCGGTCGTCGTCCGCGACGACGATCGCCGCCAGCTCGACGTCCTGGTAGCTGACCGACTCCAGCGCGCGATCCAGCTGGCCGATCACCAAGTCCAGGCCACCGAGAACCTGGCGCTCGAGCTCCTTGAGGTCCTCGCGGAACTGGTGCCGGGTTTCTTGCATGATTGGTCGCCTCCCTAGGTACGAGCGGTCGTGTCTGCGGTGGCCTCCACTGGCCGAATCTGCCCCATCAACCCTCGCTAACCGAATTTCCCGGTGACATAGCGCTCGGTGCGCTCGTCCTTGGGACGGGTGAAGATCTCGTTCGTCGGCGCGTGCTCGACGACCTCGCCGTCGAGCATGAACACGGTCGAGTCGGCGACCCGCGCGGCCTGCTGCATGTTGTGGGTGACGATCACGATGGTGTACCGGGACTTGAGCTCGGCGATGAGCTCCTCAACCCTGAGCGTGGCGATCGGATCGAGCGCGGAGCACGGCTCGTCCATCAGGATCACCTCGGGCTCCACCGCGACGGCCCGGGCGATGCACAGGCGCTGCTGCTGGCCACCGGAGAGTCCGATGCCGGGCTCGTTCAGGCGGTTCTTGACCTCTCCCCACAGTCCGACCGAGCGGAGCGACCGATGGACTCGCTCGCGCAGGTTGTCGCTCCTCGTGCCCGTCAATCTCAGCCCGGCGGCGACGTTGTCGAAGATCGACATCGTCGGAAACGGATTGGGCTTCTGGAACACCATGCCGATCATCCGCCGGACCGCGGTGAGGTCCACGCCCGGGGCGTAGACGTCGAGCTCGTCGAGCGTGACGCTGCCCTCGGCACGGGCGGCGGGGATCTCCTCGTGCATGCGATTGATGCAGCGCACCACCGTCGACTTCCCGGAGCCGGAGGGTCCGATGATCGCGGTCACCTCGTTGGCAGGGAAGGTGATGTCGACGTTCTTGACCGCGTGTTGCTTGCCGTAATAGGCGTTGAGCCCCTGGAGCTTGATGCCGTGCCCGCGCCGGCGCTCGACGCTGACCGAGGCCTCACTCGCATCGATCATTGGCTCCGCGCGCGCCGACGGGTCCCGTGCGGTTGACATGTCCGTGTGTTCCTTGCTCGTCGTGTCTGGAGGATTCATCCGACGCGGCTCCTTCGCGAGATGGCTCTCGCGATCACATTGAGGATAAGGACAATTGCGACCAGGGTGAGCCCCAGGCCCCACGCCTGCTGCACGACGACCTGCCGCGGCGAGAGGATGTCGTTGTAGATCTGCAACGGCATGGCGTTCATCTGCTGGCTGAGGCTGAAGGTGAGACCGGCTGCGCCGGCGGTCGTGAACAGCAGTGGAGCGGTCTCGCCCATGGCCCGGGCGACGGCGAGCAGCGCTCCGGTGATCAGGCCGGAGGCCGAGGTCGGCAGCACGACCCGCGTGATCACCCGCCACCGCGGCGCCCCCAAGGCCAGCGCCGCCTCGCGCAGGCTGGCCGGGACCAGCAGGAGCACCACCTCGGCAGCGCGGATGACGATGGGGAGCATCAAGAGCGCGAGCGCGATCGAGCCCTTCCAGCCGGTGAAGTTGCCGCCGGTGTGCGCGAGGACGAGCGTGATGTAGATGAACAGGCCGAACACGATCGACGGCACACCGGTCATCACGTCGACGAAATAGCGGATCACGGAGGCAAAGCGGGAGTCGTTGCCGTATTCCGTCAGGTAGAGCGCGACGCCGATGCCAATCGGCACCGAGATGACGGTGGCCAGCAGCACGATCTCCAACGAGCCGAGGATGGCGCTCCGCACCCCGCCGACGCTGCCGAAGAAGCTCCCGGTGGGGTCCTGTGTGAAGAAGTTCCCGTTGATCGCGCCGAGGCCCTGCTTGAGCAGGTAGTAGATGACCAGGACGAGCGGGACGAGAGCGAGGAGGGTGGCGGCGAGCAGCGTGCCCCGCATGACCTTGTCGGTCCGGCGGCGCCGCGCGCTCACCTTTGGGAGGGCAACGGAGCTCATCAGGTCACGCTCCCCTGGGCGGTGACCGCCGTCCCGGCATCCCCGCCCTTACGCTGCCCCCGCGCTCCCCGCGCTCCCCGCGCGATGTAGGCACGGGCGATGATGTTGACGACCAGGGTCAGCACGAACAACACGAGGCCTGCGGCGAACAGCGCCGACCGGTGAACGCCGGTCGCCTCGCCGAACTCGTTGGCGATCACGGCGGCCAGGCTGTAGCCCTGGCTGAAGAGGTGCTTGCCGATCACGGGCGCATCGCCGATGAGCAGCACGACCGCGATCGTCTCGCCGAGCGCCCGGCCGAGGCCGAGCATCGCGCCGCCGACGATGCCCGAGCGCGAGTACGGGAGGACCGCTATCCGGATCATCTCCCAGCGCGTCGCACCGAGAGCGAGCGCCGCCTCCTTGTTCTCAGACGGGACGGTCGCGACCACCTCGCGGGCGATCGCGGACACGATCGGCAGGATCATGATCGCGAGGACGAGGCTGGCGATGAAGTAGTTGGTGGGGGTCGCCGAACTGGCGCCACCGCCGATCCAGGGGATGAAGGAGAACGTGTTGGCGAACCATTTCTCCGCCGGCAGCAGCTTCGGTGCCAGGAAGAACACCCCCCACAGCCCGTAGACGACGGAGGGGACGGCCGCGAGCAGGTCGACGAGCATCGACAGCGGCCCTCGAAGGCGGCGGGGGCACATCTCGGTGATGTACAGGGCGACGCTCACCGCGACCGGGACGCCGAGCACGAGCGCGATCCCGGACGTGATCAGCGTCCCCACCACCAGCGCCAACCCGTGGTAGATGTTGCGCGAGACGTCCCAGTCGTTGCCGAAGATGAACGACAGCCCAAATGTGCTGAACGTCGATCCGGATTCGCCGATCAGCCGGATGAAGAAGTAGGCGATCAGCGCCAGGATCAGAGCCGCGAGCGAGGTCAGCGCCCACGGCAGAGCCCGGTCCGGAAGACGGCTGAGAGGCGACCGCTCGAGGACCGAGCGGCCGCCGCCTGACGTTGTGGCGCTTGCCTCCAACTGAAACGTGCTCCGCTAGGAGAGCGGCGCTCCGCTGCAGGTCATCGTCTTCAGCTGCGTCTGGTCCTTCGCCTGCAGAGAGGAGGGCACCGGCGCGTAGGGCAACTGGTTGCTGCCCGCGCCGAGCGTCTTCTGCCCGTCGCCGAACGCGTACGTCAGCCATTCGAACAGGCCCTTCGCCGTCGTCGAGCTGAGGCCACCGGTCTTGCACGGGTCCTTGTAGGCATCGATGAACGTCTGCGAGACGATCGGATACGCGCTGGAGTTGGGCGAGTTGATCGTCGAGATGCCGAGATCAGCCGGGACCTTGATGCCGAGGAACGCTGCGGAGGTGTTGGGGATCGCCGGCAGGACGTACGTCCCTGCCGAATTCTTGACCGCCGCGTACGTGAAGCCGTTCTCGAGCGCGTAGGCCTGCTCGACGTAGCCGACCGCCCCGCTCGTCTGCTTGACCGCGGCCGCGACCCCGGAGTTCTTGGCCGCGCCGGTACCGACGGGCCACTTCACATCCTTCCCGGCACCGATCGTCTTCTTCCACGTGGAGCTGACGTCGGACAGGTAGGTGGTGAAGCCATTCGTCGTGCCCGAGGAGTCTGACCGGTGCACGACCGTGATCGACGTGCTCGGCAGGCTGATGCCGGGGTTCAGCGACGTGATCTGCGCGTCGTTCCACTTCGTGATCTTGCCGCTGAAGATGTCGGCCAGCGTCGGCCCGTCGAGCTTGAGCCCGCTCTTGACCCCCGGCAGGTTGTAGGAGACGGTGATCGCGCCGGCCGCGACCGGGAACTGGAGCACCGGGCCCTTCATCGCCTTGACGTCCGTCGGCTTGAGCGCCGGGTCGCTGCCCGCAAACCCGACGGTCGCCGACTCGAGGTCGGTCTGGCCGGCGCCGGAGCCGACCGGGTTGAAGTTGACCGTCAGGCCGTTGGACTTGAGCGTGTTGGCCCACTGCTGGTAGATCGGAGCCGCCAGCGTCGACCCGGCGCCGTCGACGGTCGCCGACACGTTGCCGCCGCTCGAGCTGCTCGACGTGGCGGCCGCGCCGCCGGAACTGCCGCTGGAACTGCTGGAGCTGCTGCTGCTGTTGCTCGAGCCGCAGGCAGCGATGGCAAGGGCCGCGGCTAACGACAGCACCGCTCCGCCGATGCGCCTTTTATGCACGTTGTTCTCCTTGGTCATGAGTCAGGGCACAAGTCTCGGCCCCCGCAGGCCGTTCGTTGTTACCGGGTTGTGAACCCGTTGTTCACGACGTGTTTCTGCTCGGCGGCCAGCCGGTACCCGAGGCCGAAGTGCGTGTGGATGAAGGACCAGCCCGGCAGAGCCGCTTCCAGCTTGACTCGGAGCTTGCGCACATACACATCCACCGAGCGATCACGGATGCGCATCTCCCTGCCCCACACGAGCCGGAACAGCTCCTCACGAGTGACGATCCGGTCCATCCGCCGGGCCAACTCCGTCAGGAGCCGGAGCTCTCTGATCGAGAGCATCAGCGCGCGGCCGTCGGCCCGCGCCAGATGCTCGTCAGGGATGATCTGGAGCGGTCCCACGTCCAGCACCTCCATCCGCGACTGCGTCGCCTCTGTCACACCCTCAGATACTTCCCGCGAGGGAACGCAGCCGCGTTATCAGGTAGTGACAGAGATGTGAACCACTTGTGAACCTGCCGCCGATCAGCGGGCTCCGGGACGGTGCCGCGGGCCTCAACCGGCGAGTGCCGAGTCCAGATGCTGCTTGGCCTCGGCAGAGGCGCCGGCGATGAGGTCCAACTCCGCCTCGACGTTGTTCTCCCGCTCCGGCGCGAAGCGGTAGCCGACCCCGAAGTGCGTGTGGATGTAGCTCCAGTTCGGCGAGCCCGTGCGCAGCTTCTGCCGCAGCTTGCGCACGAACACGTCAACCGACCGATCGCCATGCGCCATCGCGTACCCCCACACCCGCTCGTAGATCTCCTCGCGCCGGAGAACCCGGTCGGACCCGGAGAGCAGATGGAGGATCTCGAATTCCCGCGCGGTCAGCTCGAGGCTGACGTCGTTGACGTACGCCTGGTAGAGGTCGGGGCGGATCGTGATCTCACCGAACCTGGCGGCGGCCTCGAGGGCAGGCATCTCCGCGCGGCGGTGACGCCGGACGGCGGCCTCGATGACGCAGATCAGCTCCTCCGGGTGGCATGGCTTCGTCACCCACGCGTCGGCTCCCAGGCGCAGGCCGCGGACCCGCTGGGCAACCGAGGACGGGCCCGTGCAGACGACGACCGCCAATCCGGGAAGCCGTGCGCAGACCTGCTCCAGGTAGCCCCAGCCGGTCGGACCGAGGATCGCCAGGTCGAGAACGAGGGCATTGAGTCGCATGGAGACGAGCGAGTCGATCCCCAGCGGCGTCGTCAGCGGCCGGTACTCGCAGCCGAGCGCGTCCAGGCGCTTGGACAGCACCTGCATGAACCCGGGATCACGGTCGAGCACCGCCAACCGCAGGCGGGTCTGGGCGCGCTGTCCGGGGCCGGCCGCTTGAGCGGGGGCCGGGGAGTGGGCGGGCCCGTCCTCAGGCAGCGTCTCGCTGCTCTCAGTCGACATGGGCGGCACTCTAGACCAGACGTGAACGATGCTCCTGATCGTGGACTAGGCGGTCACAAGATGTTCACATGCAAAGAGCGACAATCATCCAGCCCACTCACGTTCGGTCTGGGGAATCACCGTCTGAGAGGGCCTCCGCGCGGGTGAACGCCGTCCGTCGGCGCCCATCCTTGCGAAAGTCATCGGTTGCCTTCAGCATCGGCTAACGCGCCGACCGCTATTCTCAGCGGGGTCTAAAGACGCCCGCATACCGATGGGCGCCTGGGGACGGATCACCGCATGGCCTCTCGCAAAGATCAAAAGGAAGCCGCCCGCCAGCGGCGGCTGGCCGAGGAGCAGACTCGCGCCGAGAAGGCGCGCCGCGACCGCCGGCTGCGCATGCTCGGCGGCGTCGTCGTCGGCACGATCGTCGTGATCGCCGTCGTCTTCGCCATCTCCAACAGCGGCGGCACGAGCTCGGCGCCCAAGCCCAACACGCCGCAGGCCAAGAACGCCGCGGCGACGGTCACCAACCTGCTGACCGGTATCCCGCAGAGCGGCAACACCCTCGGCTCGCCCACCGCCAAGGTCACCGTCACCGAGTACGGTGACCTGGTCTGCCCCATCTGCAAGGACTTCGCGCTGGGCTCGGAGAGCCAGCTCATCGCCAACGACGTCCGCTCCGGCAAGGTCAAGATCGTCTACAAGGCCCTGGAGACGGCGTCGGCCACCGCGAACAACTCGATGTTCGTGCCGAGTCAGGCGGCCGCCCTGGCCGCCGGTCAGCAGAAGCGCGGCTGGTACTACATCGAGCTCTTCTACCACGAGCAGGGCGATGAGACGACGCCCTACGTGACGACGAGCTACCTGGACGGGCTCGCCGAGCAGGTCCCGGGCCTGAACTACGCCCAATGGAGCTCCGCGCGCCAGTCCTCGTCGCTGGCCAGTCAGGTGGCGTCCGACGAGCAGGCGGCCGGCACGGCCGGCTACAACAGCACCCCCACGATCCTCATCCAGGGTCCCAAGGGCCAGGCGCAGCCGATCGTCGGCAACCCGACGAGCTACAGCCAACTCGAATCGGCGATCAAGTCGGTGTCATGAGATTCTCGCTGCGCCGCGCGATGACCGTGCTGGCGCTGCTGGGAATCGCCCTCGCGACGTACCTGACGATCGTCCATTACGCCGGGCTCAAGCCGGCCTGCACCGCCGGGCAGGCGTGCATCAAGGTCCAGACCTCGCAGTGGTCCGAGCTCAGCGGCGTGCCGGTCGCGCTGATCGGCCTGATCGGCTACATCGTGATCGTCGGAGCCCTTCTGGCTCCCGACCGGGAGGAGACGCGCCTGGCCGTCCTCGGCCTCACGATGGTCGGCTTCGGCTTCAGCGCGTACCTGACCTACCGGGAGCTGTTCTCCATCCACGCCATCTGCGAGGAGTGCGCGACCAGCGCCGTGTTCATGACCATCCTGCTGATCTGCGCCGTGTACCGGTACCTGACGACGAATGACGAGATCGAGCCGCTCCCGCAGGCGCCCCCGGTTCCCACCCGGGGGCCGGCGCCGCGGGCCGGGCGCGATCGGCCGCGCCGCAAGTCGCCCACCGTCTAAAAACAACCGCGCGGTCAGGATCCGAGGTTCACCGCCTGGTAACAGGAACTTCGCAACTCCGTCACCGGACGCGGGGGCGGGGCGGCGAACGTGGAGATGTGAACGTCGCGGTCCGGCATGAGGTGCAGTCTCGCCGGCGAGATGCCGCCGGCCGCTCGCAGGCGCCGCTTCGGGTCGCCGACGTGACGATGTTCTACGGCGAGCGCAGCGGCGGGATCCGCACGTATCTGGAGGCCAAGGCGGCCTTCGCGGCGCGCACGGGCAGCTTCGAGCACCACCTCGTGATCCCGGGCAGGGCGACCGCCGTCGACGGCGGCTGCCGCCATCTGCATCGGTCGCTGCGGCTGGCCGCCTCCAACGGCTACCGGCTCCCGCTCGGCGCCGGCGCGCTGCTGAGCACCCTGGACGCCATCCGCCCGCACGTCGTCCTGCTCCACGACCCGTTCTGGACTCCGCGGCAGGCGACCCGTGCGGCCCACGAGCTGGGCGCGGCGGTCGTCGCCGTCCATCACGCGTCGGCGTCGCTGCAGGCGGCCGGCCTGCCCGGACCGGACGCCGTCTATGCCCATGCCCTGCGCCGCTGGTATCGCCGCGCCTACCTCGACGTCGACGCTGTCATGTCCGTCGTCGACCCGGCCCCGGATGCGCGCCGCTCGGCCACCGTTCAGCTGCGACTGGGAATCGAGCCGGCGTTCCACCCGCGCCCATGGGTCCGGCGCGGCGACCATGTCCTGTACGCGGGATGCCTGTCGCGAGAGAAGGGGCTCCGCGTGCTCCTGGATGCAGCGGCGGCCGCGGCGGACCCGTGGCCGCTCGTGCTGCTCGGCACCGGCCCCATGGGCGACTCCCTCCGCGACCGCGTCCGGCAGCTTGGGCTCGCCTCCCGGGTGACGTTCGAGCCCTTCGAGGGCGACCGGGATCGGCTGGCGGCGCGCTTCGCCGCCGCTCGGTGCGTCGTCCTTCCCGGAGCCCACGAGACGTTCGGCCTCGCCGCCCTGGAGGCGGCCGCCTGCGGCGCGCCCGTCGTCACCGCCTCCGTGACGCCGTCGGCGGCGCTGATCGCCGGCGCCGTCGACACCTTCCGCGCCGGCGACGGCGTCGACCTGCTCCGGGCGATCGAGCGGGCCCGGCGGCGGGCGCCGGACCCGGCGGCGGCCGGCGCCCTGGCGGTCCGCCATGGCTGGGACACGGTCTTCGGCGCCGAGCTGGAGGACCTCGACCACCTGCTGAAGCTGGGAGTCCTCCCGTGACAGGATCCCTGGCGGTCGCTCTCCACGACGTCGAGCCACGCTCGTACGCCCGCGTCAAGGAGGTGCGGGCGTGGCTGGCCGAACGCGGCGTGGAGCGCATCACGCTGCTCGTGATCCCCGCCTCCGAGCTGCACCCCATCGGTCCGCGCGCACCGAATCTCGTCGCCTGGCTGCACGAACAGACGGCCGCCGGCGACGTGGTCGCCCAGCACGGCCTCGCTCACCGCGCCACCTTCCGTTCCCCGTGGCCCCGGAGCGCCCTCGCCGCCTTCCAGGGGGGCCGGGCGGCTGAGTTTCCCGGCCTGGACCCGGTCGCCACGCGGCGGCGGGTGGAGATGGGCCGGCGGCTGCTGCACGATGCCGAGCTGCGCCCGCACGGCTTCGTCGCGCCCGGATACGCCTACACGCGCGCGCTGCGTGAGGTTCTGACCGACTCGTCGTATGAGTGGTCGGCAGACCTGGGCGGGGTCAACACCCGCGGCCATGGCCGGATCCGGTCGCGTGCCCTGTGCCTTGGCACCTCGACCCCGCTCAAACGGGCTCTCTCGCCGACGGTGGTCCGCGCCGCCGCCCGCGGCGAGGGCGAGCTGATGCGCCTCGACATACACCCGGCGGACTTCGACCTCCCAGGTCACGTGGCGACGCTCGAGTCGGTGCTCGAGCTCGCTCGCGAACGGCGGGTGGTCACCTACGACGCGCTCGGTGGCTGACACCGCCGCCGCTGCGCACCGTCACGCACGGCTGCGCGCGGCTGCCGAACGCGTGCTGCGGGCCAACTGGCGCGAGGGCCACCGTGCCGGTGACGGCGTGCCGTATGCCTTCACGTGTCCGGCGACCCCGCGCTACCGCCACCAGTGGTACTGGGATTCCTGCTTCCACGCGATCGCCTGGCGCCACGTCGACCCGGCCCGCGCCCGCGCGGAGCTGCGCACGCTCGTGCGCGCCGGGCGGCTCGACGGCTTCATCCCGCACACGGCGTTCTGGGACCGTCCGGCCTACTGGCGCCGGGCGCCGTTCTACGGCACGCACACGGTGTTCGGCGCGTCGGCGACGGCGACGATTCAGACGCCGCTGGTTGGACTGGCGTGGGAGCTCGTCGCGGCCGCCTCACCGGATGCGCCGGAATTCGTCTCCGAAGGCCTCCCCCAGCTTCGGCTTCATTACGAGTGGCTGGCGCGCGAGCGCGATGTGGACGGCGATGGGCTGCTCACCACCATCTACCCGGACGAGTCCGGACTCGATGACTCGCCGAAGCACGACGGCGTCTTTGGCCGGATGCGCCATGACAGCATCGGCTATTGGTGGCTCGTGGAACGGTATCGCCGGCTCGGCTACGACGCTCGCGCGATTACCGAGCGCTACGACGAGCATCTAGAGGACGTGCTCGTCAACGTCTTCTACGCGCTCAGCCTCCGATCCCTCTCCCGGCTCGATGACGAGCACTCCGCGCTGTGGGCGCAGCGCGCGGCGAAGACCGAGATCGCCTTGCTCGAGCGCTGCTACGACGACTCGACCGGACTGTTCTTCGACCTGGCCGGACGCGCCGAGCGACCTGTGCGCGTGTCGACCTGGTCGGCGCTTGCGCCGCTGGCGCTCGCCGGGCTGCCACAGGACGTCCGGAGGCGCCTCGTCGAGGAGCACCTGCTCCACCCCGCCCGGTATGCCGCCAACTTCGGCATCCCCTCGGTCGCGATGGACGAGCCGGCCTTCAATCCGCAGTTTGCGCTCTGGCGATGCTGGCGAGGACCGTCCTGGATGAACACGGCCTGGCTCCTCGTGCCCGCCATGACCGACCTCGGCTACGTGACCGAGGCGCGGCGGATCGTGCGGTCGCTGGAGCTGGCGGTGGACCGCGCCGGGTACCGCGAGTACTACAACCCGCACACCGGGCGGGGACTCGGCGCCCGCGGCTTTGGCTTGGCCACACTGCTCATCGACCTTCTGGCGCGGTCCGGCCTCCCGGACGCCGAGCCGTCCGCCGGGGACCGCATCATGCAGCCGTGAGCTGGCGATCGACCCGCGCCACGGGGCAGGAGGGCCACGGCACCCGCCAGGTGGCCGTGGTGGACCTCGGCTCCAACTCCTGGCGGCTGGTCGTCTTCACGTATGCCGGCCCCCCACACCGATGGTGGAAGCTCACCGATGAGCTCTATGAGACCGTCCGGATCGGCGCCGGGCTCGCCGCCACGGGCCGGTTGAGCGATGAGGCGATCGCCCGCGGCCTGGAGACGCTGAGCGTCTTCGAGCGGTTCTGCCGCGCGAACCACATCGCACCTGACGACGTTCACGTGGTGGCGACCAGCGCGATCCGCGACGCCGCCAACGGGCGCCAGTTCCTGGCTGACGCCGAGCGCGAGACGGGACTCAAGATCGAGACGCTCTCGGCGCACGACGAGGCATTCTTCGGCTACGTCGCCGCGGTGAACACGACGACGATCGAGAACGGCATGGTCCTCGACATCGGCGGCGGGAGCCTGCAGCTCATCCACGTCCAGGACCGGCTCGCCCGGGAGATGGCATCGTTCCCGCTGGGGGCGGTGCGCCTGACCGAGCAGTTCCTGCCCGGGGACGGGCCGGCGAAGAAGAAGGAGCTGGCACGGCTGCGCGAGTACGTGACCGGCGCGCTCTCGGACCTGGGCTGGCTGGCGTCCTCAGGCACGCGGCTGGTGGGGATCGGTGGCGCCGTGCGCAACCTGGCGGCCGCCGTGCAGGCAGCCAACGGCTCGCTGGACCTCGGCGTCCAGGGGTTCCTGATCGAGCCGCGGGTGCTTTCGGACCTGGTCGCCCGCCTCGCGTCGATGCCGGTCGCGGTGCGCGGGGCGCTCCCCGGGATCAAACCGGGGCGTGGCGACATCATCCTGGCGGCCGCGGTCACGCTCGACACGGTCGTGCAGCTCGGCGGGTTCGACGGGATCGAGGCCACCGAGGCCGGCCTGCGCGAGGGGGTGTTCCTCGCCCGCACGCTCCTGGAGGAGACCGAGCCGCTGTTCCCCCACGTCCGCGCCGACGGCGTGCGCAACCTCGCCGTCCAGTACGAGTCGGACATGACGCACGTCGAGCATGTGGCTCGGCTGTCTCTTCAGATGTTCGACTCGCTCGTCGGCGCAGGGCTGTTCAAGCCCAAGGACGGCGAGCGCGAGCTGCTGTGGGCGGCCTCGATGCTCCACGACGTCG
The DNA here is from genome assembly GCA_035551695.1 of Solirubrobacteraceae bacterium. GTDB lineage: Bacteria > Actinomycetota > Thermoleophilia > Solirubrobacterales > Solirubrobacteraceae > Palsa-465. Next base: position 24,102 of record DASZMU010000096.1, read on the forward strand.
GCATGACGATCTCGTACGGCGACCATCACAAGCACTCGCGATACCTCATCGAGAGCGCGGACCTACCGGGATTCGACCCGCGGGAGCGCGCGCTCATCGCCCAGATGACCCGCTACCACCGCAAGGGGGCGCCCAAGCTGGGCGAGATCGAGACGCTGACCAGGAACGGCGATGGTCAGCTGCTCGAGCGGTGCGCGATGATCCTGCGGCTCGCCGAGCACCTCGAGCGCGGCCGGGACCAGGCTGTCTCCGAGGTCCACCTGGACACCAACGGCGACGGCGTCGACCTGCACCTGAAGGCGGCCGGCGATCTGACGCTGCCCCGCTGGAGCGTCGAGCGCTACGGAGACGGGGAGGCGTTCGAGCGGATCTTCGGCCGGCGCCTGGTCGTCGGCTGAACCGGCGCGTCGCTCCGTCAACCGGAGTATTGTGCCGCGGCCATGAGGAGATGGCGGACGGTTCTATCGGCGAGCGTCGTGCTCGGTGCCGCGGCGGTCATGCCGGCCTCGGCGTCGGCAGCCATCACCGGGGTGTTCGCCGGTCAGACCGTGAGCGGCCAGCCGGTGTCCTGCACGACGCAGGCCGACGGCACACGCGTCTGCCAGGGCGACTACAGCTCATCCGGCGGCGCCGACACGCGCCTCAAGAGCTTCGACGGCACCCCGCTGGCGCTGTATGTGACGCTGCCCCCGGCACCGGCCGGAACCGACGGCCATTACCCGCTCATCGTCCAGAGCCACGGCTGGGGGGTCCCGACGACCGGACCCACCGACACCCAGTACTACGGCCCCACGGCCGACAGCTGGGCCAAGAACGGATACGCGGTGCTCCAGCTGGTCGCCCGGGGCTTTGGGGATTCCTGCGGCACGACCGCATCCCGGATATCCGATCCGAGTGGCTGTGCGAACGGCTACATTCGCCTCGACGACGACCGCTTCGAGGCGCGGGACGTCCAGTACGCGATCGGCCTGCTCGTCGACGAGGGGGTCGTCGACCCGGGCCGGATCGGCGTCACCGGCGAGTCGTACGGCGGCGGGGTCTCGCTGGAGCTGGCCACCCTGAAGAACCGGATCATGAACGCCGACGGCACCCTCAGCCCGTGGACGAGCCCGGCCGGGACCCCGTTGACCATCACCGCGGCCGCACCGGTGATCCCGTGGAGCGATCTGGTCTATTCGCTCGTCCCCAACGGGCGGACGCTGGACTACACGGTCACCTCTCCCACCGCCGACCTCTCGCCGATCGGCGTGGAGAAGCAGTCGTTCGTGTCCGGGCTGTACGCCGAGGGCAGCGCGAACGGCTACTACGCCCCGGCCGGCACCAATTCGCAGGCCGACCTGACCAGCTGGGTCGCCTCGCTCAACGCCGGCGAGCCCTACGACACGAACGCCTCGGATCAGGCGCTCGTCCAGCAGATCGCCCAGTACCACTCCCCGTACTACCTCCTCGACGGCGCGTACGGCGCCGCCAGGGTCGCCCCGCCGCCCTTGCTCATCGCCAACGGGTTCACCGACGACCTGTTCCCGGTCGACGAGGCCGTCCGGTACTACAACCTGGAGCGATCTCTGTACCCGAACGATCCGGTCGGCCTGTTCGACTGGGACGGCGGACACGAGCGGGGGCAGAACAAGCCGGCCGACAATGCCCTGCTGTCGGCGCGGATCCAGTCGTTCCTCGACCATTACGTCAAGGGCGCGGGCGCGGCGCCGATCCTGGGGGCGACCGCGCTCACCCAGGCCTGCCCCAAGACGGCGCCCTCCGCCGGCCCCTACTGGGCCGCAACCTGGGCCGGCCTGCATCCGGGTGAGGTCGACTACTCCTCGGCAGCCGCGCAGGCGATCTCCTCCAGCGCAGGCAATCCGCAGACGGCCCAGGCGATCGATCCGATCACCGGCCCGGGTGCGTGTGCGACGGCGACCGCCACCGACCAGGGCGCGGGCGTCGCCAGCTACCGGCTGCCGCCGGCCACCGGCTCCGGGTACACGCTGCTGGGGTCGCCGACCGTCATCGCCGGCCTCAACGTCACCGGCTCGTATCCGTTCATCGCCGCCCGGCTGTGGGACGTCGACACCACGACGAACACCGAGACCCTGGTGGCCCGCGGGCTGTACCGGATCTCGTCCGCGGCTCCCAGCGGGGTCCAGGTCTTCCAGCTGCATCCGGGCGCCTGGCACTTCGCCGCCGGCCACGTGCCGAAGCTCGAGCTGCTCGGCCAGGACTCCCCGTACGCCCGCACGTCGAACGGCCAGTTCTCGATCAGCGTGTCGGATCTCCAGCTGCGGCTGCCCGTACACGAGGTGCCGGGCGCGCCCGGGACGCCGGCCGCGGTGACCAAGCCGCTGCCGCACTTCAACCCGGGTGCCGGCGCGCGGCACCGTTCGCTGGCGGCTGAGCCGGCGCCTGAACGTCCCGGCCGGGCGCTACCTGATCCGCTCTGACGCGGTCGACGGCTTCGGCCGCCACCAGCGCCGCAGCGGCGGATCGGTCGTCTCCGCCCGCGTCCGCTAGCGTCCCCGCCATGGGGACAGGGTCGCGCGCACCGCGGGACGCCGTCCCCGCCCACCCCTCGCTCGCGGTCGTGCTGCGCGAGTGGACGCGCATCGGCGTCACCGGATTTGGGGGGCCGCCGGCGCACATCGCCCTGCTACGCGAACTGGTCGTCGAGCGCCGCCGGTGGCTGGACGCGCACGCGTTCGAGGATGCCAACGCGGCGTGCGGGCTGCTGCCCGGACCGGCCTCGACCCAGATGGCCATCTACTGCGCCTACCGTGTCGCCGGCCCCACGGGAGCCGTGATCGGCGGGCTCGCGTTCATCGTGCCGGCCGTGATTGCGGTGCTCGCGCTCTCGACCGTGATCCTCGCCTCGTCGCCGCCCCTGTGGATCCGGGGCGCGGGGGCCGGGGCCGGGGCGGCCGTCGCCGCAGTCGCCCTCCACGCCGTCCGCGGCCTGCTCCCCCCCAGCTTGGAGCGAGCAAGGCAGCGCGGCGCTGTGGGCTGGTGGGCGGCCTACCTCGTCGCCGGCACCGCCGGGGCGGTGCTCGCCGGCCCGTATCTCGCGCTCGTGCTCGTGGGCTGCGGCGCCGTCGAGCTTCTGCGTCGCCGCGGCGCCGCCTCGCGGCTGGCGGGCCTCGGCGCCGGCCCGGGTGCCCTTCTGGCGCCGGCCGCTGCCGGCGGGGTCGGCGCCCTGGCCTGGACGGCGTTGAAGGTCGGCGCCCTCTCATTCGGCGGCGGCTTCGTGATCATCCCGCTCATGCAGGGCGATGCCGTGCACGTCTACCACTGGATGACGAACGCCCAGTTCCTCAACGCCGTCGCCCTCGGCCAAATCACCCCGGGGCCCGTCGTCGCCACCATCGCCGCCGTCGGCTACGCCGCGCACGGCGTCCTCGGCGGCGTGCTCGCCGCCGCGATCGCCTTCGCCCCATCGTTCTCGTTCGTCCTGCTGGCCGGCGGTCGCTTCGACCGGCTCCGCGAGACTCCGGGGCCGCGCGCGTTTCTCGATGGCGCCGGACCGGCGGCGATCGGCGCGATCGGCGGAGCGGCGATCACGCTCGCCATGGCCCTCGGCGAGCCCTGGCAGTTCGGCGTGCTGGCGGCGGCGGTGATCGCGCTGCTGCTGGGCCGGCGCGGGGTCGTCATCACGCTGCTCGGCGCCGCGCTCGCCGGCGTTGCCATCGCCCTGGCCGGCGCCCCCGTGCCGTGACCGCTTCACCGAACCTTCACGTCGGGCTTGGACCCCATCGACCTAGCGTCATCTGTCACGATGCCCGCCGAGGTTCTCGTTTCCCTGTATTCCCCCGCGCGGACGAGGCGTCGTAGAGTGTCGTTGATGCTCTGGCTTCTCCGCCACGCCGAGGCCGCCGAGGGAATTCCGGACGACGAGCGTCCGTTGACCGAGCGCGGGATCCACCAGGCCGAGGCGGCCGGCCGGGCGCTGGAGCAGCTCGGCGTCAACATCGACGCTTGCCTGACGAGTCCCAAGCTGCGGGCGTTGCAGACCGCCCAGCTTGCCTGCGCGCCACTCGACGTCGAGGTGACGATCGACCGCCGGCTGTCCGGCGAGCCGTTCGACGTCCACGATCTCGTCGCCGGGCTTGGGGACGTGCTGCTCGTCGGTCACGATCCGTCGTTCACGCTGACGCTCCACGACCTCACCGGCGCACAGGCCCGGATGAAGAAGGGCGGCCTGGCCGGGATCTCGAAGGGGGAGCTGGTCGTGCTCCTGCGACCGACGGAGCTGGGCGCCATCGCGGGTGAGCGGGCAGCCGCCGGATGACCGACGTCAGTCAGCAGCTGGAGGAGGTTGCCGCCGACCGAGCGGAGCCCCGCGAGGCGATCACGGATCTGTCCGACCGCAGGCTCTACGTCAACCGCGAGCTCTCCTGGCTGGATTTCAACGACCGCGTCCTGCAGCTTGCCGAGGACGAGTCGATCCCGCTGCTCGAGCGCCTGAAGTTCCTCGCGATCTTCACCACCAACCTTGACGAGTTCTTCATGATCCGCGTCGCCGGCGTCCACGATCAGGTCGAGGCCCGGATCGACTCCCGCGGCCCCGACGGGCTGTCGCCGACCGCGGTGCTGGCCGCCATTCATGATCAGGTTCGCGACTTGGACCGCCGCCATGCCGACCAGTTCTCGCGCGTGATCCGGCCGGAGCTCGCCGAGCATGGGATCAGGGTCGTCGACTGCGAGCAATCCGGCGCGGCGCCGGAGGCCATCGAGCGCCACTTTCGCGAGCAGATCTTTCCGGTCCTCACGCCGCTGGCCGTCGGCGCCGGGCGGCCGTTTCCGTACATCTCCAATCTGTCACTCAGCCTGATCGTCCGCCTCCACGATCCGGACACCGACCATGAAGCGTTCGCCCGCGTGAAGGTGCCCAAGGAGGTCCTCCCGCGGTTCGTCGAGATCAAGAAGGACACGTTCATTCCGCTCGAGGACGTCATCGCCCGGCACCTGGACGCGCTGTTTCCCGGCATGCAGATCGTCAGCTACGACTTCTTCCGCGTCACGCGGGATGCCGACTTCGAGGTCTCCGACGAGGCCAACGACCTGCTCCAGGCGGTCGAGGACGAGCTGCGCCGGCGACGCTTCGGCGAGGTCGTCCGGCTCGAGGTGGGGTCCGGCATGGATCCGGCGCTGCGCACCCGGCTGATCGAGTGGCTCAACGCCGACGAGGTCCAGGTCTACGACGTGGACGGGCTGCTCGATCTCGGCGACCTCTGGCAGATCGCGTCGATCAAGGACCGCCCGGGCCTCCGCTGGCCGAGCTGGAACCCGATCACCCAGCCGGGGCTGGTCACCGCCCCCACCGACGGTGACGCGCAGCCGGACATGTTCGCGATGATGCGCGCCGGCGACGTGCTCGTGCACTACCCGTACCAGTCGTTCACCTCCAGCGTCGAGCGGTTCGTCAAGCAGGCGGTCGACGACCCCAACGTGCTCGCCATCAAGATGACCGTGTACCGGACGTCGGATGACTCGGCGCTCGTGCCCTCGCTGATCGAGGCGGCCGAGAAGGGCAAGCAGGCGGTCTGCCTGGTGGAGCTCAAGGCGCGCTTCGACGAGCGCCAGAACATCCACTGGTCACGCGCTCTGGAGGAGGTGGGGGCCCACGTCGTCCACGGCATCCCGGGGCTGAAGACCCATGCCAAGGCGATCCTGATCGTGCGCCGCGAGCGGGGCACCGTCCGCAACTACGTGATGATCGGAACCGGCAACTTCCACGCCAAGAACGCGCGGCTCTACGAGGACTTCGGGTTCTTCACCGTCGACCGCGAAATCGGCGAGGAGATCGCGAACCTGTTCAACACGCTGACCGGGTACGGGCATCCCCAGCCGCAGCGCAAGACGCTCGTCGCGCCCACGTGGCTGCGCCAGCCGCTCATCCAGCAGATCGACCGCACGATCGATGCCCATCGCGAAGGCCAGGACACGCGGATCGTCATGAAGATGAACGCGCTCGTCGACCAGCAGATCATCGAGGCGCTGTATCGGGCCTCGCAGGCGGGCGTGCCGATCCAGCTGAACGTCCGCGGCATCTGCTGCCTGGTTCCCGGGATTCCGGGCGTCTCGGAGACGATCGAGGTGGTGTCCGTGGTGGGGCGCTTCCTTGAGCACTCGCGCATCTACTCGTTCCACCGCGGGGAGGAGCAGGTCTACTACATCGGCTCGGCCGACCTGATGCCCCGCAACCTGGACACGCGGGTCGAGCTGCTGGCGCCGATCGAGCGCCCGGAGCTGCAGGCCGAGATCGAGGACACCCTCGAGCGCTGCCTCGCCGACGACACGTACGCGTGGACGATGGGCTCCGATGAGACCTGGACGCGCCGCGAGGGGCGAACCCGCAGCGTGCACGAGGAGTTGATGGAGCGAACGGTGGCGTTGGCGGCCAGCTCGGGTAGCTGATCACGCAAGTGTGAACAGCCTGGGGCTACTCATCATCGTGGTCGTCGCCGCGACCGCGTTCGACTTCACCAACGGCTTTCATGACACAGCCAACGTCGTCGCGTCGTCGATCTCGACGCGCGCGCTCTCGCCGCGGGCGGCGATAGGGCTTGCCTCCGTCCTGAACTTCGCCGGCGCCTTCATCTCGCTGAAGGTGGCGGCCACCATCGCCACCGGGATCATCGACGCCGGACGGGTCACGGAGGCGATCGCGTTCGCCGGGCTGATCGGCGCCATCGCCTGGAACCTCGTCACCTGGGCCTACGGACTGCCGTCCAGCTCGTCGCACGCGCTGATCGGCGGCGTGGTGGGGTCCATGCTCGCCGCCGTCGGGGGTGCCGGGGTGAAGTTCTCCGGGCTGATCAGCAAGGTGGTGATTCCCGCCGTGATCGCCCCGGTCGCGGCGTTCGTCGTCGCCGGGCTGGCGATCGTCCTGATCTACCGTGTGCTCGCCCGGCGGCGTCCCGGGCCGGTGACGCGCGCGTTCCGCCTGGGGCAGCTCGTCTCCAACTCGGCGCTGGCGATCGCCCACGGCACCAACGATGCTCAGAAGACCATGGGGGTGATCACCCTTGCGCTCGTGGCTCACGGCAGCCTGAGTCCGCAGCACGCCGACGTTCCGGTCTGGGTCGTGATCCTCTCGGCGACGGCGATGGCGCTCGGCACGTACGCCGGCGGCTGGCGGATCATCCGCACCGTCGGCAGCCGGATCATCAAGATGGACTCGGCGCAGGCGTTCTCGGCCCAGGCCTCGGGCGCGATCGTCATCCTGGTGTCGTCCCACCTGGGCTACCCGCTGTCCTCGACCCACGTCATCTCCGGCGGGGTCATGGGGGCCGGTGCCGCCAAGCGGCTCTCGGCGGTGCGCTGGGGAGTCGCCGGCACGATCGCCGCGGCGTGGGTGATCACGCTGCCGGCCGCCGGGCTGTTCGGCGCCGGCGCCTACGCGCTGGCCACCGCCTTCGGCGCGAGCGTGCTGGCGCCGCTGCTGATCACCGTCATCGCGATCGGCGGCCCCATCTCAATGGCGCTCGCGACCCGCCGCCGTCGCGTGGCGGAGGCCGCAAGCGCCTGAGATGCGGACCGGTGCTACGGAGCCGTGCCGTTCGAGCCGGTGGCGTTGGGGCTCGAGGACGGCCGGACGCCGAGCTTGACCTGGATCTGCTTCGACTGACCGGAGCGCGTGACCGTCAGGGTCACCGTCTGGCCGGGCGAGTAGTTGTCGATGGTGGCGATGAACTGGTCGGTCGAGCTGACCGTCTTTGAGTCGATCGCCGTGATCAGGTCGCCCTGCTGCAGACCCGCGGCCGTGGCCGGCGAGTTCGGCTGCACGCTCGAGACCTGCGCGCCGCCCGCCGAGGTGCCGGAGAGCTCGACGCCGACGTAGGCGTGCTGGACCTGCTTGCCGGCGATGATCTGGTTGGCGACCTTGGCGTCGGTGTTGATGGGGGTGGCGAAGCCGACGCCGGAGCTCGAGCCCTGCCCGCTCTGCGTGGTGTTGTTGGTCTCGATCTGATCGTTGAGGCCGATCACCTGCGCGTCCGCGTTCAGGAGCGGGCCGCCGGAGTTGCCGGGGTTGATCGGCGCATCGGTCTGGATGGCGCCCGGGATCGTGTAGTTGTTGGGAGCCATGATGCTGCGGCCCGTCTGGCTGACGATTCCGGCGGTCGTCGTCTCCGGGAGGCTGAACGGGCTGCCGATCGCCACCACCGGATCGCCCACCTGGGGCGCGTCGGAGTTGCCCAGCGGGATCGGATGCAGCTCCGAGGCCGGGACGTCGACCTTGATGACGCCGACGTCGGTCGACGGGTCGGTGCCGATCACCTTGGCCGACACCTTCTGCCCGTTGTTGAAGGTCACCTTCACCGACGTGGCGTTCGCCACCACGTGCTCGTCGGTGAGGATGTAGCCCTGCTTGTTGTAGACGACGCCGGCGCCCTCGCCCTCCTGGGTCTGGTTGCCGCCGCCGCCACCGAAGAAGCCCAGGCTGGGGTTCTGGCTCTGGCTCGTCACGAGAATGTCGACGACTCCCGGACTGGCCGCGCGGTAGATCTGGTTGATCGTCATGCCGCCGGTGCTCTTGATGGAGGCAGGCTCGCTCGTGGAGCTCGCGCTCGACCCGGTCCCGCCGCTCGGCTGGTACACGGTGGTCGTCGTGTTTCCAGTGGTGCCGCTGGCGATGATCAGTGCGATGACTCCCCCCGCGATGGCGCCGCCGATGACGGGAATCCATCGGCTCAAAAGTTTCATGGTTTCGCGTCTCTCCCTGGGAAGCAGTTGTTTTCCGAACCTAATCTGATACGTCCCCGTGAGGACCGTTTCAGAGTTCGACAAGAAGTCCGTAAGACGAGCCTAGAACGGTCGCTACCCAGGACGGCGGCGCGGCATCCCCCTGGCCGTCAGCTTGCCGAGGCGCCCGCCCGCCCCTTTACACCGGAAATACCCAGCCGATCCTGTCGCTGGGCGGCGTTACTCCCCCTCGTTCGCCAACTCCTCGAAGAAATCCAGCGCCTCGGGGTTGGCGAGGGACTCACGACTGGCCGCCTGGTCGACCGGGGTTCCCATCAGGATCCGCTTGACCGGGACCTCCAGCACCTTTCCGGACAGCGTCCGGGGCACAGCCGAGATCTGCCGGACCTCGTTGGGGACGTGGCGCGGCGAGCAGTCCTCGCGGATCCGGCGACGGATCTCGGCGATGAGGTCATCGGTCAGCGACGAGCCCTCGCGCAGGACGACGAACAGTGGCATCCAGCCCTCGGTTCCCTCCCGAGGCACGTCGACGACCAGGGCATCCACGACCTCGTCGACGTCGAGGACGGCCCGGTAGATCTCCGCGGTGCCCATCCTTACCCCGCCGCGGTTGATCGTCGAGTCCGAGCGCCCGTAGATGACCGCCGTCCCCCGCGACGTGATCTTGATCCAGTCGCCGTGGCGCCATACCCCCGGGTACATCGAGAAGTACGACTCCCGCAGCCGAGAGCCGTCGTCATCGCCCCAGAAGAACACCGGCATCGATGGCATCGGCCTGCTGATCACCAGCTCACCCACCTCGTCGACCAGCGGCCGGCCCTCGTCATCCCACGCCTCGACGCTCGCGCCGAGCGCCCGTCCCTGTAGCTCCCCCAGATAGACCGGCAGGACCGGCACCCCGCCGACAAACGCCGTGCACATGTCGGTGCCGCCTGAGGTCGAGAACAGCCAGGTGTCCGAGCCGAGCTCGTCATACACCCATCGAAAGCCCTCCGGGGAGAGCGGCGATCCGGTCGACCCCACGGCCCGCAGCGCACTCAGCTCCCGCCCGTTGCGCGGCTCCACCCCGTCCTTCATGCACGACGCGATGAACGCGGCGCTCGTCCCAAACGTCGTGATCCGAGCGTCCTCCGCCAGGTCCCACAGGACACCGAGATCAGGGTGCCCGGGGTTGCCGTCGAACAGGACGATCGACGCCTCGGTCAGCAGAACTCCCACCAGGAAGTTCCACATCATCCACCCCGTCGTCGTGAACCAGAACACCCGGTCGCCTGCCTGCGCGTCGAGGTGGAGGTGGCCCATCTTCACCTGCTCGAGCAGGATCCCGCCCTGGCCGTGGACGATCGGCTTGGGCAGCCCCGTCGTCCCCGAGCTGTACAGCACCCAGAGCGGGTGGGCGAACGGCAGCGCCGCGAACGACAGCTCCGACCCCTCATCGCCGAGGAACCCATCCTCCCAGCCGCTGCCATCGAGATATCCGAGGCGGACGACCTTCTTCAGCCCCGGCAACTCGGACGCGATCCGCTCGACGAGGGAGGACCGGTCGAAGTCCTTGCCGCCGTAGCGATATCCGTCGACGGCCAGCAGCACCTTGGGCTCGACCTGGGCGAAGCGGTCGACGACGCTGCGCGCGCCGAACTCCGGCGCCGCCGAGGACCATACGGCGCCGATCGACGCGCACGCCAGAAAGCACGCCACGGTCTCCGGAATGTTCGGCATGTAGGCGACCACACGGTCGCCCTCGATAACTCCGAGCCCCCGCAGGCCCGCGGCCACGCGTGCCGTCTCGGACCGCAGCCGCCCCCACGTCCATTCCTGCAGATCCGGGCGGACCTCCGACGCGAACCGGATCGCCACATCGTCGTCGTCCTTGCCCCGGAACACGTGCTCGGCATACGAGATCCGGGCCTGCGGAAACCACTCGGCGCCCGGCATCGACCGGTCGCCGAGGACCACGTCACCCCCCTGGCTGAAACGGAGGTCGAAGAACGCCACCATGGCGGACCAGAAATCGTCGAGCTCGTCGACCGACCACCGCCACAGGTCGTCATAGACGCCGAACGACTGGCCCCGCTCCTGCTCCAGCCAACGGTGAAACCGCGTCAGCGTCGACCGCACCACCCGGTCCGCGGACGGCTCCCACAACAGCTCCGGCGCCTCGCTCATGTGGCCGAATCGTAGACTGCGGCGCGTGGAGACGAGACTCGTCGCGCCGTTCGCGGGCACCGTCGTGGCGACGCCTGCCGGCCCAAGCAGCCATGTCCGAGCCGGTGACCCGGTGATCGTGATCGAGGCGATGAAGATGGAGCACGAGGTTGTCGCCGAGCACGACGCGTTCGTCGCGCAGCTCAGCGTCGCCGTCGGCGAGACGGTGACGGAGGGTCAGCCGCTGGCCGTCCTGGCCCGGGCGAACGGCCCGGTGCCGGTCACCGCCGCCGCCTCTGACCCGGAGGAACGCGACGACCTCAAGGCCGTGCAGGAGCGCCATGACATCGGCCTGGACCACCGCCGTCCGGCAGCGGTCGGCAAACGCCACGATCAGGGCCGGCGCACGGCCCGCGAGAACCTCGCCGACCTCCTGGACCCCGGCTCATTCGTCGAGTACGGCCCGCTGGTGATCGCCCCGGCGCAGACGCGACGCTGGATCGCCAATCTGTTCGGCGACCCGGCGTCCGGGTGGTGGGACACGGCGGGCAAGCGCCGGCCGAACGTCGACACGTGGTGATCAGCGTCGGGGAAACCAGACGACCCGAGGCCCGGCGGGCGTGCCCAGGCGGGAGTCGCGGCCCAGGCCGCCGCCGGTACCACAGGTCGCGGGGAGATTTCTCCGCCGCGGGCGACGAGGCGCACTTTCGTCGCAATCGGCCGGTGCCTGGAGAAGGCGGTGAGCAGGACACGGCGCGGGGAAGCCTGAGTCAAGCCCTCCGTCAGCTCGCATACACTGGCACCGGCGCGACATGGGGCCAGCGTACGTCGCAAACCATCAGCTTTTCGTAAGACGATCCTGAGGATCGGCTGATAGCGGACGCCGGCCCAGCGACTGCTCCGGACTCGGTTGTACGGCTCTGGCCGGGCGCGTGTTTACAAGTCGCGGCAGCTCGATCCGGACCTCCAGGCCGCCCGTCTCCGGCGCGGTCAGCGTCGTCGATCCGTGGTGGGCTTCCACGATCGACCGCACGATCGAGAGGCCAAGGCCGAACCCGCCCCCGGAGCGACCGAGGCGTCGGAATGGCTGAACGAGCTCCTCGACCCGCTCCGGCTCAATCCGCGGACCTCCGTTGGAAACGACGAGCTCGACGTGAGAGCTGAGCGTTCGCGAGCGCACGTGCAGGTAGCCGCCGTCCTCGTTGTGGTGGATCCCGTTGTCGATGAGGTTGGCGATCAGCCGCTCCAGCAGACCGGGATCACCGCTCGTCCAGGCGGGCTCGAGATCGTCGCGAATATCGATGTGCGCCTCCTGAGCGCGCGCCCACAGGTCGGTGATGCAGTCGGCGGCGAGCGCCGCGATGTCGACCGGCTCCCCATGCCCGGCCGCCGCCTCGCTGCGCGCCAGCAGCAGCAGGCTGGCGATCAACCGCTCGCAGCGATCGACCGTGTCCCGGACCGCCTCCCCCATCTCGCGCAGCTCCTCGGTGCTCGCATCTGGATCGGCGAGCGCGACGTCGATCTCGGTGCGCATGATCGCCAGCGGCGTTCGCAGCTCGTGCGATGCGCTGGCGACGAAGTGCCGCTGGCTGGCAAACGCGCCGTCGAGCCGGGCGAGCATGCCGTCGAAGGTGTCGGCAAGCTCCTTGAGCTCATCGTCCGGCCCGCTCAGCGCGATCCGCTCGCCCAGGTTCTCACCGGACACGCGGCGCGCGGTTGCGGTGATGTCGCGCAGCGGCGCCAGCGCCCGCCCCGCCAGCAGCCAGCCGATGACGACCGAGGCGGCCGTCATCACGAAGAGCGCGACCGCGTATTCGAGCAGGAGCCGGTGCAGGGCCCCGCCGAGGATCTGGTTCTCGACGGTGTGGATCAGCTTCCCGGTCGGCGAGCCCGGCGGAAAGCCGTACTCGCCACGCGTCGGTTCGATGCCCAGCCGCTCGAGCTCGGCGCGAAGGCTGTGGTGGGTGCGCAGGTTGCTGCGCACGAACAGGTAGCCCACCGTGAGCAGCGCGGCGCCCGTGATCAGGAAGACCGTGCCGTACAGCGCGGTCAGCCGCAGTCGGACGGTCCGCACCGGCCCGCGCGCAAGCCACCAGCGTGCGGCCCGCCTGCCGCTGAAGCGTCGGCGGGGCGCGGCGCTCTGCTCGCCGCGGCGCGCCATCACGCCATCCTGTAGCCCACCCCAATCACCGTCTGGACGACCGGGGGGTCACCCAGCTTGCGCCGGAGCGTCATGATCGTCATGCGGACGACGTTGGTGAACGGGTCGGTGTGCTCATCCCAGACACGCTCGAGCAGCTGCTCGGCCGAGACCGTGGCGCCGTCTGCCGCCATCAGGACCTCGAGCACGGCGAACTCCTTGCGGGCCAACTCGATCTCCCGTCCGTCCCGGGTCAGCCGCCGTCGCGCCGGATCGAGCTCGAGATCTCCGTGCGTCAGGATCGGCGGCCGGCTCGGCGCGGTCCGGCGCGCCAGGGCGTGGACGCGGGCGACGAGCTCGGCGAAGCGAAACGGCTTCGCCAGATAGTCGTCGGCGCCGAGCGACAGTCCCTCGATCACGTCCTCGAGCGCCCCGGCGGCCGTGAGCATCAGGATCCCGGTATCCGGTCGTTCATCCCGAACGGCCCGGCAGACGTCGTCCCCGTGGACGACGGGCAGGTCCCGGTCGAGCACCAGCACGTCGTAGCGGACGACTCGGGATTTGACGAGCGCCTGCTCGCCGTCAGGTGCGAGATCGACCGCGAAACCCTGCCGCCGAAGCCCACGGGCGATCGCGTCGGCGAGGCGGAGTTCGTCTTCGGCGATCAGAACGCGCACCGAAAAAGCATGACCACTCACTTCTAAGAGGTCAATAAGAACCGCTGCAATGTCGGATATACGCCGCTGTTCAGCATTACATGGAACGACGTGACAACAGTTCGTGCTAGCGTCGCGCCATGGCATCCCCACCCAACATCGCCGAGCGCGGGATGGCGGTCGGCCTGCGCGCCCTGAACAGAGTTGCGTCGTCCGGCACGATCGACCGGCTCGGCCTCCGCGACCCGGTCGTCAGCCTGATCCACGGCGCGACGAAGACCACGGCTCGGACCGCCGCCACGGCCGGGCGCACGTTCGCCGCCGCGCAGCGCCTCTCACGGCCGGCGCGCCAGCCCAGGGCCGGCGGGCCCGGGTTCGACCTCTTCGATCTGACTCCCTCGGACGAGCAGGCTCTGTTGCGCGACTCGGTGCGCGAGTTCGCCGTCGCCGAGCTGCGCGCCGCCGGGCTTGACGCCGATGCCGCCTGCGCCGCCCCGGTCGAGCTCCTGACCCAGGCCAACGAGCTGGGGCTGACGATGATCGGCGTGCCGGAGGAGCTCGGCGGCGCCGTCGCCGAACGCTCGGCAGCGACGACCGTGCTGATGAGCGAGGCGCTGGCCCAGGGGGACATGGGCATCGCCGTCGCGTGCCTGTCGCCGGCCGCCGTCTCGACCGCCGTCAGCCTCTGGGGCGACGCCCAGCAGCAGGCGACCTATCTCCCGGAGTTCGTCGGCGAGGACGTTCCCGCGGCGTCCCTGGCGCTGATGGAGCCACGGCCCCTGTTCGACCCGTTCGTGCTGCAGACGACGGCGCGCGGGAGCGGCGGCGGCTATGTCCTCAATGGCGTCAAGGCGCTCGTCCCCCGGGCGGCCGACGCCGAGGTGTTCGTCATCGCCGCCGAGCTGAGTGGTCAGGGTCCCGCGCTCTTCATCGTGGAGCCCGGGGCCGGCGGAATCGCGTTCGAGCCGGAGCCCGGAATGGGGGTGCGCGCCTCGTCGACGCAGCGCCTGATCCTGGAGGACGTCCAGCTGCCGGCGACGGCGCTCCTGGGCGGCGGCGACCGCGAGGTGTACGCCGAGTGCGTGGCACTGTCGCGGCTGGCGTGGTGCGCGCTCGCGGTGGGGACGGGTCAGGCGGTCCTCGACTACGTGAGCGCGTACGTCAAGGACCGCAAGGCATTCGGCGAGCCGATCTCCAACCGCCAGGCGGTGGCGTTCGCCGTCGCCAACATCGCGATCGAGCTCGAGGGCCTGCGCCTGGCCACCTACCGCGCCGCCTCCCGGGTCGACCAGGGACTGCCGTTTGGTCGCGAGGTGACGCTGGCGCGGCGCCTGTGCGCCGACCGGGCAATGGCCATCGGCTCCGAGGGCGTCCAACTGCTCGGCGGCCACGGCTACGTCAAGGAGCATCCTGTCGAACGCTGGTACCGCGATCTGCGGGCGGCCGGCCTGATGGAGGGCGCACTGCTCGTCTAGTGCACTCACCATGATCAACCTCGAGACCCCCAAGAAGTTCAGCCAGCTCGTCAGCCAGTCACATCAGGTCGCGACCGAGATCTTCCGGCCCAACTCGCGCAAATACGACACCGCCGAGCACGAGTACCCCAAGGAGCTCGACATGCTTGCCGCGCTGATCGACGGCATGAACGAGGGTGGCGCGCTGGGGGGCGCCGGGGCGGGCACCGTGGGCGGCGGATCCAACGGCGCCTCGCCCAGATCCGCCGGGGACAACGGGAACCGCAATGGCTCGAACATGGCGTCGCTGCTGGGGCTCATCGAGCTCTGCTGGGGCGACGTCGGCCTGCTGCTGGCCATGCCCCGTCAGGGACTCGGTCAGGCGGCGATCGCCGCCGTCGCCAACGAGGAGCAGCTGCAGCGCTTCGGCGGCAAGTGGGCGGCGATGGCGATCACCGAGCCTGAGGCCGGCTCGGACTCGGCCGCCATCCGCACGACCGCGCGGTTGGACGGCGACGACTACGTTTTGAATGGCGAGAAGATCTTCGTCACGTCCGGTGACCGGGCCGAGCTGATCGTCGTCTGGGCGACTCTGGACCGGGGCGCCGGCCGCGCTGCGATCAAGTCGTTCGTGGTGGAGCGCGACAACCCGGGGCTGAAGCTCGACCGCCTCGAGCACAAGCTGGGGATCCGTGCGTCGGACACGGCCAACTTCGTGTTGCAGGACTGCCGGGTGCCGAAGGAAAACCTCCTCGGCAGTGCGGAGATCGCTCCCAAGGGCGGCTTCGCCGGCGTCATGCAGACGTTCGACAACACACGGCCCCTGGTGGCCGGCATGGCCGTCGGCGTCGCCCGCGCGTGCCTGGAGGCGACCCGGGAGCATCTGCTGGAGGCCGGGATCGAGATCGACTACGACACGCCACCGGCGTTGCAGAGCGCGGCCGCGGCCGAGTTCATCGCCATGGAGGCCGACTGGGAAGCGGCGCGGCTCTTGACCATGCAGGCCGCGTGGATGGCCGACAACAGGAAACCGAACTCGCTCCAGGCGTCAATGGCGAAGGCCAAGGCCGGGCGAGTGGGCACGGACGTAGCGCTGCGCTGCGTCGCCCTGTGCGGCGCCACCGGCTTCGCCGAGGGCGAGCTGATGGAGAAGTGGGCCCGGGACGCCAAGATCCTCGACCTGTTCGAGGGCACCCAGCAGATCCAGTTGCTGATCATCGCCCGGTTGCT
>DASZMU010000097.1:0-2387 GCA_035551695.1 Solirubrobacteraceae bacterium
CCTCGGTCCCGGTCACCGTCCAGTCGGCGTGCAGGAAGTCGAGCAGGCCACCGAGCACGCCCTTGGCGGCGAAGAAGTCGGCGGATGCCGGCTCCGGGTCGCGCCAGGTGGCGCGGCGGATGGCGCCAGAGAGCAGCGCGCCGACGTGGTAGGGCTCGTCTGGCAGGCGCTCGCTCGCATCGGCACGGGGGATGTACACCGCCCCGGCCTCGAACAGCCGCAGGGCGCCGGCTCCGCGCGATCGGTTGCGCTGCCCAACGTGGAGCAGCGATCCGAGCAGCGTCGTGCGCAGCCGCGACTGGTCAGCGGACATGGGGTTCTCCAGCTCGACGAACGGGCCGCCGGCGATGCGCAGATGCTCGGCCAGCTCCGGACCCGCGAAGCTCCAGCCGACTATCTCGTGCAAGCCCTGCGCGGCCAGGGCGTCGGCGGCGCGGCGGCGCAGCCGCTGGACCTCGGTCAGCCGGCCCCATGCGTTGTGCCGTGAGGGCAGCGTCGCCGGCAGATCCTGGAGCGCGCCCAGGCGGGCGACCTCCTCGATCAGATCGGCCTCCCGCGTGACATCGGCGCGGCGGAACGCCGGCACCGTCACGTCGAGGCCGTCCGGCGCATCGGCGGTGGTGAACTCGAGCGCTGTGAGGATCTCGGCGCTCCGTGAGCGCGGGATGTCGATGCCGAGCAGCCCGGACACGCGCGCCTCGCGCAGCCGGATCGTCTGGGGGGGCGGGCCGTCGCCGCCGATGTCGATCGTCCCGGCCACGGTCCGAGCGCCGCACAGGTCGACCATCAGCCGGGTGGCGATTGCCTGCGCCTCCATGGCCTGCTCCGGCTGCAGGCCCTTCTCGTTGCGGCTGGAGGCTTCGCTGCGCAGACCGAGCTTGAGCGAGGTCCGGTGGATGTTGGCGCCGTCCCAGTTGGCGACCTCCATCAGCACGCGGGTGGTCGTGGGTGTGACCTCGGAGCGGGTTCCGCCCATGACGCCGGCGATCGACGTGGGCCCCTCGGCGTCGGCGATCAGGACCATGGCGGAGTCCAGCGTCCGGGTCTGCCCGTCGAGCGTCTGCACGGCCTCGCCATCGCGCGCCCGGCGCACGGTCAGCTGCTGCCCGGCGATCCGGTCGAGGTCGAAGGCGTGCAGCGGCTGGCCGGTCAACAGCATCACGTAGTTGGTGATGTCGACGATGTTGGTGATGGGCCGCTGCCCGGCCGCCATCAGCCGGGCCTTGAGCCAAGGCGGCGAGGGCCCGATCGTCACGTCCTCGAACGCGCGCGCGGTGAACCGCGGGCACAGGTCCGGAGCCTCGACCCGGATGTTCACCAAGTCGCGCACCGTTTCGCCACCCCAGCCGCGTCCGGCAGCGGTCTCACTCTGTGCGGCGTCCTCGGTCCACGGCGGCCGGGCCAGCGGCGCGCGGGTGGCGGCATGGACCTCCCGAGCGACGCCGTAGATGCCCAGGCAGTCAGGACGGTTCGGCGTGACCTCCAGCACGAGGACGTCGGTCGTGATTGGCAGCACCTCCTGGAGGGGCGTGCCGGCGTCGAGGTCGTCCGGGAGGACCATGATCCCGTTGTGGTCGGTGCCGATGCCGACCTCGTCCTCGGCCAGGATCATCCCGTTGGATGGCTGGCCGCGCAGCTTGGCGACCTTGAGCTTCGTCCCGTCCGGCATGACCGCCCCGGGCTTGGCGACGGCCACCGTCTGCCCGGTGGCGACGTTCGGGGCGCCGCAGACAATCTGCGAAGGGTCCCCGTTGCCGGTGTCGACAAGACAGACGCGGAGGCGGTCGGCGTCCGGGTGTTGATGGGCCGCCACGACCTTGCCGACGACGAAGTTGTCCAGGCCCGTGACGCCGTGCGTCTCCACCCGTTCCACCTCAGTGCCGGTCATGGCCAGGCGGTCGGCGAGATCGAACGTGCTCAGGTCCGGAGCGCAGTACTCGTGCAGCCATTCCACCGGCACGCGCATTAGTGCCCCCCTCCAGACGCCGCTCGCAATTCGCGTGGCATCGGATGTCTGCAGCGGGACACTTAGAACTGCTCCAGGAGCCGGACGTCGTTGTCGTAGAGCAGCCGCAGGTCCGGGACCCCGTGCTTGAGCATCGCGATCCGCTCGATCCCCATCCCAAAGGCGAACCCCTGCACCGTCTCCGGGTCATAGCCGTGGTCGGCCACGCCGGCGAGCACGTTGGGGTCGACCATCCCGGAGCCGAGGATCTCGATCCATGCCGTCCCCTTGCACAGGGGACAGCGCTGACCGTCGGCGGTGATGCCGTCGATGCAGTTGAAGCACGAGACGTCGACCTCGACGCTGGGCTCGGTGAACGGGAAGAAGTGCGGGCGCAGGCGGACCTGGCGCTCCTCGCCAAAGATGGCGCGGGCGAACGTCA
>DASZMU010000098.1:0-12936 GCA_035551695.1 Solirubrobacteraceae bacterium
GCGCTATGCGCTGACCGTCGACGTCGACTGGCTGGAGGAGCGGCTGAGGATGCTCGGCCACTGGGGCGCCGTCGAACGCGACCACGACGCCGGCCTGGCCTCGACGGCCGCCGAGTGGCGCCGCAACCGGTACACGTATGACGTCAGCCCCGCCGGCCGGTTGACCGAGGAACTGCTCGCCCGGCTCGATGCGCTCGGCGAGGAGATCGGCCGGCTGGACACCGCCCGGCTGCCCGCCATCCGCGACGCGCTGGCGAAGCTGGCCGACGAGCTCGCCGCCGCGGAACCGGACGGGGGGCAGCTGCGCGCGCTGTTTGAGCGGGTCGTGGCCGAGGTGGAGGCGCTCCACAGCGGAGCCCTGGCGTTCATGCGGTCGCTCGGCGATCTCATGCGCACGGTCGAGCGGGTCGGCGAGGACGAGTTTGAGCGCGGCAAGGGTGCGCTGCTCGAGCACCTCCAGGGCTTCAAGAAGAGCCGGATGCAGCACTCGGCCGACATCCTGGCGCTGATCGAGCGGATCGACGCGCAGGGGCCGGACGAGCTGGTGGGGCGGATCGTGTCCGCCGAGGAGTTCGTCGCGCTGCCCGGCGGCGCCTCGGTCGAGGACCAGCGCGCCCGCCGCCGCGCCGAGCTGCTGGACCGCTGGCACGGGCTCCGCGCGTGGTTCGTCGGCGATGACGACACGGGCTCGCCGTGGCGGACCCTCAACGACCAGGTCGTCGATGCGATCCGCGCCGTCCTGACGATCGCCGAGCGGCTCATCGAGCGCCGCTCGCTGCGGGTCGACCGCGCCGGGGTCCTGTTGCACCTCGCCGCCCAGGTCGCCGCCGCCCCGCCCGGGGAGGCGACCGCCTGGGTCCGGGCGGCGTTCGGCGTGCGCACCCCGCGGCACGTCGGCGTCCCCGAGTCTGATCCTGACCAGGTCGCCGACCGCGGCCGCACCCCCTGGATCGACGCGCCGCCGGCCCCGGTCGTCGCCCATCTGCGCACGCCCGGAGCGCGCGCTCCCGGCCCTGGCCGCGGCGCCCAGATCGCCGACCTCACCGACGGTCGCCGGCGGCTGCAGGAGCGCCGCGCGGCCGAGCGGCGGGAACTCGACGCACTGCTCAAGCGGATGTCGGCCCGCGGGGCGATCAGGCTGTCCGCCCTGGAGCGCGTCGACGCGCATGAATTTCGCCACCTCCTGGCCTGGATCGGCCGCGCCTACGAGTCACCGGCGGCGGCCGACGGGACCCGGCAAGCGGACTCCAGCGACGGTCGCGCCACGATTGCGCTGCGCGCACCGGGCGATCCGCGCTCTCAGCGCGCCCGGCTGCGCGCCCCCCACGGGACGCTTGACCTGCCGGACTTCGAGATTGAGGTGCTCCGCCGGTGACCCTGCGCGAACTCGACGATCGTGAGGAGCGCACCCAGGCGTTGCGCGTGCTGCTGGCCGCGCCGTTCGTCGACGCGAACGAGCCCGCGTACACGCTCATCCGCCGCCACGAGCGCGAGCTCGCCGCCACCCTCCAGGGAACCTACGGCTATCAGCTCGAGGTGCGCAGCACCGCCGCCCGGGCGACCGGACCGCCCACCCCCGCCGGCCTGCGCCGACCGCTGCGCATCGAGCCGGCGTCGGTCAGCGGCCGCAAGCGCCCGCCGGACGACTGGCCGGCGCTCTCTGACCGCGGCTGCCTGATGCTCATGCTCACGCTCGTCGCGCTCGAGCGCGGGGGCGCGCAGACGGCGATCGCCGATCTGGCGCGCGAGGTGGAGCGCGCCGGCGCCGACGTCGAGCCACCGGTCGTCGTCGACTTCAACGAGCGCAGTGAGCGCGTCGCGTTCGCCGACGGACTGGATCTGCTGCGGTCGTGGGGCGTGATCGAGCACACGTCCGGCTCGCATGAGAGCTACACCCGCCGCCGGCAGGGAGACGACGAGGCGCTCTTCACCGCCGACCGTCGCCGGCTCGCGCTGTTGATCCGTGACCCGGCCGCCGCGGCGGAGGCCGCGAGCCTGGAGCAGTTACTCGACGAGTCCGGGCGCTACCCGCCGACGCCGGAGGGCGAGAACCGCGCGCGCGCCGAGCGCCTGGCCCGGCGGCTGACCGAGGACCCGGCGCTCCTGCTCGGCGAGCTCGACGATGATGAGCGGGCCTACTTCATCGGCCAGCGCGCGCGGCTGGAGGCGGCCGTCACCGCCGCCACGGGCTACCCGGTCGAGCGCCGAGCCGAGGGGAGCGCCCTGATTGCCGAGGGTCGCGAGTTCACCGACGTACCGTTTCCGACCAACGCCACCGCCAAGCAGGTCGCGCTGCTGCTGTGCGACGCGCTGGTGCGCGTCGCCCCGGGCGGCGAGCTGAGCGCCGAGGCGGTGCGCGACGCCGTCCATGCGCTCGTCGACGAGCACGGCGCCCACTGGGGCCGCGACGCCAACGACCCGGCGCAGGTCACCGCGCTGGCGCAGGCGGCGACCGAGGTCCTGCTCGCCTGCGGACTCGCCGCGCGGACCGACCTCGGCGGCATCCGGCCGAGGCCGCTGGCGGCACGCTTCCGCGCGCCGACCATCCGGACCGCCGGAGCCCAGCGATGAGTCCGGACGGGCGGGACGTCCTCACCCGCTGGCGCCCACGCCGGGGCGGCATCATCGGTCTGTACGAGTACGCCGACCAGGTCTTCGATTTCGCCGGCGGCCGGCTGCTGCTCCGCGGCCACAACACCTCCGGCAAGACCAAGGCGCTCGAGCTGCTGTTCCCGTTCTGCCTCGACGGCGACATCAGCCCCAAGAAGCTCGACCCGTTCGGCGCGGGCTACAAGGACATGAAGTGGAACCTCGTCGGCTGCACGGGTCGCGAGAAGCAGGTCGGCTACGTGTGGCTGGAGTTTGAGCGGCTCGACGAGCGCGGCGCCGCGCAGCGGCTGACCGCCGGGATTGGGATGCGCGGTCACCAGCAGCAGTCCGACGTGCCGCGGTGGTTCTTCATCGCCCGCAACCGCGCCGTCGGCGACGACCTGTCGCTGCTCAACGGCCGCAACCCCATCAGCAAGGCCGAGCTCGCCGCCGCGCTCGGCGACGACGGTGAGGTGCTGGACAGCCAGCGCGACTACCGGGCTCGCCTGAACGATCTGCTATTCGGCTTCACCGGCGAGGACCAGTACCAGACGATGCTGCGGCTGATGCGCGACCTCCGCCGGCCCCACCTGTCAAAGACGCTTGACCCGGACCGGGTCGCCGCCCAGCTGACAGTCGGGCTGCCGGAGGTCGACGAGGGGCTCATGCGCAAGCTGGCCGGCGGCCTCGAGCAGCTCGAGACGCTGGAGCGCGGCCTGGAGCGGCTGCGCGACGTCCGTGAGCGGGTGCGCCGCTTTCACCAGCGCACGTACAGCGCGTACGCGCGGGCCGTCATCCGCGAGCGCGCCGACGCGCTGCGCCAGGCCCACACCGCCGTCGACCATGCCGCCGAGGTCGTCCGTGCGACGCAGGCCAAGCTCGCCGCCGAGCGGGCCCGCGCGGATGAGGCGACCGAGCGGCGCGATGGCGCCGACGCCGACCTTACGCGTCTGAGCGCCGAGCGCGACGCGCTCGTCAGCTCGGAGGCGTGGTCCTCGGTGGCCGAGATCGAGGCCCTGCGCGAGCACGCCGCGACCCAGTCCCGGGCCGCGGCGAGCGCTCGCGAGCGCGCCGATGGCGCCGCCGCCGACGCCGGCGGACTCGAGGCCGAGCTCATCACCGCCGAGGCCGCGACCACCGAGCGCAGAGAGCAGGCGGGGGCCGAATTGAACCTCGCCAAAGCGCTCGCCGAGCGTGCCGGTCTCGGCCCGCGCACGGAGATTCTGGCCCAGCAGCTCCGCGACGGCGCGGTGACCGCCGATACGTGGACGCGACTGGTGCGTGAGCTGGCCACCGACTGGCGCGACGTGCTCCATCGCCACCGGGCGCTCCTCGTCGCGGCCCGCCAGGCGTCGGCAGCCGCCGAGCGCGCCCGTCAGCACGAGCGCGAAACCGCCGAACGGCGGGAGCAGATGGCGCAGCGCCGCGCGGCATGTGAGCACGAGCTGGAGAACGGGCGCGCGGCGATCAGCGTCGAGCTCTCGCGCTGGCGCGGTGCGCTGGAGGAGCTCGCCGTCGACGACGAGACGTTCGAGGCAGCGGTTGGGCTCGCTCACGCCGGCAAGCCCCCCACCCCGGCGCTGGCGGCTCCGGCCGAACAGCGCCGGACGGAGCTGGCCACCGAGCGCGCCGGGCACGCCGCCGCGCGAGCGGCCGCGGCCGAGGCCGTCGAGGAGACCGAAGCCGAGATCACCCGGCTGCAGGCGGCCGAGGAGGACGGACCGCCGGCGCCCGCCTGGACGCGCGCGGAGCGCACGGGGCGCCAGGGCGCGCCGCTGTGGCAGCTGGTCGACTTCTGCGACGAGCTGTCGGCCGAGCAGCGATCCGGCCTCGAGGCGGCGCTCGAGGCGTCCGGGCTGCTCGATGCCTGGGTGACGCCGACCGGCCAGCTGGAGGACGCCGCGGTCGCCGACGTGGTGCTGACCGGGGCTCCGCCCGCGGGCGGGCGGTCGCTTCTCGCCGCGCTGACGCCGGTCGCCAACCAGCCGGTGGCAACGGAGGTGGTGGGGCAGCTGCTCGCCGGCATCGGCCTCGGCAGCCGCCCGTCTGGTCCGTGGGTCGAGCTCGACGGCCGCTTCGACCTCGGCCCGCTGAGCGGCCGCGGCGTCAAGCCGCAGGCCGAGCACATCGGCGCCGCCGCTCGCGCGGCTCGGCGGGCAGCGCGCGTGGCCGAGCTCCGTATCCGGATCGAGTCCCTT
Source organism: Solirubrobacteraceae bacterium (assembly GCA_035551695.1). Lineage (GTDB taxonomy): Bacteria > Actinomycetota > Thermoleophilia > Solirubrobacterales > Solirubrobacteraceae > Palsa-465. Next base: position 4,788 of record DASZMU010000098.1, read on the forward strand.
CAGGCGAAGATCGACCGCCACGACGAGCAGATCGCCGAGCTCGGTCGCCGCCGCCGCACGCTCGAGGCCGAGCTGAGCGCGCTGCCGCCGGTCGACGCGATCGCTGCGGCCGTCGACGCCCTCCGCGTGACGACGGCGCTCGAGGCCGAGGCGTCCCGCGCCCACGAGCAGGCATCGATCGCCGCGCGCGAGGCCGCCGACGCGGAACTGGCGGCCGATGCCGCGCGACGCGAGCACGGCGCCGCGCACGGCCTGCACGGTGCGCTGGGCGAGGCGGCGCTCGACGAGCGGCGCGACGCGGCGGCCGAGCTCGCCGGGGCGGCGGGCTCCGTCGGCGGCGTCTGGGCGCTCGCCGAGCGCGAGGCGCACGCGGCGGCGGTCCTGGCCGAACGGCTCGCCGAGGCACGACACCGAACGACCGAGGCGGGGCGCCGGGCCGACGCCGAGGCGGCCCAAGCGACCCGCCTGACCGCGGAGCACGCCGAACGCGAGCGCGCCCTGGGAGCGACGGGCGAGGAGCTACGCCGCCGCCACGCCGAGGTCGTCGCGGCGCTGAAGGCCACCCGTGAGACCCACCGCGACGCCGCCGAGACCGCGCAGCGAGCCCTGATCGAGGTCGCCGGGCTCGAGCGCGACGAGCGGACCTGCGCCGCCGAGCACGAGCTTGCCCGCAGCCGGCGCGAGCAGGCGAGCCTCGCGTTCCGGCAGCTGGCGCAGGCCGGCATCCTCCAGCTGGCGCTCCGGGAGACCACGCCTGCCGACGCAGCCACGGCCGGCACGTGGACGGCGACGCGGACGCTCGAGGTGGCGCGGGGGCTTCCCCCGGAGCTGCTGGCGGTCCGCACCGGCTCCGGCGAGCAGGCGGTGGAGGTGCAGCGCGCAGTCCAGCTGCTCGATCGCGAACTCGCCGAGGCCGACATGGCCGCGTACGCCACCCGCGGCGAGGACGGACTGCTGCTCGTGCGCGTGACCGACGCCGGCGGCGAGCAGACGCTCACCCAGATGCTCGAGACGCTGAGTGCGGAGATCGCCGACCGCGAGCAGATCCTCACCGCCGAGGAACGACGGGTGTTCACCGACGCCCTGGTCGAGGAGATCGCCGACCACCTGCGCCAGCGGATCCACGAGGTCCGCGGGCGCGTCGAGCGGATGAACGCCGTCCTGCACCGGAGTCCGACGGCGGCGGGCAAAACCGTCGAACTGGAGTGGCGACCGCTCGAACACGACGAGGGCACCCAGCAGACCGCGCTGGCACTCCTGCGCCGAGACGTGCGCCACCTGGGCGAGGAGGCACGGGGGCAGCTGGTGGCGTTCTTCCGGGCCAAGATCGACACCGCCCGCCGCGAGCACGCCTTCGCCGGGCAGCCCCAGCCGATGGTCGACACACTGATGGGCGCGTTCGACTACCGCGCCTGGTTTGCCTTCGGAATGCACGAGCGCGGCCCTGACGGTCGCGTCCGGCTGACCAAGCGCCGTCATGCCGTCGGCTCCGGCGGCGAGCAGTCGGTGCTCATCCACCTTCCGCTGTTCGCGGCCGCGGCGGCGCTGTATGGCGACTCACAGGCGCCGCGGCTGATCATGCTCGACGAGGCGCTGTCCGGCATCGACGACGAGACGCGCGAGCGCGTGCTCGAGGCGACGGTCGCCTTCGACCTCGACGTCGTCATGACGTCGCACGAGCTGTGGGGCACATACCGCTCGGTGCCCCAGCTGGCGATCTATCAGCTGCACCGCGAGAACGGGACCTTCGGCGTGCACGCCATCCCGTTTCTCTGGGACGGCGACGTGCTGCACGAGCTCGAACAGGGCGAACTGCTCGTGTGACCACGGCGATGCTTGACCCCGCCCTGCACCGGTCCGTGCTGGCCGCGCGGGACAAACGCGAGCAGCGCGGCGCCACCGGCGACGGAACCGTCACCGTCGCCCTGCTGCAGGCCGACGAGGCGCTGGCCCTCGACAGCCTGCTCTCGCCGCGCCGGCCGATCCTCCCCGGCCGCGGCCTGCGCGTCGCGCTGTCTGGATTCGAGGCGGCGCTGCGCGCCTGCGGGATTGAGCCACGATCCGCGTACGAGCAGGTCGGCGGTCGGCCGGTGCGCGACCTGCCGGCGGAGCGTGCCCACCGGCTGGGGCGCCGCAGTGAGTTCCGGGAGCGGCTCCTCGCCCACCCGGTGACACGCACGTACCCGGGACTCGCGCGCTGGCTCGATGACGCGCTGAACCGCGGACAGGTGCACGCAGACCTTGAGCCACTCGTGGAGCAGGCGCTACGCGTTGTGGCTGCGGTCCCGGCCGAGCCATCCGTGCAGCGGACCGTGCTCGCTGCGAGAGTGGTCGATCGCGATCCGCACGGCCTCGACGTCGGCACGCCGCTCCACGGGCTGACGATCGCAATGCTGGCGGCGGCGGCTGAGCTTGATGCGCGGACGCCGGCGCGACATATCTGGGCGGCTTGGAACGTGATCGTCGATCCGGTCTCGTCGAGCGTCACCGTGCTCAACCTGCCGCCGGTCGGCGAGGGACGGCTCGGGCGGCTGGCCAACGCCGCCCGGGGCGGCCATCTGGTGCTCACGTACGGCCAACTCGCCGCCGGCGAGCTGCGCTGGCCGCCGGCCGTCCCGTGCTTCAGCTGCGAGAACCCATCGGTGCTGATCGCCGCCGAGCGGGCGCTGGGCGGATCATCCCCTCCGTTGCTGTGCACGAGCGGCCACCCGTCCGACGCCGCGCGGCTACTGCTCTCCGCGGTCCTTGCCACCGGGGCGCCGATCTTCCACCACGGCGATTTCGACGAGGCCGGCGTGCAGATCCTGCGCGACCTCGAGTCTCGATACGGCGCCGAGCCGTGGCGGTTTGACCTGCCGTCGCTCCTCCAGGCGGTGGGTCCCGGACGCATGATGTCGGCCGCCACATCGCTGGAGGCGGCGGTCCGGCAGCTCACCAGCGCCGTTCCTGAGGAGCTGGTCATCGATGACCTCCTGGCGGATCTCAGGGCAGCAGCGAACCGGTTACCACGGTAATGGTTATTCGGAGGGGCGGCCGCTGATTTCCTCCCCGAGGCGCCGGGTAGTAGGCATTAGGACACCGTTACTCATGAAGGACTTCATCAAGAACACCGTCCTGAAGCGCCTCAAGGGCGAGCGGCCCTCATTTATCCGCGCACTCGTCGTGGCGATCCTGATCGGGATCGCTGCCGCTGTTCTTACCTTCAAGCTCATGCGCGCTGGCGAGTAGGTGGGAACGGAGCGGATCGGCGCGTGCGCGGACGCCCGCGCACCGCTCAGCTGGTGCGGCCCGCTGAGCGCCGCCACCAGCTCCACTGGTTGAACACGTCGCGGCCGAAGGGCTGTAGGCCAGGCGAGGACGCAGAACCGAGATGGCCGAGGCCATCCTGGCCACCGCGCGTGATACCGAGCAGGTCCTCGTAGCTGCGCAGCGCCGAGTAGTGGTTGTAGTAGCCGGTCGAATCGACGCTGCCGGCCTCGACGTAGCGGGGGTTGAGGAGCACAGCGCCGACGTTGCCGCCACCGGGAGCCGGGTTGGGGATGGGCAGGCCGTACTGCTGATAGATGGGGGCCAGCAGGGGCGAGAAGCCGGGCGTCGGGTTGTCCGGCCCGGGGGTTTCACCGCAGCACGTGGTCGCGTCCGTCCCGGCCTCATCAAAGGTGACGACGAGCAGCATGCTGCCGGAGCGGTAGGCCGGTGAGGCCTCCAGCAACGGGATCCAGTGGGCGAGGAACTCGTCAGCCCCGTGCAGTCCACCGGCCCCGGCACCGATCTGGCCGATCGTGTTGGGACCGGCGCACGTGCTGTCGTGACCGTCGTCACAGAGGTTGGGCGTGATCCAACCGAATTTGGGAGTCGTCGACTGGTGGCTGAGGTCGCTGACGAGATGCCCGGTGAAGATGTCCGGAAGATCGACGCCGTCGAGCCGACTGGGTGTGCCCACCTGGATCCGGCCGAGCGGAACGACGTTCGCGTCACACTCCGCCGCGTTGTCGATGATCGAGTGGAAGTACATGAAGCCGTTGTGACGCGTCGCGTACTGGTCGGAAGGCTCGGTTGCGGTTGCCGGCGCTGCGGAGTTGGTGTTGTCGACGCCGTTCAGCGGCGGATGCGCGCAGTCCAGCCCGCCGGTGGGATCAGGCGCGCCCAGCTCACGGCCGGTCGACTGGTTGCCCATGTCCTCGTCGTAGTCACGCCACGCCGCCAGGTGGGTCCGCGGGTTCGGCGGGTACAGGGCGTCGAGCTGATTGGCGATCGTCTGCACGGAGGCGGGATAGATGCATCCGTGGCCGTCGACCTGCCCGGGATAGAGCGTCTGGTTGGGGTCCAAGGTTCCGGGCAGCAGGTCAGCGTATGAGCCGATGATCGAGGTGCCGCTCGTCTGCACGCCACAGTCCGCGCCGGTCTCCTCGGTCGGTGCCTGGCCGGAGATCTGGGCGATGTAGTTATCGAGGCTCGCGTGACCGGTGGCGTAGTAGTTCGTCAGGAACTCGCCCTGCTTGAGCAGCGTTCCGTTCAGGTACGTGGCCGGTGAGCCGGGTCCGAACGACGCCGCCTCATTCTCGTTCTCGAGATCGATCACGAAGACGTGCTTGATCGATCCAGGGGGCAGCGCGGCGCGCTCGACGCGCGTCCCGTGGTCATGACGATCTCCATCGTGGTGCGCCTGCGCCTGCGCCATGGCCGGGGTCAGCGCCAGCGCCATCATCGCAGGGACGAGCGTCAAACGGACCCGGCGCCAGCGGCCGACAGAGATCATCGTCAGAACCTTCCGTTGGTGGACGGTGACAACCTAGTTCGGTCCCGTCGCCAACATACGGCTATCCCGTGAGCAGGTTGTGAACGTGCAACGAAGCGCAAACGACCGGCACGCCGGCCGGGGCGCCGGCACTGACGTCGGTGGGTGTTCAGCCGGACGTCGCGGTGGACCGAAAGTGGGTCGTATAGGGTTTGCCGGGTCTGAGGTTGCTCGCCCCCCGTATCGCACTCGCAGCGCTTGCGCTGGTGGTGCCCCTCCTCGCGCGCGCCACCCCCAGCGCCGGGGCGTCCAGCCGAGCAACGGGTACGCACGTGCGCGCCGCGGACCGATCGAGGGTCGCTGGGCACGCCCTACTGCCCCGTGCCGCGACCCGCCGGGTGCAGGGGATCACCGGCGAGACTGCCACGATTCGCGGCGTTGTCCGGCGCGGGCCCCAGACCACCACGTGGTGGTTCCAGTACGGCCTGACGCGGCGGTATGGCGCCCACACCCGGACGCGGCCGGCCGCGCCGGGCCGGCGGGTCGTGTCAGCGGTTCTGGGGCCTTTGCGGCCGGCGCGCACATATCACGTCCGGCTCGTTGCCTCTACGTGTGGCGGCTGCCGGCGAGCGACCGTCTACGGCCGCGGCGTCACATTCACGACCGCCGGGTACGTGAACCCTGTGTGGAGCGCCACTGCCGCCGCCGACGCGTCCGTGCTCGACAACGGCGACGCCCACGACGACTATTGGGCCTACCTGACCGGCACCGGGTTCCCGATCCTGCACTCAAGCGATCTAGTCCACTGGTGGCCGGCGGGGACCGCGTTCACATCCCGCCCGACGTGGGTACGCAGCGGCAACTGGAACCCGTGGGCGCCGAACGTCACGATGGTCAACGGACCCTGCCCAGGGACGACCTCCCCGCATTGCTACGTCATGTACTACGTGGGGGCCAGCCAGCAGTTCGCCGCCAACTGCATCGGCGTAGCCACAGCCACCTCGCCGGACGGCCCGTTCACGGATCTGGGGCCGCTCGCCGGAACGGCGCCCGACGCGATGGGGCGGCCGATCGGCTGCGGCGACAACAGCGGCTACGGTCTCATCGATCCATCGGTGTTCGTCGATCCGGCGGGGAGCGGCGCCTACCTCTATGTTTCGGTCAGCTACGACTGCCCGCCCGGGAGCGCGTCCTGCGGTCCTCCCGCCGGCACCCTTGCGCCGACGATCTCGGTCATCCCGCTCACAGGCGGTCTGCTGGCGGCGGCCGGTCCGCGCACGCCGCTGTTCGCTGGGCAGCCCAACAGCTGGGAGGCAGCCCAAGTGACCGCGCCGACGGTCGAGGCTCCGGCCGGGATGCTGCACAACGGGACGTACTACATCCTGTTCTCCGGCGGCAACTGGCGCTACGCCTATGGCATGGGCTACGCCAGCGGCCTGAGCCCAACGGGACCGTTCACCCAGGCGCCAGGGCCGATCCTGGCGCAGACGGCAGGGGTGCTCAGTCCCGGCGGCGGAGACGAGCCGGTCGTGGGTCCGCACGGCGGCCTGTGGCTCGTCTACCACGGACGTACCGGCAGCGACAGCGTGCCGCGATCGCTGCGCATCGACCCGTTCTCCTGGCAGCCCAACGCCGCGGGGGGTCCCGACGTGCCGACGATCGGCGGCCCGACCGACACACCGCAGCCCCAGCAGCCGTAGTCGGGGACGACGCGCGGCAGCCTGCCGGACGTCAGGAGTCCTAGGGCCCGTTCTCGCGATCGTGATTAGGGGTGCATTTTCAACCAGCGTTGACATGGCAGCGCGGTCGAGTGCTTGGGCGTGGCGCCGATGAGTTTCCAACGCGGGCGAGGTCAACAGGGGTATGACGACGACTCACATGCTCAATATCGACGAGGCCGGTATCGCCTACGACCTCCACGGCCCTATGCCCACCGCGGACGGACGGCCACCGCTGTTCCTGATCGGTCAGCCCATGACCGCCAGCGGGTTCGGCACGTTGGCGTCACACTTCCCCGACCGCACCGTGATCACCTATGACCCGCGCGGCCTCGGCCGCAGCACCCGCGGAGACGGCCGGGTCGACCACGTGCCCACGGTTCAAGCGAACGACGTGCATGCCTTGATCCACGCGCTTGGCGCGGGGCCGGTCGAGATGTTCGCGAGCAGTGGCGGCGCGGTGACGGCGCTGGCGCTCGTTGCCGCCCACCCTGAGGACGTGGTCACCCTGGTGGCACACGAGCCGCCCCTGATCCCGGTGCTCCCTGACTTCGCGGCCGCCGAGCGCGCCCGCGCAGCGGTTCGCGACGCCTACGTTGCGAAGGGGTCAAATGCCGGCATGGCTGCCTTCATGGCGATGACGTCGTGGCCAGGCGAGTTCACCGACGAGTACTTCGCCCAGCCCGCTCCGGATCCCGCCGCATTCGGGATGCCGAGCGATGACGACGGCTCCCGCGACAGCCCTTTACTCTCGGACCGATCGTGGGCGGTCAGCAGCTATCGCCCCGACGTCGACGCGCTCGCCGCGGCGCCAACCCGCATCGTGATCGCGGTCGGCGAGGAGTCCGGCACCACCTTCACCGGACGCACCTCCGTGGCCACAGCCGAGCTGTTCGGTCAGCACGCGACCGTGTTCCCGAGCCACCATGGCGGCTTCCTCGGCAGCGAGTCCGGATACGCCGGCCAACCGGAAGCGTTCGCGCGCAAACTTCGCACCGTCCTGGAGAACAACTACTGAACCCCCCACGTGTCGGGGGCGTTGTGACCCTCGTCCTCCCCCCAGATCACCCTGAGGAGATGCCATGCCTGGACCGCTCAGCAACGCCCACACCGTCACCAAGCTCCCCGCTCAGGACCTCGAGCGGGCACGCGCGTTCTACCGCGACAAGCTCGGGCTCGAGCCGCTCGAGGAGCGCACCGGCGGCCTGCGCTACGTGTGCGGGCCAACCGAATTCCATCTCTTCAGCTCGGCGGGGGTGCCTTCGGGGGCATCAACCCAGATGGGATTCGAGGTCGAGGACCTCGAGGCGACCGTGGCCGATCTGCGAGCCCGCGGCGTGACCTTCGAGCGCTTCGAGATGTCTGGCTTCGACGTCCGCGGCGACACGATCGCCGCCCCGGATAACTACCCGAGCAAGGGGACCGGAGAACTGGGCACGTTCTTCTTCGACAGCGAGGGCAACCTCATTGGCATCGCCCAGCCGGTCAGCGAGGGCGCGAGGCGGGATTGAGCGCTGGCGCGGGTTAGGTCTGGGCTACGTCTGGGCTAGGTCCAATACCGTTTCCTTAGGCGGCCAGGACGGTGATGGCGTCGCGGGGCGGCTTGGTCGGCTGGGGCGGGTTGCGGTGCTCGGGGCGTTTGACCCTCCAGTTGGACATCTTGCGCTTGATGACTCTCGGGTTGGTGCGGAGC
>DASZMU010000099.1:0-1673 GCA_035551695.1 Solirubrobacteraceae bacterium
ACTGCTGGCCGCCGCCTGCGGCACCACATCGAACTCGACCTCCGGGTCGACCACCACCTCGGGCGGTATCAAGGTGGGGCCGGGCGTCGACGCGGCGACCAAGACGATCACGATCGGCAACATCGCCGCGCTCTCGGGGCCGGCCGCCGCGCTCGGCGTGCCCGCGCTGGCGGGGGCTCAGACGGCCGTCAAAGCGATCAACGCCGCGGGCGGCGTCGACGGCTGGAAGCTCAAGCTCACTGTCCACGACGCCGGGTATGTCCCCCAGAACGCCGTCACCGCCTTCAACGGGATGGAGTCCTCGGTCGCGATGGTGCAGAACTTCGGCAGCCCGACGACGCAGGCCATCCTGCCGGCGGTCAAGGCCGACAACATCGTCGTCGAGCCGTTGTCGTGGGACTCGGCGTGGGACAACCAGCCCAACCTCGCGCCCCTCGGAACGCCGTACGCCTACGACATCGCCAACGGGCTCGATTACCTCGTCAAGGTCAAGCACCTGGGCACGAAGGTCGGGATCATCTACCAGAACGATGCCTACGGCCAGGACGGCCTGCGAGGCTTCAAGGTGGCGGTCAGGAATGACTCGCTCACCGACGTCGGCGAGGCCGGCTTCGCCGTCACTGACACCAATTTCACGGCCGAGGTGCAGAAGATGAAGGCGGCGGGCGCGCAGATCGTCGTCCTCACCGCGCTGCCCAGCGCGGCAGGACCGATCGTAGGCACGGCCGCGACGCTCGGCTACAACCCCACCTACCTGTTCCAGGGGCCGGCCTGGCTCGAGCAGCTCATCACCAAGACCGGCGCGCTCGGGGCACCGGCGACGCCGATCGCCCCGGCGCTCGCCAAGAGCACGTACGTCATGAGCTTCGCCACGCCGTGGGGAAACCGCTCGGCACCGGGGATGGCGGCGATGCTCGCGGCCGTGAAGCAGTTCGCACCCAAGCAGATCCCGAGCGTCTACTTCGAGTGGACGTGGGTGCAGACCCACCTCGCCGCGGCGATCCTCGCCAAGGCGATCGGCGCTAAGGATCTCACGCGTCAGGGGATCCTCAACGCGCGTCTCAACCTCGGCGCCTTCGACACCGGCGGTCTGGCCCCGGCGCTCAACTATGTGTCCGCGCTCGGCCCGCCGTCCACTAAGTCGATCATCAACCGGATCGATCCGTCGGTGCTCGGCTTCCTCAAGCCCGTCGCCTCGGGATACCAGGGCGCGGACGCGTCCGGGCTCCTTTAGCGACGCGTAGCAGCGGAGCCTGCGCGGTGCTGCGAGCTCGGCCTCGACGCCAGGCCCCTCGCCTGGGGCCGCGCCCGGTTATGGAACCGGGCGCGGCCCGATCCGGCGGGAGGAGCTGACGATGTCTGAGCACAGGACCGACGTGGCATCGCACGGCGAAGGCGACGACGCCTTAGGGCTTTTCCACGCCGCTTCCCGTGCCTCCGAGCGGGAGCTCGCGACCCTCCGCGAGCGCCAGCGAATCGCGACCGCCCTCCACGACTCAGTCGCACAATCACTCTTCGCGATCGGCGTCACCGCCCAACAATCACGTCAAGAAACCGACCTCGCCACCCTCCAAAACCAGATCGAAACGATCGAAACCACCGCCGCCCGCGCCCGCGAAGAACTCCGCGAAGCGCTCGCGCGCCTCAACGCCGCCCCCGACGGACTCGCCTTC
>DASZMU010000100.1:0-40181 GCA_035551695.1 Solirubrobacteraceae bacterium
CGCACCGGCGTCTCGGGGGTCAACATCCACACCGTCCCCAACACGATCAACGAGGTGCTCGGCCCGGAGCTCTCCCACGGCAGGTGGGCGATGCGCGTCCATCCCGAGTTCTACGGGATGGTCATGTTCGCCCAGGCCGCGCCGGCCGGCTCCCACCTCCTGCGGCTGTCGGGCACATCCCCCTCAGGGGTGAAGGTGTGGGCGACGCGCTCCGCCGACGGCAGCATGCACGTGGTCGTGATCAACAAGCGCCTCTCCGGGGCTGCGACCGCACAGCTCAACATCCCGGGCGGCCACGGGGCGGCCTCCGTCGAGCAGTTGCAGGCCCCCAGCGTTCATGCCACCTCCGGCGTGACGCTCGGCGGGCAGACGTTCGGCACATCGACGTCGACGGGACTCCTCGGCGGCAGGCCCGCGGGCCTATCCGTGACGCCGGCGGGCAGTACATATTCGGTGCGGGTCCCGGCCGCCAGCGCCACGATGCTCTCGCTGCCGGCCGGCTGACCGCGCCGCCCGCGATGGGTACCGGGCTCTTTCCGCTGGAGGACTACCTGGGACGGATCGGGCTCGGCGGACGCGCGGTCGCGCCGAGCCTGGCCGAGGTGCACCGCGCCCACGTGGTCGCGATCCCCTTCGAGAACCTGGATCCGCACCGCGGCGTCCCGGTCTCCCTCGAGCAGGAGGCACTGGTGCGCAAGCTCGTGCACGAGCGGCGCGGCGGCTACTGCTTTGAGCACAATTCGCTCCTGGCCGCGGGACTCGAGGCGCTCGGCGCCGAGGTGGAGCTGATGCTCGCGCGAGTGCGCTTCGGCCGTCCGCCGGGCCGGACGAGCCCTCGGACCCACCTCGTCCTGCGCGTGCACGCCGACGGCGAGGTGTGGCTCGCCGATGCCGGATTTGGCAACGGCACGTTGCTCGAGCCGATTCCGTTTGGGCCGGGGGGCGTCCACGATCAGTCCGGTTGGCGCTTCCGCGTCATCGTCGAGGGCTCCGAGCACGTGCTGCAGGCCTCACGGGACGGAGCCTGGGCCGACCTCTATGGCTTCATCCCGGAGCCGGTCCCGCGAGTCGACCTGGAGACGAGCAACTGGTTCGCCGCCACTCACCCGCGCTCGCCCTTCGTCACCGGCTTGATCGTGGCGGCTCAGCGAGCCGACGGGAGCCGGGCCATGGTGAGCGACTGGGACGGTCTCTCGCTCACCGAGGAGACGCCGACCGCCAAGACCGTCACCGCCGTCGGCCGCGCCGACGTGCCCGGGTTGCTCGAGTCCCGCTTCGGGCTCCCCGGATTCGCGCTGGCCGCCGCCGGTCGCATCGTCCGCCGGGCCGGATGTAACGACTAGCTATTCTTTACGTAAACGTGAAGTAGTGCCGGAGCACGCGGGGAATCGTCGGCGCCCCCGGACGCTCCGGACCTGCTGGACCCGGGGACGATTTCACCAAATATGACCTTTACGTAAGCTAGTCTTTCGCTAGCCTGAGAGGACGCTTTGAGCACGAACGGTGCAGCACAGAACGGGGGCAACGGAACACCGCCCCCCTCCGGAACCTCGTCCACCTCGGCCGCCGCTGCTCCGGCGAGTCAGCCCGCCGGCCAACGCCTGGACCATCACGGCAACCCGGTCCCTGACCACTACAAGTGGATCGCGCTGTCCAACACGACGCTCGGCGTCCTGATCGCGACGATCAACGCCTCCATCCTGTTGATCTCGCTGCCCAACATCTTCAAGGGCATCAACATCAATCCGCTGCTGCCGAGCAACACCAACTACCTGCTCTGGCTCATCCTCGGCTTCCTCGTCGTCACCGCGGTGCTGGTCGTCAGCCTCGGCCGCCTCGGCGACATCTACGGGCGCGCCCGCACGTACAACCTGGGCTTCGCCGTCTTCACGTTCTTCAGCATCCTGCTGTCGGTCACGTGGATGAAGGGCAGCTCCGGGGCGATGTGGCTGATCATCATGCGGGCGCTGCAGGGAGTCGGCGGCGCGATGCTGTTCGCCAATTCGAGCGCCATCATCACCGACGCGTTCCCGGCCAACCAGCGTGGTCTGGCGCTCGGCATCAACGGGGTGGCGGCGGTCGCCGGTTCCTCGATCGGCCTCGTCCTCGGGGGCGTCCTCGCCCCGGTGGCCTGGCGCGCGGTGTTCCTCGTGTCGGTCCCGTTCGGGATCTTCGGGACCATCTGGGGCTTTGCCAAGCTGCGTGATCTCTCCGAGCGCAAGCCGGCCAAGATCGACTGGTGGGGCAACCTCACCTTCGCGGTGGGCCTGATCGCGGTGATGATCGGGATCACGTACGGCATCCAGCCCTACGGTCACCACACGATGGGCTGGACGAGCCCCCAGGTCATCGCCGAGATCGGCGGCGGCCTGATCATCCTGGTCATCTTCTGCTTCATCGAGACCCGCGTCGAGCAGCCGATGTTCCACCTGGACCTGTTCAAGGTCCGCGCCTTCACAGCCGGCAACTTCGCGTCACTGCTGTCCGGCATCGGCCGAGGCGGCCTCCAGTTCGTCCTGATCATCTGGCTGCAGGGCATCTACCTGCCGCGCCATGGCTACAGCTTCGCCAATACCCCGCTGTGGGCGGGGATCTACCTCCTGCCGCTCGTCGCCGGAATGCTCGTCGCCGGGCCGATCGCCGGCGCGCTGTCGGATCGCCTCGGTCCGCGGCCGTTCGCCGCCAGCGGCATGGCCCTCGCCGCCATCTCGTTCCTGTTGCTCGCGCTCCTACCGGTCAACTTCTCCTATCCGGTGTTCGCCCTCGTGATCATTCTCAACGGCATCGGGATGGGGATCTTCTTCTCGCCCAACCGGGCCAGCATCATGAACAGCCTGCCCGCCAACCAGCGCGGCGCGGGCGGCGGCATGGCCGCGACGTTCATGAACTCGGCGATGGTGCTCTCGATCGGCATCTTCTTCAGCCTGATGATCGTCGGCCTCTCCGGCGGCCTGCACACGTCGCTGTACAACGGTCTGACCGCCCATGGCGTCTCGCACGCGGTGGCGGCCAAGGCGGCCAATCTCCCGCCGGTCGCGACCCTGTTCGCCGCGTTCCTCGGCTACAACCCCATCCAGACGCTGCTCGGTCCGGGGATCCACGCCGTCTCCGCTCACCAGCAGCACATCCTGCTCGGCCACACGTTCTTCCCGTCGGTCATCTCCGCGCCGTTCGCCAGCGCGCTCTCGTCGGCGTTCACGTTCGGCCTGATCGCCTGCCTCGTCGCCGGCCTGGCCTCACTGGTGCCGGCGAAGGGGCAGCCGTTGATCGGCCGCCGCCGCCAGTCGGCCGCACCGGCCGGCGGCGGCGAGAACGACCTGATGGTGATCCCGGCCGGCGCGACGCTCGAGTATGCGGGCGCGGACGTCGGCGACCCGGGCGACAGCCAGTAGGCGCTCTCAATCCCACCGTGAGTGCCGGGCGTTGCCGCCCCGGCGGCAGTCGGCCTGCAGGCTCCGGCCACCCTGCGCTTTATTCTGCGGCGCAATGCGAACCGTCATGCGCACGCTCACGAGCACGGTGTTCATCGCAGCGGCCGCGGGCTTCGTGTTCGCCCATTACGGGAGTACCGGCCCGAAGGCCTCGCCGTCGCCTCTGACGGGGCATGCCGCTGCCGGCAACTTCAGCCTCAGCTACCCGTCCGATTGGCGGCGGACGGCGATGCCCGGTGTCTCCCGGGTGTCCTTGCAGGGAACGCTGGCCCTCGGACCGAGGCAGTCCTCGGGCGAGGAGCTCGTCGTGGGCACGGCGCATCCCGCGGCTCCCGGCGCGCTGCCCGCGGACCTTCGTTCGGCTCTGCCGACACCGCCTCGGCCGCAGATCGTCACGCTCGGAGGGTCGGTCTTCTACCGGTACCTGAATCTCGTGCCGAGCGGGCAGAACGCGTCGGAGTCCATCTATGCCCTGCCGACGACCGACGGCACCATCACCGCCGTGTGTTCGGCGAGCACGCCCACCGAGTCGTTCACGAGCAGCTGTGAGCGGGTGCTCGGCACGATGAAGGTGACCGCGGGGAGGGTGATGTCGCTCGTTCCCGCCGCCGGCTATGCGTTCGAGCTCAATCGGATCCTGGGAGCGCTCAATACCGCGCGGGTGTCGGCGGGCAACGGGTTGCGATCAAGCGACGTCAAGGTCAGAGCGGCGGCAGCCGACCAGCTCGCGGCTGCGGACGAGCGTGCGGCAGGCGCGGCCCACCACATCACGTCGGTCGCCGTGAGCCTCGCCAATCAGCCGCTGGAGGCCGCGCTGAGGATGAACGCCGCCGCCTATCGGGCGCTCGCGTCGGCTGCAGTCGACCAGGATCCGGGTGCCTATCAGCGGGCCGAGCGTCAGATCGCCGACTCGCTGCACGCGCTGGACGCCGTCTACGTGCAGCTGCGCGGCTACGGCTACAGGATCGGCTGAGTCGCCTGCTCAGGCTCAGCCACCCGGGGCGGTGGTGCTGCTGCTCGTCGTGGTGCTGCCGGCGCTGCTCACCGACGTCGCCCCAGCGTTGGTGCCGTCGACGGTCCTGCCCCCGGAGGGCGTGCCGCTCGGCGTCGTGCTGCTCAGCGTTGTGCTGCCCGGCGTTGTGCTGCCCGGCATGTTGGCGGTCGTGGTCCGGCTGGACGGGGACGTCGCCGTCCCGCTTGCCGGCTGCGTCGCCAGCACCGGTGGCGAGGAGCGTGGGACCGAGACGCGATAGACCGGGGCCGCGGGAATCGCTCGGTGAAACGTGATCGTGCCGACGGTTGCCGATGAGGCCGGTGGCTTGGAGGGCTTGGGCTTGACGACCAGCTTCGCCGGCCGCGGAACGGGCGCGACCGTCGACAGCGTCACTGTCGAGTCGCTGACGTTTGTGGTCGGCGCCACGTGTGACTGGGAGGGTGCCGGGCGCTTCGTCGCTTCGCCGACGAGGAAGGCGATGGCAAACGCCGCCACCGGGAGCACGACGCTCACCGTGCGGCGCAGAACACCGCCCTTGCCCCGGGGCTGCCGCGCCGCGGTCGGCGCTGAGGCCGCCCCGCCTCCGCCCGCCGTCGCCGCGCCTGCTCCCGCGGCCGTTGACGGGACGGAGTGAATCGCCGTCTCAGGCTCTACACCCGCTCCGCCCGCTTCGTCCGCGGCTGGCGCGGCCGTTGCGGCCGTGGCTACCGACGCGGCCAACGTCGGCTCGACGGCGCTCGGTGCCGGGTGCGGGGCGCGTCTGGCCAGCAACACGCGCAGGTTGGCCTCGGCCGCCGGGTGGCCGAGCAGCTCCGCGCGCCGATAGGCCTCTTCGGCGCCGGCGAGGTCTCCCCGCTCCTGGAGCAGCCACGCCAGGTGAAAGGCGCCCGTCGCGTCGCCACGGTCGTCGGCGCGCCGGAACGCCTGCTCGGCGCCGGCGAGATCGTCGCGTTCCTCCAGGAGCACCCCCAGCTTCACCGCGGCGGCGGCATGGCCCAGTCTGTCGGCGGCGCCGAAGGCCTCCTCGGCGGCGGGCAGGTCCTCGCGCTGCTCCAGGCGCACCGCCGCATCGAACACGTCATTGACGTCGATCGGGGTGACGGGCGCCTGGCCGGCGCCGGCGGGATTACGCCTGAAGCCGCGATTCATGCGCTGAGAAGGGGATGTCAGGATTTTAGAGTGCGGGTCTGGAGGTCTGCGGCCACCGTGGGGGCGGCAAAGCACGTGCTCAGCCCGCTACTTCGCCGCAGAGTGCGGCAGTCCGCTTTTTGGCTGCAGGCGCCCTTGCGCCGACGGCCGGCCGGTCCCGCCACGGGCCGCAGCCCCGGCGGCGTTTCGTCTCACGTCCGCGCGCTGACACCGACGCCTCAAGCGCTCCGGGCAGAGCCTGGTGTGCGGGCCCCGCCGTCAGGTCTGCAGATCGAGGATCGCGTCCGCCAGCCAGGCCGCCTCGTCGTCCCATTCGGCGATGTGGCCCGCCGGCCGGACGACGAACTTCGACAGGCCGGCGTCCACATACCCGCCGATGAACTCGCGCAGGCCGTCGCGACCGACGGGTAGGAGTGCGCGCGGATCGATGTCCGGCCGACGCGCCCTGATCGACTCGAGTGCCTCCGGCGCGGGCGAACTGCACGCGTACGGGATGCTCATCCCGAAGTGCTGCGGGTCGACCTCCCGGCCGGCCCGGGCCGCGGACGCCTGGATGCGCTCGCGCGCCGTCCCGGCCTCGGTCGGCGTCAGCTGCGAGCCCAGCCATCCGTCCGCGATGCGGCCGACGCGCTCCAGCGCCTTGGGACCCCGACCGCCCAGCCAGACCTCGAGCGGATCCTGCACCGGGCGGGTCGCGGGCGGCAGGGAGGTGAACGACCACCGCTCGGAGTGGTATTCCACGGCCTCGCCGGCCCACCATCTGCGCACCAGCCCCAGCACCTCCTCCAGCACCACGCCGCGGCTCGCCCCGTTGAGCCCCAGGACCTCGCGCTCTCCAGGCTGGGCGAGCCCGGTGACGAAGCTGAGGAGCAGACGGCCGTCCGACAGGTGGTCGAGCTGAGCCAGCTCCTTGGCGAGCAGAAACGGGTTACGTCCCAGCGGCACGATGTTGGCCCCCATTCGTAGCCGCGTCGTTCGCCCGGCGGCAAGCGCGAGGCCGAGCATCGGATCGAGCGTGGGCGCGACCGGTAGGTCCGACAGCCAGATGCCATCGAAGCCGCTGACCTCCAGCGCATCGGCGAACGCGGCCACGGCCGCCCTGGAGGCCAGACCGGGCTGCGGCGCCACCGCGAAGCGGACCTTGAACGTCACTCGTGTGATGTTGGCAGAGCGGCTCGCGGGCCCCGTCCTCCTTCGTTGCCAGACGTTTCGTCGGGAGGCGCCGCGTCGAGCACGGCGGACCTCGACCCGCGCTTTCTGGCGCCGTGCGGACGGTCCATACACTCACACCGACCCCCAGCCGAGCCCTCCGAGGAGCCAACGATGTCCACATCCCCAGACGACTTCAACACCCGCGTCATCGATGAGTTCCGCGCCAACGACGGCCGCGTCGGCGGCCCGTTTGAGCAGATGCCGCTCCTGCTTCTGCACCACACCGGCGCCAGGTCCGGCATGGAGCGCGTCAATCCGCTCGCCTACCTGCGCGACGGCGACGGGTACGTCATCTTCGCCTCGAAGGGGGGCGCCCCCACCAACCCAGACTGGTACCACAACCTGAGAGCGCACCCGGAAGTGACGATCGAGGTGGGGCCGGAGACGCTGCGGGCCGTGGCGAGCGAGGCAACCGGCGATGAGCGGGATCGGCTGTTCCAAGCGCAGGTCGAGCGCTCCGGGCAGTTCGGCGAGTACCAGCGCAAGGCCGGCCGGGCGATCCCGGTGGTCGTGCTGACGCCCGTCAGCTGAGCGCGACCGTCGTGCCGGTCTCGGCGGCGCGGCGCGCGGACTCGAGGACCCGCAGAGTTGTGACCGCGTCGGCCGGATCGACCGGCGGCGGTCCACCGGTGCGCAACGCCTCCTCCAGGCGCGCGTAGAAGGCCGGCCAGCTACCCCGCTCGCTGCGGATGGGGATGCTGTAGTCGCCGGTCGCCAGCCGCCCCCAGTGCGATTGAGGCTCGGCGCCCCACGCCTCTGCGGTGTCCGGTCGCGATCCTGCGCGCAGACGGTCCTCCTGGGTGTCGAGCTGGGGAGCGACGTATGCCGCCTCGGTGCCGAGCACGCGTAACCGCGGCCCGGGCGCCGCTGTGATCGCCGACACCCGCAGATGGCTGAGCGTGCCGCCGGCGTGGTGCAGAGCGAGAAAGACGTCATCGTCGCTGGGCAGCCCACGCCGGGCATCGACCTCGGCGTACAGGTGGGTGACGGGTCCGAACAGGACGAGCGCCTGATCGACGAGGTGGCTGCCGAGGTCCAGAAGCTGGCCCCCGCCGCGCTCGGTCGGCGTCGACTCGCGCCATGCACCGCCGGGCTGCGGCCGCCAGCGCTCGAAGCGCGACTCGTATCGGATGACGCGACCAAGCCGACCCTCCGTCATCAGTCGCGTGAGCGTCAGATGATCAGAGTCCCAGCGGCGGTTCTGGAACACCGTCAGCATCACGCCGGCATCACGAGCCTGAGCGACGAGCGCCTCGGCGTCCGCCGCGGAGGCCGCCATCGGCTTGTCGACGACGACGGCAATGCCGCGATCGATCGCCGCGGCGGCGAGTGGGACGTGGCTGTCTGTCGGTGTCGCCACCACGACGAGGTCGTGATCGCCCAGCTCCCACAGCTCCTCGGGGCCGTCCGGCGTTCGGATGCCCGGATAGCGCTCGGCGGCGTGCGCCTGGCGCTGCGGATCACCGGTGACGACGCTCGTCAGCCTCAGGCCGGCGGTGGCGTCGATCAGGGGCGCGTGGAAGACCCGGCCTGCCAGGCCGTAGCCAATGATCGCCACTCGCAGGTCCGTCACCCGTCCAGCATAGGCGGGCCCCGGCCGCCCGGCCGCCCCGGCCACCCCGCCGCCGGGCGCGCCCGCAGCCGGCGCGCCGGGTCTCGTCACGCCTCGTGGCCCGGCTCCAGGCGCTTGGCCCGGTGAAAGGCGAACGTGCCTTCGTCGTCCCGCCGCTCGGCGGCGAACGGCTCGAGCAGGAAGCCGATGTGGTCGCCGAGCCGGCGCCGCTCCAGGATGCGGCCGGCGAACCACCGGCCGCACGCGTCGAGGATCGGGAGGCCGGCCGGCCCGGTGTGCCACCGGCATCGCGCGAACTTGTCGACCGTGTCCCCGGTCTGCGAGCCAAATAGTTCGGCCAGGTCGTCAGCGGTGTCAGGCAGGAAGTGCACGGCCAGCGCCTCGGCGTCTGCGGCCACGCGGGTGGTGTGGTTCTTGTCGGATAGGCACACCAGAAAGCGCGGTGGGTCGATGCTGCACTGTGTGGAGAACCCGACGAGGCAGCCCGCCCGGCGGCCGCGCCCGACGGTGGTGACGACGAGCATGAAGTAGTCAAGCTCGCCCGTGAGCTGGGTGAAGGTCTGCTGGGGTGAGGTCATGGGCCGACCATTAGGCTTCCCCGCCTGATGAGGTTCCAGCAAGCCGTTCCCCCCGGCCCGCCGGTCTCCCCTGACAGCCGCTACACCGGCCTCGCGCTCGGCGATCGTGCCCCAGCCGACCGGCCATACGTGGTCGCCAACTTCGTCAGCTCGGCCGATGGCAAGGCCACGGCTCAGGGACGGACGGCGCAGCTCGGCGGCGAGAGCGACCGCACGGTGTTCCACCTGTTGCGCACGCAGGCCGACGCCGTGCTCGCGGGCACCGGGACGCTCGGCGTCGAGCGTTACGGGCTGCTCATCCGCGATGAGCGCCTGGCGGACATCCGGGTCGCCGAGGGACGCGAGGCGCAGCCGCTGGCCGTGGTGGTCAGCCGAAGCGGGCACATCCCATACGAGATTCCGCTGTTCGGCGACGCTCGCGCCCGGGTTGCGCTGTACGCACCGGCGGAGACGACCGTCCCCCGGACCGAGGCGGAGGTGATCCGCCATGATCTGTCCGGCTCCGGGGACGAGCTCGGCGGCGTCCTGCGGTCGCTGCGCGCGGATCATCGTGTGCGATCGCTGCTGTGCGAGGGCGGCCCGGCGCTGTTCAACGCGATGCTCGCCGAGGATCTCGTCGACGAGCTGTTCCTGACGCTGGCGCCGGCACTCGTCGGTGGCGGCGAGCTTGGCGTCACCACCGGCGCCGCCTTGCAGGCGCTTGCGCCGCTGCGGCTGATCTGGGCGCTCGAGCACGAGGGGAACCTGTTCCTCCGCTACTCGCGACGCTGAGCCCCACCGGGCGTGTCGGTAGCGTCCAGGCCATGGCACAGACATCGCAGAGCCGGGAGGAACAGGGCGCGGCCGGTCGCCGGTTGAGCCGCCTCGGCGTCGTCGTTCACCCGGCCAGGACGATCGCCGGCCCGCTGCGCGCGTTGACGAGGTGGGCGGAGGAACACGGCGTCGACGTCGTCCAGATCCCGGTCCCCGGCCAGGAGCGGAAGATCGCAACGCCCGGGAACGCCGCTGACTGTGACCTGATCGTCTCGATCGGAGGCGACGGGACGATGCTGGCGGCGATTCGCGCGGCGTTCGCCGCCGGCCGGCCCGCGCTGGGCCTGGCCTGCGGCAGCCTCGGCGTGTTGACCGCGATCGAGGCCGATGGGCTGAACGAGGCGCTCGAGCGCTTCAGCCGGGGCGAGTGGCAGCCTCGCCGGTTACCGGCACTGGCGATCACCGCCATTGGGTCCGACGCCCTGCTCGCCGTCAACGACATCGCCATCGTGCGCGCCGGTATCGGCCAGGTACGGGTGACGTCGCGCGTCGACGGGGTCCTGTTCAGCCGACTGGCGGGCGACGGCTGCATCGTCAGCACGCCGCTCGGCTCCAGCGCCTACTCGCTCGCAGCCGGAAGCGCTCTGCTGACCCCGGAGACTGCGGCCTACCTGCTGACGCCGCTGGCGACGCACGGCGGATCGCGCCAGCCGCTCGTCGTCAGCGCGGGGTCAGAGCTTGCGCTCGAGGTGAGTGCCGGTATCGGCGGCGTGCGTCTGGAGGTCGACGGACAGATCGTCGATGCCGAGCCCCGCGACTTGAGGATCCGCCTGCGGCCGGACGTGGCGACGGTCGTGACCTTCCCGGACGAGGAGCCGCTGTTCGTCTCCCTGCGCCGGCGGCAGATCATCGTGGACAGTCCGCGGATCATCGCCGACGACGGCCGCGGCTGAGCTCACGGCGCGGGACGGCGCACCGGTCGCCGGGCTAACGTGTGAACGGATGGATCCAGAACGTCACGAGCGGCCGCCGTCGCCTGTCCACCCGTTCTTCGAGGCGCTGTTTGCCCGCGACGCATCCGGCGGGAGCTGGCTGCCACAGCTGCTCGCGGCGGCGCCGTACGGCCGCTCCCGGCTCGGTGAGCTCGCCGACGCTCCGGGATGGCTGACCACGCCGCTGGCGGTGCGCGGCGCGAGTGGGCGACTCGCCTGCTTCGACTATCCGGCCAATCCGCCGCGTCAGCTGCTGCGCTGGTTCATCGATCATCCGGACCGGCTGCGCTGGCTCGAGGACGACACGGCGTCCCCCGGCGCCGCCCGCCTGCGGCGCGCCCTCGTCCTCGATGCTCCGCCCGGAGCGCAGGTCCGAGCGCAGGAGCGAGCGCGCGAGCTGCTGGGGACGCGGTCGGCGCTGGCGCAGGAGTGGTGGCGCTTTGAGGAGCCGACCATCCTCGACTGCGTGCTCATCACCGGCCGGCTCGTCGTCACGATCGTCGCCACGAGCGACGAGGCACTGCGTCCCACGACCGGGTGGTATCCGCCGCGCACGGAACTCGTCCGCGCCCTGGAGGCGGCGAGACAGATGGCGGCCGGACGGCGATGGGCCTCGCTCGTGCTCTCCGGCCGGCCGGTCTCCGGAGGCAGCGACGAGGCGCTGGCGCGAGCGCTGCCTGAGGCCGCGCCGCACCTCGACGACGTCGAGCGTCGCGAGCTCCACGAGGGCTACCTGGGCAACCTGACGTGGGAGGCCGCCGCCGCGGCGGTTGGCGTCCCCATGCCGGCGTTTCCGGACCCGGCCGGCGCGATTTGATCAAAAAACGGACTGCTGTGGCTCCGGGCGCCCGTGCGGGTATGCCCCCGGTGTGGCCGTGACCGGCGAACTAGCCAGGTACCAGTACATCTCGAGGATCGGCTCCGGCGGGATGGCCCGGGTCGATCTCGCCGAAGACACGCTTCTGGGGCGCCGCGTGGCGCTCAAGCGCATGAGCGGCCCGGCCGATCCCCGGGGGATGTCACGTCTGCGGCGCGAGGCCCTGGCCGGCGCGTCGCTGAGCCACGCCAATCTCGTCTCCATCTACGACGTCGTCAGCTCCGACGACGGAGACCTGGTGATCGTCATGGAGTACATCGGCGGCGGGACGCTGCGCGACGCGCTGAATCGCCGCCACAGGCTCCCGCCGGACGAGGCCCTGCGCGCGCTCGACGGCCTGGCCGCCGGCTTGGACGCCATTCACGAGCGCGGGATCGTCCATCGCGACGTCAAGCCGTCCAACATCCTCCTGGGCGAGGATGGGACGGTCAAGGTGGCCGACCTGGGAATCGCCTCAATCCCGGAACGCACCCGGATCACGACCGCCGGCTCCGTCCTCGGCTCTCTGAGCTACATGGCGCCCGAGCAGCTGGACGACTCGCCCTCAACTCCGGCCATCGATGTCTACGCGCTGGCGGCGGTTGCCTACGAGATGCTGTCCGGCGAGAAGGCGCGCGGCGAGACCAATCCCATGACCCTCGCGCACGCGATCTCGACCCAGTCTCCGCCGAACCTGCGAAACGCGTGGCCGGAGGCGCCCGCCGCCGCGGCCGACGTGCTCATCCGGGCGATGGCGCGTGATCCGGCCGACCGCCCTCGCAGCGCCGGTGAGCTGGCGGGTCGCCTTCGGGCCGCCCTCACGCCGGAGGCGACAGCCCCAGCTCCGCCACCTGCCGCTGCCGCTGCCGTTGCCGCTGCCGCTGGGCAGCAGACCCGGCGGCACGCCGTGCCCAGCGCCGCTGCGCCGGTCGGGACCGCGGGCCGTGGGGCGGATCGCCCGCCCCCGCGCGAGGTGGCCTCGCGGCGCCGCTCGCCGAAGGGAGCGCTGGCCGTGGCCCTGCTGGCGCTGCTGGCGGCGGTCGTCGTGCTCGCCGTCCTCGTGAACTCCGGCGGGTCCGGTTCGCGCCCCCCGGCTCGGTCGACGACCGGCCACGCGCACGGGACGGCGGCCGCCGGACAGGCACGCCGGCGGGCAACCGCCAGTCAGTCCGCCCGCCCGACGACGGCGGCCTCCTCCGGCAATGCCGGCGCGAGCACGCCGGCCTCCGTGAGCTCGACGGCGGCGTCGGCGGCCAGCTCCACGCAGGCCACTTCGACCACCCAAGCCCCTCCGGCCGGGGCAGCGCCGGCACCCCAATCCGCCGCCGGCCCGGTCGGCGCAGTCGAGGCGTTCTACGGCGCGGCCGCCGCCCACCGCTACGCCAGCGCCTGGTCCCTGGCCGATCCGGCGCTGCGCTCGCAGCTCGAGGGCTACCAGAACTTCCAGGCGGGCCAGGCCGGGGACCGCTCCATCACCTTCAACGGCGCGACGGTCGTCAGCCAGTCGAGCCACGCGGCGACGGTCGCGGTCCAGACGACGTCGGTGCGCGACAACGGCACCCAACACTGCTCCGGGACCGTCGATCTGGTGCCGGGCGCCAGCGGCGGGCAGTGGCAGCTGCACCAGATCCACATCAACTGCGCATAGCCGGGTCAGACCGCCGGGGGGATGGGCACCTTCGCGACGCAGGGACGACGACCGGCCGGGCCGGGCGCTTCACGCGTTGTCCGGCAGCCGTTGCTCCGGATTTCGGCGTGCAATCGCGCCAGTGGGCGATCCACTTCGCTACCCGGTCGTCAGCAGTGCATGCGAGTCCCGGGGGGTTTGGGGGATTACCGGTGTATAGGACGCATGAGCCCCCAAACCCCGTGGGGAGGCGGACGTGTGACCGAGCCGAGCCGGGGCCCGCCGGCCCGTTGCTCCGACTTTCAACGTTCGCCCTCTAACGTCTCGCATATGCCTGAGCGGGTCAGTCCTGCGTTGAAGTCGGTCAGCGATGCCGTCCTGGCGGTGGCGTCGGAGCTGTCGGTCGACGAGGTGCTGCAGCGTCTGGTCGACTGCGCGCGCGAGCTCGCGGGGGCGCGGTATGCCGCGTTGGGGATCCCGGACGGATCCGGGGGCTTCCGGCGCTTTCTGGTCGCCGGCATGAGCGATCGGCTGGTCGCGGCGATGGGTCCGCTCCCGCGGACACACGGGATGCTCGGCGCGATGCTCGAGGCCGACCGCGCCTACCTGACCGATGACATCCACCGGGACTCGCGCTTCCGCGGCTGGTGGCCGCGCGGACATCCGGACATGCGGTCGTTTCTCGGCGTGCCGATCATCGCCCGGGACCGCGTCATCGGCGCGTTCTATCTGACCGAGAAGGAGGGGGCGGCGGGCTTCGACGACGATGATCGCGAGCTGATCGAGCTGCTCGCCGCCCACGCCGCGATCGCCATCAACAACGCCCGGCTGTACGAGCGCAGCCGGGAGCTGTCGATCCTGTCCGAGCGCAACCGGCTCGCGCTGGAGCTCCACGATGTCGTCAGCCAGAAGCTGTTCAGCCTCAACCTCGCCGCCGAGGCGGCGGCCACGCTTCTGGATCGGTCGCCGGAGGAGGCGCGCCCGCAGATCGACCGCGTCCGTGACCTGGCGCGCGAGTCGCTGGCCGAGCTGCGGTCGCTGATCCTGGGACTCCGTCCCGCCGATCTCGCGCGTGATGGACTGGCGGGGGCGCTGCGCCAGGAGGCGATGATGCTCCAGCAGATTCACGACATCGAGGTCCGCCTCGACCTCGACGGCGGAGACGCCATCGGCGACGGCGGCCGGGAGGCAGAGGTCCTGCGCATCACCGAGGAGGCGCTCCACAACGCGGTCCGGCACTCGGCGGCGCGGAGCGTCAGCGTGCGCCTGCGCGCACGCGACGGAGCCGTGACCGTCGAGGTCGTCGATGACGGCCGAGGCTTCGACCCGTCCGATCCGGAGCTGCGCTCCCGTCACCTGGGCCTGACCTCGATGGAGGAGCGTGCGCGCGACCTCGGCGGTCGCCTCGAGCTCGTGTCGCGCCCGGGAGCCGGAACCGTCGTCCGGCTGGAGGTGCCCGCCGATGGCCGGTGATCCGATTCGCGTCCTGATCGTCGATGACCACGCCGTCGTGCGCGAGGGACTGCGCACGTTCCTCCAGCTGCAGGAGGGGATGGAGGTGATCGGAGAGGCCGCCGACGGCGAGGAGGCGGTGGAGCAGGCCGTCGCGCTGGCCCCGGACGTGATTTTGATGGACCTCGTCATGCCGGGGCTCGACGGCGTGGGGGCGATGCGTCTGCTGCGGGAGCGAGCGCCGGCCAGCCGCGTGATCGTGCTCACCAGCTTTCTGGATGACGGCCGGCTGATGCCGGCGCTCCAGTCAGGCGCGTCCGGCTACCTGCTCAAGGACGTCGAGCCCGCCGAGCTGGCGCGCGCCGTGCGGAGCGCCTGCGCCGACGAGGCGCTGATCGATCCCACCGTCGCCGCGCGGCTGCTGCGCCGGTTGGGGGAGCGCACCGCGCTGCCGAGTGCGCCGGCCGCGACCGACCGGGTGGAGCTGACCCGGCGCGAGCGCGAGGTGCTCGAGCTGATCGCCGCGGGCTACTCCAACAAGCGAATCGCGTTCGAGCTGGCGATCGCCGAGAAGACGGTCAAGACCCACGTCGGCCATCTGCTGGCCAAGCTGGGGGTCGCCGATCGCACCCAGGCCGCGCTGCTCGCCGTGCGCCGCGGACTCGTCGCCGAGGACTGAAGGTCGCACTCCCTGGGCCGGTCCTAGGACCAATTGCCGCTGGAAACCGGGACCGGCGGCGGCGTACCGTCAGCGTCATGTCAACGGCACTCATCACCGGAGCCTCCCGTGGACTGGGGCTGGCGCTGGCCCGAGCCCTCGCCGACCAGGGATGGAGGCTGGTGCTGGACGCCCGCGGCGCCGATGACCTGCGCCGGGTGGCCGCGGACCTCGAGCTGATCGGCGACGTCGCGGCGATCCCGGGCGACGTGTCCGACGACTGGCACCGCGAGGCGCTCATCGATGCGGTCGGCCCGCGTCTCGACCTGCTCGTCAACAACGCCTCGCTGCTCGGACCGAGCCCGCAGCCGCTGCTCGCCCAATACCGGCTCGCCGAGCTCGAGCGCGTCTACGCCGTCAACGTGCTCGCACCCCTGGCGCTGACGCAGGTGGCGCTGCCGCTCATGGAGGTCGGCGCCTGCATCGTCAACGTCACCTCCGATGCCGCCGTCGAGCCGTATCCGGGATGGGGCGGCTACGGGTCGTCGAAGGCGGCGCTCGAGCAGCTGACCGCGATCCTGGCGGCCGAACGGACGGACCTGCGCGTCTATGCCGTCGACCCGGGGGACATGCGCACGCGCATGCACCAGGAGGCGTTCCCGGGCGAGGACATCTCCGATCGGCCGCTTCCGGAGGAGAGCGTTCCGGGACTGCTCGAGCTGATCGGCTCCGACCTGCCCAGTGGTCGCTATCAGGCGCGCTCGCTGCCGGTTGTCCGCTCGGCATGAGCGCGCTGGCGTTCGAGCTGCCCCCCGCGCTCGAGGCTACCGGGCCGGCCGAGGAGCGAGGCCTGGCGCGCGACGGCGTCCGGATGCTCGTCGCTGACGCGTCCGACGGCGCCATCTTCCATGCTCGCTTCTCGGAACTCTCTGACCTGCTGGCGCCCGGCGACCTTGTCCTCATCAACGTCTCCGCGACGCTGCCCGCGGCCGTCCCGGGCGTGCGGGCGGACGGCTCCCGCGTCCGCGTCCACGTCGCCACGTGCGCCCCGGATCTCGACGGGCGATGGCGCGTCGTCGAGCTGCGCTCCGCCGATGGCTCGCGGCCCGTCGACGGAGCGGTGGGGGAGAGGATCGCGCTGCCCGGCCTCCACGGCCCACTGACCCTCGTCGCCCGCTACACATCGAGCGCGCGGCTGCTGCTTGCGCGGCTGGACGGCCTCGGCACGGTCGAGGAGCTGCTCGAGCACCACGGCGAGCCGATCCGCTACGGATACGTGTCGCGGCAGTGGCCGCTGGCGGCCTATCAGAACGTGTACGCCACGACGCCCGGTAGCGCGGAGATGCCGAGCGCCGGCCGGCCGTTCACCACCGGGCTGATCTCCGCGCTCGGTGCCCGCGGCGTCGCGGTGGCACCGATCGTCCTCCACGCGGGCGTCTCCTCGCCGGAGCGTCACGAGCCGCCGTTCCCCGAGCAGTACGACGTGCCCGCCGCGACCGCCCGGCTCGTCAACCGCGCCCACCGCGCCGGGGCACGGGTGATCGCCGTGGGGACGACGGTCGTCCGGGCGCTCGAGACGGTGGCGAGTCCCGATGGGACGGTCGCGGCGGGCGCGGGCTGGACCAGCTTGGTCGTCGACCCCGGACGCGGCGTGCGCGCCGTGGATGGCCTGATCACCGGCTGGCACGAGCCGGAGGCCTCGCACCTCTGGATGCTGGCCGCCGTCGCCGGCGAGTCGCTGCTGGAGCGCTCGTATCAGGCGGCGCTGTGCCACGGGTACCTGTGGCACGAGTTCGGAGACAGCCACCTGATCCTGCGGTAGCGCCCGCGCTCCGCCAATCTCCCCGTCGACCGCCGCCGGCCCGGTTACGATTCGGCCGGCAGCAGCGGGGCCCGGGCCCAGCGAGGCCGGGCCTCCGTCATCTGCGAACAGGGAGCTCATGAGCGTGCAACGCATCAGCCCGGGATCCGTGATCTCGCGCATCTGGGAGATCTATCGCGATCAGACCGCGGTCCTGGTCGGAACGGCGGCCGTGCTGTTCGCCCTCCAATTGGCCGTGCTCCTCGTGCTGCCCGGCGCCTCGATCGCGATCACCATTCTCTTCTGGGCCCTGAACGTGCTCTATCAGGGCATGGTCGTCGGGCTTGTGCAGGATCTGGAGACCGGCCGGCGCGATCACTCCGTCGCCGACCTGCTCCGGAGCGTCGAGCCGGTGCTCCTGCCGTTGATGGGCGTCTCGGTCCTCTACGCGGTCGGTGTCGCGATCGGCTTCGTGCTCCTGATCATCCCCGGCCTGATCCTGCTCGTCATGTGGTCGGTGGTGGCGCCCGTCACCGTGGTGGAGCGCCCCGGCGTCCTCGCGGCGTTCGCCCGCAGCCGGGAGCTCGTCCGCGGGAACGGATGGGCCGTGTTCGGCGTCATCGTGCTCCTGGGGCTGGCTGTCGTCGTCGTCAGCGTGGCCGCCGGGCTGGCGGCGGCGTCGCTCGGGTCCGTCGGCGGCGCGGTGATCGAGTGGGCGGTGACAGCCGCGGTCGCGCCGCTCGCCGCCCTGAGCGCCTCCGTCCTCTACTTCGCGCTGCGCTGATACGCCCGGACGCCGGCGGGTTCGAGGCCGGGCGCGCCTGTGGCGGGAGCGGCCCGTGAGCCGCCCCCGCCGCAGCGATGCGGTCAGGACTACCGGTGGTGCCCCTGGTGGCCGAACGACTGGATGTACTGGCCGGGGGATCCCACCCCCGTCGCGTCGTCATAGCCCGGGCCGGCCGGCAGCGCCGCCGGGCCCCCGCCATTGACGCCGAGCTCCCGGAGGTTCGTGACGAGCGGCCCGGCCTTCGTGTACGGGTCGGTGTAGTTGTTGCGGACCTCGTAGAGCTGCACGCCGGAGCCGAGCGGGTGGTCGGTCACGTCGTGGAATGCGGAGGTTCCGGACCGGGCGTAGATCACCGGGTTGGCGAATCCCAGGTCCTGGCCGGCAGCCTGCTGGGCGTCGGCCTGGATGCCCGCGAACGTGGGCGAGGCCACGCTCGTCCCGCCGATCCGGCTGAGCGAGAAGGCGTACGTCTTGCCGTCCGGCTGCAGCGTCGTCTGACCGACGAGCATCCCGGTGCTGGGGTCGGCCAGCGCCGAGACATCCGGCACCACGCGCATCGGTGTGGCGGTCGTCCCCTCGGGCACCGCGCTGGCGAGGCTGTTGGGCACCACGCCCCGCTGATACGAGGGCTGCGGGTAGACCGTGCTGACACCGCCGCCGCTCGAGCCGTCATACGTGTTGGCGTTGTACGGAGCCGGAGGCGTGTACGTCCACGCCGTGCCGCTCGCCGCCAGCGGATCGTTGAGGGTGCCCCACGAGGTCTCCCATTCGTAGTTGTTGTGGGCGCCGATCGCGAGGCTGGTGCCGCCGACCGACGTCGCCCACGGGCTCGACGTCGGATAGTCGACCTGGATCTTGTCGGACGCCGGATCCTCAGCGCTCGGATCCTCGTAGCCGCTGTCGCCTGAGGAGAAGTAGAAGCCGATCCCCTCTGTGGCCCCGGCCTGGAAGATCTGGTCGAACACGCCGGTGATCGTCGCGACGTCGGCCGGCTCGCCCCAGGAGTTGCTGACGATGCTGGCCAGGTGCTGATTGACGATCTTGGCGTCCGCGTTCGCCAGATCCTGGTCCAGGCAGCTCGCGGCCCCCACGTAGTGGACGTTCGCGTTGGGCGCCATGTCGTGCACGGCCTCGACGTCGAGCGTCTCCTCGC
The DNA here is from genome assembly GCA_035551695.1 of Solirubrobacteraceae bacterium. Classification (GTDB taxonomy): domain Bacteria; phylum Actinomycetota; class Thermoleophilia; order Solirubrobacterales; family Solirubrobacteraceae; genus Palsa-465. The sequence goes on from DASZMU010000100.1 coordinate 19,017, forward strand.
CGTACCACCCGGCGGCATCGCATTCGTTCGCGGCCGTGTAGGTCCATTTCTTCGACAGGAACTGCTGGTACTGGCCGGCCTGGAACGGCTGGTTGCCGGTCACCTGTGAGAACTGGTTGGCGTCGCTCGCCATCGTCGGCGACGCGTACGCATCGACGATCGCCACCGTCTGGCCGCTGCCGGTCATGCCGGATCCGTCGACCCCGTAGGCGCCGCGGATCTGCTGCGGGGTATAGCCGGTGACGTTCCACGGCTGCTGGGCGCCGCCTGCGGTCGGCTCGTTGGTCGCGATCTGCTCCCCGTAGAAATCAGACGTCGGCGGTGCCACCCAATAGTTGGGGCCCGGCGGCGGGAGCTTGTCCTGCGGGCGCATGAAGTGCGACCCGGTGTCGAGGCCGGAGACCGCGAGGACCGCACCTGCCAGAGAGGTGGGTACCGTCGCTGCCTGTCGTGGCGCGCGCGCGGTCTGGCCGCTCGGATCGGTGTAGCTGGCGAAGCTCACCCCAAAGGCCTTGGCGGCCTCCGCGACCGTTCCGGTCACCCCGACGTATCCGCCGATTCCGCTCGTCGTGTTCGTGACGGTCAGCCCGGCGCCGGCCAGCCAGGTCCTGACGGCCTGGATCTGGGCGGAGGTGGCGCCGAATCGCGACTGCACCTGGGCGGCCGAGAGATAGTGGCCATAGGTAGCGCTGCCCGGATCGGACACCGACTTGGCGTAGGAGGCCAGGCCGGCCGGATCCTGTCCGGCGAGATAGACCCGCAGGTTCACGGCGCCGCTCGTGACGGACGGCGCTGGCTTGCCGTGCGCGTTGACCGCCCAGCTTGGATGCGTGCCGGCGATGGCCGCGCGGCCGGGAGCCGCTGCCGCCGTTCCGGTGCACGCGAGACCGCCGAGCACGGCCGCGGTGCCGGCCAGGGCCTGCAGGACCCGCACGGGGAGACGTACCTGGAGCATTCCCCACCTCTCTGTCGGAAATTATCGCTGGAGCACGAGCGCCCAAACTGGTTCCTCCCGGACCCTGGCTCGTGCGGCAGGCATCCTTTCACACCCGCGGGGGATTGTCATGCGGTGTGCCAGACTCCCGCGCGTGGGCGCGTGGCTGGGGAAGCCGAGCCGGTTGTGTGGCGCTGTCTGCATCGCATCGGCGTCGCTGGCCTGTCTCGGCTGCGGCGCGACGCACCACTCCCGCTCGACGCCCCGGCCCGCCACCCCGTCATCGACGCCCGCCGCGGCCTCGGCTCCAGCGTCCGCCTCCACGTCCGCCTCCGAGCCTCGGCAGAGCCGGGCGAGGAGGGCGCGGCTGATCGCGGTGCTTCCGGCGGCATCGCGCTCCGGCCTGTTCCGATGGACGCCGGCCGTCGCCGTGCGCGGTCAGACCGCCGTCTGGATCTCACGCGTCCCGGCCTACCGCGACGGCGCGTTCACCGTGACGCTGCTTCGGATCGACCAGCGGCTCGTCACGCTGGCGCTGCACGCGGGCGGCTCGCAGCCGGGCGGATCCGGCTGGCGCTACGGCGACATGATCGCCGGGGCCGAGCGGCGAGTCGTGGTCACGGGGTTCAACGGCGCCTTTCAGGAGGGGTACGGTGCCGGCGGCTTTGCGGAGGGCGGCCGGGTGGGATGGCGGCTGCAACGCGGCAAGGCATCGGTCGTGATCTATCGCGACGGGGCCTCGGACATAGGCCGCTGGCAGGTGACCGTCCCGGCCGCCGGGCGCCCGGTGGAGGCCGTCCGCCAGAACCTCGGCCTCCTGATCGACGGCGGTCGCATCGCGCCGACCGTCGACGCCTGCGTCAAGGTCTGTTGGGGCGATCCGCTGCACGAGCAGCCGATCGTCGCGCGCTCCGGGCTCGGCATCACGCCCGGAGGCGACCTCATCTGGGCTGCGGGCCACAACCTGTCGGTGCGCGCCCTGGCCGAGGCCCTGGCCGGGAAGGGCGTCATCCGTGCGATGGAGCTCGACATCAACCCGGCCTGGGTCGCGGGCTACGTGTACCGTCACCCGCGCCACGCTCGGCTTCCCGTGGCCGTCCCGGTGGTGCCGGGACAGACGGGCGTGGCCGGCCAGTTCCTCACGCCCTACTTTCGCGACTTCTTCACCGTCGACGCGCAGCGATGAGTTCTCATCGATCGGCGGGTCCTAGCAACTGATACCCCACTACCAGGAGGTCGGCAGATGAGTACGACGGCAACGAAGATTCGCGAGCTCAGCCTCGTGATGGTCCCGGCCAGCGACCAGGACCGGTCGATCGAGTTCTACGTCGATCGGCTCGGCTTGGAGAAGCGCACCGACACCGAGTTCGGCGGCGGCTACCGCTGGATCGAGGTCTATCCGCCGAGCGGGACGGCCGGAATCGCGCTCGCCCCGCCACGGCCAGGAGAGCCGGTGCAGCCGATGCAGACGGGCATCGCCCTGACGACCACTGACATCGATGCCACCCACGCCGAGCTGAAGGCCCGCGGCGTCGACGTCGACCCGGAGGTCTCGCGTATGGGAGATCCCGTCCCGCCGATGTTCTGGTTCCGCGATCCGGACGGTCACACGCTGATGATCGTCGAGCAGGGCTGAGCCTCAGCGCTTGGGCTGCCAGAGCGCGATCTCGCCCGCCGCAGGGGCCCGGACGACGCTGCGCCAGCCGGCCGGGCCCTCGCGCGGCTCGACGAGAACGCGCGCTCCGAGGTCCCGGGCGCGCTCCGTCATCTCCGCGATGCTGGTGGCCTCGACGTACGGCAGCCACAGCGGCGCCGTCGTGGGGCACTCGACGATGCCGCCGCTGACCTCCCTGCCGAGATCGAGCGCCAGATAGGAGCCGAAGGGAGTGCAGATTCGCTGGGGTCGCCAGCCGCACAGCTGGGCGTAGAAGTTGCGCGCCTCCGGCAGATCGCCGGTGTGAAGTTCCAGGTGAACGACGTGCCTCGGACCGAGCTCCTCCATCGCCAGCTAAGACCTCCGTCGGTGCGAAAACTCATCGGACGCCGATGAGCCACCGGCTGCCTGCGGGGCTAAGCTGCTGATGTGGACCACGGGCCCCACGACACGACCGATGCCAGAGCGGGCGTCTAGCGCCGGCACCGCCGCGGGCGACACGGGCTTCGAAGAGCTCGTCGAGCCCTACCGCCGAGAGCTGCATGCGCACTGCTACCGGATGCTGGGGTCCGTCTATGACGCCGACGACGCTCTGCAGGACACGATGCTGCGGGCGTGGCGTGGGATGAAGGGCTTTCAGGGCCGCAGCTCGCTGCGCTCCTGGCTGTACACGATCGCAACGAACAGCTGCCTGACCCAGATCGCCCGCCGCCCCAAGCGGGTGCTGCCGATCGACTACGCCCCGGCGGCCGACCCGCACGCTCCCCCCGGCACCCCGGTGGTCGAGTCGGTCTGGCTCGAGCCGTATCCGGACGACGCCTTCGGCCTCCAGGACGCGCGGGCCGCGCCGGACGCCCGGTACGAGCAGCGCGAGGCGGTGGAGCTCGCGTTCATCGCCGCGCTGCAGCACCTGGCGCCCAACCAGCGGGCGGTCCTGATCCTGCGCGAGGTGCTGGGGTTCTCGGCGAAGGAGACCGCGGCAATGCTCGAGACGACGGTCGCGTCGGTCAACAGCGCCCTCCAGCGCGCGCGTGCCGCCGTTGACGAGCGCGTGCCGGAGCAGAGCCAGCAGGAGACCCTGCGCGCGCTCGGCGACGACGGCCTGCGCAAGCTCGTCGACCGGTACGTCGACGCGTGGGAGCGCTCCGACCTGGACGCGTTCACCGCCCTCCTGACCGAGGACGCCACCTTCTCGATGCCGCCGCTGTCCACGTGGTACCAGACGCGCGCGGGCATCGCCGCCTGGGCCGCCGCCCACTCCATGTCCGGCGCCTGGCGCTGGCGGGCCGTGCGAACACGCGCCAACGGGCAGGTGACGCTTGCCTTCTACAGCTGGGACGAGGCCACGGCGGCCTACCTGCCGTTCGCGTTGAACGTGCTGAGCTTCCGGGGCGACCGGGTCAGCGACGTGACCGCGTTCATCGTCCGCTCCATCGACGCGCCTGAGCCGGAGGCCTACATCCGGTTCCCGGAGCAGCCGATGGACCCGCGGCGCCTGACCGGCGCGTTCGAGCGTTTCGGCCTGCCGGCCACGTTGACCTGACGGTGGTACGACGCGGTGAGGTGAAACCGGAGACGTGGGCGATCGTGGCCGGTCGGCCCGCACCGGAGCCCGGCGCTCCACTCAACACGCCCATCGTCGCCGCCTCGACATACATGCTCGGAGGCGACCGGGTCTACAGCCGGAACGAGGCGACCGAAGGCTGGGAGGCGTTCGAGTCGATGCTGGGCGGGCTCGAGGGCGGGGACGCGGTGGCGTTCGCGTCCGGAATGGCGGCCTGTGCCGCGGTGCTGGGGCAGCTGCCCGGCGGAGCGCACCTCGTCCTGTGCGACGACTGCTACCAGGGCGTCGCCGGGATCGCCGAGGCCGGCGCGCGGATACACCAGTGGCGGGTCGAGAGGCTCCCGGCGAGCGACGACCGCTGGCTTCAGCGAGCGGGCGAGGCCGATCTCCTGTGGCTGGAGTCGCCGTCGAATCCCCTGCTCGAGGTCGCCGACCTCGCCGCGATCTGCGCAGCCCCGCGGAGTCCGCGGACGCGCGTCGTCGTCGACAACACGTTCGCGACGCCGCTTCTCCAGCGGCCGCTCGAGCTGGGAGCCGACATCGTCGTGCACTCGGCCACGAAGCTGATCGGCGGCCACTCCGACCTGCTGCTCGGCGTGGCCGTCACCGCCGACGGGGAGGAGCTGCGCCGGCTGCGCAGGGCCCGGAGCCTGAACGGGGCCACGCCCGGAATGCTCGAGTGCTTTCTTGCCCTCCGCGGCGCCCGGACGCTGGCGCTGCGCCTCGAGCGCGGCCAGGCGTCGGCGGCGCAGCTCGCCACGCGCCTGGCGGAACACGATGCGGTTCGCCGCGTGCGCTACCCCGGCTTCGGGACGATCGTCAGCTTCGAGCTGGCCGATGCCGCGGCCGCGGATCGAGCCTGCGACGCGACGCGGATCATCCGGCACGCGACGAGCCTCGGCGGGGTGGAGACGTGCATGGAGCGCCGCAGCGCGCACCCTGGTCAGGAGCACATCCCGCCGGGCCTCATCCGGCTGAGCACTGGGTGCGAGGCCCTGGAGGATCTGTGGACCGACCTCGGCGGCGCGTTGGCCGCGGCGTGACCGGCTAACCGGGCCACTAAGGCGCGTCGGCCCGCAGCCCGGCTGCGTTTCCGCCGTCGACGAGAAGCACGGCCCCTGAGATGAAGCTCGCCTGCGGACTCGCCAGGTAGACGACCGCGCCGGCGACGTCGTCGGCGGTGCCGACCCGGCCGAGCGGAGCCGTCGGCCACTCGGCGGGGTCATCTCCACGGTCCGGATCGTTGGCCGGACCGATATGGCGCATTCCCGGCGCGGTCGCTCCCGGGCACACGCAGTTGGAGCGCACCCCGTGAGCGGCGCCGTCGAGGGCGAGCACCTGGGACATCATGACGACCGCCGCCTTGCTCACCGAGTAGGCACCGATCGGTTGCTCGGCGCGCAGGCCGGCGTCCGAGCCGATGTGGATCATCGATCCCCGGCTCGCTGCCAGGGCGGTGAAACAGGCCCGGGCGTACAGGAACGGCCCCCGGACGTTCGCCGCCATCACGCGGTCGAACGCGTCCACCGGCGTGTCGACGAGCCGCTCGGTCACGGCGACGCCCGCGTTGTTGACGAGCGCGTCGAGGGCGCCGAAGCGGTCCAGCGTCGCATCGACCGACTGCTGGACCGCGAACGGATCCGTTGCGTCGGCCTCGATGAACCACGCGTCGTCTCCGAGCTCGGACTCGGCTGCCGCTCCGCGTCGCCGGTCTCGGCCGGTGATGGCGACCCGGGCACCCTCCCCGAGCATCCGCCGCGCCACCCCCAGGCCGATGCCACTCGTGCCGCCGGTGATCAGCGCGACCGCGCCGGAGAGCTGTCCGGGCCCATGGCGATCAGTCAGGGGGAAGCTCCTGGTAGACGAGATCGAGATCGATGCCCTGGGACCGGCGGACGGCGCGTGAGATGTAGTAGATCAGCAGCCCCACGACGACGATCCCGCCCATGAACGCCGGAATCTGCCACCGGTTGCCGGTGTTGCCGCTGAGGGCGAGCGCCGGGTAATGCCACGCCTCCCAGGTCAGGAACGCAACGACCGCGATCGAAAGGGGCGCGACGATCTGGAGCACCGGGATGCCGAGCAGCTTCAGGTTCGCCGGCGAGGCGCGGTACAGCTCCGGTCTGCGGATGGGGAAGGCGAATGCGGCGACCCCCACGATCACGACGCACACCACGCCGGCGAGCACGCCGAGGGCCAGCAGGGTCTGGAACGTCGTGGCGGTGACGCTCCAGGCGAGCATCAGCGTCACCAGCGTCATGACGAGGAGGATCGCCGCCACCGGTGAGTGGAAGCGCTCGTTGACGTTTGACAGTCGCTCCGGGAGCACGCGGTCAAACGACCACGCGAACACACTGCGAATCGGCATGAACGTGTTGCCCACCATCGCCGGCAGACTCCAGAACAGGAAGGAGGCGACGATGATCGTCGTCAGCACGTTGCTGTTGACGGCCAGCCCGGCGAAGAAGTGGTAGAAGGGCCCGGTCGGCAGCACATAGGCGCTGTTGGGCACGGTGTTGGCGCCGACGATGAACTGGTAGCTGGTGACCTTGTAGAGGAGCAGCACGCCGGCGACCAGGCCGATCACGTTCCAGCTCAGCGCGCCGAACATGATCGACATCTGGCGATTGCGGTTGGATGCGCTCTTGAGCTCCCCGGAGAGGTAGACGCTCCACCAGTTCCAGATCATGAACGTCATGATCACGAAGATCGCCGGGGTGGTGGCCGAGCCGAAGGCGTGGGGATGGGCGTTCTGGGCGTGCGCGGTGGTGATCACCGACTGGTAGGCGTTGCCCTTCGCGCCGAATGTGTGAGAGATCGTGTTGAAGTGGTGCTGGAAGCCTCCCTTGGAGGAGAACAGCAGGACGACGAACGCGAGCAGCGTCCCGGCACTCGCGATGACCCAGAAGACGTTCTGCCACTTGAATGTCGTCTTGGTGCCGGCGATGAGGATCGCGGTCATCCAGACGATCATCAGCAGCCCGCCCAGGAAGATCCAGCCCTTGTCGGCCTGGATGTGGGTCCCGGCGGTGACGAGGGCATGGCTGTTGAAGATCGTCCCGAGGGTGACGAGCACCGGCCCCAGCGCGAACACCGGGAAATACCGCGCCCAGAACGTGGCACCGATGACCGCGGAGAAGGCCGCGCCGAAATTCGACACCAGGGCCGCCGGTGGACTGAGGATCCGGCTCACCCACACGTAGTCGCCGCCGGTCTTGGGCATCGAGGACGCCAGGAGGGACATCATGATCAGGATCGGGATGTTGAGGACGAACGACCACAGCGTCGCCGCGACGAGGTCCGAGCCGGGGAATGCCGTGAGGGCGAAGAAGACGCCCCAGGCCAGCGTCGCGCCCACCGGTGCCGAGAACACCGCGTTGAAGATCGTGGCGTCGACCGCCGAGGCCTCGCGGACGAGCCCCGTGCTCCGGCGTACGAACAGCTGGCTCGACTGACGGCTTGGCACTTCAGTGCTGGCTGCTTCCAGGTCTCCCATGGATCTCCCCTCCGGCTCAGGCTCGCGGAGTCATGTATATAACAACATCGAACATCCTGCACAACAAGATCGCGATATATATTGGCCCCGTGTGCGTCCGTTCCTGCTGTCCAGCCGTCTGAAAAGATGATGCCGTGCTAGCCGTCGACCGCCGTCACCGGATCCTGGAGCAGGTCGCCGAGCATCAGACGATCCACATCGCCGAGCTGGCCGCAGAGCTCGGCGTGTCAGAGATGACGATTCGCCGGGACATCACCCGGCTCGAGCGAGACGGCTTCCTGCGTCGCACGTATGGCGGCGCAACGGCCCACATCACCCGCTCAATGGAGCTCCTGTTCAACGCCCGCGCCCTGGAGAACGCGCCCGCCAAGCGGATCATCGGCATGCACGCGGCCGGGACGCTCGCGCCTGACCGCACCATCTTCGTCGGAATCGGCAGCACGACCGAGCAGTTCGCGATGTTCCTGCCCCCCCGCGACGACCTGACGGTCGTGACCGGATCGCTGCCGGTGGCCAGTCTGCTGGGGACACGGAAGGGGCGGGTCGTCGTGCTCGGTGGGTCGGTGCTGACCGACGAGCTCGCCTGCGTCGGACCGGTGGCCGCCGCGACCGTGCGCCGGTACCACGCCGACATGGCGGTGCTCGGCGCGGCCGGGGTGTCGGCTCGTCACGGGATCACCGAGCTGAGCGACGAGGCTGCCGAGATCCAGCGGCTGATGATCGAGCACTCAGACCGACTGGTGATCATCGCCGACGGATCCAAGCTCGGACAGACCACGATGGCATCGGTCGCGCCGGCCGACCGGATCGCCACGCTGATCACCGACCACGACGCCCCCACCCGGGAGCTGGTCGAGCTGGAGGCGCTGGGCGTGGAGATCGTGCTGGTTCCGCGCCGCGCCGGGCGTTCGGCTGACCGCCGCGGCGATCCCGCCCCCACCCCGTCCACCGGGTCCTAGACGAAGCTTTGCCCCGGTCAACCAAGGGAGAACGACAGATGCAGACCCTCAAGGATCTCTTCGGCGTCGAGAAGCCGCTGATCGCGATGTGCCATCTCGAGGGTCTGCCGGGAAGACCTCGCTACGACTCCGGTGGCGGGGTGGAGGCGATCGTCGCCTCGGCCGCCCGGGAGGTGGCGGCGCTCCAGGAGGGCGGCGTCGACGCGATCCTGTTCTGCAACGAGAACGACATCCCGTACTCGACGTCGGTCGGCGTGGAGGCGGTCGCGACGATGGCGTACGTGATCGGCCGCCTCAGCGACCAGCTGCGCGTGCCGTACGGCACCAACCTCCTCTGGGACCCGGCCGCGAGCATCGCCGCTGCGGTGGCCAGCGGCGCCTCGTTCATCCGCGAGGTCCTGACCGGCGTCTACGACAGCGACATGGGGTTGCTCGCACCTGACCTCGGCCAGGTCGCCGGCTACCGGCACGCGATCGGCGGCCGCCACATCGCGATGTTCGCCAACATCACGCCGGAGTTCAGCCGTTCGGTGGGCGGCCGCTCGGTTGCGGACCGCGCCGCCAGCGCGGCGTATCTGGGCGTCGACGCGTTGCTCATCTCCGGCCCGGCGGCGGGCGTCGACGCCAGCATGTCCGACCTGCGCGAGGCCAAGGAGGCGGTCGAGATCCCGGTGCTGGCCAACACGGGCGTCAAGCACGAGACGATCGAGGACGTCCTGACGGTGGCGGACGGGGCGATTGTGGGGACGAGCCTGAAGGTCGACGGTGACACGTGGAATCCGGTCGACCCCGAGCGGGTCGTGGACATGATGCGGCGGGTGCGCGAGGTGCGCGGATCGCTCGTCGCCGGCTGAAGGGCTCAGCGTGGCCACGAAGACAAAGCTGTTCTTCGCCACCGACGTCCATGGGTCGGAGATGTGCTTTCGCAAGTTCCTCAACGCCGGCGTCGCCTACAAGCCTGACGTGATGGTGCTCGGCGGCGACATCGCCGGCAAGGCCGTCCAGGCGGTCGAGGACCTCGGCGGGGGCCGGTTCACCACGACGTTCCGCGGCCATCGCTACGACATCGAAGACGCGGAGGCGCTCGCCCGGGTCGAGCGGACGATCTCCGACGTCGGGTACTACCCGTGGCGCTCGCAGCCGGGCGAGCTCGACGAGCGGATCGCGGACGGAACCGTCGAGGATCTGCTGCTCGAGTTGATGCGCCAGCGACTCGAGCGCTGGATGGAGATGGCCGACGAGCGGCTCCGGCCGATCGGCAAGCCGGTCTTCTGGATGCTCGGCAACGACGACCCGCCGTCGCTGGCGGAACCGCTGAAGGCCGCGCCCTGGGGCGAGCACGCCGAGGGACGCGTGCTTTCGCTCGATGGCGAGCACCAGCTCGTCTCCTGGGGCTGGTCCAACCCCACCCCGTGGCACAGCTTTCGGGAGATGAGCGAGGAGGAGTTGAGCGAGCATTTCGAAGCGCTGTTCGCCGAGGCCGCAGACGATCGCCGCGTCGTCTTCAATGCTCACGTGCCCCCATTCGACACCGGGCTCGACGCGGCTCCGATGCTTGATGGCAACCTCACGGTCACCCAGCAGGCGGGGCAGGTGAAGCTTGGGCCTGTCGGTAGCACGGCCGTGCGAGCGGCGATCGAGCGCCATCAGCCCGTCGCGAGCCTCCACGGCCACGTCCACGAATCGGCCGGGTTTCGCCGGATCGGACAGACCCTGGCGCTCAACCCGGGCAGCGACTACGGCACGGGCTCCCTCAATGGGGCGCTGGTGACCGTGTCCGGCGACAAGCTGAAATCACACCAGCTGGTTCGCGGGTGATGTCCGGCGATGCCCTGTTCGTAGCCATCGACGTCGGGACGACGGGCGCCCGCGCCTGCGCCGTCGATCTCCGCGGGCGGCTGCGGGGCGAGGCGCGCCGGGACTACGCGACGTCGACGCCGCGCCCCGGGTGGGCCGAGCAGGACCCACGTGACTGGCGAGACGCGGCGCTGGCCGCGCTCCGGGATCTCGCCGCCGCTCCCGGAATCGCCGGCAACGAGGTGCGCGCCGTGGGACTGACGGGCCAGTGCCCAACGATCGCGCCGTTCGACGCCGCGCGGGCGCCGGTCGGCCCCGGGCTGCTGTACCGCGACAACCGTGCCACCGCGGAGGCGGTCGCTATGCGCCGGCGGATCGGCGACGAGGCGATGCACGCGCGCACCGGACATGTCGCGTCGGCATTTCACGTCGGCCCCAAGGTGCTGTGGATGCGAGCCCACCAGCCGGAGACGTTCGCCGCAGCCGACTGCTTCATGCAGCCGCGAGACGTCGTCCTGCACGCGCTGACGGGCACGACGGCCACCGACGAGACCCACGCCAACTCGACCGTGCTCTTCGATCTCCGAGAGCGTGCCTGGTCCGAGGATCTGCTTGAGACGTTCGGCCTCGACGCCGGGCTCTTCCCGGAGGTCGCGGCGCCGTGGGCGCAGATCGGTCCCGTCGCCGACGAGCTCGCCGGGACCGCCGGCCTGGCCGCGGGCTGCCCGGTCGTCATCGGCGCCGCCGACAGTCAGTGCGCCGCGTACGGCAGCAGCGTGATGGGACCGGGACCGATCAGCGAGATGGCCGGCGCCTCCTCGTGCCTGAACTCCGTGATCCACGAGCCCAGCACGGACCTCCGGATCACGCACTACAGCTACGTCATTCCCGGCTGCTACTGCACTGAGCTCGGCGTCAACGTGACCGGCGGCGCGCTGACCTGGGCGATCGATCGCCTCCGGATGGCCGGGTTCGACGAGCTGGAGGCGGGGGCGCGCCGGACCCTGTCGGGGCTGGCCGCCGGTCGTATCGAACCCCGGTCGGCGGCGCCTCTGTTCATGCCGTACCTCGGTGACGGCGAGCGGGACGATCCGGCGCTGCGAGCGGCGTTCGTCGGTCTCTCCGACCGCCATGGACGCGACGAGCTTGCGTACGCCGTGCTTGAAGGGATCGCGTTCGGCGTCACGGAGACCGTGTCGGTTCTCACCGCAGCGGGCTCGCCGCTGGACGAGCTTCGCGTGGGGGGTGGGGGCGCCCGCCTCGCCACCCTCGGCCAGCTCAAGGCCGACGCGCTGGAGCGACCGGTGCGGCATCTCGAACACGATTCGGCGCCGGTCGGCGTGGCGCTGCTCGCCGCCGCGATGACCGGGTGGCGTGCCGAGGCCGAGGCGGCACTCGCCGACAACCTCGAGCGCGCGCGCTGCTTCGAGCCGCGCGCCGGATCCGGGGAGCCGATTCGCGAGCGCTACCGGTGGTTCCTGTCCGTTCGCGACTCGCCGGCGGTGAGGCTGGAGCCGTGAAGCTGACGCTGGGGATCAACAACTGCTTCGCGGTGAAGCGCTGGCCGCGTCCGGATGAGTGGGCGCAGATCGTGCGCGAGGAGCTCGGCCTGGAGCTGGTGCAGCACAGCCTCGACCTGTCGGATCTCGACCACGATCTCGATGGCGACGCGCACGCGGTGAGGAGCGCGTGCGCGCAGACCGGGCTGGCGATCCACTCGGTCTTCACCGGTCTCATCGCGTACTCGATGAACCTGATGCTCGCGCCCGGCACGACCGAGCGCGCCCGCGCCGTCACCTACTGGTCTCAGGCCATCCGGTTTGCCTCCAGGCTGGGCGCTCGCAGCGTCGGCGGCCACGTCGGCAGTCTCTCCAGGCGCGACGCCGACGATCCGAAGCGGCGCGACCTCCTCTGGACGGAGCTTGGGCGGCATCTGATGAAGCTCAGCGAGCTTGCCCGCCGGTATGAGCTCGACGCTCTCCTCGTCGAGAACATGGCGTGTGACCGGGAGCCGTGCCGGATCCCTGAGCTCTCCTCGCTGATGCGAGCGGGCGATCCTGATCACGCGACCGTCTCCCTCTGCCTCGATGTCGGGCATCAGTGCGCACCCGGATCAAGCGGAGCGGATGCCGACCCCTATGCCTGGCTGCGCCAGATGGGCCGCCATGCGGCGGTCGTCCATCTCCAGCAGAGCGACGCGCACGGCGACCACCACTGGCCGTTCACGACCGAGTACAACGCGCGCGGACGGATCGTGGCCGCCGCCGTCCTCGATGCGCTCGCCGCCTCCGGCGCCGAGGACGTCGCGCTCGTATTGGAGGTCATTCCGTCATTTGAAGCCGATGACGCCCTCGTGCTGAGCGAGCTGCGCGAGAGCGTGTTGTACTGGCAGCAGGCGCTGCGCGACCATGGACACGTCTGATCAGCGGGAGCTGGTGCACATGAACGATTCCCCACCGGGCCGGACTCTGCAGGACGTCGCCGCGGAGGGGCGGCGCCTGGCGATGGCGGCGCGCGAGGGCGACCTCCGGCTGCGGTTGCTCGGCGGAGTGGCGATCTGGTGTCACTGTCCGAGCGCTCGTGTGCCGCCCCTCGTGCGTGCCTACGGCGACGGCGACTTCGTCGGCCGGGCGAACGACCGCAAGCGGATCACCGAGTTCATGGCGCAGGAGGGCTACGACGCCGACCGCATGTTCAACGCCCTGCACGGCGCGACGCGGCTGAACTTCCATGACCCCGCCCGCGACCGGCCGATCGACGTGCTCCTGGATCGCTTCACCATGGCCCACGAGCTCGACCTGCGAGACAGCGCGTCCCCTGACGGTCTGACGATCTCCCTGGCGGACCTGCTCATGACCAAGCTCCAGGTGGTCAGCATCAACGAGAAGGACGTGAAGGACCTCCTGGCCCTCCTCGTCGACCACGGCTTCGGTCCGGACGACATCCAGCTCGACCGCATCCTCGACGTGACGCGCAACGACTGGGGCCTGGAGCATACGATCCACGGCAGCCTCGCGACTCTGGGCCAGATGCTCGGCCAGTTCGCGCTGGAGCCCGGCCAAGCGGAGCGCGTCCAGGAGCGGATCGCCGAGCTGACCCGGGCCCTCGACGCAGCACCCAAGGGCGCGAAGTGGAAGATGCGGGCCCGGATCGGCGAGCGAGTCAAGTGGTACGAGGAGCCTGAGGAGGCGCGCGCTTGAGCTTGCGCCGGCCGCCGGCCCGGTTGTTGGCGATGAACATCGCCCCCAGCGCGCGCCTGTTGATGTCCTCGCCTCGTCGGATGGCCACCGCCATACGGTCGGTTGCCGAGCCCACGCAAGGGAAACCCGGCGGCTGGGCCGCCTAGTCCGCGACCGGAGGGGTGATGACCGTGGCCGAAGTGACTGGGTAAGGCCGGCCGGCTCGTCCCCCTCTCGGAGTCGACGAGCGCGCGGGCACGGCTCAGCGCCCCGGTGCTGTAGCGCCGTCCACGGCCGACCCGGGCGGCAGTGCCGTCTCCGGCCCTTTCGGGCGTTGCCCCGGTTTTCGGCGTGCAGGGCTCGACGAGCCCTGGGGTCCCGCGGGTAAGGTCCCGGCCATGCCCCGCCGCCTCGCTCACGTTCGACGGCGTGTCTGCTGGCCGGCCGCCTCGGTCGCAATGGCTCTCCTGTGCATCGCCTGCGCGAGCTCGGCGGCGTCGACGAGGACAGCGGCGCCGTCGACCTCGACCTCGACCTCGGCCACCCCGGTCCGGGCCGTGCCGACCGGGCGTGCGCGCGCGGCGACGTCCAATCCGAAGCGGCCGCTGGCCGGCAGGATCGTCGGGATCGACCCGGGCCACAACGGACGCAACTACGGCGACCCCTCGTTCATCAATCACCTGGTCTGGAACGGACGCGAATTGGAGACCTGTGACACGACGGGTACCGAGACCGACGGCGGCTACACCGAAGCCCGGTTCAACTTCGACGTCGCGCGCTACCTGACGGCCGACCTCCGATCCGAGGGCGCCAAGGTCGTCCTGACACGCACGACCAACGACGGGATCGGCCCATGCGTCACCACCCGCTCACAGATCCTCAATCGAGCCCATGCGAACGTCGCCATCGACATCCATGCGGACGGCGGTCCGCCCGGCGGCCGTGGCTTTGCCGTTCTTGAGCCCGTCGCCGACGGGCCCAACGACGGGGTGATCGCAGCGTCCAGGACATTCGGCGCTGACCTGCTCCACGAGTACCACTCGGTGACCGGGATGCCTCTGAGCACCTACGACGGCACGAACGGCATCTCCTACCGCAGCGATCTGGCCGGGCTCAATCTGACCCGCGTGCCGAAGGTGCTGATCGAGTGCGGGAACATGCGGAACGCGACGGACGCGGCGCAGCTCGTCCGGGCGTCGTTTCAGAAGCTCGCGGCCCAGTCGTTCGCCCGGGCCATCACGCTCTTTCTCGCTCACCACCGCGCCGGCCGGTAGCGGCCGGCCTCGCTAGCCCTCCACCTTTCCCCGCGGGCCGCCGAGGCTCGCGATGAGTGCCGAGAAGCTCTTGCCCGCCCCGCTCGCGACGCTGTCGGCATCGTCGGTCGCGCTCCACTTGCCGGTCTTCGCCGCGTACGTCTTCGTGTTCTTTCCGGCGCCCCACCCAAGCTCGATCCCGGTGGACCAGCCGGGGATGATGTTCGCCATCACCTGTCCGGCCCGCACCGTCTGTCCTGCGTGCAGGCCGTTGGCCGGATTGATGCCCTCGGCGTAATAGACGAAGCAGCCGACGTCAGGGCCGTCGAGGAGCCGGTACTCGACGAAGGCTCCCGGCCATCCCGTATCCGAGGTGCCGACGTACGTGATCTTCGCGGCGCCGATCGCCGTGAGCGTTCCCGTCCCGGCGTAGTCCACGCCCTGGTCGATGCGCTCGCCGATCAGGACGTCACCCGCCACGGGGTTGACGTAGCCGCTCCCCGCGGTCACCGGCCGGCAGGTCCCGGCCGGCCGGAGCGCGGAACGCTTCAGGCCCGCAGCGGCGCCGCCCGTCGCGGGCGAGAGCGGGTGAAACCGGGTGGGGGCCGCGCCGGCGTGGCCTGAGCTCGCAGACGCCTGGGCGCCATGCCCGTCGAACATGCCGGCCCCCACGATCATCAGCACCCCCAGCAGGAGGATCCCCCAGCTGCCGACGGCCAGCAGCCTCGAGCGCTTGGCCGGCGACCGCCGCCGCGACCGCCGCGACCGCCGCTCGCCTGGAGTCCGCCGTGACCGCGGTGCGCTCCCGTCCGGGGCGTGATGGTGCGGGCGATCGTGATCCGTCGCTGCCCGGCGTGGGGGGCGGCGGGTGGGCTGATCCTCTCGCCGGCGGCGAGCCTCCGCTGTCCGGTGCGTGGGGCGATGGTTGGGCGGATCCTCTCGCCGATGCCGATCCGGATCACGCTCACCCGAGCCCGGGAGCTTGCCCCTTCGCGCAAGCGAGCGCTCGAGTGATTCCTGCCAAGGATCAACACTGCCGAGGTCGCGCACGGCCTCCACAAACCTCCGTCTCTCGGAACGACTGCAAAAGCCTGCGGAGTTAGCTGACGGGCTCGCGCTGCGCGCTACGCCAAATGACGGCGATTCGCCCCGGCGATCGTTCGATCGCAGCGGGTCCCCCGCTCGCCGGCCACGGATGGCCCGGCGACTCGGCTCGGTATGTGCCGCGGCACCCTATCACCCCGGCTAGCGGAAAGTCAGGAGCGCCGACGGCTCGGCCCGGGGGTGCCTCGGCGCCGTTATTTTTGGCGCTCCTGCTGTTTTCCGTGGGATGTCCGCCCTGGGGAGATGTGACCGGGAACGACGAGCGAGGAACGGGGGGTGAGCGGTGGCCGCGGCGCTCAGGATGGTCCCTGGCCATGCATCACGCGCCAAATCCGGGCGCGGCCGGGAGATCTGACACAGACCGCAGGCTCAGCCCCGAGTGTGCGCCAGATCGGCCGCCGGGATCCTGGTTTGTCGCGTCCTGCACGCCACAATCCGGTGCAATCGTTGGCCGGGCCGCCCGTGCGGGCTCCGAGGACTGCTGCCCCACTCGCACCACCTCAGGCACCCGCTGAAAACAGCAGGAGTGCCTTATTTTCCCAGCAGGGCGCAGACAGCCGAGGCCTGGACCGAGCGCAGCTGCCGAAGCAGGCTGCCCGTCGGCGCCGCGATGTTCAGCGACGTCGTCACCGAGCGTTGTCCGTCCGCCGTGGCGGCCGCCCACTGCACGTATCCGGGGAAGTTGCCCGTGTGGCCGTACACGGTGCCGCAGGGCGTCGCGTAGCGGAAGATCGCCAGCCCAGCCGAGTTCGTGCCGGGGCCTGCCGGGCTCGAGGAGCCCGGGACGAATCGCATCTGCGCTCGTCGCTGGGTCGCGCCGAAGAACCGACCGCCGAGGTCGGCCCGGATGAACGCGCCGAGATCGGCCGGGGTTGAGACGATGGCGCCGGACGCCCACGCGCCGCTCGGGCTCAGGAGGGTGGTGACGTCCCGCGGAGCTCTGCCCGGCGCAACGTCGTAGCCATGCATGAACGGCGCCGGCAACGAGATCCGCCGCGCGGGGAAGGTCGTCTGCGTCAGGCGAGCCGGCCGGAAGACGAGGGCCGAGAGCAGCTGGCCGTACGACCGGTGCGTCACCCGTTCGGCGATGACGGCGAGGACGATGTTGTCCGTGTTCGAGTACTCGTAGCGTGAGCCGGGGGTGAACACCAGGCGGTCGTTGCGCACCCAGTCGATGATCGCGGCCGGCGAGACGTACCCCCGGGGGTTGGTCGTGGCCTGCTTGCGGAAGCCCGCCGATTGCGTGTAGTCCGGCAGGCCGCTCGTGTGGTTGAGCATCTCGCGCACCGTGACCGCCGACCACGCCGCCGGCGCCCCCGGGAGCCGCTGCCCGATCGTGTCATTCAGACCCAGCCGGCCCGCCTGCGCCAGGTGCAGCACCACGGCGCCGCTGAACGCCTTGGCGATGCTCGCCAGGCGCATGTGGTCGCCCAACCGAGGGGCGCCTAGTCGTGCCGCGTCGGCTCGGCCCGCTCGCAGGACGGTCGTGCGACCGTCGCGGTACAGGGTCGCGATCGCACCCACCGGCCCACCGGGCGCCCGCACCAGGCCCTCCAGGCCGCGCTGCACGACCGCGTCCGTGGTTCGTCCGCCCGCCGCCGCGCCCGCGGACAGCGGCAGCACGGCCGCAGCCATCGTCGCCACCGCACACACAGCCAGCACACCCCGGGTCGACCAGCTCACAGCGCTGACAACGATGACGCATCCCGGCCGCGAGGACAACTCCTCCGTGGTTGCGCCCGGATCAGGACGAACCGGACGGAACCGCGGGGCCCATCCGCTTGCGCCGCGCCGGACGGGGTGAGTAGTGTGGGCCGACGAGGAGACCGATGTACGCGCCACCGCTATTTCGCGACCGATCCGACACCGCTCAGTTGATCGTCGGCGGGGTTGTGCCGATGATCATCGGCGGGCTGGCCGGCGTGCTCGTCGGCGTGTCGGCGGCGGCCTACTGGGCGATCGCCGTGCTCGCGGCGGTCGGTGCCCTGCTGTCCGGCTTCGAGCACTGCGACGGGTGGGACGCCGCTGACCGCGGTTTCCTGTCCGGTCTCATCTACGGAGCCGCCCTGCTCCTCGCCCACGAGCTGGCCGGCACACAGGCCAAGGCTTCATTGGGGAGCGTGCCTGCGCTCCTGCCCGTCGTCACCACCCTCGCGGGGATGCTGCTGGCGGCCGGCGGCGGTCACCTTGCCCGCGGGCGACGCCGTGGCGCCCCCGTTGGCTCCGGGACTCCGCGCCCGCAGCGTTTGTAACTGTCCAGCTCAGGCGGCTGCCTCAGCGCGGGCCTTGAGTCCCTCGACCGGGCGATCGGTCAGCAGCGCCTCGATCCGGGCGCGTACGGGTCCGCGAACCGTTCGTACGAGCATGCCGAGACGGCGGTTGACGCCGATCTCCAGCGTGTAGGTCGCCAGCGTGAGACCGTCGCCCTGCTCCTGAAAGTGCCACGAGCCGTCGAGCGACTGCAGGTCGCCGCTCTCCCGCGTCCAGCGCAGACCCGTCGGCTCGTCGTAGCTGAAGCGCAGGCGCATCCGGACGCGCGCGACGCTGGCGTCGATCTCGCTGTCGACCAGCGTCCCGCGACCGTCGCTGTCGCGCTCCAGCACCTCGACGCCGGTCATCGCGCCATGCCACTCAGGCACCCGGTCCAGGTCGGCGGCGATGGCGAAGCAACGCTCCAGCGGCGCGGCAATCGCGATCGAACGCGTTCCGGTCAAGTCGGCCATGGCCTATGTCCTACCCCGGGCGCCGCTGTTGGACCCACCGACGAGGCGGCCGGCGCTCCCGGGCAGCCAAGGACGGCCGGGAATCGTCCGGCGAGCCGATCTCAGCCGCTCGTGGGCGCGCGGCCTGCCGGGCGACGCATGTGAACGTTTCCCAATGGCGTGTGAAGGTTTCCCAACGTGATCTTTACCGCGCTCTTGACTGTTCGCGTCACAGTCTCGCGGTTCTCGGCCTCGCCGACGGAACGGCACAGAGCAGATCAGGGGAGCGATGAATACCGATCGAAAGCACGGAAGCGCGATGGCGCCGCGGGCGCGTGTGCGCCGGGGAGAGCGTTCATGGCGCCGCTGCGGCCAGAGCGTGCCGGACGAGGTGTCATGACGCGGGCCGAGCGAACGCGTCGCCGGCGGGCCCTGACGGCGTCCGGGCTGGGGCTCGGAGTGGTCGTCGCCGCGCTCAGCGTGCTGTACGGGCTGCTGACCCCCTCGCCAAAGGCGGCGACTCGGCAGCAGGCGCACTCAACGGCAGCGCGGCCGACGACCAGCCGGCAGCCCGCCGCGCGCACCCCGCCTCCCCCGGTTCGCATCAGAGCACGAGTGGTGATCAGCGCGCACGCGCCGACCCAGCCGATCCCGTCGTCGTTTCTGGGCATCTCGACCGAGTACTGGGCACTGCCGCTGTGGGCGCATCATCTGTCGCTGCTCGAGCGTGTGCTGTCGCTGGTGCGGGGGCCGGGCCCACTGGTGCTCAGGATCGGCGGCGACTCCGCTGACCGGACGTTCTGGTCCCCGGTGCGTGAGATGCCGGAGTGGGCCTTTGAGGTGACCCCCGAGTGGCTCCGGGAGGTTCGCACGATCGTTCGCCACACCGGCGCGCGACTGATCCTCGACCTCAACCTCGCGACGGCGACTCCGACGATCGCGGCGCGCTGGGCGCGGGTCGCCGAGGCGATGCTGCCCAAGCACAGCATCATCGGCTTCGAGATCGGCAACGAGCCTGATCTGTATGCCACGCCGGCATGGCAGCAGACGATCGTTGACGGACGCGAGATCCGTCTGCTGCCCGCCCAGATCACGAAGAGCGGCTACGCCCAGGCGTTCGCCGCCTACTCGCGGGCGCTGTCCACCGTGGCGCCGGGGGTGCCGCTGCTAGGGCCGGCGCTCTCCGAGCCACGGGTCAACCTGGACTGGATAACGCAGTTGCTGGCGTCCCCGCACCCAGACCTCCGGGCCGTCACGGTCCACCGGTACCCATACTCGGCCTGCGTCCCGCCGAGGAGCCCGATGTATCCCACCATCTCCCGCGTGCTCAGCGAGGCCGCGACCGCGGGCGTCTCCCGGTCGGTCGTCGGTGCCGTGCGGGCAGCCCACCGGGCTGGCCTGCCGTTGCGCCTTTCGGAGCTGAATTCGGTCACCTGCGGCGGAGTCAGGGGGGTCAGCAACACGATGGCCACGGCTCTCTGGGCTCCTGACGCCCTGTTCGAGCTACTGCGGGTGGGCGTCTCCTCGGTCAGCATCCACGTGCGCGCCCACGCGTACAACGCTGCCTTCTCGCTGCGGAGCCACGGGTTGATCGCCCATCCGCTGCTGTACGGCATGGTCATGTTCAACCGGATGCTCGGAGCCGATCCTCAGCTGGTGTCGCTGCGGCTTCGGGCCCGCGCGGGCCTGCACCTGAAGGCCTGGGCGGTGCGCTCAGGCCGCCGCACCCTGCGTGTGCTGCTGATCAACAAGGGGCACCGCCCCGCTGGTGTCGGCCTGACCCTCCCGGCCCGGGGTTCGGCGACAGTGCAACGCCTGCTCGCCCCATCCGTGCGCGCCCGGCGCGGTGTGATGCTGTCCGGCCAGCATCTCGGCGCAAACGGGGAGTGGCAGGGCCGGCTCGCGGTTGCAGCGATCTCGCCACAACCGCGCGGGTACGCGCTCAGCGTCCCTCGCTACAGCGCCGCCCTCGTGACCGTCCGGCTCCGCCCCGGGGCGCTCGGCGCGCGCCGCGCGCCGTCGGTGGCGTCGCGAGGATGAGCAGCTGCTTCAGAGCACGAACGGAATCAGCATCTTCGTCTTGGCCCTGTAGCCCGGGTACGCGGTCGGAAACGACGTGGTCATGAGGCGTTCCTCGACCGTCGCGCTGTAGACGAAATAGACGCTCGAGACCCCGAAGACGATCAGCCAGTAGAGATCCGTCGCGAGCGCTGTGCCGAGGATCGCGAGCAGGATGCCTGAATAGATGGGGTGCCGTATGAAGCGGTACGGCCCGGAGGTGACCAGCTCCGGCTCGTCCTTCTCGGTCATCGGCATTCCCCAGTTGCGGCCGAGATGGATTCTCGCCCACACGGCCAAGCCGAGACCGGACACGAACAGGATCACCCCCACGCCCTCCAGAACCGGACTGTGGACAGCCAGTCCGTGGTTCGTCCTGAAGATCCGGATCAGCACGCCTCCCAGAACGATGATGAGAAGGCCCTGAGGCCTGATCCGTCTGGTCCGTGAGCCCTGCTTGGCGCC
>DASZMU010000101.1:0-2040 GCA_035551695.1 Solirubrobacteraceae bacterium
GTTCGTCGCGACGACCATCGCGGTCGGCTCCGCGGCGGCCTGGCGCAGCGACCTCGACGTCCCCGCCGCGCACGGCGTGCTGCAGACGGTGGGCGACAGCGTGGGACCGGGCGGGGTGCTCCGGGCGCTACGCCACGTGCCGGAGCTCGTTGCGATCGCCCGGGACGTCGCGGACGTCGCGCCGGGCGCTCTTCTCGTCAACTACAGCAACCCGCTCACCGCGAACGTCCGGGCGATCACCAAGCACACGCCGGTGACGACGATCGGCCTCTGCCACGGCACCATGCACACGAGGACCGCCCTCGCGGTCGCCCTCGGCGCCGACCCGGCCCGGGTGACGGCGATCTTCGCCGGACTGAACCACCTCTGCTGGCTGCTCGACCTCCGGACGGCCGACGAGGACCTCTACCCCCGCCTGCGCGCCCTGATCGAGGAGTGCTCCGGGGGCCCGGACGCGCCGCCGAGCCGTTCCGAGGGCGTCCACGCCCCGGTCTCCGCCGACCTGCTGCGCACCTTCGGGCTGTACCCGGCGCCCGGCGACCGGCACGTGGCCGAATTCTTCGGCGGCTACCTGACCGCCCGCGGGGACGGCCAGCTCGCGTGGGGGCTGCAGGGCGGCCTCGACATGACCCGGGAGTACATCGAGGAGAAGGGGCGCCTCTGGGAGTCGCTGCGCGCCCAGGCGGACGGGACCGAGCCAGTAGCGCCCGCGCGGAACGAGGAGGCGGAGAGGCTCGTATCGATCGCCGCGGCGGTCGCATCCGGTGACAGCCAGGTGGAGCTCGCGGTCAACCTCCCCAACCAGGGACTGCTTCCCCAGCTGCCCGCGTCCGCCGTCGTCGAGCTGCCCGCGGTCGTGTCCGCGGCGGGCGTCGCCGGGGTCGCGGTGCCGCCGCTACCCGAGGCGGTCGCGGCCGTCCTGACCGCACGGTCGCTCCAGCAGGAGCTCGTCGTCGACGCCGCCGTCAGCGGCTCCCGCTCCCTCGCGCTGCAGGCGCTGACACTCGACCCCCTGGTACCGGACGCCGCTACGGCGGGAGCGATCCTCGACGGCGCCGTCGCGGCCGACCGGGACCGGCTCGGCCGCTTCGCGGCACCCTGACCGGGTGAGAGCGCCCACCTTCCGACAGCGGCCACTGTTCCACGGCCCGACCCTCAGAAAGAGATCCCATGCCCGAGACCCGTACGACGTCCCCGAACCGCCGCCAGGGTGCCTCGTTCCACGGCGCGGAGGCGACAACCCGGGAGATCGCCCGGCAGCCGGAGGTGTGGCGGGAGCTCGCCGACATCCTCGAGCAGCGCCGCGGCGAGCTCGACGCGTTCCTCGCACCCCTCACCGGGCGGGACGACCTGCGGGTCGTCCTCGCCGGCGCCGGCACGTCGGCCTTCGCGGGTGGCGTCGCGGCGGCCGCGCTGACCCGCCTGACGGGCCGCCGCTTCGACGCGGTGGCGACCACCGATATCGTCTCCAGCCCCCTGTCGGCGTTCGGCGAGGACGTGCCGACGCTGCTCGTCTCCTTCGCCCGCTCGGGCAACAGCCCGGAGAGCATCGCGGCGACCCGGCTCGCCGACGAGGTGCTGACCGAGGTGTACCACCTCGTGATCACCTGCGCCCGGGACGGCGCGCTGTACCGCCAGCATGACGGCGCGGACCGATCGGCGGTCGTGCTCATGCCGGAGCGGTCGAACGACTCGGGCTTCGCGATGACCTCCAGCTTCACGTCCATGCTGCTCACCGCCCTCGTGCTGTTTACCGGCAGCAGCCGGCCTGCGATCGAGGCGGTCGCGGACGCCGCGGAGCGGGTCATCGGCACGCAGTGGGAGCACCTCGAGTCACTCGCCGCCCGCTCCTACCGCCGCATCGTCTACCTCGGCAGCGGAGCGTTCACCCCGCTCGCCCAGGAGGCGGCGCTGAAGCTGCTCGAGCTCACCGCCGGGCAGGTCGTGAGCTTCCACGACTCCCCGCTCGGGTTCCGGCACGGCCCGAAGGCGGTCCTGAACGACGAGACCCTCGCGGTCGTGTTCGTCTCCGCCGACCCC
>DASZMU010000102.1:0-2168 GCA_035551695.1 Solirubrobacteraceae bacterium
ATGCTGAAGGGAATCTTGAACGACAGCGCGATCCGCAGCCGGCGGCCCGGATCGGCTCGCTCGGCGGTCCGCGCGTAGGGCTCGCTCGGCGGCGGCGGACGGTCCCGGTCTCCCGGATGGTTGCCGCTCACCGCGTCGAGCAGCGTCGCGGCGTCGGCGACCGTTCGTGCCAGCGGGCCCACGCAGGTGAGGCCGTTGAAGGAGTCCGGGTAGGGCCAAGTCGAGACTCGGCCGCGCTGGGGCTTGATCCCGACCAGGTGGGTCCACGCCGCTGGAACGCGGATCGATCCAAGGCCGTCGGACCCGAGCGCCGCCGGCACGACCCCGGCCGCGACCGCCGCAGCCGAGCCGCCGGATGACCCGCCGGGCGTATGGCGATCGCTCCACGGATTGCGTGTCACGCCGAACGCGGAGCCTTCGGTGATCGGCCATTGGCCCAGCTCGGGCGTCGTCGTCTTGCCGACGATCACCGCGCCGGCCTCCTTCAGCCTCCGGACCGCCTCGCCATCCTCGGACTTGGACGCGAAATAGCCATGACATCCGAACGGTGTGCTCTCGCCCGCCAGATCCGTGTCGTCCTTGATCGCGACGGGAATCCCCAGCAGCGGGCCGCGCTCGCCGGCGGCGAGCCGGCGATCGGCGGCCACCGCTTCTTGAAGCGCCGCGGCCGGCCGGACGCATCGGAACGCGTTGAGCGTCGGCTGCGTGGCGTCGATCCGCTCGAGCGCGTGCTCGACCAGCTCGCGCGAGGACGCTTCACGGCTTGCGAGCAGCGCCACCCGCCCGAGCAGCCCGGCAAAAGCCAGCTCTTCGCCGGCATCGGCTCCCGGGGCGTTCAAAGCCCGACCAGGACCTCGGCGGCGGCTCGCTCTCCAGAGCGGACTGCCCCGTCCATATAGCCGTTCCAGTAGTTGGAGGTCTCGGTCCCCGCCCAGTGGATCCGTCCGATCGGCTGGCGCAGCCACGGCCCGTACGCCAGGAGCGCCCCGGTGCTGGGGATCCCGACAGGACATCCTCGCGTCCACTCCTCTCCGGACCAGAACGTCTCGAAGAAGCTGGTCGCCTTCAGCGCCTGGCTACCGAAGAACTTCGCATACTGGTTGAGCACGGCGGCCTGGCGCGCCGCCGGGGACATCGCGCTGTACGAGCGGGCGTTGTCGCCGCCCACGAACCCGAAGATGATGCCGGGCCCCTTGCTGCTCGTCGCGGTCGGCGGCGAGTCGTCGAACGTCGCGCTCACCGGGCCGCCGGTGTCGACGGCGGTGCCATTGAGCCCGGCCTCGCGCCAGAACGGCGTGTCGTAGACGGCCGCGACCTTGCTCAGCGTCCCCTGTCCGTAGCGCTGGGTCAGCTGGTCACGCTGGAACGGCAGGATCGGCTCATAGTAGATCCTCCCGGCGAGCGTCGGTGGAATCGCAACGACGGCGCGCTTGGCAGCGACCGTCACCTTGTCGGAGTACGCGGTTACGCCGCTCGCGCCCTGGACGATCCGACGGACCGGCGAGCCGAGCACGACCCTCGAGCCGAGCTGGGCGGCGATCTTCAGCGCGATCGTCTGCGAGCCGCCGATGAACCGGGACTGCTGTGCCCCACCGCGCGTGTCGAAGTTTCGCTCAAACGTGCCCGGATTCTTCTCGTCGCCGGAGGAGGCGATGTAAAACAGCGTGAACAGGAGCGAGAGCTCGCGCGGCTCGGCGCCGAAGATCGGCCTCGTCGCCAGCGGCACCAGCGCCTGAAAGTTCGGGCTGGCGCTGTTCTCCTTGACCCACCGATCGAGCGTGTAGCTCTCCCAGTTGGCGGCATTGGACGCCTCCCACGGGGCGTCCACCGGAACCGTGGTCGCCATCTGGTCAAGCTGCGCGACGACCGCGGCCGTCTCTGCGATCGTGGTCGGATCAGGCGGCGCCGTGCCGAGCGGGCCGGTGTCGCTGTAGGTCAATCGGTTGCTGCCATTGACGTACACGTCGTCGCCGGTGTCGTAGGTGTCGAATGTCCCCACGCTGAGCGCCTGTGCGAGGGCCATGAGGCGGTCCTGGGTCGGGCCCACGAAGGTGCCCCCGCGCTCGGAGATGACGCCGCCACCGAGGTCGTGGTTCCACACCCGGCCGCCGACCCGGTCACGCGCCTCGAGCACGATCACCGAGTGACCGGCTGCGCGGATGTTGCGC
>DASZMU010000103.1:0-34660 GCA_035551695.1 Solirubrobacteraceae bacterium
CACGTACCCGTGGCCGAGGCAGTGCGCGATCACGAGCGTCTGGGCGACGAAGCTGTTGCCCTCCATCAGGTAGGCGTGGACCGGGCGGGTGTTGAAGATCAGCTCGTAGATCCGCCCCTGGCCGGCGCGGTAGCGGCCGTACTCGGACTCGAACTGCGCGCCCCAGCGCGCGCTCGAGTACCTCGCCGGCAGGCCGTTCGCCGCCGCGAAATACACCTCCTCGGGCCGGACGAGGTGGTACACGACCTCGGCGGCCTCAAACCCCAACTCGTCCGCCGCGATCTCCCGGCAGCGCTCGTCGACGTGCTGGAGATCGGTCAGCGTGTACGCACTCATCGCACCGCGGCCTCGACCCCGTCCTTGGCGAAGAACTTCTTCAGCGCCGGCCACAGCTCCCGGTCATCGGTCGCCTCGGCGAAGACGAACCCCTCGATGTCCGTGGCGTGGTGCTCGTAGTAGCCGGCCAGGTTGTACGAGGCGCCGTCCCAGGTCGCGCTGCGCCCGGAGGGATCGACCTGGAGATACCCGACGAGCGCGCACACCGCGCTCAGCCGGGCGATCATCTCCAGCGTGTGCGGATTGTCGGCGGTGAAGTTGTCGCCGTCTGACACGTGCAGTACGTAGATATTCCAGTCCTGAGCCGGGAAGCGCCCCCGCTGGATCCGCTCCACCTCCTCGAACGCCGAGGACACCCGCGTCCCGCCGGACTCGACGCGGCCGAAGAACTCCTCCTCGGTGACCTCGCGCGCCTCGGTGGTGTGGGAGATGAACACGATCTCGGTCTGGTCGTAGCGGCGCCGCAGGAAAGCCACGCACCAGTAGAAGAACAGCCGCGCCATGCGCTTGCGGTCCGCGTCCATCGACCCGGAGACGTCCATCGCCATGAAGATGACCGCCTTGTGCCGGGGCCGGGGGTGCTCGCGGTACGAGAGGAAGCGCAGATCGCGCTTCTCTATCCCGCCGAGCCCCACATGCCCGCGGCGGGCGTTCTGGGCGAGGTTCTCGCGCAGCGTCGCCTTCTTGTCGATGCGCGGGCCCTGGCGGGCGAGATCGTCGAAGACCACCTCTGGCGCCTTCGATTCCCCGGCCTCGCGCTTGGGCTTCAGGCGCGGCAGCTCCAGCTCGGAGAAGAGCATCTCCTCGACGTCGTCCATGTCGAGCCACACCTCATACATCTCCTCGCCCGGCTCCGTGCCGGCCTCGCCGCGGCCGGGCTGTTGACCGCCGGGAGGACCGATGACGTCGCCCGGCTCGCCCTCGCCCTCGCCGACGCCCTGACCCAGCTCGCGGTCGAGGATGAACCGCCAGCGGCGCGTCCCCTTGACCGGCACCCGGATCTTCTTCTCCGGACCGGCGGCGATGATGTCCTCCTCGCCGATGTGCCGGCGCAGATGCTCGGTGATCTTGCGCCGCACGCGCTCACGGTGGTGCAGCGCGTCCCGCCGGCCCTCGTCGCGGGGAAGTCCTGAGTCGCCGACGACGGTCATCGCATCAGCCCTCCATCACCGGTGCAGCATCTGACCGACGTAGTCGAGCAGGTCCCGCGCCGAATCCTGGTTGTAGCCGCGGTCCTCGATGAGGATCTTCATCACCTCGTTGAGTCGCTTGGCCTGCTCCTGGTCCGGGTTGGTCTTCGACAGCGTGACCTGCACGATGTCCTTGAGCTGATCGAACAGGTACTCCTCGATGCCTCCGGCCAGGATCGTGTCGGTCTCATACGTCAGCGGGCGCTCGCTCCGGCGCAGCGCAATCCCAATCCGCATGAGCACGCCCTGGCGAAACGCGTCCTTGGTCGACTCGGGCACCGCCGGATGGACCTGCTCCTCGATCCCGCGCATCAGGTTCTCGTCCGGCTCGCGGTCCTCGCCGGTCACGGGGTCCTTCGTCCCCGTGCCCTGGCAGTACGCCTCGACGTTGGTCAGATAGTTCTCGAGCAGGCGCTGGGCATGCTCGGCGAACGCGGGGACGAACGCCTTGCGCACCTCGTCCTTGAGCCGGCGGTCGATCTCCTTGCGGGCATCGACGACGAACGCGTTGAGACGCTCGCGCACCTCCCGGGGAGCCTCGAGGTGGTCGATGTACTCCTTGAGCGCGATCAGCGCGATGATCGGCGTCAGGTACTTGCCGTGATGGTGCTCCTCGTCGGCCTTGCGTGCCGCTCCGGAGAGCACGTCGACGATGGCGCGGGGCCCCAGCCCGCTCATCCCCTCGTGCTCGGCGGCGCGCTTGACCTCCGGGATCTGGGCCAGCTTGAAGTCGCCGACCTCCTCGCCGTCGTACAGCTTCATCTTGTCCACGAGGCTGAGGTTCTCGTGCTCCTTCAGCCGCGAGAGCACCGCGACCATCGCCGCCGCCCGCAGCGCGTGAGGGGCGATATGGAGGTCGGTCCGCGTCCCGGCAGAGGTCAGCAGCTTGCGGTAGATCCGCTGCTCGTCGGACACCCGGACGTTGTACGGCACCGGGATCGTCGCCAGGCGGTCCCGGAGCGCCTCATTGCGCTGGTCGGCCATGAACGCCCGGAACTCGGCCTCGTTGGTGTGCGCCAGGATGACCGTGTCGGAGTCGATGTAGCCGAACTTGGGGACCTTGAACTGCTTCTCCTGCGCCATCGTCAGGAACAGATTGCGGAACTCCGCCGGGTTCTTGAAGAACTCGACGGCCTCGAACACGCCCCGGTTCGACTTGGAGAACTCGCCGGCCCAGTCCAACGCCAGCGGATGCGAGTCCGAGCCGTGGGCCTCGATCGCCTTGAAATCCAGGCCGCCGGTCAGCTGCTCGGTGCTCATCGACTTGGGATCGCCCGGCTCGAACGTCCCGACCCCCACCCGGCGCGCCTCCGAGAAGTAGACACGCTCGATGGGGAAGTTCAGGAAGTCGCCGCCGAGCTCGTTGTCGAGGCGCCAGCGGCAGACCGGGCACAGCTGTCCCTCGACGGTGACGCCGGTGAAGTCGTGCGCCTCGGCGCGCAACTCGGCCGGTATGAGGTGCAGGGGCTCCTCGTGCATCGGACACCCCTGGAGGGCATACACGGCGCCCTCCTCGGTCTGGCTCCACGCCTCCAGCCCGCGCTTCAACAGCGTGGCGATCGAGCTCTTGGCGCCCCCCGGCGGTCCCCACATGAGCAGGATTCGCCGGCGGGTCTCGTGGCCCTGGGCCGCGGTTTCGAAATAGCGGACAACTCGTCCCAGCGGCACGTCGAGGCCGAACAGGTCGCCGGAGAAGAAGTTGTATGACGTCTCTCCACTGTGGCGGCCCTCCTCGAAGCCCGCCGCGATGACCATGTCGTACACCCGTCGGTGAGCCGAGGCCGCGATCGTCGGTCGTTCGGCCACCCGGTCGACGTACTCGTTGAGCGAGATGACCTCCATGCGCTGCGCTGGGCCATGCTGAGCCGCGCGCTGCAGTGCCTGCTTGAACTCCATTCCCGTCCACCTTCTCGCTCGAAGGTCGCGATCCGCGGGGAATCGCGGACGCAGTTACACGTCTCCTACGATGGTACGACGAGCGAGTGACGTCTCACGCCGATTTTTCGCCCATCGTGCCCGGTGGGCGCCCCCCGTTCCGGCCGATCGGCGCGCGGGCAGGACCCTCGGAGTCAGTCACGGCGCCGTCGCACCGGATTGAGGCGTGCGCCGTGCGACAAATTGGAATCCGCCCCGGTGATCTGGCGCAAACGCAGGGCTGAGCCTGCATCCTGTGCCAAATCGCCGGGCGAGGTCGAGATCTGGCACGTCCGACACGCCCTGCGGACCACCCGCAGGGCCGGGCAACGCACCGGCCGGATCACGACCATACGCTCGTTTCAGTGCTCGCCGCCTCCGCGAGGCACCATCGAGCGCCGCATCCAAGCCGGTGCGGGTCGGCACCCTACTCAACCTGGCCGACGGAACACTCGCGCGCGAGGTCGTGGACCCGTACCCTTCACACATGAGCCGCTTCGGGAAGCGGGGGGACCTGATCGTCCACGAAGAGGAGCCCTTCAACGCCGAGACCGGGCGCGCGGCGCTGGCGGCGGGTCCGTTGACCGCCACCGACGAGTTCTACGTGCGCGGACACGGCGAGGTGCCGGAGATCGATCCGGACGCGTGGCGCCTGCGGGTGCACGGGGCCGTCGAGCGCGAGCTTGACCTGTCGCTAGAGACGTTGCGTGAGGCGCTGCCGGAGCGCGAGGAGACCGCCACGCTGCAGTGCGCGGGCAACCGGCGCGTGGGACTGATTGCGGTCCGCGACATTCCCGGTGAGGCGCCGTGGGGCCCAGGCGCGACCGGGACGGCGACGTGGACCGGGGTGTCGCTCGGTGATGTGCTCGCGCTCGCCCACCCATCGGAAGGGGCGGCGCACGTGGGCTTTGTGGGCGCCGACCTGTGCCGGGAGGCCCAACCGGCCGAGTACTTCGGTGGCTCCATCCCGCTGGACAAGGCGTGTCGCCCGGAGGTCCTCCTGGCCTGGGCGATGAACGGCGAGCCGCTCCCGGATGTCCATGGCGGACCACTGCGGGTGGTGGTGCCCGGGTATATCGGCGCGCGGAGCGTCAAGTGGCTTGAGCGGATTGAAGTCCGTTTGCAGCCGTGGCCGGGGTATTTCCAGCACGTGGTCTACCGCCTGGTGGCGGCGGACGAGACCCCGGGCGCGGGGGTGGGGATCCCGCTCGGCCTCGTCGCGCTCAACTGCGACGTGCTCTCGCCGGCCGAGGGCGAGACCGTCGCCCCCGGTCCGGTCGAGGTGCGGGGTTATGCGTTTGCCGGCGGCGAGCGGTATGTGGCCCGGGTCGACGTCTCGCTTGACGGCGGAGAGAGCTGGGCGCAGGCCGAGCTGCTCGACGATCTCGGACCGTGGGCGTGGCGGCAGTGGCGGATCACGGTCGAACTCGCGCCCGGCGAGCACGAGATCCTCGCGCGCGCGTGGGACTCCTCGGCGGCCACCCAGCCTGAGGACGAGGCCGGACTGTGGAACCCCAAGGGCTACGTCAACAACGCCCGCCCCCGGGTCAGGGTCCGCGCCGCCTCCGCTGTCGCAGCAGCCTCTTAATAAGCTCTAACTAACGCCGCGTAGCGTGCGGCGGGCGCATGGGCGGTCCGAAGCATCTCTGGTCGGGTGACTGGCAGCAGGAATCTGCGGCCGCGGCGCGCCGTGCCGCGCCGCGCCCGGTGGCGGCGGAGCCAGAGGCCCCCGCCCCGCGCCCTGAGCCCGCGCGGCGGCGGCCGGTTCGCATTGCGTGGCGGCCGGTCGTGCGGTTCGGGCTGCCCGCCGTGCTGGCGGCGGTCGTGATCGCCGCCGGGGCGTATGCGGTGATCAACCTGTTCGCCGCGTCCGGCTCGGCGGCCTCGACGTCCACCGGCACGCTGGTCGGACCGTCGGCAACGGTCGACTGGCTCGGTATGCAGATCGAGACCGTGCCACCCGGGGCGGCGGTGATCGACACGGTGACGCCGGGAAGCCCCGGTGACCACGCCGGTCTGAATCCGGGAGCCGTGATCCTCGCCGTCAACAACCGGCCGATCCACGGCGCCGGCGACATCGCCGCGGCGATCCGCGGTCTGCCCGCCGGCGACCAGGTCCCGATCCAGATCAGCTATGGCTCGTCGCTGTACCAGACCGAGGCCACGCTGGCGGCGCCGCCGTCCCATCCGTGAGCTTCGCCTGGCCAATCGTCCTGGCGGCCCTGGTTGCCGTCCCGCTGCTCGTCCTGTGGTACCTGCGCGAGCAGCGCCGGCGTGCCCGTGCGGCTGAGGCATTCGCCGCGCCGGTGATGACGCCGTCGGTGGCTCCCCGTCGCCCCGGTTGGCGCCGTCACGTCCCGATGTTCGTGTTCACGATCGCGCTCGCGGTGCTGATCGTGGCGGCCGCTCGCCCCCAGCGCACGGTGGCGGTGCCGGTCGACAGCGCGGCGATCATGCTCGCCAACGACATCTCGAGCTCGATGACGGCGACCGATGTGAGTCCATCGCGGCTGGGAGCGGCGCAACACGCGGCCGCGCGTTTTGTGGCCGGCGTGCCCGGCTCGGTGGAGGTCGGTCAGATGGAGTTCGCCCGGCGGCCGACTGTGCTGCAGTCACCGACCACCGACCATGCGCTCACCCAGGCGGCGATCGCCCAGCTTCGGCCCGGGGGAGGCGGCACGGCCATCGGCGACACGATCGAGACCGCTGTGCGCGCGCTCACGTCGCTTCCTCGCAAGGGCGGCCGGCGACCTCCGGGAGCGATCGTGCTGCTGTCGGATGGGATGTCGAACGTCGGCATCAGTCCGCTGACGGCCGCCGCGCAGGCGAAGGCACAGCACATCCCGGTCTACACGATCGCGCTCGGAACCCCGAACGGCACGATCGCCGTCAAACATGGCACCCACACCGTGACGACGCCCGTGCCGGTCAGCTCGCAGGAGCTCGCGCAGATCGCCAGCGCCTCCGGCGGCCGCGCCTACACCGCTGCCGACAGCGCCAAGGCGAGCGCCGTCTACGCCCACCTGGCCACGCAACTCGGTCACAAGAAGGTCAAACGTGAGATCACGGCGAGCGTCGCCGGTGGAGGCCTGGTGCTGCTGCTCGTCGGCAGCGCCATGTCCCTCTTCTGGTTCGCCCGTCTCGCATAGCCAACGAATTCAGGAGGACAGATGACAGACATCGATGAAACGAGCCGGTTACGCGGCGATGCGCGCGACGGCCTCCAGGAGGCGCTGTATGAGATCAAGCGCGTGATCGTCGGCCAGGACGCAATGCTCGAGCGCCTGCTCGTCAGCCTGCTCGCCGGAGGCCACGTGCTCCTCGAGGGCGTCCCGGGGCTCGCCAAGACGCTGACGGTCAAGACGCTGGCGGCGGTTCTGGGCGGCTCGTACAGTCGCATCCAGTTCACCCCGGACCTCGTCCCGGCCGATCTCGTCGGCACCCGGGTGTGGCGACCTGACACCGGCGGCTTCGACACCGAGCTGGGACCGGTGTTTCACAACTTCCTGCTCGCCGACGAGATCAACCGAGCTCCGGCCAAGGTCCAGTCGGCGTTGCTGGAGGTGATGCAGGAACAGCAGGTGACGATCGGCGGGACGACGTACAAGGTGCCGCTGCCGTTCATCGTCATGGCGACACAGAACCCGATCGAGTCCGAGGGCACCTATCCGCTGCCTGAGGCCCAGGTCGACCGTTTCCTGATGAAGATCCTCGTCGACTACCCCACGGTCGGGGAGGAGGCGGCCGTCGTCGGACGCAGCCTCCAGGATCCCGCCGCGGTCAGGGAATGCCTCGCGCTGGAGGATCTGGACAGGCACGCGGAGGCGGCCCGGACGGTGGCCGTCGACCGGGCGACGATCGGTTACGCGGTTGCCCTGGCGGATGCGACGCGGCATCCCTCCCAGCATGCTCTCGGCGAGATGGACAGCCTGATCGAGTTCGGAGCCAGCCCGCGAGGGCCGATCGGCCTGGTCCAGGCGGCGCGGGCGCTGGCGCTGTTGCGCGGGCGCGGACACGTCGAGCCGATGGACGTCCGCGATCTCGCGCCTGATGTCCTGAGACACCGCATCGTCCTCTCCTACGACGCACTCAGTGACGGCGTCACGGTCGATTCGTTGCTGGAGCGAGTGCTGGACACGGTGCCGGAGCCGGGCGCAGATCGCCTGATGCGACCCGGGGTCGACGAGACCAGCGCCTCGTGGCTGAGGAGCGCATGACGCAGGCGCTGGTCGAGTCTCCCGCTGCCCGCCAGGGTCCGGGACCGATGGCGCCGTCGCTCGTCGACGCGCTGGATCTCGCCCTCAACCGGCTGGTCACGCGGACGCTTCCCGGCGACCGTCGCGCCGCCGGCGTGGGCCTCGGCACGGAGCTCGCGCAGCTGCGTCCGTATGAGACCGGCGACGACGTGCGTCACATCGACGCCGCTGCAACCGCCCGGACCGGGATGCCCCACGTTCGCCTGCACGTCCCGGAGCGAGCCCTGACGACGTGGATCGTGCTCGACGTCTCACCCTCGATGGCGTTCGGCACGGCGCGGCGGCTGAAGGCCGACGTTGCGGAGGGAGCGGCGCTCGTGTTTGGGCGGCTCGGCATTCGCCGCGCGGGGAGCATCGGAGTCGTCGCGTTCGGCGCCGGCGAGGCCCGCGTCCTGCCGCCGCGCGGCTCCAAGCCGGGCATGGTGGCGCTGCGCCGGATGCTCGGGGAGGGCGTCGCTCCGGACGGGCGGCACGACGCCGAGGGCCTGGCGGCCGCGCTCCGGCGCGCCGCGCGTCTCGCCGGCCAGCCGGGCCTTGTCGCCGTGATCTCCGACTTCCGTGACCAGCGGGACTGGGAGCGGCCGCTTGGGTCGCTGCGCATGCGCCATTCGGTCCTCGCCCTGGAGATCATCGACCCGCGCGAGGCCGAGCTGCCGGACGTGGGGCATCTGACGGTCGTCGATCCGGAGAGCGGCGCGCTTCTGCAGGTCAACACGTCACGGCGCCGTGTCCGCGAGCGCTTCGCCGATCTCGAGCGCCGGCGACGTGAGGCGGTGGCGAGCGAGCTGGGCCGCCTTCGCGTTCACCACACGACGCTGTCCACCGGCGAGGACTGGCTGGTGGAGCTGGGGCGCCGGCTGCGATGAGCTTCACCTCTCCGGCGTGGCTGTTCGCCCTCGCGCTCATTCCGGTCGCCGTCTTCGCCTACCTTCGTGCGCGGCGACGCGCCCGGCGCTACGCCGTGCGCTTCACGGCCGTCTCCACGTTGCGCGAGGTGGTCGCGGCGTCGCCCGCCTGGGCGCGCCATCTGCCGGCGGCCCTTGCCCTCGCCGCCGTCGCGGCCCTCGTCCTCGCCCTCGCGCGCCCGCACGTCAGCTACAGCGCGCCGGTCGACGAGGCGTCGCTGATGCTCGTCACCGATCACTCGGGTTCGATGGCGGCGAGCGATGTCCAGCCGACCCGGCTGGGTGCCGCGGTCGCCGCTGCCAACACGTTCATCGATCAGCTGCCCTCGACCGTCCGCCTCGGCGCAATCACCTTCTCCAGCACGACCGACGCCGTCCAGGCGCCGGTCGCAAACCACGCCGCGGCGCGCGCGATCATCGACGCCCAGTCGGCCGGCGGCGGGACCGATACCGGGGACGCGCTCCAGCTGGCGCTCCAGCTGCTGCACGGCAGTCGGGCCCACCACCCGCCGTCGGCGATCGTGCTGCTGTCGGATGGCGCGGCGAACGTGGGGCCAGACCCGGTCACGGTCAGCCACGAGGCGGCCCGCGACCACGTTCCGATTTACACCGTCGCGCTCGGCACCCCCGGGGGCGTGCTGCCCGGCGCCGGCCCCTTCGGCGGGGGCGTCTCCGTTCCGCCGGATCCGCAGCTGATGCAGGAGATCGCCCAGGTCTCCGGCGCCCGCGCGTTCAACGCACAGAGCTCTGATCAGCTCAGCTCGATCTACCGCGGGCTCGGCAACCAGCTGGGCACCGTCACCCGCCGGCGCGAGGTCACGGTGGTGTTCGCCATCGCCGGACTGGTGCTCCTGCTGGGGGCGGCCGCGTCGTCGGCGCGGTGGTCGCCCCGGGTGGCGTGAGGCCAACCCGGCCCTCGCCGGCTTAGGTCCAGGTAGGCGGCATCGGTTAGAGGTCGTGCCTGGAGGATCGGCCACTCACAGACCGCCCCAGTGGACACTCCA
This sequence comes from Solirubrobacteraceae bacterium, assembly GCA_035551695.1. GTDB lineage: Bacteria > Actinomycetota > Thermoleophilia > Solirubrobacterales > Solirubrobacteraceae > Palsa-465. The sequence goes on from DASZMU010000103.1 coordinate 9,606, forward strand.
CCCCGAGCAACTGAAAAAAAGTCCACAGTTACACCGTCTGCGATTAGGATGGCAGCGCGGCCGGCGTTCTGCGGCGTCGGAAAGGAGGCGAGGGCTCGGCTGCGCGCAACCATGGTCTGGGCGGACGCGAGCCGGCCGGCGCACTCTGGGCTGGGCGAGGCCGGCTTCCGGCTGTCGGATCGGAGCCTCATCACTTAGGGAGTTCCATGTCCCACACACGTCGAATGGCTCTGCTGCCGGCATTCGCCGGCGCCTTCGGAGTGATGTGCCTGGTAATGCTGGTGGCGCTGCAAGCGCAAGCGAGCGCTCGGAGCAGGCGAAAGCCCAGGCCCATTAATTACGCGCACCTGACGAAGATCCAGCGACGGATCGTCTCCGAGCCGTTGGCGATTGCGCTTGGTCGCGCGCCACGGATCGTGGTGCCCAACAGTGGTAACGGAGCAGGTGTGGATGGGAGCCCGTTCACTCCGCCCGCGTCCTACGGAGTACCGAGCGCTGGCGCCTCCCCGCTGACCTACTTCCCGACGTCACAGTCAGGCTGTGCCGCATCCTTTGGAACCAATATCAAAGTTAACCAAAACTGCCTGAACATCTCTGACTCTGACCTTCAGGGGCGCGGCCAGGCCAACAACGAGCCTTCGATCTCCATCGATCCCTTCAACTCACGCCATCTGGTTGCCAGCGACAACAATTACATCCGGGGTGACGGGACGTGCGGGGCCTACTATTCGCAGGACGGGGGTCGCAGGTGGTCGGACTCGACGGTCCCCAACGGTTTCACCCGGGGCCCATCGGGGCCGCCCGCGTACGCCCGGCAGTACTGGCAGGCCGGCGGGGACACATCGGTGGCGTGGGATACGCGCGGCAACTCGTACATCAGCTGCCAGCTGTTCAATCGCGGCACCGTCTCGTCGCCGAATCCTGATCAGTCGAGCGCGTTCGTCGTCTTCCGCTCGACGCAGAACGGTGGGGCGTCGTGGAACTTCCCAGGCCGCTATACGACGGTCAACTTCGACTCCGCCGGAGCCGGCAACGTCCTCGAGGACAAGGCACTGATGGCGATCGACGACAACGTCACGAGCCCGTACCGCGATCGGATCTACGTGACCTGGACGGAGTTCGCCGCCAACGGCACCGCCTATATCTACGAGGTCCACTCCGACGACTACGGGGAGACGTTCAGCAACCGGGTGCTCGTCAGCAGGGACAGCTCGTACTGCTTCGACACGTTCGGAGCTGCCACGCCGAACGGCAGGTGCAACGAGAACCAGTTCTCGGACCCGTTCGTGGGGCCCGACGGCAACCTGTACGTTGCGTATGACAACTACAACAACCAGCCGACGAGCGGCACGGACAACCGGTACGAGGTGCTGTTGGCGAAGTCGACCGACGGCGGGCAGACGTTCTCGTCTCCGGTCAAGGTCAGCGACTACTATGACCTGCCGGATTGCGACACGTACCAGGGCGCCGGCTCTGATCCCGGGAGGGCGTGCGTCCCTGAGAAGGGGGGATCGACGAAGTCGGTCTTCCGGGCGACGAACTACCCGTCAGGACAGGTCGATCCTCGGAATCCGAAGGTTGTGGAGGTCGCGTTCGGCTCGTACCTCAACCGGGACTCCAACGAAAGCAACGGGTGCGCGCCGACCGGTTTTGCCGCCGACGGCAACCCGACGTACACCGGCGTCAAGACCGCGGGAGCGTGCAACAACAAGATCCTGCTGAGCGTCTCCTCGAACGGTGGACAGACGTTCACCGGGACCTCAGCGGATCCGCGAACGGAACTGGTTGTCCCGCAGTCGGCGGGGCAACGGCGGACCGATCAGTTCTGGGAGTGGACCGCGTTCACACGGTCCGGCACGCTGGCGGTTGACTACTACGACCGGCAATACGGCAATGACGAGACGACGGGCTCGTCGGACTTCAGCCTCTCCGGGAGCAGCAATCTGGTCGACTTCGGCCAGACCCGTGTGACATCGAGCTCGATGCCGGCGCCCACGGAGTTCGAGGGACCGGCGGGCGGCCAGTTCTATGGCGACTACGTCTGGCTGACGGCGCTGGACAAGGCGTACCCCATCTGGTCTGACACGCGGTCGCCGGACCTGTTCCTGTGTCCCGGAACGGGGGCTCCCGGCAAGCCGCCCGCGCTCTGCGGAGCAACGGAGGCCAACGGGGAGCAGGCCAACGACGAGGACACGTTCACGGCGGCCATGAACGTGCCCACCCGGTAACGCTCACGTGCGGCACTGAGAGGATGCGTGGGGCCGGCTGCGGCCGGCCCCACGCGCCGCTACCGTGCGAACCCTTGAAGGAGGTCAGGATGCTCGCTTTGCCACACCGCCACCGGAGGCACGCTGTCCCGCTGATCGTCGCGCTGGCGGTCGTCTGCGTCTGCGGGGCGCTCGCGGTCGCGACTGCCGCCGCCACCGGCCGACCGGCCTCGGTTCAGCGGACGCTCGCCCTCACCGCGCGGGATCCGGCCACGGTCCACGGGCGGGGCTTCAGCGCGCGGATCCGCGTCCTCGTCACGCTCGTGGCGCAGCGGACATACGTCCGCCGCGCCCAGACGAACAACCACGGCGCGTTCACCGTGACCTTCCCGACGACGGTGGACCGCTGCACCTCCTGGTCGGTGACCGCGGCCCAGCGGAACGCCGCGCCGGTCATCGTGCACGGACCGAAGCCGCAGTGCGCCCCGGCGTCGACGCCGTAGCGACCGGAGCGTGGGTCAGAAGGCGGCCACGCCGGCCCGGCCAGCCGACGAGGCGCCGACGCGCCATCGGCCTGGTCCCCGCGGCTGCGTGTCGCCGCGGTCGATGGCATCCAGCTGCGCCCAGAGCATCTCGGTCTTGAAGCGGAGGGCCGCGACGGCACCGTCTTGCTGCGTCCTCGTCCGGCAGCGCTCAACGGTGAGCCGGAGGGCGTACTGCGCGTCGGGTGGCGTCTGCTCGAGCCGGGTTCGGAAATACTCGAGGCCCGCAGGGTCGATCCACTCGTAGAGCCGCCCGAGTGCCCTGAGCCGCATCTGGATTGCCGACGGGCCGAACAGCTCGGTGAGCGACGATGCGACGGCTTCGGTCCATGGTTTCCGGCGCGCGAAGTCCACGTACGCATCCACGCCAGACCGCACTTCAGGGAGGACGCGCTGCTCCGACCACAGCTCCGCGCGCGGCACGCCGAGCGCCTCGCCGAGCCGCAGCCATGATTCGATGCCGCCGGTTCCGTCGCTCGTGCCGTCGTGGTCGACGATGCGCCGGATCCACTCGCGCCTGACCGCGACATCTGGGCAGTTGGAGATGATCGCCGCGTCCTTCAACGGGATGCACTTCTGGTAGTAGAAGTGGTTTGTGATCCAGCGCCGCCACTCCTCAGGTGTCAGGCGCCCGGTGTCCATTCGCCGATGGAAGGGGTGCCGATCGTGATACCTCGCGCACTGGTCGCGTAGGTGGGCGACGAACTCCCCCGGCGGCCACGAGGCGCCCTTGCCCGCCGGTCTGGCGGCGGTCTCGATCATGGCTCCATCTCGAGGCTCACGGCCACTCTCCCCCGGATGCCTGGCCGGAGGCATCGTCCCGGTGGCCAGTGCCCGCCCGCCCTTGGACGAGGCGCTGCCAGACGGGACACCGCAGACCATGCACCTGATGCACGTCACGGTAGCCGCGGCCGGTCCGGATGCGGTCGGTGCTGACCTTGTCGCAGCCGCCGTGGGTGCGCGGGCGTCGCAGCTCGGCGCCCCGGAGCGCGCGCTCGCGGACGCCGATCCGATCGCGATCGTGTACCGGCCGGCCACCGACGGTGGCGCTTGTGTCCCGCTCGTCGTGGTCGCGCTCCAGCCGGACGTCGAGGGCCTGAGGACGGCCGCCGCGCGGGCGGTACGCGCGTGCCGGGCCGCCCGAACGGTCGCGTGGGCACTCGACGCCTCCCTGCCGCTCCCGGTCGCAGACCAGGTGCGTGCCCTGGCCGAGGGGGCCGTCGTCGGTGGCTACGACGCCCGCCGCTGGCGAAGCAACGGGCAGTCGCGGGGGGTCGAGCGCTTCGTGATCTGCGGGTGCAGCGCAGACCTGGCGCCGGTGGCCGCCCGGGCGGCGCTCGTCGGACGTTGGACGAACGCCGCCCGCGAGCTCGTCGATGCGCCGCCGAACGTCGCCTCACCGGCGGAGCTCGCGGTGCGGGCGGCGGGCTTCCGGGGGCTGGCGGCCGTGAGCATCGATCCGCGTGACGCGGGGCTGGAGGCACTCGCCGCCGTCGGCGCCGGCAGCCAGGCCCGGCCGTTTCTGCTCGTGCTCCGGCACGAACCGCCCAGAGCCCCCGATGTGCCTCGGCTGGCGCTCGTTGGGAAGGCGGTCACGCTCGATACCGGCAGCAACTTCCTCAAGCCCCAGACGGACATCGTCAGCCAGAAGGCCGATATCGCGGGCGGCGCCGCCGTCGTGGCCGCGCTCGGCGCGATCGCCGAGCTCGGACTCCCACTGTCGGTGACCGGCGTCGTGCCGGCGTGCGAGAACCTGCTGAGCGGCGCCGTCATGCGGCCCACCGACGTCGTCAGGACCGCGGCCGGGATCACCGTCGAGGTGACCGATCCTGACGCCGAGGGGCGGTTGATCCTCGCCGATGCGCTCTGGTTCGCGCGCCGCGACGGCGCGACCCACCTCGTCGACCTCGCGACGCTGACGTGTGCGCTACGAGCGGGCATGGGCGACCTCTACGCCGGTGTGTTCGCGTCCGACGAGTCATGGCGCGAGACGGTCGTCGAAGCGGGCAACGCAAGTGGCGACCTCGCGTGGCCGTGGCCGATTCACCCGCGGTACCGGCCGCTGATCGACTCGACCGTGGCGGACCTGCGCAACTCGGCCGGAACGAGCTGCGGCTCTCCGATCATCGCCGCGACGTTCCTGCAGCAATTCGCGGGCTACGGGCCCTGGGCGCATGTCGACATGCTCGGACCCGCATTGGCCGACGAGGATCGCGGCGACGCATTCGGTCCCGGCGCGACCGGCTACGGCGTCCGCATGCTCATCGAGCTTGCCACGCGCATGAGCGCGGCGGCGACGGTGTCTGCGGCCGTCGGCTCACGCGTGGTCCGCGCTCCGGCTCGGGTCCGGCGCACGGCACCGACCCCCACGGCACAACTCACGCCACCGGCGGGCGGACCATGATGAAGGTGCCGGACAGGTGGTTGGCGCCGTCACTGCAGAGAAAGCTCGTCAAGGGCAGCAGGTCCTCCGGCTGCCCCACCCGTCCGCCCGGGTACCGGGACGCGACGCTGGTGATGTAGTCGTCGCTGACGATGTCGCGCATGCCGGGCGTGACCGTGAGACCGGGGGCGATGGCGACCGTTCGGATGCCGGCGTCGGCGAGCTCCTGGTGCACGACGTTGGCGAGGATGTTGATCGCCGCCTTCGCGCCGCCGTAGGCGGCTCCGCCGGAGTTCGACTGCACGGCCGCGGCGCTGGAGAGGTAGATGATGCGCCCGCCACCGCCGCGGATCATCAGCGGGGCGAAGTGCTTGGTGGTCAGGAAGCTGCTGACCAGGTTGGAGCGCAGCACCTGCTCGAGCACGAACATCTCGATCTCGAGAACCGGATGACGGCCGGGCATCCAGCCGGCGTTGTTGATCAACGCATCGACCCTGCCCCACGCGGCGTCGGCGTCGGCGGCCGCCTTGATGACCGCCGCCTCGTCGCCGACGTCCGCCTCCAGAGCGAGCGCCCCCGGCGCGCCCGGGAGCGCTGCGATCTCGTCGACGACGTGCTGGGCGCGGGTTCGATCGCGCGCGACAACCGCTACGCGGGCGCCCTCCGCGGCGAGCCCCACGGCGAGCGTGCGGCCGATGCCGCGTGCGGCTCCGGTGACGACGATGCACTTGCCTTCGATTGGCGTGCTCATGCGAGGGAGGCCCTTTACAAGGCGGGCCGGCTCGGCGCGGCGCCGCGGATGCGGCCGCCGTGGTCGGCGGAGCGCCCATGGAGGCGCGTCCGTGCGGCGCGGTTGCTGGTGCGGTGTGGCTGGGAGATCTTGTGGATGTAGCCGGCGACGACGGCGTCGCTGACGCGCTCGGAGCGAAGCCGTCCGGCTGAGGTGTTCCTGGGGTTGCTGTGGGCGCTGGGCATCTCGGCTCCTAAGGGTAAAACGGAGGTTTCCTCCGGATAATATAGCGGAGGCATCCTCCGGTTGTCAACGGAGGGAGCCGGCCTCCGGTTGCCACCCGTCGGCCCCGGTTCCGTCGGCTAGCCGGCGGGGCGGAGGTCCAGCGGCAGCGCGCCGTACCGGAGTTGGGTCGCCAGGTCCTTCGCAGAAGTGGCGGTCATGCCGCCGGTGATGTCGGCACCGCTGTTGCCGGCGCTCTGGATGACCCCCTCCGGGTACTGCTTGAAATCGATCGAGGGAACGGTGATCAGCCGGCTTTCCAGGCCGCCGAGCACGACGGCGAAGTGCTGGTTGAGGGTCTCGCCACCGAGGCTGACGTTCGCCCCGCGGCGGGCGACCTGGGCGGTTACGGACTGGAACTTTGCCGTCCCGGCGGGGGTGAAGCCAAACCGGACGTCCGGTGCGCCGGACTGGTCGGTGCTCTCGGTTGGCTTGGTGATATCAGCCCCCGTCAGAGCTGCGTTGTCCTTGAGAACGTAGAACCGGGCTGCCCCGCTGTCGTACGGAATCTGCTGGGAGGCGCCTGGGTTGGCGGCCTGGACGACGACCGTTCCCTGCGGGACGTCGAGCACCACTCCCTGGGCGGCGGCCTGCGCCGTGGTGACGCCGGCGGGCAGGGCGGCGTCGAGGTCGGCGATCGCCCGCGCGCGACTGGTCCCGTTCGGCTCGTCGATGGGCCCGGAGAGGAGGCAGTAGTCCCCCACGGTCGCCGCCGTGTGGCCGGTGGCGGCAGCGGTGACGCAGGCGGCGCTCCCCGGCCTGCCGAACAGGTAGTACTGCGGGCCGAGCCGCGACTGGGTGGGGGAGAACGGCGCCACCGGTTGCCTGGAGGCGATCCTGACCGCCGTGTAGATCGGCACGCTCCCGTCGCCGGGAGATCCCGGCCCGGCGCTGGCGCCCTGGCTGATCGCCATCGCGCTGCGGTTCTGGACGACAAGCTGGCTGGCGACAGTGCGGCCGTTGGGCGTCAGGGCGTCGGCCTCCCAGTCATAGAAATACAGCTGCGCGGACTGGGTGATGAGGGCGACGATCCGCTCCCGCTCGGCCGGCGAGACATCACGACCAAGATTCACGCGGATCCGATCCGCGCCGGCCAGTGCGGCGTGGGGGCCGCCTGGCACGGTGCCGAGACGTTCCCGCACGATGTGCAGCTCTCGCGCCATCGCCGCCGGGGTGATCGTCGTCGTCCGGACGGTCGGCAGCGCCTGCAGGATGAGCGGACCCGCGGGGCCGGGCGCCGCGGGCGCCGGGCGGTGGCGGGTGCCACCCACCCCCAGGAACACCGCGATGACGGCCACCACCACAACAGAGCTCAGCACCGGGACCAGCGTTGTCGCCCGGAGGCGCGGACGCGGGGAGGCGCTCAGGATGCGGCGGCGGATCGCATCGGCCTCGGCCCGCTCGCGCGGACCCGGCTGTGCCGCCGGATCGATCGGATTGGCCTTGGCGAGGGCCGCGATCACCGGGTCATGTGGGGTCACGATGCCTCCTCGGCGATCGACGGGTGGGGCGAGGGGTTCGACTCGTTCTCGAGTGCGTCGGCCACGCGCCGGCGAGCACGATGGAGCCGAACCCGGAAGGCGGCCGGGCTGCAACCCACCACCTGGGCGGCGCGACCGGAATCAAGGCCCTCCCACGCGACGAGCAGCAGCGCTTCGCGCTCGCGCTCCGACAGCGACATCATCGCCGCCGCGAGCGGACTGCTCATCCGGGCCGGAGGCTCCCAGCTCGGCCCCGGCCCCGCCAGGCTTGCCAGACGGTCCAGCAGAGCGCCGCGCCGGCGTTCGGTGCGGTGTTGGTTTGCCAGCAGCCGGCGCGCCACGCCCATGAGCCACGGCAGCGGGTCGTCGCCGACCGAGTCCAGCCGTCGCCAGGCGACGAGGAACGTCTCGGCGACAACATCGTCGGCCACCGATGACAGTGCCCGCCGCAGTACGAACCCCCGCACCGCCCAGTAATGGGTGGCGAACAGCTCCTCGAAGACCTGCGTGCGCCTGTCTTCAGACATTCAATAGGCGATTGTCCGGCTTGACGTGATCCGTTACATCGGAGGAGGGTTCTTGATCCTGTGAGCGATATGAATTCGGTGGACGTCGTCGTGATCGGTGCCGGCTTTGCCGGTCTGTGCGCCGCGCGTGATCTCGCCGAGGGGGGCGCCCGCGTCACGGTCCTCGAGGCCCGGGACCGCGTGGGCGGCCGGACGTGGACGAGCCCGTTTCCGGACACGGCGGAGATGGTCGAGCTGGGGGGCTCGTGGTTCACGCCGGAGCAGCAGGCGGCTCCGCGGGAGCTGGCTCGCTACGGGTTGCGCATCCGGACGCACGCCATGCCGCGGCGCGTTCGCTGGCGGACGGGCGACCGGCTGCGCGACGGCCTGCCGGTCGATGCCGATGACATCGGTGGGCTCGACGCGGCGCTGACGCGGATCGCGGAGGATGCGAAGCGCCACGCCGCCGGGGCCTTCGCCGAGGGGCAGCGGTCGTGGAGTCGATACGTGGCCGGCGTTGGCGTGCCTCGCGCCGTCGACGACTTCCTCTTTGGCTGGTGGGTGATGATCTCAGGGACCGATCCGGCCCGAGGCGCCACCATCGACGCGATCGCTGCCATCGCCAACCACGGCGGGCTGCCGAGCGCGCTGCTCACGGCGCTCCGGTTCTCTCCCCGGGAGGGATGGACGCGGCTGGCGCAGGCGATGGCGTCCGGGCTGTCGATTCGCCTCGCCACGCCGGTCACCCACGTGACCGAGGCGGCGGACCGCGTCGACGTGTTCAGCGGCGAGGCGCTGGTGGCATCGGCCCGCTGGGCCATCCTGGCGGTGCCGATCAACGTGCTGGCGCACATCGAGCTGCGGCCGGCGCTGCCGGAGCGCCTGCACGGGCTGGCCGGCGGGAACGGGGGCCGCGGCCTGAAGGTGTGGATGCGCGCCCGCGGCCTCCCGGCGGGATCACTCGCCGCTGGGCGGGGTCACGGGCTGCACTGGATCTATGCCGACCGCGAGTTATCCGGCGGCGATGTGCTCGCCCTCGGCTTCGGCTACGAGGACGGCGGGTTCGACCCAACGAGCGCAGAGGCGGTCGGCGAGGCGCTCGGAGCGCTGTGGCCGGAAGCACAGCTCATCGGCCATACCGCCCACGACTGGAACGGCGACGAGTTCAGCCGCGGGACGTGGCTGACCGAGATCGCAGGGCGGCCGCTGCCGCCGGTGGACGGCGCCCTCGCCGACCGGAGGCTGGTCCTCGCCGGCTCAGACGTCTCACGCCGGGAGGCGGGCTGGATCGAGGGTGCCCTTCTCTCCGGTGCCGAGGCCGCCGCCGACATCCTCCAGCGCCTGCGTTGAGCCCGCCGATCCGGCGCTCTGCACGGGGGTTTGGGGAGTCTTCGACACTATGTGTCGGTGAGTCCTCAACACCCCCCAGTCGACCTGCTGCAAGATCGCGCGGGCGATGACCCGGTGATGGACATGGCGGTCTCATCGGCGCTGCTGAAGAGGGTCGCGTCCGGTGAGCGTCGGCCGGTGCTCAGGTGCTACCGCCCGCTGGCGGCGGTTGCCTTCGGCAGCCGGGACCGGTTCCTGCCTGGGTTTTCTCGCGCGGCCGCGACTGCCGAGCGGCGCGGGTTTGCTCCGGTGATCCGGGCCGCGGGTGGCCGGGTGGCGGCCTATGACCCAGGCTGTCTCGTGCTCGACGAGATCATGCCGGCGGCCGACTCGATGTCGGAGATCCGCGATCGGTTCGCCGATGGGGCCGAACGTCAGGCACGGGCGCTGCGAGGCCTCGGCGTCGATGCGCGGGTGGGCGAGGTGGCGGGGGAGTACTGCCCGGGTGAGTTCAGCGTCAACGCGCGCAGCGAGGTCAAGCTGATCGGTTCGGCACAGAGGATCATCCGCGGCGCCTGGCTGTTCGCGACCGTCGTCGTGGTGGAGTCCGCCGACGCATTGCGTCCGGTGCTGGAGGACGTGTACGCGGAGTTGGGCCTGGAGTGGCACCCAGCCACCACCGGCTCGGTCGCCGGCGAGGTTCCCGGCGTGGGCGTCGAGGATGTGCAGCGAGCGTTGCTTGCCCAGTACGACGGGCGATACGGGCTTGCGGCGGGGTCGTTGACCGAGCAGGATCTGGCCGCTGCTCATGGTCTGGTCGACCGCCATACGGTCACCGTCTGATCAAGGTCGCTGCGCGGGGGTGTGCCTAGAAACCGGGGCAACGGCCCGCCACCCCTCCTCGCCCACCCGCGAAGCTGGGCGAGAAGAGGTGACGACCGCATGCCTCACGCCGCCTGGCGCTCCAACTCCGGCACGGCCCCTCCGCCCGCGGAGTCCGTGGGCTCGAGGGTGACCTGGGGCGGGCTGTCGTCCCTGGCGGCGCCCGGCCGCAGGATGGCGAGCGCTGTCAGGAGACCGACGGCGACGCTGGTGACGCCGATCGCGAAGGCGAGGTGGTAGCCGCTGACGAGCGAGGTGGCGAGGGAGTGATGCTGGGCCTCGAGGGCCAGCGAGTGGTTGGTGGCGATGGTGCCGAGGACGGCGAGGCCGAGCGCGCCCGCCACCTGCTGGGAGACGTTGGTGATCCCGGAGCCCAACCCCGCGTCGGCGGCCGGGATGTCGGCCATGGCGATCGAGAGCAGGGGCATGAAGGCGCTGCCGATGCCCAGGCCGATCGCGAAGTACGCGAGGAAGATGGTGGGGAAGAAGCTCGTGTGGAGACCGGTGGTGCCGAGGAGCCCGAGCCCGATCATCACCGTCACCATCCCGCCGGCCAGCACGCGCATCGGCCCAAAGCGCCTGACGAGACGGGCCGTGACCCCCAGCGACAGGATTCCGACCGTCACCGTCCAGGGAAGGAAGGCGAGACCGGTCTGCAGGGCCCCGTAGTGGAGGATGCGCTCGAGATACAGCGTCCCGAGGAAGAACGTCGAGTACATGCCCGTGACGAGGAACCCCCGCACGACGCTGGCGCCGACCAGCCCGCGGAGCCGGAGGATGCGCAACGGCATGATGGGGTTCTCGATCCGAGATTCGAGGACGAGGAACGCCGCCATGAGCGCGACCGCCAGGGCTCCGAAGCCGAGCACCTGCGATGAGCCCCAGCCGTGATCGGTCACCTGGATGATGGCGTAGATGGCGGTCATCAGAGAGCCGGTGACGAGCAGGGAGCCGAGCCAGTCGACGCCGCGATCGAGCCCCAGCCCGTGGTCGCGGGGGATCAGGAGTTGGCCGAGCACGATCGTGGCGGCGCCGATCGGAAGGTTGACGAAGAAGATCCAGTGCCAGCTGAGCGCCTGGGTCAGCGCACCGCCGGCGAGCAGGCCGAGCGATCCGCCGGCGACCGCGACGAACACGTACGCGCTCATGGCACGCGCCCGGTCGGCCGGCTCCGGGAACTCGGTGATGATGATGGCCAGGATCACCGACGCCTGCACGGCGGCGCCGAGGCCCTGGATGAACCGGGCGACGATCAGAAAGCCCTGACTGGGCGCCACGCCGCAGAGGGCGGACGCGGCCGTGAATACGACGACGCCGGCGAGAAAGACACGCTTGCGCCCGAGGAGGTCGCCGAGTCGGCCGGCGAGCAGCAGGAAGCTGCCGAACGTGACGAGGAAGGCGTCGACGACCCAGGTGAGATTGCCCTGGGTGAAATGGAGATCGCGCTGGATCGACGGGAGGGCGACGTTCACGATCGTCGTGTCGAGCACGATCATGAGCTGGGCAAGGCAGACGACGACGAGCGCCAGCCAGCGGCGGCGGTTGTCTGCGGAAGAGGGTGGAGGAGCAAGATTCATCTGGATCCCAACTGGTTGTGGCGATAAGACGGTGGTAAAATGGAGGACACCTCCAGAACTAAGTGGAGGAAGCCTCCGGATAACTATAACGGAGGCACCCTCCGTTTTGTCAAGCGACTTTTTGATGAACCCGGCGGACACCGCAGATCAGACCCTCCGAGCACGCCCCAAGCGCGCCGACGCCCGCCGCAACTACGACAAGGTCGTTGCTGCGGCGCGGGAGGCCTTTGCCGAGCGGGGAGCCTCAACGTCGCTCGAGGAGATCGCGCGGCGCGCGCAGGTGGGAATCGGCACGCTGTACCGCCATTTCCCAACGCGCCAGGCCCTGCTCGAGGCGGTCTACGTCGACGAGGTCGAGGGCCTGTGCCGCTCAGCCGCCGAGTTCGAGGGGATGGCTCCGTGGGACGCCTTCGAGGCGTGGCTGCACCGCCTCGTCGCCTATCTGGCGACCAAGCAGGCGCTGGCCCAGGAGCTGCTCGACTACGTCGACCGCAGCGCCCCGCTGTTCCAGAGCTGCCGCGCCGCGTTGTTCACCGCCGGCGAGCCGATCCTGGAGCGCGCGCAGCAGGCGCACGTCGTCCGCGACGACACGAATTTGGGCGAGATCATCCAGATGGTCGGCGGGATCGCCAAGATCCCCGGCAGCGAGCCGGCACAGATCGACCACATCCTGGGGATCGCGCTCGACGGGCTGCGCTACCGCCCGCCCGGCGCCGGCGCCGGCGACTCCGCCTAAACCGTCGACCGGGCGCGGCCCGGCATCGGCTCAGGCAGCCGCCGGTCGCCTCTCGCCCCGGTGAGCGAGGGCCAGCCGCCGCCGGCACAGATCCAGCACACGCTGCCGTGTCGCGGCGGGCACCACTTCGCCCCAGGCATCAGCGGCCTCGGTCGCCAGGGCGAGCACCCCGTCGAGGTTGACGGGGCACCCGCTCTCGGTCAGGCAGCGCAGGCCGAAGCCGACGTGCCAGCGCTCATCGAGCTCGACATGCTCCACGCCCTCGCGCACCCCGGGCAGTGCGCCGTCGGCCAGGTCGTCGAGCAGCGCGCGTTGCCCCGCGGAGAAGATGATTCCCTCCAGCACCATGTGATAGAGACCGACACCGTCGCACAGCCTGGTGCGTCCCGCCGCCAAATCGGCGGCCATCGCGGGCAGCGTCACCTCGAAGAGCTCGAGCACGCCGGGCGGGACCTGGGCCCGGCCGGCGGCGCGCCGCTGCGCCGCGGTGGCTCCCGGAAGTCCGAGTACCTCGGCGGCGATGCGGTCGAACAGCCGCGCGTGGCGATCCTCGTCGCGGCGCTGCAGGAAGAAGATCCACATCAGCATCGAGTTGGTCTTCTCGGTCGCGTCGGCGAACGGGACGAGATGCTCGGCGACGGCCTCCTCCGCCACGCAGAAGCCGGTCAGCAGCGTGGTCAGGCGGCGCCGGCGGTCCGGTGGGAGCTCCGGCCATGCGCGGGCGTCAGGGGTGAGATCGATGGCGTCCGCATCCCAGCTGAGACGGGCGACGATGCGGGAGTACGTGGAGAGGCCGGCGAACAGCCCAGACCGGTCGGAATGAGGCGGGCGGCTCAGACCGCCCAGTCCTATCGGCATGACCGTTCTCCCATGACCCCTGACATCACCATCGATTGCGTCATCGATCCTAGCTTGCAACATCCCCCGCGCAAGGCGGCGGGGAGGTGACGCTCACGCGGAGGTTGGAGAAGACGGGGTACGGTCACGGTCGTGACCGCGAAGCTCGTCGCTCTCGTGCTCCCGCTCAGCCTCGACGCGTTCGTCGTCGCCGCCGGGATCGGAGTGATCGGCGTCACGCCGAGTCAGCGGTTGCGGCTGTCGGTCCTCTTCTGCGTATTCGAAGCCGGGATGCCACTCATCGGCCTTGCGCTGGGGGCGCCGCTTGCGCATGTCATCGGTGGGGCCGCCGACTACGTGGCCATCGGCGTATTGCTCGCATTCGGCCTGTACGCACTGGTGGCTCGGGGCGAGCGCGAGGAGGAGGAGCTCGCCCGGATCGCCACGATCCGCGGCGCGGGTGCGCTGCTCCTCGGCGTCAGCGTCAGCCTCGATGAGCTTGCGATCGGCTTCACGCTCGGCCTCCTCGGACTCCCGGCCAAGGTGGTGATCCCACTCATTCCGCTCCAGGCGTTGATCCTCACGCAACTGGGGTTGCGCCTCGGAGGCCGGCTCAGCGAGCGTCTGCGCGACTCCGGCGAGCGCATCGCCGGCGCCCTTCTGACCGCGCTCGCCCTGGTCCTGCTCGCCGAGCAGCTGCTCGGCTGACCGGTTTCAGACCCGTGCCGGGCGCCTCATCGCCCGGTAGACGAACTCGTCCGTCTGCGCCGACTCGCGCGCTGCCACGACGCGATCGTGATGCGGCGAGAATCGGCAGACGGGATCCGTGGCCGCCGCGTCGCCCGTCAGTCGCAGGGCTTGACAGCGGCAGCCGCCCCAATCGAGCGCTTGGTGCCCGAGCGGGCACGAGCGACATGGCTCCTGCATCCAGTCCGTCCCGCGGAAGCGCGCGAACGCGTCGGACTCGCTCCAGATCCACTCCAGCGAATGCTCGCGGACGTTGGCAAACTCGAATCCCGGGATTGTCGATGCCGCCTGGCACGGCAGCACGTCGCCGTTGGGAGCGACGACCATCGCGGTCCGACCCCAGCCGCCCATGCACGGCTTCGGCAGCTCCTCGTAGAGGTCAGGGAGCACCCAGAGGACATCGACCCGGGGACCGACCCGCTCGCGGAAGCGGTGGACCGCTTCCTCAGCGCGCCGGAGCTGCTCCCATGAGGGCAGGAGCGCCTCCTGGTTGGGGACCGCCCAGCCGTAGTACTGGGTATTGGCCAGCTCGAGCCGTTGCGCGCCCAGGTCGAGGGCGAGATCAAGCACCCCCTCGATCCGGTCGAGGTTCTGCCGGTGCAGGACGCAGTTGATCGTCAGCGGGAAGTCGAGCTCCCTGACGAGCCGTGCCGCCGCGATCTTCTTCTCAAACGACCGGTTTCCCGCGATCCGGTCGTTGTCGGCCGGGTCCGGGCTCTGGATCGAGATCTGCACGTGGTCGAGCCCCGCGGCCTTCAGCGCCTCCGCGCGCTCCCGCGTGAACAGGGTCCCGGCGGTGATCAGCGACGAGTAGAGCCCGGCGTCACGGGCGCCCGCACACAGCTTCACCAGATCGCGGCGCAGCATCGGCTCGCCGCCCGTGAGCGCGAGCTGGAGCACGCCGAGTTCGCGGGCATCGTGAAACGTGTGGATCCAGTCCCCGGCCGCGAGCTCCCGGCGGTACCTCTCGTCGCCGATGTCGACCGGGTTGGAGCAGTAGGGGCAGTGCAACGGGCACTGGTAGGACAGCTCGGCGATCAGCGTGGACGGTCTACGCTGCGGCATCGACGAGGAGTCCCTTCTCAGTCAGCGCGTCAACCAGCCCGCGAACGTCGTCACGTAGGTCAGCGCCCTCATAGCGGGCGGCGAGGGCCCCGACGATGTCGTCGAACGACCGCTCACCGTCGCACAGATCCAGCACCTCGGCCGCGGTGGCATTCAGCCGGACGGCGCCCTCGGGGACGAGTAGCACGTACTCGCCGCGGACCTCGTCATAGCGCAATCGTGCACCGGTGACGAGGCGGGGACGAGTCATGCGCCCTGTCCCGGCGGCTGGCTGTCGCCCCGCTCGACGGCGTCGAGCTGTGCCCACAACATCTCGGTCTTGAAGCGCAGCGCCGACACAGCCGCCTCCTGCTGCGCGCGCGTGTTACAGCGCGCGACGACGAGGTCGAGAGCGTACTGCGCGTCGCGCGGCGCCTTGACCAGCCGTGTCCGGAAGTACTCGAGCCCCGCCGGGTCGATCCAGTCGTAGTGCCGTTCGAGTGCCTCCAGCCGCACACGGATCGCGGCCGGGCCGAACAGCTCGGTGAGCGATGACGCGACCGCCTCGATCCACGGCTTCTGCCGAGCGAAGTTCACATATGCGTCGACGGCGTAGCGCACCGGCGGGAGGACGCCGCGCTCGGACTCCAGCTCCTCTCGGTTGACGCCGAGCGCCTCGGCGAGCCGCAGCCAGGACTCGATCCCGCCCGTTCCCTCGGTCGCGCCGTCGTGGTCGACGATCCGTTGGATCCACTCGCGCCGGACCGCGACCTCCGGGCAGTTGGCCATGATCGCCGCGTCCTTGAGCGGGATGCACTTCTGGTAGTAGAAGCGGTTGGTGACCCAGCGCCGGAGCTCCTCACGCGTGAGCTCGCCGGCGTCCATGCGCCGGTGAAACGGGTGGAGGTTGTGATAGCGCGTTCCCTGGGCGCGCAGCTCGGCGACGAAATCGGTCATACCTCGAACTCGAGCCCGTCATAGGCGACCTCGACGCCGGCCCGGATGACTGCTTCGTGCTCAGGAGAGTCCTCGAGCAGGATGGGATTGGTGTTGTTGATGTGCACGAGCGCCTTGCGCGGGCGCTCCAGTCGTGCGAGCGCGTCGAGCGTCCCGCCGGGGCCCGACAGCGCCACGTGTCCCATATCGGACGCGGTGCGCGCTGAGATGCCGAGCTGGGCGAGCTCGTCGTCGCGCCAGAAGGTCCCGTCGACCAGCACCAGATCACTCGCGGCAAAGCGGCCGAGAACGTCCTCGTCCAGCCGGGCAAGACCGGGGACGTAGGTGACCACCCCGCGGCCGGCCTGGTCACGGAAAACGAACCCGCTTGCCTCGAGCTCGATGTCGGACCCGGTCGCATAGCGCGGGGGATCCCCGCCCGCGGCAAACGGCTCCACGGTGAGGCTGGATCCCTCGAGCGGCGTCGCGCGCTCCCGCTCCAGCGTCCGCCATTCGGCGCCGCAGTAGCGCTCCAGCATCGCCAGCACCGGGTACCCCTCGTGTAGAGCACGCTCGATGCCCGCATCGCCGAACACGCGGACCGGTGTCGCCGACTCGCGCAGCAGTAGGAGCCCCGCCGTGTGATCGATCTCGGCGTCGGTCAGCAGCACGCCGGCGATCGGCGGCGCACGAACGCCGTCAGGCTGCCGGGGCGTCAGCGCCTCGAGCTGCTGACGCGCGTCAGGCGAGGCGTTCACCAAAAACCACGGCCCCTCGTCTCCTCGGATTGCGAGCGATGACTGCATCCGCGGTCGTGCACGATCACCCACGCGCGCCGCGTCGCACGGCTCACAGTGACAGTTCCACTGTGGAAATCCTCCGCCGGCGGCCGATCCGAGGATCCGAACGTGCACGCCGTACCGAAGCGGGATGCAGCCTCAGGCGGAGACCGGAGGCCGCATCGGCTTCAGGTGCTCACCGTCGATACCAGGCCCCTACCGGTGGTAAAGGTAAGACGTGACCTCGGAGCAGAGGTCAACGAACTCAAACTCCGGCTTTACCCACTTCATAAGATGCCTCCCTCCTATAAGTGAAGTCAAGCCTAGCGCAGCGAACGACCGCAGACAAGAATGATCACCGTCACATGATGCACATCGAGGTCACTGCCGGCGACCCGGACGGGCTCGGTGCCGACCTCGTCGCGACGTCGGTGGGAGCGCGCGCGACGGAGCTCGGTGCTCCGGACCGCGCGCTGGCGGATGCCGACCCGGTGGCGATCGTGTATCGACACCCAAGCGACCCTCGAGGTGACGCGCGCGCTCCGCTCGCCGTCGTCGCGGTCGAGCCGGACGTCGAGGGCCTGCGGACGGGCGCGGCGCGGGCGGTGCGCGCGTGCCGCCGAGGCGGGGCGGTCGCGTGGGCGCTCGACGAGGCCGTGCCGGTCCCCCTCGCAGAGCAGGTGCGCGCCCTCGCCGAAGGCGCCGTCCTCGGCGGATACGACGGCCGCCGCTGGCGAAGCGGCGAGCCGCCCCGCAGCGTTGAGCGCTTTGTCATCTGTGGCTGCGACAGCGGCCTGGGGCCGGTGGCCGCCCGCGCGGCGCTCGTGGCGCGCTGGACCAACGCCGCCCGGGAGCTGGTGGACGCCCCGCCCAACCTGCTCTCACCGGCGGCGCTCGCTGAGCGCGCGGCGGGGCTCGAACACGTTGCAGCGGAGATCATCGACCCGGCAGAGGCGGGGCTCGGCGCGCTGGTCGCCGTCGGTGCGGGGAGCCTCGCCCGGCCGCTGCTCGTCCTCCTCCGCCACCAGCCGCCGGAGGCGCCGGAGGCACCGCGGCTGGCGCTGGTGGGGAAGGCGGTCACCTTCGACGCGGGCGGCTACTTCCTCAAGCCGCGGTCCGACATCGTCCGCCAGAAGGCCGATATGGCGGGTGGCGCAGCCGTCGTGGCGGCGATGGGGGCGATCGCCGAGCTGGGGCTTCCCCTCTCGGTGACGGGGGTCGTGCCTGCCTGCGAGAACATGCTGAGCGGCTCAGCGATGCGGCCGACGGACGTCATCACGACCGCGGCCGGCCTCACCGTCGAGGTGACCAATCCGGACGCCGAGGGACGCCTGATCCTGGCCGACGCGCTCTGGTACGCCCGCCGCGAGGGCGCGACGCACCTCGTCGACCTGGCCACCCTGACGGCAGCGATGCGCGAGGGCATGGGCGACGTGTACGCCGGCGTCTTCGGCGCCGACGAGGCGTGGCGCGACGCCGTCGTCGCGGCGGGCAATGCCAGCGGCGATCTCGCGTGGCCCTGGCCGCTTCACCCGCGCTTCCGACCGCTGATCGACTCGACCGTGGCCGACCTGCGCAACAACGCGGGCAGGAGCTTCGGCTTCCCCATCGTCGCCGCGACCTTCCTGGCGCAGTTCGCCGGCCACGGGCCGTGGGCGCATGTCGACATGCTGGGCCCGGCGCTGCTCGACGAGGATCGCGGTGACGCGTTTTGCCCGGGCGCCTCCGGCTATGGGGTCCGCATGCTCATCGAGCTGGCCACGCGGCTGAGCGACCCGGCGATGGCGTAAGGATGCGGCCACGCGTTACGCTGGCTCGATGGACTCGGGAGGGCGTGAGCGCGGAGATGCGGCCGCGACCGCGACCGGGCGCGTGGTCGACGCCTCCAAGCTCGACGTCGCCGCCGCAGAGCGTGCCGCATTGGAGCTGCTGCGGGCGATCGGCGCCGATGTCGACTCCCCGGATCTGCTCGAGACCCCGCGTCGCGTCGCCGCGTCGTTCGCCGAGCTGATCACGCCCGCGAAGCTCGACGCCACCGTGTTCCCGAACGAGGGGGTCTATGAAGAGCTCGTCCTGGTGCGCGACATCGATTTCCACACGCTGTGCATGCACCACCTGCTGCCGTTCCACGGTCAGGCGCACGTCGCGTACCTGCCCGGGGACAGGATCATCGGGATCTCCAAGCTCGCGCGCGTCGTCGAGGCCTTCTCCCGGGACCTGCAGCTCCAGGAGCGGCTGACGGTCCAGATCGCCGACTGGCTGGAGCGGGAGCTCGCGCCGCGAGGAGTGGGGGTGGTGCTGAGCGCCGAACACATGTGCATGACGATCCGGGGTGTCCGCAAGCCGGGTGCGCGGACGGTCACTTCGGCACTGCGTGGCGTGCTGCAAGATGACGCGGGCGCGCGCCAGGAGTTCTTCAGCCTTGTCGGCTGAGGGGGGTGAGCAGGCCCCGCTGATCGAGACCGTGGTGACCACGACCGGGCCGGACGGTGTCGTCAACTGCGCGGCGATGGGGGTGCGTTGGGGCGAGGACGAGCTCGTCTTCTGGCCGTTCGATGCCACCCGGACCCTGCGGAACCTGCGCTTTCGCGGCGAGGCGGTCGTCCATCTGACCGACGATGTGCTCCTCTTCGTCCAGGCCGCGCTGGGGCGTCCTTCGCCGGCGATGCGCCCCGCCACGGTCATCGCCGGGGCGGTGATCAAGGCGGCCAGCTCCTGGCGGGAGGTGGTCGTGACCGAGATCGCACCCAGCAAGGACGGCGTGGCCCGGTCCCGGGTGCGGGCCCGGGTGGTGGCCGCCGGCGCCGGCTCGCAGGAGTCGCTCGGCCTGTGCCGCGCCCGGTACGCCGTCGTCGAAGCGTCGATCCTCGCCTCCCGGCTGAGGTGGCTGGATCCCGAGCGGGTGCGGACCGAGCTCGCTCGTCTTCAGGAGCTGGTGGACAAGACCGCCGGGCCCCGCGAGCGCGCGGCGATGGACTACGTGCGACGCTACGTCGCCGAGCGGACGTGACCGAGATCGTGGTCACCGCGCCGGCGCGCCTGCATTTTGGGATGCTCGACCCGGCCGGTGTGGGAGCGCGCCGCTTTGGGGGCTTCGGCGTGGGGATCGAGGCGCCGCGGGTGGTCGTGGAGGTGAGGCGGCTGGGCGCCGAGCCCGCCGACTCGCTCATCGTTTCCGGATCACAGGCCGACCGCGCCGCGACCTTCGCGCGCCGGGCGCGGGCGGCGTTCGGCCTGCGCGGGGGCGTTGAGGTCAACGTGCGCGAGACGATCCCGCCGCACAGCGGGCTTGGGTCGGGGACGAAGCTCGGTTTGGCCATCGCACGCGGGCTCGCCGAGCTTGCGGGCATCTCGCCGGGACCGGAGGAGCTGGCGGAGGCGAGCTGGCGGGGTGCGCGGTCCAGCGTCGGCTGTTGGACGTTCACCGGCCCCGGCCTGGTGCTCGAGGCCGGAGTGCGCGGCGGTGAGTGGATCAGCCCCCTGCTCGCCCGCTACCCGATGCCCGAGGGGTGGCGGTGCGTGCTGGCGCTGCCCCTTGGGGTCGAGGGACTCTCCGGGAACGCCGAGGAGCGTTTCTTCGGTTGCCTGCGCGAGCCGACGGGTGTCGAGGCGCACGTGTCGCGGTTGCTGTTGTCCGGCTTGTTGCCCGGACTGCTGACGGCCGACATCGAGGAGTTCGGCGCCGCGCTGAGCCAGATCCAGCGCGAGGTGGGGTCGATGTTCGCCACCCAGCAGGGTGGCGTCTTTCATCCCCTCGCCGCGCCACTCGTCGACGCGTTGCTGGGGCTGGGTGTCGGAGCGGTGGGGCAGAGCTCGTGGGGACCCACCGTGTACGGGATCGTCGATAGCCCAGAGCGGGCGGTCGACGTGGCTGACCATCTGCGTGTGGAGGCGGGCGCCGGCACCGATATCAGCGTCGCCGACTTCGATCGCCGCGGCGCGAGGGTCGAGCGCGGCCGCTCGGGGCAGGCGGCGGTATGAAGTTGTTGGTCAGCGTCGTTTCGGCGGAGGAGGCGCGCCGCGCCCTTGCGGGGGGAGCGGACATCATCGACGTCAAGGATCCGGCTGAAGGAGCGCTCGGCGCGCCGTCGCCGCGCGTTCTGTGCGAAGTGGTGCGCGTAGTGGGGACGGCGGCCCCGGTGAGCGTGGCGCTCGGTGACCTGCCCAACCTGCCCCACACGGCGGCGCTGGCGGCGCACGGCGCCGCGCTCAGCGGCGCCGCCTACGTCAAGGTGGGGCTGCGGGGGGTGCGCGAGATCGACTCGGCCGTTGCGCTGATGAGCGCGGTTGCGGAGGCGGCGGGACCGCAGACGGCGGTGATCGCCGCCGCGTATGCCGACACCCGCGCGCTTGATCCGCCGGCGCTCGCCCCGGGCTGGCTGCCGGTGCTCGTCGACCGGGCCGGCATCTCCGGCGCGCTCGTCGACACGTGTGTCAAGGATGGACGGGGTCTGTACGACTGGATGTCGGAGGCCGAGCTGACGGACCTGGTCGCCCGTGTGCGCCGGGCGGGCGGAAGCTTCGGCGTCGCCGGGCAGCTGACCCGGGGCCAGCTGCGCCGCGTGGCGGCCGACGTCGTCGGCGTGCGCTCGGCTGTGTGCCGGGGTGGGGACCGCACGGGCAAGCTCGACGCGGAGCTGGTGGCGGCCGCGGTCGCCGAGGTCCGCTCTCACGCCCCGGTGATGCGCGTCCCCACCGCCCCGCCGGGCGCCCGGACGACGACGGCCACGCCTGTGCGGCGCACGGCCTCCGGCAGGTAGGCGTCCACGGCCCGCCCGCCGCCGCGGGCCTGAAGCGCCTGGAGCTCATCGGCCGTCAACGCTGGGACCGGCGGGGCGTCCGACGGCCACTGCGCGAGCACTCCAGGCACCGCCTTGAGCAGGACGGCCTCCTCGGCCCCGATGGCGGCGGCCGCGAACACCGCCAGTGAGTCGCTCGTGACCGCCCAGGACTGCGGCACGTCCGGCCGGTCCTCGAACGCGGGGGTGGCGCGGACCATGGCCAGCCCGCGGGGCACGCTCAAGCCCGTCATGACCTCGGCGGCCGGCAGCAGCTCGCGCACCAGTACGCCGAGCTGATCCATCGCCCGCAGCGCCAGCACGTGAGCGACGGCGTTGCCAAGGCCGACCTGGGCGTCGACCGCGCGGACCGCATCGGCGAACGGGCCGCCCCCGGGCACGACGAGCACCGGCCGGCGGGTGGCCAGCTCGGTCGCCTCCCCGCACGCGCGTCGCAGGCCCTCGAGGCCGCCGTCCCGGAGCAGCCCGCCGCCGACCTTGACCACCAGTGGCCGCAGCTCACGCACGGCCGAGCACCGACAGGGCGACCGCGGCGGCGACGTCGCCGGCCGGGCCGCTCAACAGGGACGGCAGGGTGGCGTCCGAGGCGATCGGCAGCCCGCAGCGCTCCGCCGCGGCGCGGGCCAGGAACGCGCCCACGCCGACGGCGATCACCGGCGCGCCGGTGGAGACGCGGTCCGCGACGCGGCGCAGGGCGGCGGCGATGGAGGCGATCTGGCCCTCCTCCACGGCGGCGGCGATCGCCTCGAGGTCGCCGTCGGCGAGCTGCTCCGGGTCGGCGCAGACGACGCGGGCCAGCCGGGAACGGACCTCGGGAAGCGAGGGGCCTCTGTTGTCAGGAAACGTGCACGTGCACTGCTCTGCGGTCAGGTTGCTGCGCAGCAGGTGCGCGTCGGCGCTGATCGCGAAGAGCTCGGAGGACACCGGGCACGGTGCGCCGCCGATCGGCACTTGCGAGACCACGGCGGCGATGTTGGTGCGCAGGGCGCCGGTGTAGACGAGCTCGTCGTGCCGCAGCCGCTCGAGGTCCGTGCGGCCCCGGGCGGCCACCTGGTTGTCGACGATCGGGATCACATCGGTCGTCGTGCCGCCGCAGTCGAGCAGGATCGCATCCGGCAGCGAGCGCGCGACGAGCAGCGCCGTCGCCACCCAGTTGGCGCCCGCGCAGTCCAGCGGCGCGGCCCGCGCCGCCTCGAGGCCGACCAGGTCGCCGGCGGTGGTCATGACCCGCACCGAGCGGCCGGGCAGCGCCTGCCGCGCCGCGCCGAGGACGTGCAGTACGCCCTCCCGCTTGCTCGCGAACACGTCGACGAGCTCGGCGGTCGTGGTCAGCGCAACGGCGGCGCCGGGATGTCCCAGTCGTCCGATGACGGCCGCGATCACGTCGGCCAGCCGGTCCGGGGCCCGCCACACCTCGAACGGCTCGGACACCGTCTCTGCCCGCCGGCCGTCGTACGCCACCGCCGCCTTGGTGTTGGCGCCGCCCACGTCGAGACCGATGACCGGGACCGGCGGCTGGCGCAACGCGGGCATCCTCGGCATTGCAGCAGCTCACCGACTCTGGGGGTAAACCAGCCGATAACGGGCAGTTTTTCCCCCAGAGTGGGCGGATCACACGTTAGGGTCCGCCGCCGACGATGGAAATCGTGCCGGTCCTCGATCTCAAGGGCGGCATCGTCGTGCACGCCCGCCGCGGGCAGCGCGCCGAGTACGCACCGCTGCGGAGCCCGCTCGTCGAGGGGTGCGAGCCGGTCGCTGTCGCGCGCGCGCTGGGCGCCGTCTGCCGCACCCGCCGCCTGTACGTCGCCGATCTGGATGCGCTCGCCGGGGCGCCGGTGGACGAAGCGACGCTGACCACCCTGGGTGCGGTGGCCGAGCCGTGGGTCGACGCCGGCGCCACCACCCCGGAGCGGGCGGCGGCGCTGGCCCGTGCCGGAGCGGCACGGAATGTCATCGGCACCGAGTCGCTGGGCGCAGGTGCGCCGGACGAGCGGTTTCTCGCGGCCCCGGCGCCGCCGCGGGTGCTCAGCCTCGACCTCCGCGATGGACGGCTGGTCTCTCCTCGTCCGGAGCTCGCCGGCCGCGAGCCGGCCGCCGCCGCGCCCCTGGCCGCCGAGCTGGGGGTGCGCGAGGTGCTGGTCATCGATCTCATCCGCGTCGGCAGCGGCTCCGGTCCGCCGCTGCGCGCCGTGGCCGAGCTTGCCGCGGCCGTCCCGGAGGTGGCGATCTACGCCGGCGGCGGCGTGCGCGACGACTCAGACCTGCGGGCACTCGAGTCCGCCGGAGCCACGGGGGCGCTCGTCGCCACCGCTCTCCACGAGGGCCGCATCACGCCGGGACTAGTGTCGTGACACCAGCGCCTCGCAGGCGCTCGCCACGCGCTGCGTCAGGTCCTGCTCGCAGACCGACTGGAGCGCCTGCCAGCCGGGGATCCCGTTGACCTCGAGCACGACGATCTCCCCGTCCGGGGCGGCGAGCAGGTCGACCCCGGCGACGTCGGCCTCGACAGCCGCGGCCGCCGCCAGCGCCAGGCCCCGCTCGGCCTCGCTCAGCGCGACGGCCCGCGGGCGGGCGCCGCGCGCGACGTTGGCCCGCCACGAGTCACTCATGCGCTCCATCGCGCCCGCCACCTCACCGGCCGCAACGAGCACCCGCAGGTTGCGGCATCCCGCCGGCGCGATCGTGCGCTGCACGTAGTAGACGGCCCGCTCCAGCTCCAGGGCACGGAACACCCGGTGGGCCACGTCGCGATCCTCGATGCGCACGATCCCGTTGCCCATGGCGCCGAACAGCGGCTTGACGACGACGTCGCCGCCCAGCCGCTCGAACGCCGCCATCGCCCCCTCATGGCGCTCGCAGACGATCGTCGGCGGAGTGGGAACCCCCGCGGCGGCGAGGACCGCGCCGGCCCACGATTTGTCGACGGTGCGCTCGATCGCGCGCGGACTGTTGACGCAGCGGACGCCGTGCCCGGCGAGGACGTGGAGGGCGTCCATCCGGAAGATCACCTGCTCCAGCGAGCCGCGGGGGAGGCCACGGACGACCAGCAGGTCAAGCTCATCCAGCACCGCGCCCTCCGGCCCGAGCACGTGCGCGTCGCCGTGCTCGTCGACCCCGGACTCCAGGCGCGTGGCGGGGATGGCGAGCACCTCGTGGCCGCGAGCGGACAGGGCGCCGATCAGCCCGCGGGCGTGCCACGAGCCGGAGGCGCCGAGCACGCCGACACGGAGCCGGTCCGTCACCGGGTGAACGACCGCT
>DASZMU010000104.1:0-36554 GCA_035551695.1 Solirubrobacteraceae bacterium
GAGGGAGACCGAGACCGGGACGCCGTCCTCGACGAGCACGATGCTCGAGTTGTCGAGCCGCACCGTGACGTCCTGGAACAGCGGCGGCGGCGCCACGACATAGGTCGAGAAATGCGGCAGGCCGGCCGAGACCGCGGTTCCGTGGTAGCTCGTCGTGATCGGGACGAGAGCGCCGGTCGGCGGCACGTAGAAGATCTGCGAGCCCGGTGTCGCGCCGGCCACGGTGAGCACCGGCGGTGAGTTGAACTGCTCGATCTTGGCTCCGGTGGTGACGTCGATCGCGAGGAGGTCATAGGCCAGAACCGAGTGGGTGGTCCCCGGGAGGAGCACGGTCGTCAGGGTGATCGACACGTATGCGTCAGCGGGGAGGCTGCCGGGGGCGAAGGTGAGGGTGGCGTCGCCGGACGTCACCGAGCCGCCCGCAGCGGCAGTGATGAGCACAGCGCCGGCGGGCGGGCCACGAGCACTGCCGGGAACCGCCGCCGGGTCGCTGGTGCTGGTGACGATGCTGGTCAGATCAGAAGTTGTCGCGCTTGGTGCCGGGACCTGGGTCGATGAGCCCGTGTCGGTCGGCGTCGGCGAGGAGTCACCGGCTCCCGACGCGGTGGTGCCACTGCCGGCCGCCGCCAGGTTTGGACCGGAGCCGTCCGCAGGCGTCACGCTCGTGCCGGTGCTCGCGGTGCCGCTCGCCTGGAGCGTCGTGCCGCTGGTCGCGGTGTCGCCGCCGACGCCGGTACCGGCGCCGCTCGAGGGGTTCGATCCCGTCGCGCCGCTCGAGGTCGCGAACGTGGTGCTCGAGGCCGTGCCGGTGCTGGTCGTGACCGCCGTGCTGACGATCGGACTCGACGCCAGCGTGGTGGTCGTCGGCGCGCTCATCGTCACCGAGGCGTCATCGGAGGTCGCGGCCGGGCTGATCGAATCGGTCGCCGAGGAGCCTGAGCCGATCGGGGCGCTCGTGGGAGAGCTGATCGCAGGAGCGGGTCCGGGCGGAGGGGTCGAGGCACTCGGATCGGAGACGACCGATGTGACGCCGGCGCCGGCCGGAGCGGGGTCGGTGCTCGCCGGAGCGGGGTCGGTGCTCGCCGGAGCGGGGTCCGCGCTCGCCGGAGCGGGGTCCGTGGTCGCCGTCGCGGGAGCCGAAGCGGTCGCCGCGGGAGCCGCAGCGGTCGTCGCCGAAGCCGGAGCGGCCGACACCGGAGCCGTCGCCGCCGAAGCCGGAGCGGCCGACACCGGAGCCGTCGTCGCCGGAGCCGTCGTCGCCGGAGCCGAAGAGGTGGTCGCTGCCGCCGGAGCCGGGTTGGGATCCGTCGTCGCTGTCGCGGGAGCCGGGTCTGTGGACGCCGTCGCCGGAGCAGCGGGAGCGGTGCTAGCCGCGGCCGGAGCCGGAGCCGGAGCGGCGCTCACCAACGCCGGAGCCTGCATGGCTGCCGCCGGAGCGGATCCCGAGGCGCCCGGGGCCGACCCGGACGTGCCCGCAGCCCGCCGGTCGCTATGCCCGGCGGCGTGGGGATTGACGGTTGTCCCTGTCCCTTGCCCTGAGCCTGAGCCTGAGCCCCCGGCGGGCGCTGCCGGCGCGGGAGCGGCAGGAGGAAGGGCCGGGGTCGTCTGCTGGACCGTCGGCACCATCGGCGCCGCGACGACCGGAGCCGAGGGCACCGGGGCAGGCACCGGCACCGGCTCGGTATTGACCACTGTCGCCGATGCTCCAGTTAGCGCTCCGGCCAGTCCCGAGATGACCGCCGAGCTCGGGTAGCTCCCGGACGCGGAAACCGGTGCCGAACCGGTCAGCGAGTAAGTGCTCCTCGTCACCGGGAGGTAGCGCCGGATCGGAGCGCCGAGCCGGGAGCGGATCACCGTGCGACGGGTGCTGACCGTGGGGCGGACGGTCGACCGGCCCACCGTGCTCGCGCCGCTGCCGCGCGACGAAGCGGTCGGCGCGACCGAGCCGACTGCGGGCGTGCGGGTCTGCAGCCGCGGGATCGCCACCTGTGGGAATGCGGCTGCCGGCAGGGTCAGCGACGGCAGGGGCACCGCCACCGCCGCAGGAGGCGACAGCTCGGCTCGGATCCCTGCGGCCAGCGTGGTCGCGTAGGGGAGCGACAGCGCGATCAGGCCCACGATGCCGAACCAGAACCGCTGCCGGCGGGTGCCAAGGCCGGCCCGTCCAAGCGGACGCGTGGCACCGCGAACCGCGGCCCCGGCGTACGCCGGTCTCAGCGCGTACGACAAGCGACAGCCCTTACGGCACTGTTGGCACCAGCCCAGCCCATCGTCACTCAGCCCCAAATCTTTAGGTTTGGTACCCCGGCCCCACGGGGTACTAAGCGAGCGGCACAATATGGAGCCGCCCGTCGCCGTGTCAAGTGCGCGAGCGAAAGTATTGAGCTGCGCGCCGCCTGCCGGACCTGCCCCAGCCTCAAGCTCGACGTGAGGGTGTGGCAGAAAAGCTGAGGAATACGGAGGATTTCTCGGGGTATTGAGGGCCGCCGTAGGGTCTGGCGGCGGTTGAGGCATGAGGCCGGAAACTTGTAAGCAACCTGTAACTTCCGGTGCTTCGCGCGCGGCACGCTCGCACTGAGCGACCGCACGTCGTCTTCACCGCCCAGCTCCTGAGGCGACTAAAGGCCGAAGACGACCGCGAGGGCGTCGTCGAGGCTCCGCAGCTCGGACGCGTTCAGCCGCCTGCGGAATCGCCGAGCTCGGCCGCGCGATGCGCAACCGCCGCACCTCGCCGCGTCAGCGAGTGACGGGCTCGGCCGCGCGCTCGGAGCGCGGGGCCCGGTCCGCCGACGAGCCGCCCGCCGGCTCCGCCTGACCCGCGTCGGCGTCAGCCACTCGACCCCCCCGGGAGAAGGAGGCGACCGCGGCGACCAGGCAGGCCACGATGGCGAACGCGAACGCCTCGTGGAGACCGCTGCGGAACGGAGCCTCGATCAGCTTCGGGAAGAAGGAGCGGCCGGTGAGCAGCGCCTGCTGGGCGTGGCTGAGATGGGCGAGCGCTGCGGGGCCGAGCAGGTGCTGAATGGGGTTGTAGCCGAGGAAGGCGGCGAACAGGATCGACACGGGCGGCAGGTGCGCGGCCGTCTCCGCGGTGTGCGCCGACACCCCGTGCGCCTCCAGGCCGGTCGCCATCGCGTGGGGCAGCGATGACGCCAGGCCGAGGATCATCAGCGTGAAGAAGATGCCGATCGACAGCACCTGGGCCGAGTTCTGGAAGGTCTGGTTCATGCCCCCGCCGGCGCCGCGATCGGTCGGCGGCAGGCTGTTCATGACGCCGGCGCGATTGGGCGAGGCGAACATCCCCATCGAGACGCCGTTGAGGAAGAGGATCGCGGCGAACAGCGGGTACGGGAAGTTGACCGGCAGCAGGGCGAGCAGGAGGAAGCTGATCGCGGCGCCGAGCATGCCGCCGGTGGCGAACGGACGGGCGCCGAAGCGGTCGGACAGATAGCCGGAGGTGGGTCCGGCGAACAGCATGCCGATCGTCAGAGGGAGGATGTAGATCCCCGCCCACACTGGCGTCTCGGTGAAGTCATAGCCGTGCTGGGGAAGCCAGATGCCCTGGAGCCAGATGATCAGCATGAACATCAGCCCACCGCGGGCGACCGCCGAGAGGAACGTCGACAGGGTGCCGAACGTGAACGCACGGATCTTGAACAGCGGCAGGCGGAACATGGGGTCGTGGGCTCGTCGCTCGACGAGGCCGAAGACGACGAGCGAGGCCAGCCCGCAACCGATCAGGATCAGCACCTTGGGGCTCCCCCACCCTGTCGCCGAATGGCCGTAGGGCCGGATCCCGTAGGTGACGGCGATCATGATCAGGATCAGGCCGAGCGCGAACGAGACGTTGCCCGCCCAGTCGATCCTGGCGCGCCGCGGCGTCGAGATCTCCTGCAGCTTGAGATAGGCCCAGACCGTGCCGAACAGGCCGACCGGAACCGAGATCAGGAACACCAGCCGCCAGCTGATCGGCGCCAGCAGCCCGCCGAGGACGAGCCCGACGAACATACCGCTGACCCCGACGATGTTGTTGATTCCCAGTGCCATCCCGCGTTGGTTGGCCGGGAACGCGTCCGTGATGATGGCCGCGGAGTTGGCGAGCAGACACGCGGCGCCGATGCCCTGCACGATTCGGAACACGATCAGGAACAGCGCCCCGCTCGTGCCCGTCAGCCAGTCGATCGTCAACAGCAGCGACGCCGCGGTGTAGATGACGAACCCCAGGTTGTAGATCCGGACCCGGCCGAACATGTCGCCGAGCCGGCCGAGGCTGACGATCAGCACGCTCGACACGACGAGGAAGCCGAGGATCATCCACAACAGATAGAAGCTGTTGGACGGGACGAGCGGATCAAGCGAGATCCCCTTGAAGATGTCCGGCATCGCGATCAGCGTGATCGACGCATCGAGCGTCGCCAGCAGCACCCCCAGCGTGCAGTTGGACAGCGCGATCCACTTGTAGTTCTCACCCCGCGGATCGGAGCGACTGCCACGGCGGGACGGGTGCGGCACGGCTCTAGCCGGCCTCCTGCGCACGGGCGAACCCGGGCTCTGGCACCTCGGGCATCTCGGGCTGAGGCTCGCTCGCCAGCGCCCTGGGAACGAGGACCCCGGCGAGCATGGCCACCACCAGGAAGCCCGCCTGCAGCACCAGCGAGTCGGTGAAGCCGGTGATCGTGGGCAGCCCGTGGACGACGTTGTCGGCGATGAAGGTGGCGACGATCTGGCCGCCGAGCGCTCCCCCGAGGGTCCGCATCACCGTGTTCATCCCCGTGGCCACGCCGGTCTGATGCGCCGGGACGGCCTGCACGCTGAGGTTTCCCAGCGCCGCGAACGCCAGCCCAATCCCGATCCCCATCAGCGCCGTGCTGATCAGCATGTCGATGGGGTGGCCGTGGAGGGCGGCGAAGAAAGCGAAGGCCGCCGCGGTGATGCCGCTGCCGGCGATCACCGCCGACTTGGGGCCATAACGCCGGGCCACCCGGCCCGCCACCGATCCCAGCAGGCTCATCCCCAGCGCCGCCGGGAGCAGGTAGAGGCCGGCGGTGACCACCGACGCCCCGAACCCAAACCCGGTGCTCGCGGGCAGCTGGGCGAACTGGGGAATGATCAAGAACGACGCGTACATCCCGCCGCCGAGCAGGAACGCAACCAGGTTTGTCGTCCAAACCCCGCGGATCCGCATCATCGTCATGTCGATCAGCGGCTCCTCGCTGCGCACCTCGACGGCGACCCAGGCCGCGCACAGGATCAGCCCCAGCGCCAGCAGCCCGAGCGTGCGCGCCGAGCCCCAGCCCCACGTCGTCGTCTCCGAGATGGCGACCAGCACGCAGCAGAAGCCGGCGGTCATCAGCGCGGCGGCGAGCCAGTTGACGCGGCCCGGGACCCGCACCGGGGACTCAGGGACGAAGCGCCACGTGCAGACCGCGGCGACCACGGTCACCACCAGCGGGACCCAGTACAGCCAGTGGTAGTCCAGATGCTCGACGATCAGGCCGCCGATCACGATTCCGACGCCGCCCCCGACGCCGAGGATGGAGGACAGGATCCCGATGCTGCCGGCGACCCGCTCGCGCGGGAACTCGTCGCGCACGATCCCAAACGCCAGCGGGAAGATCCCGCCCCCGGCGCCCTGGATGATGCGGCCGGCGATCATCGGCGCCAGCGAGGTCGAGAGCGCCGAGATCACGGTGCCGGCGGCGAGGATGACGAGCGTGATCAGCAGCAGCCGCTCCTTGCCGTACATGTCGCCGAGGCGGCCGAGGATCGACGTCGCGACCGATGCCGACAGCAGGTATCCGGTCAGCAGCCAGGTCACGCCGGTCTCGGTCGCGTGGAGGCTGTGCTGGATCGACGGCAGCGCCGGGATGACCGCCGAGCTCAGCATCGAGTACGCCAAGCCCGCCAGCGCGGTCACCGCCAGGATCAGGTTCGGGTTGGCCCCGTGATCCCTTTGGCTACCGGAAGGCACGTCCGCTACTGTAGCGGAATGGTCATTCCGCTCCCAGGCCCGCTTTCCGACGATCTCGTCACCGCTCCGGCGCCGGCCGAACGGTGCGAATGGTCGCGGCTGCACCCCCAGGCCAAACGCGAGCGCCTGCTGGCCGCCGCGACCGAGGTCTTCGGCCGCCGCGGGCTCGACGCGCCGATGAGCGAGGTCGCCGAGGCCGCCGGCGCCGGGGTTGCGAGCATCTACCGCGCGTTCGGGTCCAAGCATGAACTGCTGGCAACCCTCGTCACGCGCCGGATGAACCAGATCGCAGCCGCCGCCGAAGAGGCGGACCGGCGGGATGGCGACCGGTGGACGGCGCTGACAGAGATGGTGCGCGCGCTGGTCGCGGCCCAGCGCTCGGACTACGCGATGCTCGAGGCCCGGATGCGGGTCGCAGACCATCCTGACGTGGTCGAGGCCGTCGCCCGGACCACCGCGGCCCAGGAGCGACTGCTGGCGGCCGCGCGCGCCGAGGGGCGCCTCCGCGCCGATGCCACCACGCTTGATCTCCGGCTCCTGTTCGCCGCGACCCGGGCCGCGCGCAACGTCGAGCCTGAGCGGTGGCAGCGGATGCTGGAGTTGATGATCGACGCGCTGGACACTCGCCGCGGGCAATAACGCCGTGGGCAATAAGGTTCCGGCGCAGTCAAACCGAGCGAAGGAGTCGTCACGTTGAAGATCCGCGCCGCCGTGCTCGAGGAGTTCGGCACGCCCCTGAACGTCACCGAGGTCGATCTCGCCGAGCCGCGACGCGGCGAGGTTCTCGTGCGATTGGCGGCCTGCGGCGTCTGCCACACCGACATGTACACGGCATCCGGCGTGGATCCGTCCGGTTATGCGCCGACCGTGCTCGGCCATGAGGGCGCAGGGTTCGTCGAGCGAGTGGGCGAGGGCGTCACGAGCGTCTCGCAGGGGGATCTGGTGGTGACCCTGTTCTCCCCTCAGTGCCGGGAGTGCATCCATTGCCTGAGCCCGGACACCAATCTGTGCCTGGCGATCCGCGACCAGCAGAACAAGGGGTACCTCCCGGACGGAACGACGCGCCTCTCGCGGGGGGGCGAGCAGATCCGCCACTTCATGGGTACGAGCACGTTCGCCGAGTACGCGGTGGTCCCGGAGATCGCGCTGGCCAAGGTCTCGCCGGACGCCGAGCCGGACCACGCATGCCTGTTCGCCTGTGGCCTATCCACCGGCCTGGGCGCCGCGATGAACACGGCCAAGGTCAGGCCCGGGTCGACGTGCGTGGTGTTCGGTGCCGGGATGGTGGGGCTCGGCGCGGTCGCCGGGTGCCGGCTGCAGGGCGCCGAGCGGATCATCTGCGTCGACCTGTCCCCGGAGCGACTCGAGCTCGCGCGCGGACAGGGCGCGACCGACCTGTGGATCGGCGGCGAGGACACCGTGGCCAGGGTGCTCGACGAGACCGGCGGCTTCGGCGCCGACTACACGTTCGAGGCGACCGGCCTCGTCAAGGTCATGCAGCAGGCCGTCGAGGCCGCCCGGATGGGCTGGGGGCTGTGCACGGTGGCCGGCGTCGCCGGCAAGGGCGAGACGCTCGACGTCGCCCCGCGACTGCTGATCACCGGGCGCCGGATCTGCGGCTCGTCGTTCGGCGGAGTCAAGGGACGCGACCAGGTGCCCGAGCTCGTCCAGCTGTACCTCGACGGCCGGCTCGCCCTCGACCCGTTCATCTCACACCGGCTCAGCCTGGACGAGGTCAACCGGGGCTTTGAGCTGATGGAGCGCCAGGACGGCATCCGCAGCGTGATCACGTTCTAGTCCGCTTCGGTCGTCCTGGGCCGGGACAGACTGCGACCGCGAACGGCCGGACCGGCCCGGAGTGCGGGCCGGCCCGACCATGGCGGGGGTTATGGGTGATCGCTCTCGCGGACGATCACATGTTGGGGCAGTTGTGAGAGCTGCCTGACCGAGCGTGTGAGCCCGGCATCTGGCCCGGCCCGGGCGCAGCGCCGTGACCGGCGCTGGTGGTCGTGGAGCCTGGGGACGAGGTGCTGCTGGTGGAGCTGCTGCTCGACGAGGTGGCGGCGCTTGCTATCGCGGCACCGCCACCCGCCAGGGCGGCGGTTACCGCCACGGTCATCAGCACTTTTCTGATCACACTGGTCACCTCCTTTGGTGGGTCCGTGATCACACGATCGCGCGGCAACGTCGGAGTTGGGTAGGAAGACGCGAAGAGTTACCCGGGAGGTAATCGACGGGCCGCGCGCCGGCTGGGACCGTGCCGGCATGAGCACACAATTCGCCCCATCCCAAGCCACCTCTCCCCCCTCCCAAACCCCCTCTCAAACGGTCGCGTCCCCCGTGGCCCCCTCGCCCGCCCGGCCCAACCGCTGGGCCCCGCTGCCGGTCATTCTCACCGGCACGTTCATGGTCGTTCTCGACTTCTTCGTCGTCAACGTGGCGCTGCCCTCGATGCAGAGCCGCCTCCACGCCTCGAGCTCGAGCGTCGAGTGGGTGGTGGCCGGCTACGGCCTGACGACCGCCGTCCTGCTGATCACCGGCGCCCGGCTCGGCGAGCGCTGGGGCCGGCGGCGGGTGTTCACAGCCGGGCTCGCGCTGTTCACGGTCAGCTCGGCCGCCTGCGGGGTGGCCGCCACTCCCGGGATGCTCGTGATCTCCCGGCTGGCCCAGGGGGCCGCCGGCGCGCTGCTGATGCCCAACGTCATCTCGATCATCGGCGTCCTGTACGACGGCGCAGACCGCGCGCGGGCGCTCGCCGCCTACGGCATGGTCATGGGCCTGGCCGCGGTGTCCGGCCAGCTGATCGGCGGCGTCCTGGTGCAAGCCGACCCGGCCGGACTCGGATGGCGCAGCTGCTTTCTGATCAACGTGCCCGTCGGAGTCCTGGCGGTTGTCTGCGCGCCCCGGGTGATCCCGGAATCCCGCTCGCCGCACATGACGGGCATCGACGCTCCCGGAACGGCGCTCGTGACGCTGGGGCTGACCGCCGTCGTGCTGCCGTTGGTCGAGGGACGCGCTCACGGCTGGCCGCTGTGGACCTGGCTGTCGCTCGCGTGCGCGCCCGTGCTGCTCGGCGCGTTCGCCGCCTACCAGCGCCGGCTGGTCGCCCGCGGCGCGCCGGCGCTGCTGCCCCCGGGGATGCTCGCGACTCCGGGGCTCGCCGCGGGGCTCGCCGCCCAGCTGCTGTTCTGGTGTGGCCAGGCGTCGTTCTTCCTCGTGCTGTCGCTCTATCTGCAGCAGGGACGTGGACTGAGCGCCCTGCACGCCGGCCTGGTGTTCACCATCCTCGCGGTTGCGTATCTCGCCACGTCGCTGCGGGCGCCGGCGATGACGCTGCGCCACGGCCGGCGGGTGCTGGCGGCCGGCGCGCTCGTTCTGGCCGCCGGCCACGTCGCGCTGGCGCTCGCAGTCGGCGCGGTCGGCGTCGGCGGCTCGGTCCTGGCGCTCGTGCCCGGGCTCGTGCTCGTCGGCGCCGGCATGGGCCTGGGGATCACGCCGCTGGCGTCGCTGATCATGGCGTCGCTGGAGGCGGAGCACGCGGGCGCGCTCTCCGGGGTGCTGGCCACGATGCAGAACGTCGGCGGTGCGCTCGGTGTCGCCGTGATCGGCGTCATCTTCTACGGCGCGCTGTCACACGGAATCGGCCACGCCTTCGAGCTGAGCGTCGCGGCGCTCGCGGTGGCGCTCGTGGGGGTCGCGGCGCTGACCCGCCTGCTCCCGGCGGAGGTACGCTCATGAGCGTGACCGCCGTCGCGTCAAACCGGGTCGGTACGCTGCTGCGGGACTGGCGTCAGCGCCGGCGGATGAGCCAGATGGAGCTGGCGCTGGAGGCGGGCGTCTCGACACGGCACCTCAGCTTCGTCGAGACGGGCCGGTCACAGCCGAGCCCGCAGATGGTGCTACAGCTCGCCGAGCGCCTCGAGGTGCCCCTCCGGGAGCAGAACCAGCTGCTGCTGGCGGCCGGTTACGCCCCCCGCTTCGCCCGGCGCACGCTCGACGATCCGGAGCTGGCGGCCGTCCGAGACGCGCTCGGCCACGTCCTCGCCGGCCACGAGCCGTACCCGGCGCTGGCGGTCGACCGGCACTGGAACCTCGTCGCCTCCAACGCCGCGCTCGGCCCGCTGCTGGAGGGCGTGGCGCCTGAGCTGCTGGCGCCCCCGGTTAACTGCATGCGGCTCGCGCTCGCCCCGGACGGACTCGCGCCTCGGATCCTCAACCTCCGCGAGTGGCGCGGCCACCTGCTGCACCGGCTTTATCGCCAGGTACAGCTGACGGGCGACGCCGAGCTGACGGCGCTCTACGACGAGGTGGCGGGATACCCCGGGCCCGGGTCGGCTGTGTCCACGGCCGACATACCGGGCCCGGGGGCGATCATGGTCCAGCTCCACCTGTCGACGGGCGACGGCCACGAGCTGCATTTCTTCAGCACGGTCACGACGTTCGGAACGGCCGTCGACGTCACGGTGTCCGAGCTGTCGGTGGAAGCGTTCTTTCCTGCCGACACCGCCACCGCCGACCGCCTACGAGGAAGGGGTGATGCCATCTAAGCGGCCTCTACCCGCTTAGATTGCATCACCCCCGGCCCGCGCGCCGACTACCGCCGACGTGCAGGCGGCTCGAGCGCCGGGTTCGGCCAGCCGCCGTCCGTCGGATTGACGTTGACGCCCGGCGGGACGATCTCGTCGATCTTGTCGAGCAGCTCCTCTGAGAGCTCGATGTCGATTGCGGTCAGCTGCGACTCCAGATGCTCCATCGTCCGCGGACCGATGATCGCCGACGTGACGGCGGGGTGGCGGATGACGAACGCCAGCGCCAGCTCGATCAGTGTCATCCCGGCCTCCTCTGCCAGCCGTGCCAGCGCATCGGCGACCTCGAGCTTGCGCTGGTTCTCCGGCCGCGACAGGTCGTACCGCGCAGGCAGCCGCTGGGCCCTGGTCGAGTCCGGCGCGTCCTCACCGAGGCGATAGCGCCCGGACAGCCACCCGCCGGCCAGCGGGCTCCACGGGATCACGCCCATGCCGTATCGCCGACACGTCGGCAGCACGTCCTTCTCGACCTCGCGCACGAGAATTGAGTACGGCGGCTGCTCACACACGAACCGTTCCCGGCCCCGCCTCTCCGCCACCCACTGAGCACCGACTATCTGCGATGCCGGGAACGTCGAGGAGCCGACGTATCGGACCTTGCCGGCGCGGACGAGGTCGGTCAGCGCTCCAAGGGTCTCGTCGATGTCGGTGTCGGCCTCGGGCCGGTGGATTTGGTAAAGGTCGATCCAGTCGGTCTGGAGCCGCCGCAGCGAGTTCTCCACTTCGCGGATGATCCACCGCCGTGAGTTGCCGAACTCGTTGGGGTCATCGCCCATCGTCCCGTGCACCTTCGTCGCGAGAACGACGTGGTCGCGCTTGCCGCCGGCCAGCGCCTTGCCGACGATCTCCTCCGACTCGCCACGCGAATACACGTCGGCGGTGTCGATGAAGTTGATCCCCGCGTCCAGTGCACGGTGGATGATGCGGATGCTTTCGTCGTGGTCCGGGTTGCCCCACTCGCCGAACATCATCGCGCCCAGGCAGAGTGGGCTGACCTTCGTTCCTGTTGTTCCAAGCGTGCGGTAGTTCATGACCTCCACCCTAGTCCGCCCCGCCCGGCTGCTCGCCCTCGCGCCCCGGGCGCTGACGCCGCTGGCGGTCGTCGCCGTGGCGCTCGCGCTCCTCGTCCCCTCCAGGCAGGTCGCCGACCACTCCGACCTCCTGCTCGCGGTGCTTGTCCTCGCGACGGCGCTCCGCATCTCCGCCGGCGAACTGGCCGGGCTGCGACGTCACGCCGGAGCGGTGGCCGTGCTGTCGGTCGCGCCGCTGGTCGCGCTCGCTGTCCTCTCGTGGCTGATCGGGCGCCTGTTCGGCGGTGACGTGCGCGACGGTCTGCTGGCGGTGGGGCTATCCAGCTCGGAGGTGGCGGCGGTGGGGCTGGTCGCGCTGGCCGGCGCCGACGCGACGGTCGCGCTCGGCGCCGTCACCGGATGGCTGGTGCTGGCGGCGATCGCCGGGCCGGCGGCGATCGGCCTGCTGGCGGGCCCGGCGAGCCATGGCGGCAGCGGCCACCTGCTGGTCCGCTTCGCGCTCGTCGTCATCCTCCCGCTCGCCGTCGGCGTGGCCGTGCGGAGCTCCGGCACGGCCGCGCGGCGCCTGGGCACGGTCGACCCACAGCGCGACGGTGTCGCGGCGCTCGCTGTGGGGGCGCTCGTCGGCCGGCGTCCTTGCTCGCCGCCGCCGGCGTGAGGCCGAGCGCTAACTTGACGCCATGACCTCCTCCTCCGCCGAAACGCACTTCGGTCTCACCGGCCTGGCAACGATGGGCGCCAACCTCGCGCGCAACGTCGCCCACCACGGTATCCCCATCGCCGTGCACAACCGCACCACCAGCCGCATGCATCGCTTCCTCGCCGAGCACGGCTCCGAGGGTCCGATCAGCGGCTACGAGTCCACCGAGGAGTGGGTCCGGGCGCTCGCCCGGCCGCGCGTGCTGATGAGCCTCGTCCAGGCCGGCGCGGCCACCGACGCCGTGATCGAGGACATCGTGCCCCACGTCGACCCGGGCGACATCATCATCGACGGCGGCAACGCCCACTTCCGGGATACCCAGCGCCGTCACGCCGCGCTGGCGCAGCGGGGGATCCACTTCCTGGGCGTCGGCGTCTCCGGTGGCGAGGAGGGGGCGCTCAACGGCCCCAGCATCATGCCCGGAGGCGACCGCGAGCCCTACGACGAATGGGTCAAGCCAATCTTCGAGACGATCGCCGCTCAGGTCGACGGGACCCCGTGCTGCACGTACGTCGGTCGCGACGGCGCCGGCCACTACGTGAAGATGGTCCACAACGGGATCGAATACGCCGACATGCAGCTGATCGCCGAGAGCTACGACCTGCTGCGCAATGCCGCAGGACTCGAGGTGCCGCAGATCGCCGAGATTTTCAAGACGTGGAACGGCACGGAGCTCGAGTCGTTCCTGATCGAGATCTCAGCCCGCGTGCTGGCCAAGATCGATGACACGACGGGCAAGCCGCTCGTCGACGTCATCCTCGACGCGGCCGAGCAGAAGGGGACCGGCCGGTGGACCGCCCAGGATGCGCTGGAGCGAGGCGTCCCGCTGACCGGGATCACCGAGGCCGTGTTCGCCCGGTCGCTGAGCGCGCTCAAGGAGGAGCGCGTCCACGCCGCCGAGATCCTCAAGGGCCCGGGCGGGAGGGCATCATCGGCATCGGGCGGCGACGACGCGCTCGCCGGCGATCTTCAGCATGCGCTGTACGCGTCGAAGATCGTCAGCTACGCCCAGGGGTTCGCCCAGATGGCGGCCGCTGCCGACGCCGAGGGCTGGAACATCGACCTCGGCTCGATGGCGACGATCTGGCGTGGAGGCTGCATCATCCGCGCCCGGTTCCTCGACCGAATCCGCGAGGCATACGACCGCGAGCCGGCGCTGGCCAATCTGATGCTGGCCGAGTTCTTCGCCGAGGCGCTGGAGCAGGCGCAGGACCCGTGGCGGCGGGTGGTGGCCCGCGCGGCCGAGCTCGGCATCCCCACCCCGGCGTTCTCCTCGTCTCTGGCCTACTACGACGGCTACCGCCGCGATCGCGGTCCGGCAAGCCTGATCCAGGGTCTGCGCGACCTGTTCGGCGCCCACACCTACAAGCGCGTCGACCGCGAGGGCACCTTCCACGTCATGTGGGGCGAGGACGGCCGCGAGGTTGAGGCATCGCCCTGAGGGCGATACCTGGGGAGAAATCGGAGATTTCTCCCGGGCCTGATAGCCGCCGCCGGCCCTAACCGGCGGGGGTGAGACCGGGGATCCAGTTCGTCCCGGCGAGCGGCACGCGGGCCATTGCCGCGGCCTCGATCGTCAACGCCACCAGATCCTCAGGCTCGAGGTTGTGCACGTGGGACTTGCCGCACGCCCGGGCCAGCGTCTGGGTCTCGAGCGTGAGCGTGCGCAGGTAGTTGGCGAGCCGCCGGCCGCCGAGAACCGGGTCCAGCCGCGACGCCAGTTCCGGCTCCTGGGTCGAGATCCCCGCCGGGTCCCGGCCGGCCTGCCAGTCGTCGTAGTAGCCGGCGGCGGAGCCGATCTCTGCGTACTGATCGTCGTGCTCCGGCGCGTTGTCGCCGAGCGCGATGAGCGCCGCCACGCCGATCGACACCGCGTCGGCGCCGAGCGCCAGCGCCTTGGCCACGTCGGCGCCGGTGCGGATGCCGCCGGAGACGATCAGCTGCACCTTGCGGTGCATATCGAGTTCGGTCAGCGACTCGACCGCCTGGGGAATGGCCGCCAGGATGGGGATCCCGACGTGCTCGATGAACACCTCCTGGGTGGCGGCGGTGCCGCCCTGCATCCCGTCGAGGACGATCGCGTCGGCACCGGCCTTCACGGCCAGGGCCACGTCGTAGTAGGTCCGGGAGGCGCCGACCTTGACATAGATCGGAATGCGCCAGTCGGTGATCTCGCGCAGCTCCTCGATCTTGATCTCCAGGTCGTCCGGGCCGGTCCAGTCCGGGTGCCGGCAGGCGCTGCGCTGATCGATCCCGGCGGGGAGGTCGCGCATCTCGGCGACGCGATCGGAGATCTTGTGGCCGAGCAGCATCCCGCCACCCCCCGGCTTGGCCCCCTGGCCGATGACGACCTCGATCGCGTCGGCGCGGCGCAGGTCGTCCGGGTTCATCCCGTAGCGCGAGGGCAGCAATTGATAGACCAGACGAGTCGAGTGCTCACGCTCCTCCGGCGTCATCCCGCCGTCGCCGGTCGTCGTCGACGTTCCCACCTCGCTGGCGCCGCGGCCGAGCGCCTCCTTGGCGCTGCCGCTGAGCGCGCCGAAGCTCATCCCGGCGATCGTGATGGGGATGTCGAGGTGGACCGGCTCGCGGGCAAAGCGGGTGCCGATCGTGACATCGGTGGCGCAGCGCTCCCGGTAGCCCTCGAGCGGGTAGCGCGACACGCTGGCGCCGAGGAATAGGAGATCGTCGAAGTGCGGGACCGGGCGCTTGGCGCCGAAGCCGCGGATGTCATACATGCCCTCGCGGGCGGCGCGCTGGATCTCGGCGATCGTGTTGCGGTCGAACGTCGCCGACTCGCGCAGCCCGGGGTGCCAGCCGGCGGCGGCGCCGAGCGACCCGTTCGTGGCGTTGGCGCTCATGATCAGTACACCCCCACGTTGTCGACGTGGAAGTTGTAGAGCTGGCGGGCCGAGCCGTAGCGACGGAACTCCGAGGGGTCGGCCGCGATCTCGGCCCGGGCCAGCAGGTCGCGCACCTGCATCAGGTGCTCGTCTCGCATCTCCTTCTCGATGCAGTCGGCACCAAGGCCGGCGACCTCGCCGCGCACGTACAGCCGAGCCTCATACAGCGAGTCGCCCAGCGCCTCCCCGGCGTCTCCGCAC
This sequence comes from Solirubrobacteraceae bacterium, assembly GCA_035551695.1. Taxonomy (GTDB): domain Bacteria; phylum Actinomycetota; class Thermoleophilia; order Solirubrobacterales; family Solirubrobacteraceae; genus Palsa-465. Next base: position 15,393 of record DASZMU010000104.1, read on the forward strand.
ACCACGAGGCACCCCTTCTGCGCCATGAACGCGCTCATGTGGCCCACCGACCCGCGCACGACGACGTCGGCTCCCTTCAGCGAGATCCCGCACCGAGCGGACGCGTCGCCGTGGATCACGAGCAGGCCACCCCGGGCGGTCGCCCCCGCGGCCTGGCTGGCGCTCCCCTCCACGATCACCGTCCCGGACATCATGTTCTCGGCCACGCCGACGCCGCAGTTCCCGCGTACGCGCACGGTGGCGCGCTTGTTCATGCCCGCGCAGTAGTAGCCGACGTGGCCGTCGATCTCGACCTCGTAGTCGCCGTCGAGGCCGACGGCGATGCTGTGACGGCCGTCGGGGTGCAGAACCGTGATCGGCGCGGTACCGCCCACTCCCTCGTGGAGCTGGCGGTTGAGCTCCCGCACGGTATCGGTGCGCAGATCGAAGGCCAGAGCCTGCTGCGCGGTGGCGCCCGGCAGAGCGGTCATGCGACCAGCGCCGTGCCCCAGCTGTAGACGCGCCCTGGCTCAGGCTCCCAGGTGACCGCCTGCTCGGCGCCGGGGAGCACCGCGATCGCGCGGTACTCCGACGCCATCGCCACCCATTCGTCGGTCTCGGCCATGACGGCGGGCTTGCAGGCGATGGGGTCGCGCAGGACGGCGAAGCCATCGGCCGCGCCGACGGCGAACGTGTAGAAGCCGTCGAGATCCTCGAGGCAGCCCTCGAGCGCCTGCTCGAGCGTCGCGCCCTCGCGCAGCCGCCACGTCAGATAGCCCGCGGCGACCTCCGTGTCGTTGTCGGTCTGAAAGCGGATCCCCTCGCGGCGCAGCGTGCGGCGCAGGCGGTTGTGGTTGGACAGCGACCCGTTGTGCACGAGGCACAGGTCAAGCCCGGTCGAGAACGGATGTGAGTGCTCGGTCGTCACGCGGCTCTCGGTCGCCATCCGGGTGTGGCCGAGGGCATGGCTGCCGCCGATCTCGTCCAGGGCGAACCGCCGGACGAACTCCCGGGGCAGCCCGGCCTGCTTGTAGATCTCGATCGTGGCGCCGGCGCTCATCAGCGTCAGCTCCGGATGACGACGGCGCAGCCAGTCGCCGACCGCGTCAGCCTCCGCCGCCACGACGAACGTTGCGTGGGTGGCCCGCACCCCGGTCATCCGTGCGTCGCCGAACTCGGTCGTCATCTCCCCGGCGACCGGCTCCCACTCCTGCCCGGCGGCCGGCGAATGAACGGAGACCTTGCACCACCCGTCAGGGGCCGGATCGCGGTAGAACGCGACACCGGCGCTGTCCGGGCCCCGGAACGACAGCTGCTCGAGCATGCGCGCGAGGTGGCTGCCGAGCTCCGGGCGCAGCGCCTCGCTCTTCGTGTACAGGCCCGCAATACCGCACATGGACGGCAGCCTAGAGCGTGGTGGCGCAGGCTCCAATGGTGTGCACGCGCACACTTTCCCCGCCGAATGTGGTGTCGGCTGCTACACCGGCAGGCGGCGCTGGGCGCGACGGACCGTCTGGAGGGCGGCCCGCAGGTCGGCGCGCGCGATCGGCGACAGGGCTCCGGGATCGACGAGGTTGTCGGCGGGTTGCCCGGCGGAGATCAGGTCCGCGTGATGCTCGAACCGCACCTGGGTGATCACCTCGAACGCCTCGCGCAGTGCCTCGGCGTCATCGGCGGAGATCCCGCCGGCGGCCGCGACCGCCTCGATGCGGTCGAGCGTCGGCGAGATCGTCACCCCACTGGCCAGCGCGTGGTAGCGGACGAGGTTGACCAGGGGGATGATCGCCCCTCGCTTGATGTCCAGCCGGCCCGCCCGCTCCCCATCGTGTTCGGTCGCCAACTGACCCCGGAAGCCGAGCGCCACCGAGAACCCGGCGGCCGAGCGGGCGATCAGCCGCATGAACTGAGGGTGCTCGCGGGCCATGCGGATCCGGACGGCGAGATCGGCCGAGATGTCGAGGCCTCCCGCGGCCGAGCGGAAGTCGAAGGCGACGGTCGCTCGCACCAGGTGTGACTCGTCCGGCTGGGTCAGGCACTCGTCGAACGTGTGCAGCCAGTCCCGTTTCGACATTCGCCATAGACGATTCCCCGCGAGCACACCGTTGTTGTCTCTTCCGATGCCGCACCGGGCGAGGCCGGCGTTGACGTCGGCCCCAAGTCGCTCGAAGTACGCGTCGGCACCGGCCTCGTTCACGGGCAGCGGGCGTCCATACGCGAGTGCGTTGTCCTGATCGGAGGCCAGCGTGAACTCGCGCCGCGCGGCGCTTCCCAGGTCCAGCCAGGCCCACGGCAGGGGCGCCGGCCCCGCCCGCCAGATCGAGAAGTCGATCAGGCGTGCGACCACGGTGTCCTGGGCGAGACTCAGCACCCGGCCCAGATCGCCGGACGGCACGCCCGCCCGGGACAGCGCCAGGAACTGCTGGGGCAGGCGCGACGCTGCCGCGACGAGGTGGTCCTCGTCAGCCGCCTCCAGCATCGTGTGCCGCAACCCGATGGGGCTGCGCGCCTCGAGGGCGAGCAGGTCGGTCGCGCACAGGATCCCGCACACCCGGCCGCCGTCGAGGACGACGAGGTGCTGCACGTCGGCGGCGATCATGTCAATCGTGGCCTCGATCGCCAGCTGGCCCGGCGAAACGGCCGGTGCCGGCGCCCGGGCGATCGTCCGCACCGGGGCATCCGCCGAGAACCCCTCGCGCGCCACGGTCGCGCGAATATCGGCGTCCGTCACGATCGCCAAGCCGCCGTCCTGGTCGACGACAAGCGCGCCGGTCCCGCCGTGCGAGAGCCGGCGGGCGGCGTCCGACACCGTCGCATCAGCGGACGCAAAGACCGCGGGGCGCATGATCGCCGACACGGGCGTGGTGCCGACCTCCCGGAGCGCATGAACGGTGTGCCCGGTCCGGGTCAGGCGCGTCCGCATCGTCTCCGCGACGTAGGCGGCGCCGGCCTCGCTTCCCAGCAGGCGTCGCGCTTCGGCCGACTCCAGGAGCGCGCAGGTCGACGGCTCGCGCGCTCGCACTCCGAACGTCGGAGACATCCGCGTCAGCAGCGACGCCTGGCCGAAGCACTCTCCGGGCTCCAGGATCTGGACCGCCTCACCCTGATGGACCAGCTCCATCGATCCGGCGAGGATCACCCACAGCCCCGGTGCCGGGGGTCCGTCTTCGACGAGCACGAACGTGCCGGTCGACTGCTCCTGGATGGCGGCCCCCGCGACGAGATCTCGCAGCTGCTCGCTGCTCAGGCCGTCGAACGGCGGATGCCCGGCGAGGAATGTGTCCAAGTGCTCCATGTCCGACCCCGCAATTGTGTTCGTATCGCGCCTTGTGAGCGACCGGCGACGTGTCAGGGTAGAGCCGCAAATCGATCGGCGGACCTGGAGGAGTAGATGCCCGACGAAATGAGTGCGCCCGGGCCGTACGAGGACGAACTCGTCTACGAGTCCGGCGGCCTGCCGAAGACGACCAACTGGTGGGGCGCCTTCGTGATCGGGCTGGCCGGAACGATTCTCGTCACCGGCATCGCCCCGGTGATGGTGACCGAGCTCGGCGCCGCGTCCGTCCCCGTGATCGTGATCATCACGATCACCGGCTACCTCGTCTGCCTGCTCCTCGCCGAGCTCTCGGCGATGATGCCCGACCGCTCCGGCGGCCTGCCGTCGTACGCCTACCCCGCCTTCAAGGATCGCTGGCCACGATTCGCCGAGCACGTCAACGGGTTCACCGCCTGGGCCTACTGGCTCGGCTGGTTCCCGGTGGCGCCGCTGAACATGATCCTGGCCTCCTTCTACATCGCAGACCGCTTCAACCTGACGAGCGGCACGTTCGCTCCTCTCGGAACGAAGATCAGCTGGTGGACACTGGGGATTTCGGTCGTGGGCCTGATCATCCTCGCGATTCCCGCCGTCCGCGGGCTGCGGTTCGGCACGTTCTTCGCGACCACGCTGGCGGTCCTGTCGATGATCCCGCTGACCTTCCTGGCCATCGCCTGGATCTTCAATCCGTCGGTGGTCGACTTCGGTCAGCTCTTCCACTTCCACCACACGAACGGCACCGGCTTCTTCTCTCCCCTGTTCGGTCACGGCTGGCTGACCCTGTACATCGCCTTCTCGTTCCTATTGACCTGGAACGTGATCGCGATGGAGGCGGCGGCGTGCTACATCGGCGAGACGCGCAACCCGGACCGCGACGCGAAGATCGCCATGAACCTCGAGGGGCTGTACGGCCTGTTCATCTACACGATGATCCCGGTTGCGTTCATCATCGTCATCGGCGTCAGCGCGCTCGGAAACCCGGCGCTCGTTGACCCGAAGACGATCTTCGTCACGTTCGCCTCGAAGGTGTTCGGCGCCGGGGTCGGCTCCAGCATCCTCAACTGGCTGGTCGCGATCATGCTCATCCTGGCGCTGATCCTGTCGGCGCTGAACGCCATCACCGGGACGGCCCGCTCGCTGCACCAGATGTCGACCGACGGGCAGTTCCCCAAGTTCTTCCAGCGCGTCAACCATCACGGCGTCCCGCACCGGGCGATGATCTTCAACGTCGGCTGGTCGATCCTCGTCGTCTTCGCCGGCGGTGCGGTGCAGATCTACACGCTGTCCAACGTGGGGTATCTCGCGTCATTCCTGCCCGTCCTCGTCGGTTACTTCCTGTTGCGCAAGGATCGGCCCAACGTCCGGCGACCATTCCGATTGCCCGAGTGGATGAAGTACGTCGCGCTTGCCATCGCGCTCCTCTACGCGGTCATCTATTTCTACGGCGGGCCGACGTATGCCTCGTGCAAGTGCAACGCGGCCGGAACGACGACGCTGCCCTACTACTTCATCGGCTGGGGTGTGCTGCTGCTCTACCTGCCGCTCTACTACTACCGCAAACGCGTCGAGGACCGGCGCGAGGAGGCCACCGAGACGGTGCCTCCGACCGCCGCCGGCGTCGCCTCCGGCGGTGCGGGGCCGTGAGTGCCACCGCCGAGGTGACCGAGCCCAAGGAGGGACAGGATCCGTTTCGGCGGATCCTGCTCGCCTCCGAGGGCCGGCCGATCCCGCCCGCGGCGGTGGCCCGGGCGATCGAGCTGGCGTCGCGCGGTGGGGCCACCGTGCACGTGTTCACGATTGCGCGAGTGCACGGAACCGCGTTCGGCATGCCGTCACCGGGGCTGCTGCCGACCAAGAAGGAGTGGGCCGAGCAGCGAGACATCGTCGCCAAGGCGATCCGGCGCCTGAAGCGCAAGGGCATCGCCGCCGACGGTCACGTGCTCGGCACCCGCAGCGCCACCAAGAAGATCCTGGAGGAGGCCAAGCGGGAGCGCTGCGACGCAATCGTCATGGCGGCGGATCCTGACCGCAACCGTGTCACGGGCAACATGATGTGGACCCAGGAGCCCCAGCGCGTGCGCCGCAAGGCCAAGCTGCCCGTCTTCCTGGTGCCGGACGACAGCGACGGGGAGGGCCACTAGCGCCCGGCGTCGGGCCGCCCGTGCAGACGGGCCAGCTTGATCGCGAGCTCGAGCGACAGCAGGTCGTCGACGTCGAGGTCGAGCCCAGTCAGCTCCTCGATGCGCCCCAGGCGCTGACGCAGCGTGTTGGGGTGGATGTACAGCGCCCGCGCGCTCTCGATGACGCTGCGGCGCTCGGACAGGTAGCGCTCGAGCGTGTCCAGGAGGGCCGTCCGGCGCCGGCGATCGTAGTCGATCAGCAGGTCGACGGCCGCCCGCATCCGATCACGCGGGGCGTCGCCGGCGCCGATCTGCACCAGGTACCGGTAGGCACCAACCTGCGAATAGCCGATCGCGCCGCCGTCGCGCAGCAGCGCGCGAGCGATCGTGGCCGCATCCCGCGCCTCGCGGTAGGCGCCGTCGGCATCCGCCGGATCGTCGCGGATCTCGCTGACGCCGATCACAGCGCCGGCGGCCGTCCCCAGCTCGCGCGCGTCATGGAGCAGGCCGTCGATCACCGGCCGGCGCCCCGTCCCAAACGCCAGCAGGGTGCGCACCGGTCCGGGCCCGGCCTCGATCGCCGAGCGCGGAGCGAGGGCGGCCAGGCTCCGTCCCAGCGCCTCGGCCGCCGTCGGCCACTCGCCGGCCGACTGCTCACGGGTACCCACGGGCTCGGCGCAGAGCATCAGGTACGGCGCCGTGAGGTCGCACCCCAGCTCGCCGGCGCGGGCGGCGGCAAACGCGCTCGCTCCGGCGGCCAGCGCCTCGAAGAGGTCCTTGATCGTGTTGGCGGTCGTCAGGCCCTCAATCAGCTCGGCGCGCTTGATCGCGACCGCCGCCACATGTGCCACCGCCCGCGCGATCTCGGCGTCCTCGTCGCTGAACCTGCGCTCCGCCGCCGTCGCGCACAGCACGCCGACTCGCTCGTCGCCCGCGGCCAGCTGGGTGACGAGGAGGTCGGTCGCCCGCTCGGACGGCCACAGCGCCTGCGCCGGAGAGCGATGCGGGCGGTGCGGCCGCTTCTCGAGGCCGGCCACCATCACCTCGGTGACCGAACGCACGGCCGGTGGCGGGAGCTCCTCTGGGAAGGACGCCAACGCGCCGAGCGTCTCGCCGTCGGATTCGAGCCGCAGCAGCTGGCAGGACTGGGCGTTGATCAGACGGGCGGTGCCCGTGACGAGAACAGCGCCGAGCTCGTCGATCCCGGAGGCGGCGGCCACCTGCTGCGTGAGCTCGGACAGCCCCGTCAGCGAGTCGACGCGGCGGCGCTCGCGGTCATAGAGCTGGGCGTTCTCGATGGCGCCGCTGACCAGCGAGGCGATGTGGATCAGCAGCTTCGGCGTGTCCTCGCCGAACTCGTGCGGGGCGCGGGTGTGGAGCACGATCACGCCGATCGTCTCGCCGGCGCGGGACAGGATGGGAACGGCCGCCATCGACTGGAAGCGCTCCTCCTCCAGCAGCGGGACGTACTTCATCCGGGGGTCCTGCATCGCCCGGTCGCGGATGAACTCCGGGGTGCGGTGGCGCGCGACCCAGCCCGTCAGCCCCTCCTGAACGGAGAACTGCACGTTGCCGACCGCTCCGCCGAAGACCGGAGAGGCGGCTCTCATCGTCAGCCGCCCGTCCTCGAGCAGGTAGATGAAGCACGCGTGGCATCCGGTGGCATCGGTGGCGAGATCGACGACGCCCTGGAGCATCGGCTGCAACTCCAGGGAGGAGGAGACGAGCTTGATGACTCCGTAGAGCGTGCGGTTCTCCTCGCGGAGCCCGTGCAGCTCGGCCGGGGCCGACGCTGGAGATTCTGCATTCAGTGCCAAGGGGGATCTCGTTGTTTATGTGCGCGGAGCACATGCCCGGCAGCGGTAACGGGGTGGTTAGGACCATTGTGCAGCACCAGCGTCGGCGGATATACGTAGCGTCATGACTGACGCCCCTCACACTGAAGACGACGCTTGGCGAATCGTGACCGATCCTCCGCGAAGCGCAGATGACGTCCGCCGCATCGTCAAGGACAACGGGATCGAGTTCCTGTTCGCCCAGTTCGTCGACATGCACGGCAAGCCGAGCGCCAAGCTCGTTCCCGCCCACCACCTCGACGACCTGCTCAGCGAAGGTGCCGGGTTCGCCGGTTTCGCGGCGGGGGACATCGGCCAGGGCCCGGACGACCCGGACATGATCGCCATGCCGGACCCGTCGACGCTGACGATCCTGCCGTGGCGTCCCAACGTCGCGCGCTTCGCCTGCGACGTCACCGTCGAGGGCGAGGAGTGGCCGTACTGCCCGCGGACCATCCTGCGGCGGGCGGTCGCCCGTGCTGCCGATCTGGGCTACGAGCTGAAGATCGGCGCCGAGCTGGAGTATTTCCTGCTGCGTCGCGCCGGCGACGGCTCGCTTGAGCTCGCGGATCCGCTCGACACCCTGGATCAGCCGTGCTACGACATGCGTGCGCTGACGCGCAACCTCGACTTCGTCTCCGAGGTCTCGCAGGCGGTGACCCGGCTGGGCTGGGACAACTACGCCACCGACCACGAGGACGCCAACGGGCAGTTCGAGCAGAACTTCCAATACGCGGACGCGCTGACCACGTGCGACCGTGCGATCTTCTTCCGGTACATGGTCGAGTCGCTCGCTCAGCAGCGCGGCCTGATCGCGACGTTCATGCCCAAGCCGTTCGCGCACCTGACCGGCAACGGCTGCCACTTCCACGTCAGCCTGTGGAAGGACGGCGAGAACGTGTTCGACCGGATGCCGTCGGACGATTCCCGCGGCCTCGGCCTGTCGCAGCTTGCCTACAACTTCATCGGCGGACTGAAGGCTCACGCCAAGGCCTACATCGCGGTGACGGCGCCGACCGTCAACTCGTACAAGCGGCTCGTCGTCGGCGCCCCCACCAGCGGCGCCACGTGGGCGCCGGCGTATATCAGCTACGGCTACAACAACCGGACCCAGATGCTGCGCGTGCCGGCGCCCGGCCGGATCGAGGACCGGACGGTCGACGGCTCCTGCAACCCGTACCTGGCGGCCACCGCGATGCTCGCCGCCGGGCTGGACGGTGTGGAGCGAGAGCTCGACCCCGGGGAGCCCAACTCCGCCAACCTCTACACGCTCGACGCCGCTCAGCGCGAGGCCCAGGGAATCGACGTGCTCCCCGCCAACCTCCTCGACGCCACCCGGGAGCTCGAGCGCTGCGACGTCCTCCGCCGCGCGTTGGGCACCGTGCGCGACGGCGACTACATCGACTACTTCATCGACGTCAAGCGCCGCGAGTGGCAGGCGGCGCACGAGCAGATCACCAAGTGGGAGCTTGATCGCTACCTGCAGCTGTACTGATTGGTCGCCGGTCGCCGGCGCTCGAAGCGCTGCGGAGCGGCCGAACATCTGGCAACGACGGGGCGGCGGCACGCCGAGGTCAGAGGCCGTCCGCTCTTGGGCGATGTGACCTACTGATCCGGGGCGAACCGGCCCGTCGGCCGCCCGGATCCAAGGTCCGCATGCGTCAGCGAACCCACGGTCCGATACCCGGCGCGCTCAAGGTGACTCGCCAGCGCGATGAACGCCTTGCCGGTCGTCAGCGCGTCCCCGAGTGCGTGGTGCGGGTCCTCGGCGGGCTGCCCCAGGACAGCCGCCAGGCGCGCGAGCGGCAGCCCCGGCGGGGTCACGCCGTCACGGGTGCGCAGCCAGAGGCGCCCCAGCACCTCGGTGTCCGCGTCGTCTGGAAGGCGGAGGCGCCGCCCGCGCAGCTCCCGGCCCAGGAACGTGCGCTCGACGACCGCCGTGTGGAACACGGGAACACGTCCCGCGAACACGTCGAGCAACCGGTCGATCGCCTCGGACAGCGTCGGCGCCTGTTCCAGATCGGCGGTCCGGATCTTGTGCACGAGCACCGAGTCGTGACGGGGCGGCCGGCCGGGACGCGCGAGCGTGTACATCGCCTCGCCGAGGATCAGCGCCCCGCCTCGGATCGGCACGGCGCCGATCGCGATGATCTCGTCGGTGCGCCGCAGTCCCGTGAGCTCCAGGTCGATCGCACACCACTCCGCCTCCCGCCACGGGGTTCGAGGATCCGGCACGGCGGTGTGCGCAAACCGTGCGGCGGCGTCCGAGCGACGCGCCAGCAGCCTCATGGGGCGCAGGCGGTCATCGACGCAGCTCCCGCTGGACGGCGCTGACGGCGCGGAAGACATCCCGCAGGCGCCCCCGCGTCAGCGGACTCATCACCGCCGCGTCGAGCAGGTCATCCGGCGCCTGCCCCGCCTCGATCTGCTCCAGCTGGTGGACGATCCGCAGCTCGAGCGCCAGCTCGAACGCCTCGATCAGGGTCCGCGCCGGATCCTCGGCCAGGACGCCGCCGTTGGCGGCGGCCCGCAGACGCTCCGGCGTCGACCCCTCGCCGGCGTCCGCGAGCACCGATGCCCATCGCGCAATCGCCGCGATGGGCACAATCGCCGCCTCCCGGATGTTCAACCGTCTATGGCGTCCCTCGACGGTGAGGACGGCGTCGGCGTCGAACCCGGTCGGCAGCGTGGGCGAGAACGCCTGCGTGGCCAGTACCCGCAGCAGCGCGTCGCGTGGACCGCCTTCGGCGACCGGCAGCGGCTCCACCGGGGTCCCCCACAGCACGCGACGGTCGGCGAGCACCGACAGCGCCAATTCGTCCTCGACGGCGCCGGCCAGCCAGCTGCGGGCGTCGCGGGCAACCACCGGTCCAGCCACGCCGCACCGGGCGACGGCAGCCTGAGCGTCCACGAGCCACTCCGCCGGGGGCGGGCTGCCGGACGCGTGGATCAGCGCCCCGCGCCGGACCGAGGCCGGGGTCAGCTCGCGCCGCGCCTGGCTGCCGACCGCGACCCACACCACCCCGTCCGGCGGCGGATCGCCGGACGGCGATGCGAGCTCGAGCGCCCGGCGCGTCAGCGCGTCCACCAGCGCGGAGAGCACCGGCGCGAGCTCCAGCCCGGCCACGCTCGAATGATGCAGATCGAGCATCAGCTCCGGCAGACGCGCCGCGGCCTGCGACAGGGCGTCGAGGGTGCGGGCCCGCTCGATCGCGCGCCGCGCGCCGAACCAGGAGCGCGGCTGCGCGCCGTACAGATCGACCGCCTCGAGCACGCCCACCAGCCGCCCGCGCTCGGAGATGACCGGCGCGTGGCGGATCCCCCGCTCGAGCATCTCGTACAGCACCTCCCCACCCAGACGGTCAGGTGAGACGGTGTACACCGGCGTTGTCATCACCGCATCGGCCCGGACCGCGCCGGAGCGCCCGGCCGCGAGCACGCGCGTCCGCAGGTCGCGGTCGGTGATGATCCCCATCCGGCCGCCGTCGTCGAGCTCGACGATCGCCGCGTTGGCACCGACCTGGGTCATGCGCTGCGCCACGACGCCGATGTTCTCGGACGGCCGGCAGGTGACGGTCGCGCTGCGGATCAGCTTGGCGACCGGCTGGTAGAAGACCTCGGCGCGGCCGACCGAGAGCTCGCGGCGGCGCGCACGGTCGAGTAGCGGCCGGGCGACGGCCACCGGAACGCGGTAGCAGAGCGTGTCCTCGGCGGCGCGGGCCTCGAATCCGGGCGGCAGGCCGGAGAGCATTGCGGCGTGGCCAAAGGCGTCCCCTGGCCCCAGCAGGTCCAGGAGCCGTCCGTTGTGGGCGATGTCGACAGCGCCGGAATGGATCACCCGCAGGAACGTGACAGGTCCTCCGTCCTCGGACAGGATCACGTCCCCGCGGGGATGGAACTCGATCGCCGCGTGCGCCGCCACCTCGGACAGCTCCTCCGGCGCCAGCGTGTCGAACGGGGGCCGCTGGGCGAGGAACCGGGCAATCTCGCTCAGGCCGGCGTCCAGCTCGCCCTCCAATTGCCCCTGACACTCATGCGGTCACACCGTAGCCCGGGCGCCCTCAGCGGAGCAGGCCGAGGCGCTGGGCGCGCTGCACGGCCTCGGTGCGATTGCGCACCCCCAGCTTGCGATACAGCGAGCTCGAATGCTCCTTGACGGTATGGCGCGAGAGGTGGAGCGCCTCGCCGATCTCAGGGTTGGTCGCGCCGGACGACATCAGCTCCAGCACGGCCCGCTCGCGATCGGACAGTCCCATGGCGCCCTGGCGATCATGGTGCTCGAACACGGTCTTGCCGAGGCCGACGAGCCGCACCGCGCCGGCGATCTGGCGCGCGGGCCAGTCCTTGTTGGCAAATCCGGCCGCCCCGGCCGCCCGGGCGGCCTGCGGGGAGATCTCGCCTGCGCCGGAGAACAGCAACACCCGCGTGGTCGGCTCCGCCTCGAGGAGCCGCTCGCAGACCTCGGCGCCGGACTCCTCGCCGATGAACAGGTCGACAAGCGCGACGTGCGGGCGGTACCGCGTCGCCATCTTCACCGCCTCCGATCCGCTGTGGGCGCTGACGCAGCGCTCGACCCAGTCTTGCTGGGTGAGCATCAGCCGAAAGCCCCAATGCACGACGTCGTGGTCATCGACGACGAGTACCCGCAGCCGGTCCGGACTCCGCTGGGCGTCAGTCATCGTCATACGGAACGACCAGGCGCACCTGCCAGGTGCCGGGCTCGCGCTCGCCGAACTCGACGAAGCCGTTCGACTGCAGCGCCTCGAGCGACGCCAGCCGCAGACCCATCCCAGCATGCCGGCGGGCGGCGTGGACTCCGTCGTTGAGGACTTCCATCCAGAACGCGCCGCCGGACCGGCCGATCCGGACGGTCACGCTTGTCGGCTGCGCGTGCTTGCGGGCGTTGCGGACCGCCTCGTTGAGCACCGACTGGGCCAGCGGCTCGAGCACGGCGGGCACATCGTCGGGGCATCCCTGCACGAGCGCGAGGTGCAGCCCAGGATGGGCTGCCGCCAGTCGCTCCACCTCGGCGGCCAGTGTCGTCTGCGTCGCCCGGGGGGCCCGACCGAGCGGCCGCTGCAGCGCCGCCCGCAGATCGCCGAGGGCGGCCTGCGTCTCGGAGGCGCACCGGTGCCGCGCCGCTTCAGCCAGCGGCCCGTCACCGTCGAGCGCCATCGAGACGCCGAACAGCCGCTGGATGACGCCTTCGTGGATCTCGCGTGCCAGGTCGATGCGCTGCTCGAGCTGGCTCGCCTTCTCGAACTGGGTCGAGACGATCCTCGCCACCGACGCCAGCGCCGCCGCCTTGCCAAGCGTCCACAGCAGGCTGCGATCGGCGTCGTCGAGCGGCGGGGCGGACATCAGCCGGTCGGCGAGGATCACCCCAACAGCGCGATCGGCGGCGGCCATCGGAGCACAAACCAGGCGGGCCGGCTCGGAGACGAGCGCGGCGAACGCCTCGGGGACCTGGCCGGAGAGGTCGCCGACGACCTCCACCACCTGATCCTCCTGCAGCGCCCGGGCGGCAATGGGGGCCGCCTCGACGGTGACGTACGCGCCGGCGAACTGCTCGATGTCCATGTTGTACGCCCCGACGGCACGGACGCGGCGGTCGGCGCTGTCGTACCGGAAGATGACTGCTCGCCGCATGCGCGCCGTCTGGCACACGGCCTCGCACATCCGGTCGTAGAAGCCGTCGACGGACGCGTTCGGCGCCGACTGCGACAGCACCTCGACCAGCAACTCGAGCGCCTCGATCCCGAGGCCCGCCCGGGCGTCGGTGGACGCGTCCACGCTCACGTTGCGCACACCGGGGTCCAGAAGGGCGGCGCGACCGTGGCTATGCGGCGTGCTCGTGCATCAGCCCGACCCGCAGCGCCTGCTCGGGCGCGAGGTAGACGCGCCAGCGCGCCTGGCAGGAAGGACACAGGCATTGCACTGACGGATCGTAGCCGTCGAGGCTGTCATCCCACTCAACCTCGTCGGCTCGCAGGCAGACCGGGCACGCAAGCGACGCGTTGACGAGCGCGTCCGGGTCGGTCGGCCGAAAGCGCGCGATGTCGACAAGCGTCACGATGACGCCAATATGGTGCCGCGCCGCGCACGCGGCAACCCAGGGCACGAGATAACCCCCCGGCTGGGGGGCTCGGCGGTCCCCGGAGAATCCGCGCCAGCGAATTACCCGGGGACGGCGTCCACGCGGGCGATCGGCCGCTTCCCCCACCGGCTGCGGGTCGCGAAGTCCAGCAGCCGCTCCAGGTAGTCGGACAGAGGCGAGGCGAGGATGCCCTCAGGCTCGAGCCGGGCGCGCGTCGCCTCGTCCTCGAACACCGTGTCGATGCTGAAGTACGGGAAGTAGGCCTGGCCGGCCTCGAGGGCCGAGTCCTCGGCGGCGCTCCGCGACGGCAGCGCGGCGAACTCGGCCGGCGTGAGGACCTCCGGAGCGGGGCGCCGGAAGTAGCGGCTCGCTCGACCCATGATCTCGGCGATCGTGCTGGCGTTGGGCCCGGCGATCAGGTGGTAGGTCTCCCCCGCCCCGCCGCTCTGCTCGCAGAGCGCGTGGACGGCATCGGCAACGTAGTCGATGGAGACGACGTCGACGGGCGCGGTGGGGATCGCCGGAACGACCGAGAACAGCCCGCGCGAGAGCGCACGCAGCGGCCAGTAGAGCACGTTGAAGGCGGATGTCCAGCCGCTATTGCGATCTCCGACGACGATGCTGGGGCGCAGGATCTTGCTCGGCAGGCCGCCGCACGCGCGGACGAGTTGCTCGGCCTCGAACTTGGACTGCTCGTAGGAGTTGTGGAACGACTGGCCGACGTCGAGGTCGCGCTCACAGAAGCGGCCGGCGTGCGTTCCGGCGACGTACGCGGTGGAGACGTGCCCGTAGCAGTCGAGGCCACCGCGTGCCTGGGCGAGCTCGGCGAACTCGAGCATCCGCCGTGTTCCGGCGACGTTGATCTCCCGCGCCTCCTCGAGCGGAAGCGTGAACGACACCGAGGCGGCGCAGTGCACGATCGTCGTGACCCGTTCGGCGAGTCGATCGCGGTCGTTGGCCTCCAATCCCAGGCCGGGAGCGGTCATGTCGGCCGCTACCACGTGGACCCGTCCTGCCACCTCGCGCCAGCTCTCGCCGAAGAGGTTTTCCAGGACCGCGTCCATGCGAGCTTGGGCCCCGTTCGCGTTCCCCGCGCGGATGAGCGCGACGATCTGGCGGTCGCTGCGCTCGAGGTAGCGCGCCAGCAGCTCCATGCCGACGAAGCCGGTCGTCCCGGTGAGCAGGACGTCGCCGGTGGAGCGGCTCACCGGCCGTGTCCCAGCGTCTCGAGGGGCGTCATCGGCTCGCCCGGCTCCGAGGTGGCGCGACTCCGCGTGGCGAGGGCGCTCATCGGCGTCCCCACTCGATGACGGTCGCGCCCCACGTGAAGCCGGCGCCGAATGCGCCCAGCAGGACGCGATCACCGGGGCTCAGCAGGCCCTCGCGCTCGCTGAATTCCAGGGCCAGCGGTAGCGTCGCGGCCGACGTGTTGCCGTAGTCGGCGATGCAGTCGACGACGCGCTCCGACGGCAGGCCGAGACGCTCGCCGACGGCGGCGAGGATCCGTCCGTTCGCCTGGTGGTAGACGAACAGGTCGATGTCGTCGAGGTCCACCTCGGCGGCGCGCGCGGCCTGCTGCGTGCACAGCGACAGGCGAGCCACCGCCTCGCGGAACGTCTCGTGTCCCCGCATCTGGATCGTCCCCGACACACGGTCGGCGATGATGTGCCCGGCGCCCGCCCCGTCGCTGCCGAGGATGACCGGTCCGATCCGGCCGGGTCCGGGGGTCTGCTCCAGCACGACCGCGCCCGCGCCGTCGGCGAACACTGCGGCCGTGGAACGGTCCGTGGGGTCGGTGATGCGCGACATGAAGTCGGCGCCGATCACCACCGCGGTGCGCGCGCGCCCGGCCTCGATCTGCGCAGCCCCCACCGCGAGCGCGGACAGGAATCCCGTGCACGCCGAGCCGACATCGAACGCGCCGGCGCGCGTGGCGCCGAGAGCGTGGGCGACAAGCGGCGCGGCGTTCGGCATCAGCTCGTCCGCCGTCGAGGTGGCGACGATCACCAGGTCGAGGTCAACCGGATCGACCCCCGCCCGCTGCAGCGCGGCCTGGGCACACGTGGTGGCGTGCGTCTCCAGGCGCTCGTGCGGCTGCGCGATGCGCCGCGACTGGATGCCGGTCCGCCGGGCGATCCAGTCGCTGTCCACGCCCAGCCGGGCGCCGAGGTCGGCGCTGGAGATCGACATCTCCGGCAGGCTCACCGCAACCGAGGCGGCGACGGCCCCGGTGCGAGGCGAGGTGGCGGGCCCCGGAACGAGGTCCGAGGCGGCGGGCAGGATCGTGCTCATGTGCCGACACGCTGCGCGAAGTCCCCCGGCGATACCAGCAACCGCCGGTCAAGAACCGACAACCGGGGGGTTGAGACGCGAGGCGGGATGTGGCATGTGCCACCGGTTGGCGCGAGCCGGGCGCGGGGCGGACGGCCTCGAGTGCCGGGACGGCGCCCCTCGCCCCGGCACTGCGAGGCCAGCCGGGACGATGCGCCCCCATCGTCCCGTGCTCGCCGGCCGTTGCGGGAGGGGAAATCCCGGTCCCGGTGATCCCGGCGCTCGCCGGGCGCCCGAGGAGGGAGGCGCCCGGCGAGTGACCCGTCTGGTTATACGACCGCATCTCGATGCGGTTGTGGCCCGGCGGTGGCGCTCGTGTTGACGGGTTGTGAAGCGCGCTGGAACCGGCGGGGTGCCGGTCAGCCCGCCGGGCCCGTGCTCAGCTCCTCGATGAGGTCGGCGAGCCGCACGAGCAGGTCGGACACCACGTCCCGCTCGGCCTCCGGCAGTTCGTCGAAGAACGTCATCTGACGCTCGCGCATCCAGCCGTCCTGGCGGCGCAGCGCCTCACGCCCACCGTCGGTGAGCGAGACGACGACGCCGCGGCGGTCCTCCGGCGAGCGCTCGCGGCGCACGACGTCGCGCCGCTCCAGCGCATCGAGAATCCGCGACGCCGTGGACGGAGCGATGCCGGCCTCCGAGGCCAGATCCGACACTCGCGCACCGGGCCCGGTGGCCAGAGACGTCAGCAGCGAGTACTGAGACAGCGTCAGGCGATCCGGCGGGTCCTGGACCGCCGCTCCCCGCGCGCGGCGCACGGCCTGGGCCAGCGTCTCGAACGCGACGAGGAACCGCTCGGCGCGAGGGTCGGCCTCGATGCCGGTCACCGGCCGGACGCGACCGTTGCGCCCGTCCTCATCGCCGAATTGCCGGATCTCGACGCCCATCCCCCTAGCGTAACAGCCATTGGCATGCTAATCTTTGGCATGCTAACAACGTTCTTGGGTGTCCCCATGTTCCTCAACATCCTCGTTTGCGTCGACGGCTCGGCCCACGCGGATCGAGCCCTGAGCGAGGCGATCGACCTGGCTGTCGCTGAACGTTCCCGCCTCACGATCCTCACCGCGGTGTCCCGCCCGCCGTTCTGGGCATGCACACCGGCGACGGCGGCCGGCATCGAGAGCCTGTGGACCGAGCTGATGGCCGAGGCCGAGACCGTGCTCCGTACCGCCGTCGACCGGGTCCCGGCGTCGATTCCGGTCACGAAGATCCTGAGCACGGATCCGATCCGCGAAGCCCTCATCGACCGCATTCACACCGGCGGCCATGACCTCGTCGTGATGGGCTCACGCGGGCGCGGCGCGCTCACGGCCTCCGTCCTCGGCAGCGTCAGCCACTACGCCCTCAACCACAGCGAGATTCCGGTCCTCATCGTCCACACCGAGGAAGACGAGAAGATCGCCCGCGCCGCCGAGGGCGAGCCGCCGGTCGTCGCCGCCGCCTGAGGGCCGTCGAACCAGGTCGTGCCGAGAATCGCGCAAGCGATTCTTGTAGCGGATCGCCGCCAGGCGATCCGCCCGCCAGCTGATCAACCGCCGACCAACCGCACGAACAACCCGTCAAGCGTCCCGCGCGGATCGGCGGACAGCCCCGTGTGGACCGCTGACGGCTGGACGATCGTGCTCGACGGCGCGGCGAGCCAGCCGAACCGCTCCGACTGGGGCAGGGCGGCGATCGGCCCGGCGTCCGGCGCCCCGTCCGCGACCCGGACGAGAGCCTCGAGGTGCTCCTCGACCTCGGCGGCCGGCACGTCCGGCGCCAACGTTGCCAGCCGCGCCGGATCGAGGGCGATTCGGACGCCGAGGAACCCCATCTGCCGGCAGAAGAGCACGACGCCGACGTTGAAGCACTCGCCCCGCTCAACGGAGGGAACGACCCGGAGGATCAGGTAGCTGAACGGATTACCGCCGGGTGCGGGCACGCTCCGCCTCCTCCACAAAGCCGCCGCCGGACAGGCGCCGCGCCAGGTACTCGACGTAGACCTCAGGCGGATCGGCGCCGGCGAACCACTCCTCCGGCACGCGGCCCACCGCCGCCTCGACGGCGCCCGCCTGAACCCGCCGGCGCATCCGCTCATCCGCCTCAACCACCGATCCGGCGTGCGGCAGCAGGACGTGCTCGCCGATGAGCGGGAACGAGCGGTCGGCCTGGGCCGCCGGATCGAGCCCACCGTGCTGTAGGTAGAGCGCGGCGCCGTGGTCGATCAGCCACAGGCGCTCGTGCCACAGGAGGAGGTTGGGGTTGCGCGCGGTCCGGTCGACATTCGTCGACAGGGCGTCGAGCCAGACGATGTCGGCGGCGAGCTCCGGCGTCGGCTGCCAGGCCCCCGCGGCGGTGTACGGCAGCGCCCCCGGCAGGAAGTCGACGCCGAGGTTGAGCCCGTCGCTCGCGGTGATCAGCTCCTGGATCTCCGGATCCGGTTCGGCGGCGCCCAGGCGGGCGTCGATCTCCACCCCCACCAGCTCCGGCACCAGCAGCCCGGCCTCACGCGCCACCTCCCCCACTACCACCTCCGCCACGAGCGCCCGCAGTCCCTGGCCGGCGCCGCGGAACTTCGTCACGTACAGGCCGTCGTCATCGGCTTCCACCAGCCCGGGCAGGGAGCCGCCCTCGCGCAGCGGCGTCACGTACCGCGTGGCAACGACCTGCCTGAGCTCATGCGTACCGACCGGCATCCCGCGCCTTTCTAGCATCACAGCCATGCTCCTCTCGGTCCTCGACCAGTCACCGATCGCGCAGGGCTCCACCGGGGCTCAGGCGCTGCACAACACGATCGACCTGGCCCGGCTGACCGACGAGCTCGGATACCACCGGTACTGGGTCGCCGAGCACCACGGCGGCCCGATGCTCGCCGGACCGAGCCCGGAGGTCCTGATCGGACCGATCGCGGCGGCGACCGAGGGCATCCGGGTCGGCAGCGGCGGCGTCATGCTCCCGCACTACAGCCCGCTCAAGGTCGCCGAGTCGTTCACGATCCTCGCCGCGCTGTTCCCGGGTCGGATCGACCTCGGCCTCGGCCGCGCCGCCGGCACCGATCCGCTGACGACGTTCGCCCTCCAGCGCGACCGCCGACAGGCGGCGCCGGACGACTTCCCCCAACAGCTCGCTGAGCTTCTCGCCTACTTCGAGGACAACCTCCCGGAGGACCACCCGTTCCGCCATCTGGCCTCCACCCTGCCCGGTCGCCCGCAGCTTCCGGAAACGTGGCTGCTCGGCTCCTCGGAGCAGAGCGCGATCTGGGCCGGCGAGCTGGGGCTCCGGTACGCATTCGCCGACTTCATCAATCCGCGCGGCGCCCACATCGCCGATCTGTACCGGCAGCGTTTCACCCCGGCGCGGGACCTCCAGGCGCCGCGGCTGGCCGTCGCGGTCTGGGCGCTGTGCGCGCCCACGGACGAGGAGGCCGAGTATCTGGCGTCCAGCAGCCGGATGTCGTTCACCAAGCTGCGCCGAGGCGAGCTGATCGCCGTTCCGCCGCCGGAGGAGGCGACGGAATTCCTGATGCGCGAGGCTCGGCTGACGCCGTCCGGGGAGATCCCCGGACGCCGGGGCGTCGTCGGGTCGCCTGAGAAGGTCCGCGCCGGGCTCGAGCAGGTGGCGAGCGACTACGGGGCGGATGAGGTGATTGTCGTCACGATCACCCACGACCACGGCATGCGCCGCCGCTCGTACGGGCTGCTGGCCGACGCTTTCGCTCTGGAGCCGCGGGCGCTGACGGCGACCAGCGCCTGAGTCCCGGTCGCCACCGAGAACCCCGCGCCGGGCTCCCTCCATCCGGGGTACGATCGCCCCGTGGCCAAGTGGGTGTATGACTTCGCCGAGGGCTCGATGGACATGCGCGAGCTTCTCGGAGGCAAGGGCGCGAACGTCGCCGAGATGACCCGCGTGCTCGGCACCGACCGCGTTCCGGCCGGCTTCACCATCACGACCGAGGCGTGCGTGGAGTACATGCGCGCCGACCGCTCGGAACCGGAGGGCATGGCCGCGCAGGTGGCCGAGGCCCTGGATCGTCTGCAGGGGCTGGCCGGTAAGCAGCTCGGCGACCGCGACGATCCGCTGCTGGTATCGGTGCGGTCCGGCGCCCGGGAGTCGATGCCCGGGATGCTCGACACCGTGCTCAACCTGGGACTCAACGACGAGTCGGTCAAAGGGCTGGCCGACAGCACGGACAACGAGCGCTTCGCCTGGGACTCCTACCGCCGGTTTGTGCAGATGTTCGGCAACGTCTCGCGCGGGATCCCCGGCGAGCGGTTCGAGGACGCGATCAAGGGGGCGAAGTCCGAGCGCGGCGTCACCGAGGACACCGACCTCGACGTGGACGCCCTCAAAGAACTGACGGCGACGTTCAAGGAGACCTACCGCGAGGAGACCGGCGACGACTTTCCCCAGGAGCCCCAGGAGCAACTGCGGCTCGCCATCCGCGCGGTCTTCGACTCCTGGGTGGGCAAGCGCGCCGTCGAGTACCGCCGCCAGAACCACATCCCGGATGACTGGGGCACCGCGGTCAACGTCCAGCAGATGGTGTTCGGCAACAGGGGCGACACGTCCGGCTCCGGAGTGGCGTTCTCGCGCGACGAGGTGACCGGCGCGCCGGAGCCCAGCGGCGACTTCCTGCCCAACGCTCAGGGCGAGGATGTCGTCTCCGGGGTCCGCACTCCGCGTGACATCGCCGAGATGCGCGACTGGCTGCCCGAGGGCCATGAGCAGCTGATGGAGATCCTGCGCACGCTCGAGGCCCATTACAAGGACATGCAGGACACCGAGTTCACGGTCGAGGAGGGGCAGCTGTACATGCTCCAGACCCGCAACGCCAAACGGCCGGCGCAGGCCGCGGTGCGGTTCGCCGTCGACGCCGTCGACGAGGGGTTTCTGACCCGGGAGGAGGCGCTGCAGACGATCGACCCCGGGAGCCTGGATGCGCTGCTGCACCCCACGTTCGATCCGAAGGCGGACTTCGCCGTACTGGCCAGCGGAGTCAACGCCTCGCCGGGAGCGGCGAAGGGGGAGATCGTATTCACGGCGGCGGCGGCGGTCGCGGCGGCCGAGGAGGGTCGCGACGTGATCTTGGTGCGCCCGTTCACCGATGCCGAGGACGTCGCCGGCTTTCATGCTGCCAGGGGGATCCTGACCTCCGAGGGCGGCAAGGCCTCGCACGCGGCGCTCGTGGCGCGCGGGATGGGCCGTCCGGCGGTCGTCGGCGCCCAGGCGCTGGCGATCGATCTGCAGAGCAAGACCGTGACGGTCGACGGGACGCAGCTGCACGAAGGCGATGCCATCGCCATCGACGGGACCAAGGGCTGTGTGACCGTCGATGACGTGCCGCTCGTCGAGGCGCGGGTCGACGACAACTTCGAGCAGGTCCTGAGCTGGGCCGATGAGATCCGCGACCTGGGGGTCCGGGCCAACGCCGACGCGCCGGAGGACGCCAGGCGGGCGCGCGAGCTGGGCGCCGAGGGGATCGGCCTGTGCCGCACCGAGCACATGTTC
>DASZMU010000105.1:0-3826 GCA_035551695.1 Solirubrobacteraceae bacterium
GATCAGGTGATCGCCGACGACGTAGGTGTCGGTCCGGATCGGGAGGCCGCGACGGATCAGCCGCTGACGCGCGTAGCCGTCGCGCAGCTCGCGCAGCGACAGCTCGAGCACCTCGGCGACCTCCCGGGCGCTGAGCGTCCACGTCAGGCCGGGCTCGATCAACCCCACGAACGGATAGACCGCATACCCGGTCGCGATCGTCGGGGTGGGCTGGAGCGCGCCGACGATCTCGACCGCCGAGGAGGGCAGGCCGATCTCCTCCTCCGCCTCCCGCAGCGCGGTCGACCGTAGGTCCGGGTCACCTTCGTCATAGCGGCCACCCGGAAATGAGATCTCGCCTGGGTGCCGCCGTAGGTCCTCCCGCCGCTTGGTGAACACAGCACGCAGCTCGCCGCCTTCGATGTAGAGCGGCACCAGTACCGCCGCGTCCGTATGGCCGAAGACGTCGAGCGCGGTGGCCTCCGCCGTGGACAGCAGGACCTGCCGCAGCCGCTCCCTGACGGCGCCTGTTTGCAGCGGCATCGGCTGACTATATTTGGCCGCCCATGGAGGCCCTGATCGTCGTCGACGTACAGAACGACTTCTGCGCCGGCGGGGCGCTGCCGGTCCCCGACGGCGATGCGATCGTCGAGGCGACCAACCTGCTCGCCGAGAAGTTCCCGTTCGTGGTCGCGACCCGCGACTGGCACCCTCCCGACCACCACTCATTCAAGCAGCAGGGCGGGCCGTGGCCGGTGCACTGCGTCCGTGACACCGGCGGTGCCGAGCTCCACCCAGAGCTCCACACCAGCCAGATCGACGCCGTCGTCGATGCGGGACGGGAGCCCGATCAGGAGGGGTACTCGGGCTTCGAGCACACCGAGCTCGAGCGGCTCCTGCGCGACCAGGGGGTCGACACGGTCCACGTCGCGGGCCTCGCGCTTGACTACTGCGTCAAGGAGACCGCACTCGACGCGCGCCGCGCCGGATTCGGCGTGGTGCTGCACGTCGGCGCGACGCGGGCGATCGACGCCGAGCCAGGAGATGGAGACCGCGCGCTCGCCGAGCTGCGCGAGGCCGGAGTGGAGATCGTCGACTAGCGCCGGCGGGTGTGCGAGCCCCCGAGCTCTAGGCCGCCGCGGGCTCCACGAGCTCGAGTCGCTCCTGGAAGACGGCCTCTCCGTCGAGTGTGCGGTGGACCGGGCACTTCGCAGCGATCACCTGAAGCTTTTCGACCTGCTCCGCCGGCAGGCCGGCCGGCAGCCGGAGCACGAGGTTGAAATGGGTTGGGCACCCCCGCTCGGCCGGCGTGTACTCGCACTCGACCTCGATCGGGCCGATCTCCCAGCCCTTGCGCTTGGCGTACATCTCCATCGTGACCGCGGTGCACGACGCCAGGCTCGCGGCGAGCAGCTCCTGCGGCATCGGACCCTCGTCCTCGCCGCCCTGGTCCGCCGGCTCGTCGGCGGTCAGCTGGTGGTTGCGAACGTCAATGCGGTGGGTGAACGTCTGTGCGCTTCGTCGTGCGGTGGCTTTCATCTCCAAGTCCCTTTTTGTCTCATCTCTTTACCCCTTGTTAACGATCGTAGCGCTGCGGGACGCTGTCGCCTCCATCTACCCGTTTAGCAGGTTGAAAATCAGTCCCGTCGGGACTTTTGGGAAGAAGTAGGTGGACTTGGGCGGCATGCTCTCGCCGGCAGCGGCCACCTCCTGTACCTGCTCGACGGGGATCGGTGGCAGCAGGAACGCGGCGTCGTACTCGCCGGCGTCGATGTACTGCAGCGCCTGGGCCGTGTCGCGCGCGTACCCGAGTCCGTTGAGGTGATCGATGTCCTCGTCGCTCATGCGGAGAGCGCCCTTCAGGATCAGCGCCTCGAGCACCGCGGCGTCGAGGCGTCGGTAGGGCTCGGCGTGGTCGGGAAGCGCGGCGTCGGCGATCGCCTGGTCCTTCAGCGTCAGCATCAACGGGCGCTTGAAATGCGAGTCGATGTAGCCGATCTTGACGATTCCCTCGGGGGCGTCCTCGGGCGCAAGCGCATCGGCGCTCTCGAGCTCCTCGACCTCGAAGTCGCGCCGGATCGCGGCGGCGAGCGCCTCCTGCTGCTCGGTCGTCAGGCCCCGGACGAGCCGGTGCGTGGGGAACACCGTGAGCCCCGGGTCCTGGAGCGCGACCAGGCACATCAGCACGTAGCGGTGGTCGCCCTCGCCGCCGATCTCCTCGGCGTAGGTCCGCGCGGTCTCGTAACGATGGTGGCCGTCGGCGATCAGCAGCTCGGCGTCTTCGAGGGTCTGCTGGACGGCGGCGATTGCCTGGGGGGCGGTGACCCGCCACAGCCGGTTGACCGTCCCATCCTCGTCGGTCGCCTCGCCCCACGGCGCCGCGGCCGTCGCCGGCTCGAGCGCGCGCCAAGCCGCATTGGCGGGATCCGAGAACAGGGAGAAGATGGGGGAGAGGTTGGCTTTCGTCGCGCGGGTTAGCCGGAGCCGATCCTCCTTGGGACCGGGGTGGGTGCGCTCGTGCGGCCGGATCCGTCCGGGCCCGTACTCCTCCACGCGCACGCGCGCGAGGAAGCCGTGCCTGGTGCGGGTCTGGCCGTCCGGGCCGGTGTAGTCCTGCTCGAGCGCCCACAGGGCGGGCTCCTGGTCCTGGATGACCGCGCCGTCGGCGCGCCACGCCGCGAGGTCTTGGGCGGCCTGCTCGTACGGGTCCTCGCCCTGAGGCAGGTCGATCCTGACGACGTTGTACGGCGATCGACCGATGAGCGCGGCGCGCTGGTCGGCGTCGATCACGTCGTAGGGGGGCGCGACCACGTCCTGGAGGCCGCCGGTCTTCTGGAGGTCGTAGTGGAGCGCTTTGAGGGGCTCGATCTGGGCCACGGCGGCGGCGGAGGCTACTCGACGGGACGGCCGGGTGCCGTCGCCGCCTCCGACTCATCCATCTGCCGGCCCGCTCGGCGCCGCCGGCTTCCGTACGCGGGCGCCAGCTCGGCCTCGAGCTGGGTCCGCTGTGACTGGACCCACACGACCTTTCGGGATTTCGTATTCACCATGCCGACCAGGATGTGGAGGTGCTGCGGTCCTTCTGGAGCACCACCCTCGGAGTCGATCCCGCGGTGATCCGCTTCTTCCCCAAGACCAATAGCGGGCAGCTCAAAACCCGCGTCTGGCGCTGCGAGCACGGCGTCGTGGGCCGTAGATGCGTACGACACACTCCCGCGCGCTCGGATGCAAGCGTGGATTGATCGGCTCCGGGAGAGCTGGCAGTAGACTCATCCGACGCTTTCGGGGCGTGGCGAAGTCTGGTATCGCGCGCGGTTTGGGGCCGCGAGATCCTCGGTTCAAATCCGGGCGCCCCGACTAAAGCTCGGCGGTTCAATTCCCGGCCGGAGCCTTCCGACGCCGGCCTCCCGAGGTTTACCCTCCCCAGCGAGCCCCCGTAGCTCAGTGGACAGAGCGCCGGACTTCTAATCCGATGGCCGCAGGTTCGAATCCTGCCGGGGGCGTAAGAAAGTGCGTCGAAATCAGAGCCCGCCGAGCTCCGACTCGACACCGTCCCGGCCCACCTGAAGGCCCACGGCGACCCGAGCGCCGAGATCGACGCCCACGCCGGCTCGCTGGCCGGGCTGCTGCGGCTCGCCCAGCAGAACGAGGGCACCGGCCTGCGCGGCGCGCCGTGGCCCCCGAACTTCCGCAAGCAGGCGGGCGAGGCCAAGCGGGTCCAACCGAGCCGCGCCCGCAAGGACGACTGACCGGTAGGCGAGGCCTGCGGCCGCGCCGAGGATCGCCGTCAGGCGACCGCGGCCCGCTGGCGCGGCCTGAGTCCGCGGCCGCTCTCGCGCAGCGCATG
>DASZMU010000106.1:0-5046 GCA_035551695.1 Solirubrobacteraceae bacterium
CTTCTTCATGAACGGCTCATACAGGTCGTCGATGACGATGAACCGCTTGGCGGCGTTGCAGGACTGACCGGTGTTGTCCAGCCGCGCGGCCACCGCCGACTCGACCGCCGAGTCCAGGTCGTCGGTGCCGAGCAGGATGAACGGGTCTGAGCCGCCGAGCTCCAGGACCACCTTCTTGAGGTTGCGCCCGGCGATCTCGGCCACCGCCGTGCCGGCCCGCTCGGAGCCGGTCAGCGAGACGCCCCGGACGCGCGGGTCCGCGATCACCCACTCGATCTGCTCGTTGGTGGCATAGATGTTGATGTAGGCGTCGCGGGGGAACCCGGCCTCGTGGTAGATCTGCTCGATCGCCTCCGCCGACTCGGGGCACTGCGGCGCGTGCTTGAGCAGGATGGTGTTGCCGATCACCAGATTGGGGCCGGCGAACCGCGCCACCTGGTAGTAGGGGAAGTTCCACGGCATGATGCCGAGCAACACGCCCTGGGAGCTGCGGCGGATGAACGCCGAGCCCTCTCCCGCCAGCAACTCGATCGGCTCGTCGGCCAGGAGCTTGGGGCCGTTGTCGGCGTAGAAGGTGTAGATGTCGACGCAGAAATCCACCTCGGCGAGCGCCTGCTCGACGGGCTTCCCCATCTCCCGCACGATGATCTCGGCCAGCCGCTCGCGCTGTTCGCCGTGCAGCTCCCCCACACGGCGAAGCAGCTCCGCGCGCTCCTCCACCGTGGTCGAGCTCGACCACTCGCGATGAGCCTTGTCGGCCCGGGCAATCGCGTCCTTCAGCTCCTCGTCGCTGATCGTGGGGTACTCCTTGATGACCTCCCCGGTTGCCGGATTGATGACCGCATAGTCAGCGGCCTGTACTTGAGCCATGTGACCCTCCGTTCCGACGTGGTGTGTCCCGGCGACGATATCTCACGGGTTTCACTCCCGTCATCCGGGATGACCACGGGCCCAGGCCAGGAAGTCGCGGGCCGCCTGGGGAGTGCTCCGCAGCCGGCGGTCGCGCTGCCTCTGGGCGTGCGCGGTCTCCCCGCGGCTGAATACCCAACCCAATGTCTGAATCCGCCGGGCCATCAGGAACGTGGGCAGTTCGGCGAGCAGATCCCCTGGGAGCCCCGTCACCCGGCGGTAGCCCTCGACCAGGGCATCGCGGCGTTCGCCCAGGCCGCTGCTTCCCTCATGGGGATACAGCGCGACGGCGAATTCATGCCCGTACCAGCTCTCGCCGCTGTCGTCGAAATCGATGATCGCGACCGATCCATCGTGGCCGACCAGGACGTTCTCGAACCCCAGGTCCCCATGGATCAGACCGAAGCGATCAGATCCGGTGCCGATCAGCGCCAGGCGGGCGCGCACCTCCGCCCGGCACGCCTCCAGCGCCGCGCGATCCTCCGCCTTGAAGACGTGGTTTGGATCGGCCGGGCCCCACCGGGGCTCGTCTCCCACCAGCGCATCGGCGTCCCACGCGGGGCGCCTGAACCACGCGGGACGCTTCCAGCTGCGCGCGTGTGCGTGAACGCGCGCCATCAGCTCCCCCAGCCTTGACCACGGCTCCAACTCGCCGACCGCGCTCAGGGGTACGCCGTCGATCCAGTGAAACAGCACGGCCGTTCGAGCGCAGCCGGCGTGAGCGGTTGCGGTCTGAAGCGGGTCACCGTCGATGCCGGGGACCGGGGCTGGCGTGCGGATTCCGCTGCAGCGCAGGCTCTCCATCCACGCCAGCTCGGATCGAATCGCCTCCGCGGTCTGATACCCGGGGCGGTGAACGCGCAGCGCATACCGCGCCCCGTCGCCGGCGGTGACGCGGTACGTCGTGTTCTCGCCGTGGCGGACGAACGTGGCGCGCGCGTCCCTGCTCAAGCCGTACCGCGCCAGTGCGTCGGCGACCAGAGCGCTGGGCAGCGGGTCGCCGCCCCCGCTCATCGCGGGATCGGCTTGGCGCGGACGTGCCGGCTCGGAACGGGCCGGTCGACGTCCTTGGCGCGCGCCAGCGCCACCTCCAGCCGGTCGAGCACCGTGTCGATGAGCGCATCATCGAGCAGCAGGCCCGGCTTGAACTGGAGGACCGATTGGTCAAAGCCGGAGGCGATCGCCCAGACGCCGAGCTCGAACAGCTCCTGCTGCAGATAGACGGCTCCGTCCGGGTGATCGACGCGGAGGCCTATCACGAGCCCGCTCTGGCGCACCTCGACCAGGTACGGCTGGCGATCGCGGAGCTCCGCCAGCCGCGTGCCGACGCGCTTGATCAGGTGCGCCACCTGCTGTTCCACCGCGGGACGCGTCGTGATCTCCAGCACGCGCTCGGCGACCCGGCAGCCGATCTCGGCCCCGCCGAAGGTGGAGACATGTCCCCAGCCGTTCTCGTGCAGCCACTGCCCGGCACGCGGAGTCATCACCGTCGCCGCGATCGGATACATGCCGCCGGACAGGCCCTTTCCGCACACCAGGATGTCCGGCTCCACGCCGAAGGTCTCGACTCCCCACAGCCGGCCGGTGCGGCCGAGGCCGGTCTGAACCTCATCGGCGATGTACAGCGCGTCGTGCTCGTCGCACAGGGCCTTGACCGCGGGGAGATAGCCCTCCGGCGGCACCGGGAAACCGTAGGTCGCCGGAACCGTCTCCAGGAGAACCGCCGCGACGTCGCCCCGCGACAGCTCGGCCGCCATCGCGTCGAGGTCGGCGAAGGGCACCTTCGCGAACTGGTCAGGCAGGTCGGACAGGAAGTACGCCGCCCCGGCATCCTCGCCCGCGGCGCCAGAGAGCCCCGTGCGCCCGTGATATCCGGCGGCCAGCGTCACAATCCGCTTCCGTCCGGTCGCCCGGCGCGCGGACTTGATGGCGACGTCGATCGCCTCGCTGCCGCCGGAGGCGAACACCGAGTAGGTGAGCTCGCCGGGGGTGAGCCGCGCCAGGTGAGCGGCGAGCTCGGCACGCGCCCGGCTGGCGAAGTGGTGGTTGCCGATGTCAAGCGTGCCGGCCGCGGTGACCATCGCCTCGACGACCTCGGGGTTGCGGTGCCCGAGGTTGAACGTGCCTCCGTTCAGATGCAGGTCGATCAGCTCACGGCCGTCCAGATCCCACAGCCGATAGCCCTCGCGGCGGTCGATCACCAGCTGAGTTCCGAACCTCTCCCAGACGTCGACCCGGTGAGGCGCGACATGCCGCCGGGTCACGTCGAGCACACGCTGCTTACTGACGGGCTCCATCATGCATCGCTCTTATATCGCGGATGGCTGCCTCGATGCGGACGCGCTGCAGGCGCTCATTGAACGTCTAGAACTCGAACGGGCGGTCGATCCCCGCCAGCGAGACCCCCGTGAACGCCGAGGCTTCGAGCGTCAGCGCGCGGAGGTCCTCAGGCTCGAGGTTGTGCACCGACGACTTGCCGCACGCCTTGGCGAGGAGCGTGGCCTCCATCGTCATCGCCGTCAGCAGGCGCAGCGTTCGCTCCGCTCCGGCCTCGACGTCCATCCGCGCCTCGAGCTCAGGATCCTGGGTGGTGATCCCCACCGGACACCGACCGGTATGACAGTGATGACAGGCCCCGGGCGCGGTTCCGAGCGCCGTGTAGTCGTCGACGTAGCGCGGCGAGTTGCAGCCGAGGCCGATCAGCGCAGCGGTCGCGATCATGGTGCAGTCGGCGCCGAGGGCCAGCGCCTTGGCGACGTCGACCCCGGAGCGGATGCCGCCGGACGCGACGAGCTTGACCTTGTCGGCCATCCCGCAGTCTTCGAGCGCGCGACGCGCAGCGGGGATGGCCGAGATGAGAGGCACGCCCGTGTGGTCGAGCAGAAGCTCGGGCGACGCGCCGGTCGATGCCTCCATGCCGTCGAGCACGATGACATCGGCCCCGGTCTTGGCGGCGACCGCGACGTCGAAGTACGGGCGCGTGGCGCCGAGCTTGATGAAGATGGGGATGCGATAGCCGGTCGCCTCGCGGAGCTCCTCGATCTTGATCTGGAGATCGTCGGCCCCCAGGAAGTCCGGGTGGCGCACGGTCGCCCGCTGGTCCACCCCCGGGGGCAGGGTGCGCATGTTCGCCACCCGTTCGGAGACCTTCATGCCCAGCAGCAGCCCCCCGGTGCCGGGCTTCGCGCCCTGTCCGACGGCGACCTCGATTCCATCGGCGCGGCGGAGGTGGTCAAGATCCAGCATGTACCGCGACGGCGTCAGCTGGTAGACGAGCGTCTGCGAGGCCGCCCGCTCGTCCTCCAGCATTCCCCCCTCTCCGGTGCACGTCATCGTCCCGGCCCGGGAGGCCCCCTTGCCGAGGGCTGCCTTGGCGCTCGCCGACACCGCGCCGAAGCTCATCGACGCGATGTAGATGGGGATCTCCAGCTCGATCGGCCGCTCCACGAGCCCCAGGCCGTCGCCCAGAACCGTCTTGGTATCGCATTTCTCTCGGTAGCCCTCCAGCGGCAGCCGCGTCATCGTCGCCGGCTGGAAGACGAGATCGTCGAAGCTGGGGAGCTGACGCTGGAAGGTGGAGAAGCCGCGGATCTGATAGCGCCCCAGCTGGGCCTTTGCCTGGATGTCGGCGATCGCCTCCGGGCTCCAGCGCGCGGAGCCGCCGGGGACGTACGAACGGGGTACGCCCGCCGGGCGACCAGGCTCGGCTCCGTCGGCAAACGAGGCCGGGTCGTCGACGTTGCGGCCGTTGCGCGCGTTCAGATCATCAGCCATTGCTGCGCATCCCGTGACTCGAAGTGCCAGAGCGCCTGGCCGGAGACGATGCGCTTCCACGCTCGCCCGGCGTCGTCGACGCCGAGGCCGGTGAGCAACTCCCGGACCTCTGCGACGTCGTCAGCCGGCGGCTCCTCGACGCGGGCGTCGACGCCGAGTTCGCGGATGGTGCCCGCGACCCAGATCTCCCCCGCCCACAGCGAGTCGCCCGCCGCACCCGCCGTGTCCCCCAGGCAGATCACCCGCCCGGCGTGAGCCATGAAGCCGCAGGCGTGGCCGACCGAGCCCTCCACCACGATCATGCCGCCCTTCATCGCCACTCCGCAGCGCGGACCGGCGTTCCCGCGCACATGGATCGTGCCG
>DASZMU010000107.1:0-9126 GCA_035551695.1 Solirubrobacteraceae bacterium
TCCATGTCCTTGACGGCAACGTGGTACGGGCGCCCGTCGAGTTCGAGCGCGACCTTCTCGTCCGGCCACCAGCAGTCGATCTCCCAGCCGTCGATGTGCACGTTGCGCAACGGCTCCGGGATCTCCGGATGCCGTGGCAGCCAGGCGTCGAACGCGCGCTCGAGCTCTGACTTGCGGTCCGGCTGCGGCCGATAGCGCACCAAGGCAGCCTTCAGCCGTCCGACTCCGGGCCGGCGCGCGTGCCTGTCCAGCGCTCGCTCAACGGCCGCGACATCCAAAAGCCGCTTCCGGACCGCCTGCGTGATCAACCGCTCGAGCTCTCGGTCGGTTTCGCGCTGGGCCAATTCGATCAGCATCCTCGGCACCGAGGAGAACCGCAGCACCCCGCGCCTACGGATCTCCTCGTCCGCCGGCTGTCGGTCGGTGCGGTGGACGACCAGCCCCCTGCGCAGGGGCGTAGACGTTGCGACGATGGTCACCTCAATCGCCTTCACGTTGATCGCCCGCAACCCATGCAGGCCGGCCGCCGCACGATGGCTCAGGAACGCGCGCTCCCCGCACGACAGCAACGCGGCGATGAGGTGCCCCAGTGGCGTGATGTTCCGGTGTCCCACCGCCCACACGCCTTGGTAGATCTCGTGCAGGTCGCCGTTTCTCTCGTGCCGGGCGATCTGCTTGTCGGTGATTCCCATCTGATGAAGCTGATCGCGTCCGACGACACCGTCTTGCTGAGCAGCACTCTGGGGGAGATTCGGCCCGTTTTGGGCAGGTTTTCCCCCAGAGTCACCCATCCACCGAGCGTGACAGGAAACCTGTCACACGTGGGTGTCAACTCTGTGCCAGTGTCGAACGCAGCAGGTCCCACGCCCGGCGGATGTCGTCCTCCGTGGTCGACATCTGGCCGATCGCCATGCGCAGGACGTAGCGGCCGGCGAGCACCGCATGCGAGATGAAGATCTCGCCGGACGCGTTGACCCGTTCAAGCAGAGCCCTGTTGCGCTCGTCGTCGCCGTCACAGCGGAAGCAGACGAGCGAGAAGTGCCGCGGAGCGCACACCTCCCACCCCGGCTCCGAGGCGACCCAGCCCTCGAACGTCTCGGCCAGCGCGACCCCGCGCCGGATGTGCTCCTGTAGTCCCCGGCGCCCGTAGCAGCGCAGCACCGCCCAGAGCTTGAGGGCCCGGAAGCGTCGTCCCAGCGCCGGCCCGTACTCGCTCAACGACAGCGCGTCCTCGGCATCCGGGGTGCGGAGGTACTCCGGCACCAGGCTGAAGGCAGCCCGCAGGTCCGTCGGCCGGCTCGTCCACAGCAGCGAGCAGTCCATCGGCGTCAGCAGCCATTTGTGTGGGTTGACGACGAGGGAATCGGCCCGCTTCGCCCCGGCGAACGCCCAGCGGAACTCCGGGCAGACCATCGCGGAGCCGGCATAGGCGGCGTCCACGTGGAGCCAGGTCCCGGCGGCGGCGCAGGCGTCGGCGATCTCCGGGATCGGATCGACCGACGCGCTGGCGGTCGTCCCCACAGTTCCCACCACGACCGCGGTCTCGCTCAGATCCCCCAGCTCGTCCACCCGCAGGCGAAGCGCATCGTCGCTACCGACCTTGCGCAGCCGCATCCCAATCATCCGTGCCGCCTTCGCCACGGACGAATGCGTCTGCTCCGAGCACACCACCTCGTTGCGCCCGGTTGCCTCCCGCGCCGCGATCATCGCCGCCATGGTCGAGGTCGAGGCGCTGTCCTCGATGTGACCGTGCCAGTCGTCCGGAAGGCCCAGGAGCTTGGCGGTCCAGTCGAGCACCACCCCCTCCAGCTCGGTGGCCGCCGGGGCGGTCCGCCACAGGATCGAGATCGAGTTGAGCGTCGCCGACAGCAGCTCGGCGAGGATCCCGGGCTCGGCGGCGCTCGTCGCGAAATACGCGAAGAAGCGTGGGTGCTGCCAGTGGGTGACGCCGGGGAGGAGCACCTCGTCGAGATCGCGGAGCACCGCCGAGAAGGGCTCCCCCTCCTCCGGCGCCTCTGGCGGCAGCCGCGAGCGAATCTCCCCCGGCCTGACCTGGGCGAGCACCGGCCGCTCGCCGACGTGCTCCAGGTAGTCGGCCGCCCATTCCAGGACCGCCTCGCCATCGACTCGCAGGTCGGCCATAGGACGGCGCTTGTCGGAGGCTCGCAGATCGCTCATGTCAACGCGTCTGTCTCCGTGGTGGTGAATCCGATCCCGGCCCGCGTCAGACGGTCGATCAGCGCCTCGCCCATGGCCACGGCAGGCGTCAGCTGGCCGGCGCGGTCCGCGAGGTCGTCGTGCGCCAGGCACAAGGCGGATTCCGCCAGCATCTTCGAGGTCTCGCCGTAGCCGGGGTCGCCGCCGGTGACCTCGGTCACGATCCGGCGCCCGTTGGATTCGCCCTTGAAGCGGACCTTGAACCAGGCCTTGGCCCGCTGCTCAGGGGTGGGGCCGTCGCCCGGGTCCTTGAGCTTGAGCAGCGCGTTGCGGGTCGGCGGCAGCTGGGCGAGGGCGACGAGCGCGCCCGCGCCGGCCGCCAGGCCCGCCAGGACCGGCAACTGCTTGGCCACGAGGTAATGGCCGTAGCTGAAGTCCGGGCCATAGCGATCCAGGGAGCGAGCCGAGCGCAGCACCGTGATCGGATCGATCGTGGGGACCGGCATCACCCAGCCGCCGGCGGTCTCGTCGTGGTGGGGCAGCGGCGTCAGACCGCGGACCCGGCGGCCGTCCGGCCGAGGCTCGCGGGCGCGCCGCTCCGAGGCGACCCGCCGCCCCTGGCGGAGCCGGCCCATGACGTGCACGGCCGAGTGATACGTGCCGCCGGAGAACGTGCCGCCGGCGCGGACGAAGCCCTCGAGCTTGATCGGCGCATCCTCCGGCAGCCGCTGCACCGTGTAGAGCGCGCCGAGGTCGTGCGGGATCGAGTCAAAGCCGCATGAGTGCACCAGGCGCGCACCGGTGCGCTGCGCCTGCTCGTGATGGCGCAGCCACATCAGATCGACGAACTCCGGCTCACCGGTGAGGTCGACGTAGTCGGTGCCGGCCGCGGCGCAGGCAGCAACCACCGGCTCCCCGTAGTTGATGTACGGACCCACGGTCGTGATCACGACCTTCGCCGACTCGGCCACCCGCTTCACCGACTGCGCGTCGTTGATGTCGGCAATCAGGAGGTCGAGGTCGCCGGCGGCCGGATCGATCTGCGTCAGCCGGTCTCGGACCGCCTCCAGCTTCTGGCGGCTGCGCCCGGCGAGCGCCCAGCGGGTGCCGTTGGCGGCAGCGGCGAGGTACTCCGCCGTCAGTCCGCCCGTGAAGCCCGTCGCGCCGAAGAGGACGACGTCGTGCTCGCGCTCAGCCGTCCGGTGGGCCGGCATCTATCTCCTGAGCGAGCTCGAGGGCGCGGTCGGGGTCGACGCCGGCTCTGGCGGCCAGCCAGCAGGCGACTGGAGCGGAGATCCGCTGGGAGGAGTGAGCAGCCTCGGCGGCGAGGTCCAACACCGCCTTGAGCTCGTCCTTGGTTGGGGCCGGCGTGCCGAGCTTCTCGGCGAAGGCGGCAAGCCAGTCTGGCGCGTTCATATGCGTCGGCAGCCTACCCAGTTCGTCACGCGGGCGGCGGCGCTGGCAAGATCCTGCGCGGGCATCACCGATAACGACGAAAGGCAGTGCAGATGGCAATCCTCGAGGACAAGGTCGCGATCGTCACCGGATCGGCTCGCGGCATCGGCCGGGCCACGGCCGAGCTGCTCTCCCAGGAGGGCGCAAAGGTTCTGATCAACGATCTCGACGGTGACGTGGCAGCGCAGGCCGCATCTGAGATCTCCGGGAACACGCTCGTGTTCGGCGGCGACCTGACCAAGCCCGGCGTCTGTGACCAGCTCGTGCAGAAGGTGATCGACGAGTGGGGCAAGGTCGACATCCTCGTCAACAACGCCGGCTACACGATCGACGCGCCGATCCACAAGATGAGCGACGAGGCCTTCCAGCGGATGATCGACATCCACAACGTCGTGCCGTTCCGCATGTGCCGCGCCGTCGCCCCTCACATGCGCGAGCCCGCGAAGGCCGAGCGCGAGCAGGGCGTCGAGGTGTTCCGCAAGATCGTCAACGTCTCCTCCATCTCCGGCACCATGGGCAACGCCGGACAGGCCAACTACTCCTCAGGCAAGTCCGGCGTGATCGGCCTCACCAAGACCCTGGCCAAGGAATGGGGTCAGTTCAAGATCAACGTCAACGCCGTCGCCTTCGGCTTCATCGAAACCCGCCTGACCGCCGAGAAGGAGGACTCGAACGTGATGGAGATCGACGGCGAGACGGTCCAGCTCG
Source organism: Solirubrobacteraceae bacterium (assembly GCA_035551695.1). Lineage (GTDB taxonomy): Bacteria > Actinomycetota > Thermoleophilia > Solirubrobacterales > Solirubrobacteraceae > Palsa-465. The sequence goes on from DASZMU010000107.1 coordinate 4,321, forward strand.
GCATCCCCGGCCAGATGCGCCAGCTCGCCTCCAACCTCATCCCCATCGGACGCCCGGGCTCGCCGGCCGAGGCCGCCGGCGGCGTGTTCCTCCTCTGCACCCCGTGGGCCAACTACATCAACGGTCAGGTCCTGGGGATCACCGGCGGCCAGTGGGGCGGGATGATCTCGTAGGCCGACCGCTCCGCGCGCCGAGCCCGCGGGGTCCGCGGCTACTCCGGGTTGCCGGTGTCCAGCCGGGCCTGGCGCTGGAGCTCGTAGAGGTCCGCGCGGTTGCGGACGTACTGCATGGTGGCGTCGACGTGGGGCTGGTAGTCCCAGGAGGTGTAGCGGCCCTGGCGCAGGGCCTGGGAGACGAGCCGGCGCTCCCGCTGGCTCTCGCGGACGCGGCGGTCGATGTCCGGGAGATCCAGGCGCCGCACCAGCTCGCCACGGAGGCCCTCCCGCACAGCCTTGGTCGATCCGTCAGACGCGAGGTCGTCGAGCTCCGATGGATCGGCGCGCAGGTCGTACAGGAGGTCCGGGTCCTCCAGCGAGACGATCAGCTTGTGGTCCCCGGTCCGCACCATCGCCGACGGCGCCTGCACCCCCTCGGCGTGGTACTCGGAGATGACCGGATGATCGACGCCCGCCCCCGGGTCCTGCAGGGCCGGCGCCAGACTCGTACCGTCGCCCTCCCCGGCCACAGAATCCACAGGGAGGCCCGCGAGCTCGAGCAGCGTCGGCGCGATGTCCAGCAACGAGGCCGGGGTGCCGATTCGCCCACCAGGCTCCCCGCCCGCGGCCGCGCCCGGGCGGCGGACGATCAGCGGCACCCGCGCCGAGTGCTCGAGGAACGACATCTTGTACCAGAGGCCGCGCTCACCGAGCATCTCACCGTGGTCGGCGCAGAAGAGGACGGTCGTGCGGTCGTCGAGCCCTGAGCCGCGCAGCGCCGCCAGCACCTCCCCCACGCGCTCGTCCAGGTAGCTGATCGCGGCGTAGTAGCCATGGCGAGCGCGCCGGATCTGCTCGTCGGTCAGCCTGGCCTGGTCGACCTGGCACATCGCGCGCAGCCTCCGGCTGTGGGGATCGACCTCATCGAGCGGCAACGCGCCCACCGCCGGCGGATCGATGTCCGAGCGGTGGTAGCGGTCCCAGAACCGCCCGGGGATCTCCCACGGATCGTGCTGGTTGGTGAACGACACGAACAGGAGGAACGGCTGGTCGGCCCGGTGGCGCGCGATCTCGTACAGCTTGCGCACCGCGTGGAAGGTGACCTCCTCGTCGTAGTCGGTCTGCATGCTGGCGTTGCAGATGCCCGGCGCGAGGACGCTCTCCATCGTGTGGTACCAGGGAAACGGATCGTCGATCGGACGGCTCCAGTCCGGTGTCCAGTCGACGTCCGCGGGATAGATATCGGTCGTCAGCCGCTCCTCGAAGCCGTGGAGCTGATCCGGCCCCACGAAGTGCATCTTGCCGGCGACCGCCGTGTGGTAGCCCGCCGCCCGCAGGGCGTGCACGACCGTCGGCGCCCCGGCGCGCATCTCGGCGGCGTTGTCATAGACGCCGACCGACGAGGCGAAGCGGCCGCTCAGCATCGAGGCCCGCGCCGGTGCGCAGAGCGGGAAGGGCGTGTACGCGCTGTCGAACACGGTGCCGTCGCGCGCCAGCTCGCTCAGGTTCGGCGTCTGGACGAGCCGGTGCCCATACATGGGCAGCCAGGAGGCCGCGAGCTGGTCGGCCATCAGCACGAGGAAGCATGTCGGAGTCTTGCGGGGCATGGTGGCGGCCCGCGCAGGATAGGGATTGAGCGGCGACCGGGTCGCGAAACGCAAAGATGCGTCCCGTTTTTCAAGCATCGCGCAGCGCGAGCGCGCAATCACGCCGAACCGGCCGACCCGCGCGCTACCCTCGCGCCGATGCGCCACGGAGCGACCGCCGTCGCCGTGCCGGGCGGTGCGAGCACCGCTCCCCTTGTCGTTGCCCACCGGGGCGCCTGGGGCATCGCGCCCCAGAACTCCCTGCGGGCGCTCGAGGACGGCATCGCCATCGGCTGCGACGCGATCGAGATCGATGTCCGCCGCACCGCCGACGGCCGGTTGGTGCTCGTCCACGACGCGCGCGTCCGGCTTCGCACGGTCAACCGCCTGGAGCACCATCAGGTCCAGGCGCGCATGAAGGTCGGCCAGGCGCCCCTGCTGGAGGACGTGCTCCGGCGCGCGGCGGGGCGCATCCTGGTCGACATCGAGCTCAAGGAGGACGGCTACGTGGAGGCGGTGATGAACGCCGTACGACGGCACCTGACGCCGGACCAGTACGTGGTGACCTCGTTCCGTGAATCCATCCTGGCGCAGGTGAGGGAGCACGCCCCGGATGCCCAGACCGGCCTGCTCCTCGCCCCACGCCCGCACCGAGACCTGGAACAGCGCCTGCAACACGCCGGCGCGAGCTTTCTCGCCCCCCACATCAGCCTGACCCGGACGGGACTGTTCTCCTGGGCCGCGGAGCGCGGGCTGGCCCTCTGGGTGTGGACGGTCAACGACCGCCGACTGCTGCGCGCCGCGCTCAACCACCCCCGGGTGGCCGCCGTCATCACCGACGAGCCGGAGCGGGCACTCGTCCTTTCACGAGTTGTTGACACGGTTGACAGCCGAAGGTAGGTTGTCGACAACTTGGAGGACGCGAACACCGCCTGGGGTCTAGGGATCGTCGATCGCCGCTCGACCACCGACCAGGTCCTGCACGAGTTGCGGGCCGCGATCCTCGCCGGTCGGATCAAGCCCACCGAGCAATTGCCGGAGGCGACGCTCGCACACGCGTTCGGCACCGGCCGGAGCGCGATCCGCGAGGCCCTGCGTCACCTGGTCCAGGAGGGGCTGGTCGTGTCCGAGCTCAATCGCGGCGCGCGAGTTCGCCCCGTTTCGACCGACGATGTGATCGACGTGTACCGCGCGCGATCGGCGATCGAGGCGGCGGCGGTGGGAGCGGTCCTGGAGCGGGGCGACCGCGTGGATCTGGAGCCGCTGCGCCAGGCTCAGGAGCGCATCCGCAAATCCTCCCCGGCCGACGGCACCGAGGCGCCGTCGCGGGAGCTGATCGCTGCGGACATCGACTTTCACCGGGCGATGGTGGGGCTCGCGGGCAGCCCGCGGCTGAGCCGCGCGCACGAGCCGCTGGCCGCCGAGTCACAGATGCTGCTCAACTGGCATCCGGTCTACTCAGGGTCGGACTACGTCGCCGACCATGAGCAGCTGCTCGACGCGATCGAGAGGCGTGACCCGTCCGCCGGAGACGTCGTGCGCGCCCACCTCGAGCTGACGGTCGACCTGATCGTCCAGGAGGCGACGCGGTATGCCGATCGTCTGGCGAGCACAGAGAGCCTTGTCCACTACGACGTTCACAACGAGGGGAGCCTGGGGTGACTGACAACGAGTTTTCACGAGAGGACGCCGGCAGCGGAATAACCCGCCGCCAGGTGCTGCGCGGTGCTCTGGGGAGCGGCGCGGTACTGAGTGCGGGCGCGCTGCTGGCCGCGTGCGGCAGCTCGAGCAGTGCGTCGAGCAGCTCGACGTCCAGCTCGGCCGGCACCGGTGCCAGCAGCGGGCCGATCAAGGCCGGCAGCGCCATCTCGGTCGGCGCGACGGGCGGCGGCGCCAAGGACACGATCGACGCCCACCTGCCGACGGCCGATCCGGACATCATGCGCTGCTGGAACCTGTATGAGCCCCTCGCCGTGCGGCCGCCGGAGTTCGGTCCGCTGCAGATGATGGTGGCCGAGTCGCTCGAGCCTGAGCACGGCAAGGCCGACTCGTGGATCGTCAAGCTCCGGCCCGGAATCGAGTTCCACAACGGCAAGACCGTGTCGGCCGAGGACGTGATCTTCTCGCTCCAGCGGATCCTGGACCCCAAGAACCCCAAGGTGGGCGCCGCGTCGATCGGCTACATCGACATCAAGAACGTCAAGAAGCTGTCGAATTCGCAAATTCGGATCCCGCTCAAGATCGCCAACGCCACGTTCCCGGACGACATCGGCCAGTACTTCAACGCGATCGTCCCGGTCGGCTACAACCCGGCCAAGCCGGTCGGCACCGGCGCGTTCATGTTCGAGAGCTTCACCCCCGGCCAGCAGAGCGTCTTCAAGAAGTTCCCCAACTACTGGCAGAGTGGCAAGCCGTACCTCGACCAGCTGACGATCATCGACTTCACCGACGACACGGCACGGGTCAACGCGCTGCTGGGCGGCCAGGTCCTGGCCATCGACAACCTCCCGTCGGGCCAGATCGCCCAGGTGCAGGGCACGTCCGGGCTCAAGGTGCTGATCTCGCAGACGGGCGAGTGGCAGCCGTTCACGATGCGCGTCGATGCGGCACCGTTCAACGACGTCCGCGTCCGCCAGGCGATGCGCCTGATCGTCAACCGCCCGCAGATGGTCGAGCAGGTGCTCTCCGGGCAGGGACGGATCGCCAACGACATGTACTCGCCGTTCGATCCGGCCTATGACTCGTCGCTTCCCCAGCGCCACCAGGACCTCGCGCAGGCCAAGTCGCTGCTCAAGCAGGCCGGGCATTCCGGATTGACCGTCCAGCTGACGACGGCGCCGGTGTTCCAGGGCATCGTCCAGGCCGCCGAGGTCTTCGCCCAGCAGGCGAGCGGCGCCGGCGTGACCGTCAAGCTGCAGAAGCTCGACAGCGGCACGTTCTATGGCACCAACTACCTCAAGTGGCCGTTCGCCCAGGACTTCTGGGCCACCCGAGAGTACCTGCCGCAGGTGGCCCAGGGCAGCCTGCCCAACTCGCCGTTCAACGAGACCCACTGGGCCGACCCG
>DASZMU010000108.1:0-2418 GCA_035551695.1 Solirubrobacteraceae bacterium
CCGGGAGAGCAGCAGGGCGATTCCGACGACATCGGGGGAGACCGGCGTGACGTAGGCCTCGGCCCCGGCCGTCAGGTGTACCTCGACTAGGTCTGTCCATGGCGCGACCCGGTAGTGCCTCCGCAGCCCGTAGCGCGGCGCCCCCGGCCCGCGTGGGCCGGGGGGCGCCGCCTCCCTCGAGGACGCGCCGGATCGTCGAGTGCAGCCCGTCCGCCGCCACCAGGTAGCGGGCCTCGGCGCCGGCCGCGACCACGTGTGAGTGACACTGCTCGAACGCGGTGACCCGAGTCGGCAGGACGGGGATGCCGAGCGCGGCGGCACGCTCCGCGAGAGCGGCGTGCAGCACCGTCCGCCGCACCCCCAGACCGGCACCGTGCCTGAACCGCGCGTCCGCATGATGACGCTCGTCGACGTAGCGGATGCCGAGCAGCGGATGGCCGTCCGGGTTGACGCCCAGGGCGGCGAGCCGCCGCACCGCGGCTGGCATCACGCCCTCACCGCACGCCTTGTCGATGGGCGTACCGCGCGGCTCGGCGACGGTGACCGAGAGGCCGGCGAGCGCGCAGCGAATTGCTGTCGCCAGCCCCACTGGGCCTCCGCCCACGACGAGGACGTCGATCATGCCGCGGTTTCAGGTGCCGCCGTGGCGGTGCCCGTGGGCGCGGACACCGGAAGTTCCGCGACCCGCTCGCGCGCGATCACGCACCGCAGGACCTAGTAGACGATCACGCCGTCACCACCGCAGCAGCACTAGCTCGGCGCTTACCCCGGGACCGAGGCCGATCATGAGGCCGGGAGACCCGGCTGGCGGCCGCTCTGTGTCGCTGATCATCTCAAGGATGTGCAACACCGACGCCGAGGACATGTTGCCGACCTCGGCGAGGAAGCGGCGGCTTGCCGCCACCGCCTCGTCCGGCAGCTTCAGTGCCCGCTGCACCGCGTCGATGACCCTGGGGCCGCCCGGGTGGCATATCCAGTTGGCGATGTCGTCGATTGTCAGGTCGTGCTCGGCGAGGAACGCGGTGACGCTGTCGGCGAGCCCGCGCTCGACCACGGCGGGCAGCTCGGTGGTCAGCACGATACGGAAGCAGTCGCTGCTCAGCCGCCAGCCGAGCGCGTCGCCGCTGTCCGGGTAGACCGCGCTGCGGGAGGCGATGACCCGCGGGCCGTGGTCAAGCGACGGCACGGCCACCCCGGTCACCGACGTCACGATCAGCAGGTCCAAGTCGCCGGCACCCAGCCCGGCGGCGTCGAGCGCCCGGCGCAGCGCCCGCTCGCCGAGCGCGGTCGCTTCTTCGATGTAGCGGTCGTTGACGGCCTCGGCTCCCCGGAGCACGCCGCAGTCCGCCAGCGGCAGCGCGGTATGCCTGGTCTCGACCTGGGCCGACGCGTGCAGCCGGTCGAGGAACACCCGCTCGGTCGGGCTCATCCGGCCCCGGGCGGCGAACGCGTCGGTGAACTCCGCCTGGAGGCAGCGGTTGTCGGGCAGCGCCGAGCGCACGGCCAGGATCCGCGGTGTCATGCCAGTGCCTCCCCGCCCACGGCGAACAATCCCTGGGAGAATCCGGACAGACAGCAGAACTGTAAATCATTCGGTCGAATAACAGAAGACGGGAATATCTCCTAAATGGCTCTACGTGTAAGGGATAGGAAAAATAGGGGACCTGTTTCATTAAGTTCAGGGTCGTTACGTGGAAAATTCGGTGAAATGAGGCTTGCGCCGCGCGGGGTGACCCTGCCGGGTGGCTGGCCCCGCGTTTCGGCCTTATCTGGCGGCTGGCCTGCGCGTGGACGAGAAGAGCCAGATCCGGCGCTGGGGCGGACCGGGTGATCCTCCGGCGTACGGTACGAAGCCCTCGCTTAGTGGGGCGCGGTTGTTTGCTCGTTCAAACTGGGATAGGCGATATTTCCTCACGGCGCAGGCATTTGGACGATCACGCCGACGGGCCGCGAAACGCGAATGCGGCGGGAGGGTGCCGGCCGGAGATCGTGGATCGCTAATGTCGCTATGACGCACTCATCTATCGCTATCTTTCCCGCGCTCCGGCACGGCGATGATAACAGCAAGAAGCGCGGAGCGCCGCCAGCGGGAAGGAGCGCGGAGCGCCGCCAGCGGCGAAGGAGCGCGGAGTGCCGCCGGGCGCAGCCGACGGGGAACGCGGAGCCACGCACTCGTTCGGGCGGGCGGTCTTGACTGCCTAGGCCTGGGCGGCGTGGTTGACGAGGGCGGCGAAGAGCCAGGGGAGCCGCTGCGCGGCCGGGACGATGCGCGGCCCCAGGAACGGCTGGTTCCGTGACCAGAGCAGGCCGGCGGTGAACCGCCACGCCGGGCCGGACGCGCGGCGCCACGCGCGCTCGTAGTCGGCGGGGCGGCCGGCGGCGAGGCAGCGGGCGAGGGCCTCCGCCTGGGCGAGACCG
>DASZMU010000109.1:0-1961 GCA_035551695.1 Solirubrobacteraceae bacterium
ATCGTCAACCAGGCACAGCACCGGTCGCTCCGCGGCTACCTCCGACAACAGGCTCAGCACTGCGAGCCCCACCAGGAAACGATCCGGCGCCTCTCCCGCACGCAATCCGAACGCCACGCCGAGCGCATCGCGCTGCGGACCTGGCAGCCGCCCAAGCTGGTCCAGCCTGGGGGCGCACACCTGGTGGAGAGCCGCGAATGCGAGCTCCCTTTCCGACTCCACGCCAGCCGCCCGCGCGATCTGGAATCCCGACGCCGACTCGATCGCGTACTCCAGCAGCGCCGTCTTGCCGATCCCTGGCTCCCCGCGCAATACCAGCGCGCTACCCATTCCGCCGCGGGCGGAAGCGATCATCGAATCCAGCGCCGAGCGTTCCGTGCGACGATCCACCAGCATTACGAGCCTCACCCGCAACCGTAAGCGTACCTCCCGGCCTCCAAGGTACCGGGCTGTGGAAGGTCTGCACCGGGTAGTGAGCGTGGCGTATGATCGGCCTTCCGGTCGGGGCGGTGCTGCCGGGCGAGGCCGGCTACCAGGATGGCTATCAACTCGCAGGCTATTGCTGTCAACAGATGCGGATGTGAACCCGCGCTCGGCCAAAATAGCGTGATCACTATGGTGAGAACCAATGCGAAGACGCGGACTCGGGCTCTGCCTGGCGTCCTGGACGATCTGCCGGGTCATCGCTAACGTGACCGCCACCGCGCCGCGGTCCTCGCCCGGCCCATCGCCGCTGCTGCTGGCTGCGCCGACCCGCGGCGGCCGGGCTGAGTTGCGCGTGATCGACCGCGGGCCAGGCGTTCGCGAGGCCGGAGCGGCCGTCACCATCCTGATCGGCAAGCTCGCTGAACTCGCCGAGGCGCAGGCCTCGTCCCAGCGGGTCGATGCAGCCCTCAGGCGGGTCGCGAAGCTCGTGGCGCGCGGGGCGCCGCCGGAGGTAGTATTCGCGGCGGTCACCGAGGAAGTCGGGCGACTGCTTCAGGCCGGCCAGGCCACGATGATCCGCTACGAGCACGACGGTACGGCGACCTTTGTCGCTGCCTGGAGCAGAACCGGCGACACAGTCCCCCTTGGCGCACGGGAATCGCTCGGCCGGAACAGCCTCATCACTATCGTCTGGCAGACGGGCCATCAGGCCCGGATCGGCAGTTATGCGGACGCCTCCGGCACTGCGGGTCTGGTCGCTCGCGAGGTCGGCTTCCGATCAGCCGTCGGAGCACCCATCGTCGTCCAGGGTTGCCTCTGGGGCGCCATGATCGCCGACTCGGTCGACGACCAGCCGCTGGGCCTGGATACTGAGACACGCCTCGCCTCCTTCACCGAGCTTGTAGCGACGGCGATCTCAAATGCCGAAAATCTCGCAGAGCTGACGGCCTCCCGGGCGCGGGTGGTTGCCGCCGCGGACGAGACCCGCCGGCGGATTGAGCGCGACCTGCACGACGGCGCCCAGCAGAGGCTCGTCTCACTCGCCCTCGCGCTGCGCGCTGCGCAGATGGAGGTTCCGCCACAGCTCGGCCGGCTCACCGAAGAGCTAGCGGAGATTGCCGACGGGCTCGCGAGCCTGCAGGACGACCTGCGGGAGATGGCACGCGGCATCCATCCGGCGATCCTGGCGCAGGGCGGCCTCGAGCCTGCCCTGAAGACGCTCGCGCGCCGCTGCACAGTACCGGTCAGGCTTGACCTGCGGGCCGGGGCGCGGCTGCCGGAACGGCTCGAGGTCGCCGCCTACTACGTGGTCGCCGAGGCGCTGACGAATGCGGCCAAGCACGCGCAGGCCTCAGCCGTCCATGTCGAGACGGAGGTGGCCGAAGGTGCCCTTCAGCTCTGGATCCGTGACGACGGGACCGGCGGGGCCGATCCGGTCCGGGGATCCGGCCTGGTCGGGCTCAAAGACCGCGTCGAGGCGCTCTGCGGCACCATCACCGTTCACAGCCCCCCAGGCGCGGGCACGGCCGTGCACG
>DASZMU010000110.1:0-1743 GCA_035551695.1 Solirubrobacteraceae bacterium
AGACCCCCGGCCCGGATCGGCCCCGCCGGTCCCGTCGTCCCGGATCCAGAGCTGAAGGGCGCCCCCGGTCGCCTCCGTCTCGACGTGGACGACCGAGGCCCGGGCGTGCCTGGCCGCATTCGTCAGCGCCTCGGCGACCACATAGTAGGCGGCCACCTCGACCCGTTCCGGTAGCTGCTCCCCGGCCCGCAGATCCAGCTCGACCGGCACCGGACAGTGACGCGCGAGCGTCTTCAGCGCGGGCCCGAGGCCGCCGTGGGCCAGGATCGCCGGATGGATGCCGCGTGCCATCTCCCGCAGGTCGTCCTGTACGCTCACGAGCCCGTCGGCAATCTCCGCCAGCTGTTCGGTAAGCTGGCCGAGCTGCGGCGGAACCTCCGTCTGCACGGTTCGCAGCGCGAGAGCGAGTGAGATCAGCCGCTGCTGGGCGCCGTCGTGCAGGTCGCGCTCGATCCGCCGCCGTGTCTCGTCCGCGGCGGCGACCACGCGCGCGCGGGAGGCTATGAGCTCAGCGAGATTTTCGGCATTTGAGATCGTGCTCGCTACGAGCTCTGTGACGGAGGCGAGGCGTGCCCCGGTATCCAGACCTAGCGGCTGCTCATCGACCGAGCCGGCGATCATGACGCCCCAGAGGCAACCCTGGACGATGATGGGCGCTCCGACCGCTGATCGGAAGCCGACCTCACGAGCGACCATACCCGCCGCGCTGGCGGCGGCCGCGTAACTGCCGATCAGGGTCAGATCGCCCGTCTGCCAGACGATAGTGATGCGATTGTTCCCGCCGAGCCGTTCGGGTGCGGCAAGGCCGGCCGTGTCGCCACTTCTGCTCCAGGCAGCGACGATGGTCGCCGTACCATCGGACTGGTAGCGGATCATCGTCGTCTGGCCGGCCTGAAGCAGTCGCCCGACTTCCTCGGTGACCGCCGCGAATAGCTCCTCCGGCGGCGCCCCGCGCGTCACGAGCTTCGCGACCCGCCTGAGCGCTGCCTCGACCCGCTGGGACGAGGCCTGCTCATCGGCGAGCTGAGCGAGCTTGCCGGTCAGGATCGTGTCGGCCGCAGGATCAGCGTCCATGTCCACGCCCCGTCCCGCCTCAGGCCGTCGGCCTCGACAACGCGGCCCCAGACAGAGCCGGAATCCGCGTCGTGACATTGATGTCTTCGGCCATGGTGATGACGCTATGTTTGCTGGGCCCGGGTTCACATCCGCATCTGTTGACAGCAAATGACCTGCGAGCTGATAGCGACTCTGCTAGCCGGCTCCGCCCGGTCCCCGCTGGGGTCCCCCCGAACCCCCCGGTACCTTGGAACCCGGGGAGGCACCCCGACGGTTGCGGTAAGGCTCGTCATGCTGGTGAATCGTCGCACCGAACGCTCGGCGCTGGACTCGCTGCTTGCTTCTGCTCGCGGCGGGTTGGGCAGCGCGCTGATGTTGCGCGGTGAGCCGGGGATCGGCAAGACGGCGCTGCTGGAATACGCGATCGAGTCGGCCTCGGGGTTCCGGGTTGCGCGGGCGGTCGGCGTGGAGTCGGAGATGGAACTGGCCTACGCGGCACTCCATCAATTGTGCGCCCCCATGCTGGACCGGCTCGTGCGGCTGCCCGGCCCGCAGCGCGATGCGCTCGGCGTGGCGTTCGGATTGCGCGCCGGGACGGCGCCGGATCGGTTCCTGGTCGGGCTGGCGGTGCTGAGCCTGTTGTCGGAGGTGGCCGGGGAGAGGCCGCTGCTGTGCGTGGTTGACGAT
>DASZMU010000111.1:0-36835 GCA_035551695.1 Solirubrobacteraceae bacterium
GAGGCGTGCACCGGCGACCCGGCGCGGCGGATGGGCAACGAGTACGTCTTCCAGGCGTTTGCCGAGCAGAACGTCGAGACGCTCAACGAAGCGGGCGTCACGAAGATCATCGCCAACTGCCCGCACTGCTTCAACACGCTCGGCAACGAGTACCCGGACTTCGGCGGCGACTACGAGGTCGTTCACCACTCCGAGCTGCTCGCGCGGCTCGTGCGCGAGGGGCAGCTGGCGCCCCAGCGCAGAGAGGGACTGAACATCACGTACCACGACTCCTGCTACCTCGCGCGCCACAACGACGTCCTCGAGTCCCCCCGGGAGCTGGTCGGCGCGGTGGGCTCGCCGGTGGAGATGGAGCGCAGCCGCAAGCAGACGTTCTGCTGCGGCGCCGGAGGCGCGCACATGTGGATGGAGGAGCGGGCCGGCGCGATCAACGAGAACCGGGTGCGCGAGGCCGTCGACACCGGCGCCGGCACGCTGGCCGTCGCCTGTCCCTACTGCACGGTGATGCTGGACGACGGCGCCCAGAGCGTCGGCGCGGACCTGCGGGTCGTCGACGTCGCCACGTTGCTGGCCGAGTCGCTCGGCGAGTAGAGCCTGGCGGGGGGTTTTGGGACGCTACTGGTCCTATGCACGAATTACATCCCAAACCCCCTCAGGCCAGGTCGCCGGCCACGGGAGGCCGAACGTATGGCGGGTGAGGAGGACGGCGGACCGGGGCGGATCGAAGGAGCGGTGCGGGGCGGTCACGCGCCGGTCTCGAGCAGCTGCTCGAGACCGCGCTCCAGCCCGGCGTTCCCCACGGGCACGACTTCCAGCGGCAGCCCCAGCCGCTCGGCGGCGGCCTCGGCGCAGCGCCGGGTGGCTGGCGTCGGCCGCTGGGCCAGCCACATGACGCGCCGGTAGTGCGCGAAGTACGTGTCGCGCAGCTCCGGCCAGCGATCCAGGCCGAGCTCGCGCACGACCGTGTGCTCGAACGTCCGGGCCAGGAAGTCGGTGAGGAAGTAGGTCCCCGGCTCCTCGGCGAGGGCCTCGGCCACCTCCTCGTGGGCGAAGATGTCGTAGCAGCTGTTGCCCCGGAGGCGAGGGAGCCCGTCGAGCCCGCCCCGCGTCCCGCAGTCGCCGTAGGCGACGGCCACCACCTCGTGTCCCGCGCCCAGCTCCGCCACCGCCGCCGGGATCTGCTCCGGGCGGTTATGCAGGAGCGCCGGGACGGGCACGACGTCGACGTCCCAGCCGCGCCGCCGGGCGATCTCGCGCACGTCGAAGGCCAGCGCGCCACAGGAAAGAACGGTGGCGCGGCGGTTCATCCCGGAAACGCCAGCTGGTCGATGAAGAGGTCGTTGAAGTCCGCGCGGCCGGACAACTCGACGTACTCCACCTCGCGGAGGATCGACTCGGCCTCGGCACGCTCGCGCAGGGACAGCGCGGCGATCTTCGCACCCTCGCCGGCGACGTTGCCCGCGGACACGATCCGCGGGAGCGCGATTCGCGGCACCAGGCCGATTCGCACCGCGCTCAGGGGCGACAGGTAGGCGCCGAAGCTGCCGGCGAGCAGGACCTGGGAGATGTCGGAGACGTCGATCCGCATCTCGCGCACGAGGATCTGCCACCCGGTGGCGATCGATCCCTTCGCGAACTGCAGCTCGCGCACGTCGCGCTGGGACAGGTAGATCGAAGAGGACGGATCCCCACCCACCTCGCCACGCCAGTGCAGGACGAACACGCGCTCCGCGCCGATTTTCGTCAGGCGGTCGCTGAGTCCGGGAAAGCGCTCGGCCGCGTCCTCGTCAGGGATGAACCGCCCGGAATGGTCGAGCAGACCGGTGTGGACGAGCTCGGCGACGGCATCGACGAGACCGGATCCACACATGCCGATCGGTTCGACGTCTCCGATCACCTCCAGGTCCAGCGAGTCGCCGTTGACCTTGATGCCCTCGATCGCTCCGTCGGCGGCCCGCATCCCGCACTTGATCTGAGCGGCCTCGAACGCCGGTCCGGCGGGAGCGGCCGTCGCGAGGACCCGTTCCGCGGAGCCGAGCGCGATCTCGCTATTGGTGCCGACGTCGATGAACAGCCGCAACCGCCGGTCGCGGGTCAGCCCGGTGGCCAGCATCCCGGAGACGATGTCGCCGCCGACGTACGCGCCGAGCGAGGGGAACACATACGCCGACGCCCGCGGGTGCACGGTGACACCGAACTCGGTTGCGCGGGTGGGGGGAAAGGTGTGCGTCGCGACCGTGAACGGCGCCATCGAGAGCGGCTCGGGATCGATCCCGAGCGCGATCTGCATCATCGTGACATTGCCGCAGACGGTGATCTCATACACCTCGTGCGGGTCCACCGAGGCGTCGTCGAGCACTTCCGCGGTGAGCTCGGCAAATGTCTCGTGCGCGCGTCGCTGCAGTTCGCCCAGGGCTCCGTCGTCCATCATCGTCGCCGACACGCGGGTGATGACGTCGGCACCGAAGGGTTGTTGGCGGTTGAGCATCGACCGCACGGCTGCGGGCTGGCCGCTGTCGAGATCGAGCAGTGTCGCGACGACGGTGGTGGTCCCGAGGTCGAACGCGATGGCAAAGCGGCGGGCGGTCGTGTCGCCGGGCTCGACATCGATCAGCTCGTCGTCACAGACGACGGCCGTGACGTCGAAGTGCGATCGCCGGAGCGTGCCGCCGAGAGTCCGTAGCAGCTCGATCGGGGCGTGAGGCTCCAGGTCGTCCAGCGCATCGAGTACCCGCTGGAGGTCCGAACGCTGGTCCTCGAGCGTCGGCTCCTCCAGGATGAGGTGACGCTTGACGACCGCCGGGCGCAGGATGACATGACGGCCGACGCCGACCAGCGCCGCCTTGGGGCGGGTCTGCAGCGGCGGCACCTCCACCACGAGGTCGCTGCGCGCCCCGGCCCGGCAGGCCAGCCGCCAGCCGTCGCGCAGCTCGTCGGCCGTGAACGCCCGTGGGTCGACGCTGGAGACCGGGACGTCGCCGGACAGCACGCGGACCTTGCACTTCTTGCACGTGCCGTGACCACCGCAGGTCGAGTCGATCGCGATGCCGTTCCAGCTGGCCGCGTCGAATACGGGCGTCCCGCTCGGCACGCGGACCTCGGCGCCGTCGGGCAGGAAGCGCAGGCGGACCCGCGCCGTGCCGTCGTCCGGCGCCGCGAGCTCCTCGCGCTCCAGCGGGCGTCTCCTGGGGGCCGCGGCACTCACGCCGTCGCCGCCGCCTCCGCCGCCTGGCGGGCCCGATGCGCCGCGATCCAGTTGGCGCCCCACGCGTCGTGCCCCAGGAGCAGGTCCGCTGCCCGGACCGACTCCACACACACCGGAGCGGTTGACATGATCGCGCTCGTCAGCCCCGCGGCCATCGCCATCGGCAGGAACGCGGCGTTGAGCACATGGCGCTGGGGAAGGCCGAAGGAGACGTTGGACGCGCCCAGGCACATGTTGACGCCGAGCTCGTCGCGGATCAGGCTGATCGTCGCGAGGGTGATCGTGACGGCATCGGTGGCGGCGCCGACGGTCATCGCGAGCGGGTCGATGATCACGTCCTCGGTGGCGATCCCGTGGTCGTTGGCCGCGCTGACGATCTTCCGCGCGCACTCCAACCGCTTCTGCGGCGTCTCCGGAATCCCCGTCTCGTCGTTGGCCAGTCCGATGACCGCCGCGCCGTGCCGGGCGACCAAGGGCAGGATCTCCTCGAGACGCTCGTCCTCGGCGGTCACCGAGTTGACGAGCGCCCGGCCCTCGTATACCGACAGGCCGGCCTCGAGCGCCTCGATCACGGATGAATCGATGCAGATCGGCACGTCGACGGCCTCTTGGACGGCCCGCAGCATCGACTTGAGCAGCTCCGGCTCGTCGACGAGCGGGATCCCGGCGTTGACGTCGACCATGTTGGCGCCCGCCTCGACCTGGGCGAGCGCGTCCACCGTGACCGTCGAGAGGTCTCCGTTGCGCAGCTCTTCGGCGAACCTCTTGCGACCGGTCGGGTTGATGCGCTCGCCGATGACGCAGAACGGCTGCTCGGCGCCGATCGTCACGCTGCTAGAGCGCGACCGCAGAACTGTATCCATGAGCCTCTCTTTCGATTCTGGGGGGGATTCCAAGGCGACCGCACAACTTCGCGATGCCCGCGTCCTTGCGGAAGGAGATGAAGTGAAGGCCGGCGACGCCGGGCTGGGCCAGCGCGTGCGCGGCGAGCTCGTAGGCGATCTCAAAGCACTCCGCCTCGGCGTCGGCCGCCTGTTCGACGCGCCTCACGACCGCCGGGGGAACGTCGATGCCGGGCACGTTGGTGGCCACGAACCGCATGCCGCCGACGGTCCGCAGGATGCAAATCGACGGAATCAGCGCGATGCGCTCGCTCACGCCGGTCTCGTGGGCGGTCCGCATGAAGCGCTCGAGCAGTTCCGGCCGGTAGCAGAGCTGCAGCTGCAGGAAGCGGGCGCCGGCCATCGCCTTCTTCGCCGCGCGGCGCACGCGGTGCTCGAGCGGCGGCGCTCCCGGGTTCTCGACGGCGCCGACGAAGAAGTGCGGCTTGGGATGGATCTCGCGGCCGGACAGATAATGCCCGCGGTCCAGCGTGCGGGCGAGCGCCACCAACTCGACGCTGTCGAGGTCGAATACGCGCCGGGCCTCCGGTTCGTCGCCGGCGGTGACGTCGTCGCCGGTCAGGCAGGAGACATTCTCGATCCCGTACATGGCTGCTCCCATCAGCTCGGCCTCGAGCGCGAGCCGGTTGCGGTCTCGGCAGACGAGCTGCATGACCGGTTCGGCGCCGACCTGGCGCAGGCCGATCGAGACCGCCAGAGGGGAGACATGCGCGTGGGCCGCGGGGTTGTCGGTGGCGTTGAACGCGTCGACGAACGGGCGCATCGGCTCCAGCTGGCGCTGGATCTCCGCATGGCCCCCGCCGTCGACCACCGGCAGCTCGGCGGTTACGACGAACTCCCCCGCGGCGAGCTTGTGCTCAAGGTTCGACATCCGACCCACCGTTGCGCACGGTGTGCTCCCACCCCGCCGGGACCTCCTTGTCCCGCCCGCTGAACAGGTTCAGCCAGGACGAGGTGCCCTTGAGGCGGTTGTCGACCGGCGGCCGGATGTTGTCGATGTGGCCGCGCCACAGCGGCAGCCGCTCCGACCGCTCGTACGCCTTGACCCACACGCAGCGCATCTCCGGCTTGACCTCGCAATTGCCGTTGGCACGGACCCCGCCGCAGGGGCCGTTGCGCAGCGTCTTGGGACATGTCATGGGGCAGGTCAGGCCGGTGTCGTGCAGGACGCACTGCCCGCACATCTGACAGCCCCAGATCGGCTCCTTGACCAGGTGCTCGGCCTTGGCCACGAGGGCGGCCGCATTCACGCCAGGACCCTCTCCCGCCGGAGCTGGATCAGCTCCTTGGCCTTCTTGACCGCCGAAGACGCGTCGGCTGAATAGCCGTCGGCGCCGACGGCGTCGGCGTACTCCTGGGTCACCGGAGCTCCGCCGACCATCACGATCACGTCGTCGCGGATCCCCGCCTTCTCCAACGCATTGATGTTGGCCTTGAACATCGGCATCGTCGTCGTCAGAAACGCGGAGAAGCCGACGATGTCCGGGTTGTGCTCGCCGATCTGCTCGATGAACTTCTCCGGTGGGACGTTGACGCCGAGGTCGATCACGGTGAAGCCGGCCCCCTCGAGCATGATGTTGCAGAGGTTCTTGCCGATGTCGTGCACGTCGCCCTTGACCGTGCCCATCAGGAACGTCCCCACCTGGGCGGTGCCGGTCTCGGCCAGCAGCGGGCGCAGGATGTCCAGCGCCCCCTGCATCGCCCGGGCGGCGATCAGCATCTCCGGCACGAAGTAGTCGCCGCGCTCGAACCGGGCGCCGACCTCCTCCAGGGACGGGATCAGGGCGTCGTAGAGCATCCGCTCCGGTTCCAGCCCGTCCTCGAGGCCGTCGTTGACTCCGTCTTTCACGGCGGGGGCGTTGCCGACCAGGGTCTGCTCGTAGAGCAGCTGCAGGATCTCCTCGTGCGTCATGCGGCGTGTTCTCCTTGCTGGGGGTTGCCGAGGCGACGGCTGAGGGTCCGCGCCTCGTCGATGAGGATGGGCTTGAGCTCGGCGATCCGCTCCCCGGTCATGCGGACGGTCGGCCCGGTGATGCTGAGCGCCGCCACCACCTGGCCGCCGGCGCCCCGCACCGGAGCGGCGATGGCCGCCAGGCCGATCTCAAGCTCGTCGACCGCCTCGGCAAAGCCGTCACGGCGCACCTGTGCCAGCTCGGCCCGCAGCTGCCCCGGGTCGGTGATGGTCCGCGGCGTCAGCGCCGGAAAGGGGCGCGCCGGCATCGTCGATCGCCCAAACGCCATGAACACCTTGCCGTTGGCCGTGCAATGAAAATCGACGGTGCGGCCCAGCCACTGACCGGCACCGAGGAAGTGACGGCTCTCGACTTGGGCGACGTGTTCGACGCCATGGCGCGCCGGTACCGCGAGGTTGATCGTCTCGCCGCTGGCCTCGCCGAGGGCGTCCAGCGACGGCCCGGCCAGCTCGACGACGCTGCGCTCCACCATGCTGCGCTCGGCGACGCGCAGAATCGCCGGGCCGGGACGCAAACGACCGCGTTCACCGTCCTGCTCGACGAGGCCCTGACGCTCGAGGGCGCTGACCAGGCGCGAGGCTGTGGACTTGGGGATCCCGCTCGCCGACGCGAGGTCGGTCAACGCCACCGGCTGCTCTGACTCAAGCACACGGACGAGCAGCTCGGCGCCGCGGTCGATCGCCGTGGTGCCGCGCGATTCCACCATCTCAGTTTTTTGGAACTGTTGTTCCACGGGAGTTATATTAGGGATCCGCTCCGCCGCGTCAAGCGGCCCGTCGCAGTGTCAAGGAGGAAGGCCAGATGTTCGTCAACGCGATGCCCCGCTACGAGATCCTCAGCGAGGAGGCAATGGCGACCCTGGACCGTGGCTGGCGGCGAATCGTCTCCGAGCTGGGGATCGAATTCCTGCTGCCGGAGGCGGTCGAGGTGCTCCGCGGCGCCGGCCAGATCGTCGAGGATGAGAACCGGGTTCGGTTCGACCCAGAGTGGATCCTGGAGCAGGTGTCCAAGGCGCCCCGCGAGTTCGAGCTTCAGGCGCGCAACCCGGCCAACACCGCGCACATCGGCGGCGACCACATGGTGTTCGCGCCGGTCTACGGCTGCCCGTTCATCCGCGAGGGCGATGTCCGCCGCGACGCGAAGATGGCCGACTTCGAGAACCTCGTCAAGCTGGCCCAGTCGTTCCCGGAGCTCGACTCCCCGGGCGGCACGATCTGCGAGCCGGAGGACCGGCCGTTGGACTCGCGCCACCTCGACATGGTCTACGCGCTCCAGACGCTGACGGACAAGCCGTACATGGGCTCGGTGACGTCCGGTCCCAACGCCGCCGACACGATCAAGATGGGGGAGATCCTGTTCGGCGGGCGTGAGGCGATCGAGCGCGCCCCGGTGTCGATCTCGCTGATCAACGTCAATTCGCCGCTTCGATACGACGACCGGATGCTCGGGGCGATGTTCGAGTACGTCAAGGCCAATCAGGCGGTCGTGATCACGCCGTTCCTCCTGATGGGGGCGATGTCGCCTGTGTCGCTGCCCGCCACGCTCGTGCAGCAGATGGCCGAGGCGCTGGCCGGGATCGCGCTCGCCCAGACGCTCCGGCCGGGGGCACCGGTCGTGTTCGGCTCGTTTCTGTCCAACACCGACATGCAGTCCGGCTCGCCGTCCTTCGGCACCCCGGAGTCTGGGATCGGCGTGCTCTGTACCGGGCAGATCGCGCGGCACTTCGGCCTGCCGTGGCGCGGTGGGGGCGCACTGAACGCCTCGCAGACCGTCGACGCCCAGGCGGCCTACGAGTCGCTGATGACATTCATGCCGACGTTCCTCGCCGGCGCCAACTTCGTCATGCACTCCGCCGGCTGGCTCGAGGGCGGCCTCGTCTCCTGCTACGAGAAGTTCATCGTCGACATCGAGCTGCTGCGCGAGCTCAAGCACGAGTTCACGCCGCTGGAGATCGACGAAGCATCGCTGGCCTTCGACGCGCACGTCGAGGTCGGCGCCGGCGGCCACTTCCTCGGCGCCGCACACACGCTCGAACGCTTCCGTGACTGCTTCTACCGCCCGCTGCTGTCCTCGACCGAGAACTTCGACCGCTGGACGAAGAAGGGCGCCCGCGACACGACCGCTCGGGCCGGTGAGATCTGGCGCAAGGCGCTCGACGAGTATGAGCAGCCGGCGATCGACGCGGCCATGGACGAGGAGCTGCGGGAGTTCGTGGTTCGCCGCCGCGCCGAGCTCGGCGACTGAGACGAATGCGAATCGAGGAGACGTTCTCGGTCGGCCGCCCGCCGGAGGCCGTCTTCGACTACATGACAAACCCGGCCAACCTCGCGGCGTGGCAGACATCGAAGACGTTCGTCACGCCGCTTACCGACGAGCCGCCGGGCCTGGGCTCACGCTTTCGCGAGGGCACGAAGCCGCCGCTGGGCCGGGAGTTCGAGCAGGTCGTCGAGTTCACCGAGTTCGACCGGCCGAGCCGGTTTCACGCGCATGTCGTCGAGGGCCCGTTTCCCGTCGACGGAACATGGTCGCTCGAGCCTGACGGGGCGGGAACCCGTGTGCACTTTGTGGCGGAGGGTGCGCTTCACGGCCTCATGCGGGCGATCCAACCTGTGGCCGAGCGCATGCTGGCGCGCCAGTTCGCCGGCTATCACCGTCACCTCAGGGCCAACGTCGAGCGCGGCTGACCGGCGGCCGCGTCACTCCGGCTGATCGAGCCGGCGGACGTCGTACCCGGCCGACTCCAGCGCCTCGAGGATCGCGTCGCCGTGCTTGGCCCCGCGGGTCTCAAGCGCGATCTCGACCCCGGTCTCGCGGACGTGGAGGGGGACCGCCTCGCGCACATGGTCGGCGTGGACGACGTTGCCGCCCGCCTCCGCGATCAGCGTCAGCAGCGCCGCCAGGCCGCCGGGGCGATCGGAGATCCGGGTGAACAGGCGCACGCGGCGTCCGGCCAGCGTCTCGTGCCATTGGGCGATGCCCGCGAGCAGCCCGGGATCGACATTCCCGCCGGAGAGAACGACGACGGTGGATCCGGTCGATGGGATCCCGCCCGCCCCTAGGCGCCCGGCGATGACCGCGGCCACTCCGGCGGCCCCGCCGCCCTCGACCACGAGCTTCGAGCGCTCCAGCAGCCAGACCATCGCCCGGGCGATCTCCTCCTCGGTCACGACCACCATCTCATCGACCCAGCGACGCACGAGCGGGAGCGTGATCTCGCCGGGCCGCTTGATCGCGATCCCGTCGGCGATCGTGGCGCGGGACTTGAAGGTGATGGGGGCGGCGCCCTGCAGCGACTCCGGGAAGGGGGCACAGGCATCGACCTGGACGCCGATGACGCGCGTCTGCGGGCGGGCGGCCTTGACGACGCCGGCGATCCCGGAGATCAGCCCTCCGCCGCCGACGGGCACGACCACCGCCTCGAGGTCCGGGACGTCCTCGAGCAGCTCGAGGCCGAGCGTGGCCTGCCCCAGGATCACGTCAGGATCGTCGAAGGGGTGCACGAACCCGGCTCCTGTCTCCGCCGAGCGCTCGAGCGCCGCGGCGACGCACGCGTCGACCGAGTCGCCGCCGAGGTTGACGATCCCGCCGAACGCCTCGACGGCGGCGACCTTGGCCACCGGCGCCTCGGTCGGCATGAACACCTCGCACGGGATCCCCTGCGCCCGAGCGGCGTAGGCGAGCGACTGGCCGTGGTTGCCGGCGCTTCCGGCCACCACGCCGACCAGCGGCTCGGCGGCGGACGCTGCCTTCAGCCGGGAGATCTTGTGGACGGCGCCGCGCAGCTTGAAGGAGCCGGTCCGCTGGAGGTTCTCGGCCTTGAGGACAACCTGTCCGCCGCAGCGCTCCGACAGGCTGCGGGAGCTGAGCAGGGGCGTGTGACGGGCGACGGTCGTGACGATCCGCCGGGCATCCTCCACCGCGCCGGCGGCGATGCGTGCGGCGACCTCGTCAGCGGCGCGGGCTCCCGTGTCGGACGTCATCGCGGGCGCTGCGGACGGCGAGACGGGGCTTGGCGGGTCATGGTCCCAATGTTAGACTTGGTAACCGATGACTCATATATCAGTCGTCGCATGGGGCGGTGTACGACGCCGGCCGATCGTCCCTCCGGGGAGGCCGTCGGTCTCGTGAGCGCGGAGACGGATCAGCGCCGGGCTCCGCGCGAGTTGCTCGCCGATCGGGCGTACGCCGACCTGCGGGATCGGATCGTCACCCTGCGTATCGCGCCGGGGGCGCCGATCGACGAGGACGTGCTCGGTGGCGAGCTCGGCATCGGCCGGACGCCGGTGCGCGAGGCGATCAAGCGTCTCGCCCTGGAGAACCTCGTCACGGTGTTCCCGCGGCGCGGCACGTTCGCGTCGGAGATCAATATCACCGACCTGGCCGACATCTCCGACGTCCGCATCCAATTGGAGGGCCACGCCGCTTACCGCGCGGCGCAGCGGATCACCGCGCAGCAACGCGAGGAGCTGGACCACCTGCTGGCGGAGCTCGACTCCAGCCAGGGCAGTGACGACATCGAGGCGCTGATGTCTCTCGACACCCGTGTGCACCGGTTCGTCCACCGCTGCTCCGGCAACCCGTACCTGGAGGAGTCGCTGGGCCGGTACTTCAACCTGTCGTTGCGAATCTGGTATCTGGTTCTGGACCGGCTGCCGCACCTGTTCACCCGGGTGCACGAGCACGGCGACCTGCTGCACGCGATCGCCAACGGGGACGCCGAGGGCGCCCGCGCCATCGTCGCCGACCACATCGAGACGTTCGAGCGCGAGATCCGCGCCGTTCTGTGAGTGAGAGAGAGGAAGCAGACAATGCGCTACGACTACGTGATCATCGGTGGCGGCTCCGCCGGATCGTGCTTGGCCAACCGGCTGACCGAGGACCCGTCGAGCCGTGTCCTCGTGCTCGAGGCGGGGCGTCCGGACTACCCGTGGGATGTCTACATCCACATGCCTGCCGCGCTCTCGTTCCCCATCGGCAACCGTTTCTACGACTGGAAGTACGAGTCCGAGCCGGAGCCGTACATGCATGGGCGCCGCGTCTACCACGCGCGGGGCAAGGTACTCGGCGGATCGAGCTCGATCAACGGGATGATCTTCCAGCGCGGCAACCCGCTCGACTACGAGCGCTGGGCGGCCGACCCGGGAATGCAGGATTGGGACTACGCCCACTGCCTGCCGTACTTCAAGAAGATGGAGACCGTGGTCGCCGGCGCCAACGCCTGGCGCGGCGGGGACGGCCCGCTGAAGATGGAGCGCGGCCCGGCCGTCAACCCGCTGTTCAAGGCGTTCTTCGCCGCGGTCCAGGAGGCCGGCTATCCGCTGACCGACGACGTCAACGGCTACCGGCAGGAGGGGTTTGCCGCGTTCGACCGCAACATCTACCGCGGGCACCGGATGAGCGCCGCGCGGGCGTACCTGCACCCGGTGATGGACCGCCCCAACCTGGACGTGTGGACGCGGGCGATGGTCACGAAGATCCGCTTCGACGGCAACCGAGCGGTCGGCGTCGACGTCGTGCATCGCGGCCGGACCCGGCACATCGACGCCGGCGAGGTGCTGCTCTGCGGCGGCGCGATCAACTCGCCCCAGCTGCTCCAGCTCTCCGGTGTCGGCAACGCACGCGAGCTGGAGGCGGTGGGGGTGCGCACGGTGCACGACGTGCCGGCGGTCGGCGAGAACATGCAGGATCACCTCGAGGTCTACATCCAGTATTCGAGCAAGCAACCGGTGTCGGTGGCTCCGGCGCTGAAGATGCGGAACCGCCCATGGGTTGGACTCGCCTGGCTGCTCGCCCGGCGCGGGCCGGGTGCCACCAACCACTTCGAGGGCGGCGGCTTCATCCGCTCCAACGACGACGTTGCGTACCCCAACCTGATGTACCACTTCCTGCCGGTGGCGATCCGGTACGACGGCACCGCGCCCCAGGGTCACGGGTACCAGGTCCACGTCGGCCCCATGTACTCCGACGCGCGCGGCACGGTCAAGATCGTCTCGCCTGACCCGTCCAAGCATCCCGCGCTGCGCTTCAACTACCTCTCGACCGACACCGACCGGCGCGAGTGGATCGAGGCCGTGCGGATCTCCCGGAAGATCCTCAACGAGCCCGCGTTCGACGAGTTCAACGGCGGCGAGCTCTCGCCCGGCTCGTCGGTGCAGACCGACGAGGAGATCCTCGACTGGGTCGCGCGCGATGCCGAGACGGCGCTGCACCCCTCGTGCACGTGCCGGCTGGGCACCGGTGAGGACTCGGTCGTCGACCCGGCGAGCATGAAGGTCCACGGACTCGAGGGCATCCGGGTCGTCGACGCCTCCGCGATGCGCTACGTCACCAACGGCAACATCTACGCGCCGACGATGATGCTGGCCGAGAAGAGCGCCGATCTGATCCGCGGCAACACGCCGCTGGCGCCGCTCAACGTCCCGTTCTACCGCCACCAGCCGGGGTCAAAGGGGGCGGAGGCGGCGGCCGAGCCCGCGTCGGCCGGGTAGCCGTTCTTTGGCCTTACGCGGGCGGGCACGGGACGGCATCGTCCGTCCCGCCGCCCGCGTGGCGGCCGCTGAGGCATCGCTTGGCTGCGCTCGAGGCGCTGTCGAGGGGTGACCGACTGGCAACGAAGGAGGGCAGGACGGTGGGTCGCCGTGTCCGGGGTGTTGGGGAGTTATTCCGCCTGTACCGGCTTAATCCCCCAACACCCTCTCGCCAGCCGGTCGAGCGTGCTCTTGCCGACCGGTCGAGGGTGCTCGCCAGCCGGCCGAGGGTGTCGGCCCGGTTCAGCGCCCGTGGGGGCTGACCACGATCGTCTGCACTTCGGTGAACGACTCCATGACGTTGTCGCCGCCGACCCGGCCGATCCCGCTGTCGGTGCCGGAGCGCCCACCGAACGGGAGGTGGGACTCCCAGTAGTTGCTGGACTCGTTGATGTTGACCCAGCCGGTGCGGACGCGGTCGGCGAACTCCAGGCCCCGGGCCAGGTCGGCGGTGTAGACCGCCGACAGGAGCCCATACGGCGACTGGTTGGTCAGGTCGATCGCCTGCTCCAGGGAGTCCACGGCGACGACCGGCGCCACCGGGCCGAACGTCTCTTCGACGGCGACCCTGGCGTCGGCGGGAACGTCGTCGAGTACGGTCGGCTCCCAGTACAGGTCGGTGGGGAAGGCGGCCGCGCGGGCGCCGCCGGTCAGCGCCTCCGCGCCCCGGCTCAGCGCGTCGGCGACGTGCTCGTCCATCTTGAGCGCGACGGGCTCGTTGTTGAGCGGTCCCATCGTCGTGCCGTCGGCGAACGGGTCGCCGAGCACGATCTGCTCGGTCACCGCACGCGCCAGGCGCTCGACGTACTCGTCGTGGACCGCGCGGTGCACGAGGATCCGCTCGCCGGCCGTGCAGCTCTGGCCCGCGCAGAGAAAGCAGGCCGTCAGCGTCGCCTGCACCGCCGCCTCCACGTCTGCGTCCTCCAGCACGACCAGCGGCCCGTTGCCGCCCATCTCCAGCACGAGCGCCTTGCCGGCCGCAGCGGCGGCGACCCGGCGCCCGGTCGCCGTCGAGCCGATGAACCCCACGCCGGCGACGTTCGGATGCCGCGCGATCTCATCGCCGACGACCGGACCGGGGCCGGTGACGAGGTTGAACACCCCGGGTGGGAGGTCGGCGTCGGCGATGCAGCGCGCCAGCTCGACCGCGCACAGCGACGTCGAGGGCGCCGGCGTCCAGACGACGGCGTTGCCGCAGGCGAGCGCCGGCGCGATCAGCTCGGCCGGCATCGTGTACGGCCAGTTCCAGGGGCTGATGATGCCGATGACCCCGCGCGCCCGCCGGGCCAGCAGAACCCGCTTGCCCGGAGAGAACGAGTTCGGCAGCGCGCCGCTGAGGCGCTTGGCATCCTCGGCGGCCATCCGCCAGTACTCGACGAGCTCGTCGACCTCGTCGTAGGCCTCGGCCTTCAGCGGCTTTCCCTGGTCCAGCGTCAGGGTCCGCGCGAGCTCGTCGCGCCGGGATTCGATGACGTCGCCGACGGCATGCATCTTGGCGGCGCGTTCGAACGCGGTCAGCCGCGCCCAGGCATCGGCGGCATCCCGGGCGCGCGCGATCGCCAGGCGCGCGTCCTCGCGGTCCCCCTGCGGGACCGAGCCGATCGTCTCACCGGTGGCCGGACTGCTGGTGGTCACCGACTCGCCCGTGATGCTGGGACGCCACTCGCCGCCGATGAACATGTCGAGCTGTGTGACTGCGGTCATCGGCTGTCCTTCCCGCCCAGGGCTCGGACCGCCCGCCGCACCCATGACGCAAGCGGGGAAGCCCTCGTTGACATGATTCGACAACTGATATATAACAGCCGGATCTGGACCGGGTCAATCGCTTTGTCCGCAGTGCCCTCGCGCCGAAGGCCGGGCATGGATCGTGTTTACTAGGCCGCGTGAGAAACGCGCACATGGGGAGGTTGAGTAATGGCAACCGTTGAAGCGCCACGCGGCCCCGGTCGCGGCGACAGCGACGAGCTCGCCGGTTTCGGCTACAAGCAGGAGCTCGACCGCTCCCTGGGGAGCTTCTCCTCGTTCGCGGCCGGCTTCAGCTACATCTCCATCCTGACCGGCGTCTTCGAGCTGTTCGGCTTCGGCTTCCTCAACGGCGGACCGGCGGTGTGGTGGTCGTGGCCGATCGTGTTCATCGGTCAGATGTGCGTGGCGCTGTGCTTCGCCGAGATGGCCGGCCAGTTCCCGCTGGCAGGGTCGGTCTACCAGTGGTCGAAGCGGATCGGCAGCGATCTGAGCTCGTGGATGACCGGCTGGATCCTCATCATCGGCTCCATCGTGACGGTGGCGGCGGTGGCGGTCGGTTGGCAAGTGGTGCTGCCACAGGCGTTCCCGAGTCTGCAGTTCGTCGGCGGCTCAGCGGACGTCGGCAGCTACGTCACACCTGATGGGGCCAAGAACGCCCTGATCCTGGGGGCGATCCTCGTCGTCTTCGCGACGATCATCTGCATGCTCGGCGTCAAGACGATGGCCCGGATCAACAACTTCGGCGTGATGGCCGAGCTGATCGGTGCGTCGATCCTGGTCATCCTGCTCATCTTCCACTTCAGCCGGGGACCCGGGGTGGTCTTCCACACCAATGGGACCGGCGCCGGACACTCGTTCGGCTACTTCGGGGCGTTCCTGATCGGCGGCATCATGAGTGCGTACGTCATGTACGGCTTCGACACGGCCGGGACCTTGGCCGAGGAGACAAACGATCCGCGCAGAAACGCGCCACCCGCGATCATCCGCGCGCTGATCGCCGCGGCCATCATCGGCGGCCTGCTGATCCTGTTCGCGCTCATGGACGTCAAGAACATCAATGACAAGAACATCGGCCTGTTCGGCCTGCCGTACATCGTCAAGCAGGCGCTCGGCAACACCGCCGGCAACGTGTTCCTGGTCGACTCGGCGCTCGCGATCACCGTCTGCACGCTGGCGGTCTGCACGGCATGTATCCGGATGCTGTTCTCGATGGCCCGCGACGGTCGCCTACCGGCCGGGCGCCACCTCGCCCGGGTGTCCGGGCGCGCGCGCGTGCCGATCATCCCCGCGCTGTTCGTCGGCTTCTGGTCGCTGGTCCTGTTGGCGATCAACCTCGCCAACCAGCAGGCATTCACGGCGCTCATCGGCGTGGCGATCATCATGTTCTACCTGCCCTACCTGGGGGTGACGGCGCCGATGCTGCGCCACCGGCTGCGCGGCGAGTGGCCGCGGCCGGAGCATGGGCCGTATTTCAGCCTCGGACGCTGGGGAAAGGCCGTCAACCTCGTGGCGGTCGTCTACGGCGTGATCGTCGCGGTCAACATTGCGTGGCCGCGCGCCGCCGTGTACGGGACGAAGTGGTACTTCAAGTGGGCGGCTGTTGAGTTCATCGGCGCGTCGGTCGTCGTCGGCGCTCTCTACTACTACCTGGTCCAGCGCCACAAGGGCGAGGTCGTACTCGCCGAGCACCGCGCCGAGGTCCCGGCGCTCCCCGGCGAGCACGTGCCTCTGGGCGACGTGGCCCCATGAGTCGTACCGCCGCCGTAGCTGAGTGACGCCCGAGGAAACGCGGCACACGGCCCCAGACCCGGCCGCGTTTCTCCGGGCCCACCCGCCGTTCGACGCCCTGGATCCGGATGAGGTGGAGCGGGTCGCGGCGGCGGCCGAGCTAGAGGTCTACGCCGCCGGCGAGGTCGTCTTCGCCCAGGGCGCCGAGCCGGTGACGCATCTGCGCATCGTTCGCAGCGGCGCGATCGAGATCATCGCCGACGGCGCCGTGCTCGACGTCCTGGGGGAGGGGGAGATGTTTGGCCACGCCTCGATGCTGTCCGGCTTTCCCACCGGCTTCGAGGCCCGTGCGGCGCAGGAGTCCAGCTGCTATCGGATCGGCGTCGAGGTGGCGCACGCGCTGTTGTCAGGCCCCGAGGGTCTGCGGTTCGTCGCCCGCTCTCTGCTCGAGGAGCCGACCGAGCTGCACATGCTGGCGCGCGAGCCCACCCAGAACGTCGCCGACCAGCCGGTGGGCACGCTCGTCCGCAGCGACCCGGTCGTGTGCGGGCCGGACACGCCGATCCGCGAGGCGGCACGGCTGATGAGCGCCGGCGCCGCCACCGCGGTCGTCGTCGACCTCGGCGAGCGCGGCTACGGGATCCTCACCGACCGCGACCTGCGCAGCCGGGTGCTGGCGGGCGGGATGAGCGGCGACGATCCGGTGTCGGCGGCCATGTCCGCGCCCGCGTACACGTGTACGGTCGACCGGCCCGCCGGAGCGGTGCTGCTGGAGATGTTCGACCGCGGCCTGCGCCACTTCCCGGTGCTCAACGCCGAGGGCCGGGTCGTGGGGGTGGTGGAGGAGATCGACCTCGTCGCCGCCCGCACCCGCTCGTCCTTCTACCTGCGCCAGCGCATCACCCGGGCGGCGAGCGCCACCGAGCTGGTGACGGTCGCTGCCGAGCTGCGGCCGATGGTGATCGCGCTCCATGACGCGCGCGTGGCGGCGGCGAACGTGATGGCCGTGTACGCGGTCTGCGTCGACGCCCTGACGCGCCGGCTCCTGGAGCTGGCGATCGCCGAGCGCGCCTGCCACGTCGACTTCGCCTGGCTCGCCCTGGGCAGCCAGGCGCGCCGTGAGGCGCTGCCAAGCTCGGACGTCGACAGCGCGATCGTGTGGTTCGACGACGACGAGGATGAGGACGCGGAGGCACGAGCCGACAGCGGCGGCCGCCGGAACGGCGGCGAGGCGGGCGAGGCGGCCGAGGCGCCGGTCCGCAGCCAGCTGCTCGCGCTGGCCCGCGACGTCGTCGGCGGCCTGCGCGCCTGCGGCCTGCGGACCGACGAGAACGGCGTCAACGCCGATGCCGAGCCGTTCGTGCGCTCGGTCTCCTCCTGGCAGCAGGTGGCCCGCTCCTGGATCGCCGATCCGACCCAGGAGAAGGCGCTGATCCTGTCCTCGGTGCTCCTCGACAGCCGTCCGGTCTGGGGTGTACACACCGGCACCCCGGTCGCCGACACGTTCCGCCTGGCCACCAAGTACCCGACGCTGCTCCGGATGCTGGCCCGGTTCGCGCTCTCGCAACGCCCATCCGCGCGCATCTTCCGCGGGCTGGTGCTGGAGACGGCCGGTGAGCACCGTGGCCGGGTCGATCTCAAGCGGGGTGGCATCGTGCCGATTCTCGCGCTCGCGCGCTGGGGGGCCATCGCCGCCGGGGTCACGAGCGCCTCGACGCCGGAGCGCCTGCGTGCCGCCGGCCAGGCCGGGACGCTGGCACCTGAGGATGCCCACACGCTGGGGGATGCGTTCGAGCTGATCAACAACCTGCGCCTCGAGCACCAGGTGGCTCAGCTGCGAGCGGGCCGCCCGCCGGACGACTACGTCGATCCGCACGAGCTCAGCGCGCTCATGCGCGCCCAGCTGCGCCAGGCCCTGCGCGCCGTCGCCCTGATCCAGCGGCGCGTGGCATCGGATCTTCGCGTCGGCGCTCACTGACGGTAGGGTTGGGGTATGGCTCGACCATCCTCGACGACCCCGGCGAGCGGGCCCGGCGGCCGACCGGTCACCGGAGACTGGCGGGTGTTCCGGCCCGCGATCTGGCTCGTGATGCTGGGGATCGGGCTGCTGCTGGTCGTCAACGGGTATCTGGGGATCGCCGTCATCGGCGCCGGGATTGGGACCGGGGCCCGGATCGAGACGCGTCGCCGCCGGCTGCGTCGCTCCGGTGGCGGGACCGTTCGCACGCGTCGCCGCTGACCGATCGCGTACCTTCTGTCAGTACATGTCGACGACACCTTGGGGGCCGGCGGTCCCCGCTGAGCCGGCCGCCGGGGAGATCGTTATCACCGTGCGCGGGCTGGTCAAGTCCTTCGGGGCCGTGCGTGCCCTCGGGGGTGTCGACCTCGACGTACGCACCGGAACGGTGCTGGGGCTGCTCGGGCCCAACGGCGCCGGGAAGACGACGCTCGTGCGCATCCTGACCACGCTGCTCGTGCCGGATGAGGGCACGGCGAGCGTCGCCGGCCTCGACGTCGTGCGAGACGCCGCGGCGTTGCGGCACCGGATCGGGCTGGCCGGGCAGTACGCGGCCGTCGACGAGAACCTGACCGGGCTCGAGAACCTGACGATGGTCGGCCGGCTCTACGGCTTCCCGCGTGCGGCGGCCAAGCGCCGCGGGGCCGAGCTGCTCGAGGGCTTCGGTCTCACCGACGCCGGCGGCCGCGTCACCCAGACGTACTCTGGCGGGATGCGCCGGCGGCTGGATCTGGCCGCGGCGCTCGTGGCCGAGCCGCCGGTTCTGTTCCTCGACGAGCCGACGACAGGGCTCGACCCGCGCAGCCGGATCGGCCTATGGGAGACGATCGAACGCCTTGTCGCCGAGGGGACGACGGTCCTGCTCACCACGCAGTATCTCGATGAGGCCGACCGTCTGGCCGATTCGATCGCGGTCATCGATCACGGCCTCGTGATCGCTCAGGGAACGGCCGACGAGCTGAAGGACCGAGTCGGCGGCGAGCGGCTGGAGGTGCGTCTCGAGGACCCGGCGCAGGGCGAGGCCGCCGTCCGCGCGCTGGCGCCGATGGCCGACGAGGCGCCATCGGCCGCCGACGGCCTCGTCAGCGCCGCCATCCACACGCGCAACGGCGCCATCGCCGGCGCTGTCCGCCGGCTCACGGACGCCGGAATCGGCGTCGACGACATCACGCTGCGCCGGCCGACGCTCGACGACGTATTCCTGACGCTGACCGGCCACGCCGCCGAAGACGGCAGCGACGAGCCGGCGGAGGCAGAGGCATGAGACGGTTGGTGACCGACACGCTGATCATCGCCGAGCGCAACCTGATCCGGTTGCCGCGCAGGCCGGAGCTGCTGCTGGCCTTCACCGTGCAGCCGATCATGTTCGTGCTCCTGTTCCGCTACGTGTTCGGCGGCGCCATCAACACGGGCGGCATCCCGTACGTCGAGTACCTGATCCCGGGGATCATCGTCCAGAACATCGCCTTCGGCGGATTCGTCACTGCCCTCGGTCTCAACGAGGATGTGCACAAGGGGCTGATCGACCGCTTCCGCTCGCTGCCGATGGCGCGCCCCGCCGTGCTGGCCGGCCGCACCCTCTCCGACGTGATCACCAACTTCATGTCGATCTGCGTGCTCGTCGTCACCGGGGTGATCATCGGGTTCTCGTTCCACGCGTCGGTGCTGCACGTGGTGGGCGGCTTTGCCCTTCTGTTGCTCATGGGCTACGCGTTCTCCTGGGTGTTCGCGTTTGTCGGCCTGCTCGCCTCCACGCCGGAGTCGGCCAACTCGGTGGGGTTCATCGTCATCTTCCCGCTGACGTTCATCTCGTCGGCGTTCGTGCCGGTCGCCACCATGCCCGAGCCGCTCAAGACCTTCGCCAAGGTCAACCCGTTCACGATCTTCGTCGACGCCATGCGATCGCTCTGGATCGGAACGCCGGCGGACAACTACGTGTGGGGAGCGGTCGCGTGGTCGGTGGTGATCCTGGTCGCATTCGCGCCGCTGGCGGTTGCCCGGTACAGGCGGGCGGCGGGGGGATAGGGCGGCCGGGGGGATGGGCCGGCGCCGCGTGGCTGCCGTCTCAGCGCTTGGGACCGGAACGCCAAAACGGCGGCAACGAAGGCGGCGTCACCGGTTCTCCGGCGCGGCGCCGGCACGTCACCCCTTCGTTGCCAGAAGTTCGCCCCGTCGCCGACGTGCCCTAGTTGAGCTCCCCCCGCGCCACCGCGAGGCACGCCTCGCACCGCGGCCACGGGGGGTTCCACGGGTAGTCGGTCACGTCCTTGCCGCACAGGGCGGTATTCGGATCGTCCTGAGTCACGAGGTGGCAGAGCTCTTCAAAGCCGTCGTCGCTGCGGCCCGGGACATTCCGGCAGGCGGGGTGGACGTTGGGGCTGCGGACGGGCGCCCCGGGCTGGCCGGCGGCTGGGGATCGGCTCATGGGGATGATTTTCGCAGGCGACCCCCATGCCTGCCGGCGTCACGAGGTGACGGTGATCGTCTCGCTGTTCGATGTCTGGCCGCCGACGGTGACTGTCACCGTTGCGCTGCCGGGCGCGATTGGGAACGATGAGCCGGACGACGGCGGCAGCTGGAAGGTGACGGAGGTGTCGCTCCAACTGGTGATGGTGAGCTTGGCCCCGTCGAATGGGGCGCCCCAGCTGGTGCCGTCCTGGGCCAGCGTCAGGTAGCTCGTGCCCTGGGAGGCGCCGAAGTTCTGACCGCTCAGTGTCACCGTGCTGCCGCCGGTCGTGCTCGACGGATTGACCGACGAGATCGCCGGCGGCGGTCCGGTCGCCCCGTTTATGGTCAGTGTCTGCGCGGGCGAGGTCTGGCCGGACACGCTGACGGTGACGCTCGCGCTGCCGGGCGAGATGGGGAACGGGACGCCGCTCGAGGCCGGCAGCTCGAAGGTGATGGAGGTGTCGCTCCAGCTCGTGATGGTGAGCTTGGCCCCGTCATACGGCGCGCCCCAGCTGGTGCCGCCCTGGGCCAGCGTCAGGTAGCTCGAGCCCTGGGAGGCGCCGAAGTTCTGACCGGTGAGCGTCACCGACGCCCCGGGGTCCGCGGTCGATGGATTCGCACCGGTGATCACCGGGGGCGGGAGGGGGGCCGGGGCCGGGGCGCCCTGCTGACTGGTCGTCACCTGCTCCTGGCGGCCGGCGCTGTCGTACGTCGCGTGCGCGACCAGGGTCCCGTCCACCGGCGAGGACGCACCGGAGGGCGCGGTCACCGTCCATGACTGCGTCGACGAAGCGCCGGACGCCAGGTTCCCGCCGCTCACGGGAGACGCGGGCTTGACCGTCCAGCCCGACGGAGCCGTCAGGCTGACGGAGATCCCGGTCGCCCCGCCGGGGCCGTTGTCATGCTCGGCCGTCGTCACGGTTGTCGAGCCGCCGGCGGGCAGGCTGAGCGGCGTCGAGGGGTTGATGCTGAGATCGACCGCCGCCGGCTCGGAGGAGACGACGGGCGAGCCGCCGACCTCGGTGATGACGGCGCTGCCGGTGAGCGCGAGGTTATCGACGGGCACCGTGAGCGTATGGTCGGCGACGTCATAGCTCGACGTGACGCGCCGCCCGTCGACGAAGACCTGATGGGGCGCCGTCACCCGCTGTATCTCGACCGAGAAGCGCCGCGTTGCCGGCTCTCCCGGATACCGGCCGAGCGCGGGGCCGATCGTCACACTGGTGCGCGAACCGGTCGTCGAGGTGGTGATCGGCGTGTGGCTGTCCTGGCCGTGCAGATAGCCGTTGCCCGACCCGGCGTCCTGATAGAGCATGAACCGCCCGGGCGCGCCCGGGTAGACGCGCAGCGTCGTGGGGGCCCCCGGATCGGCGCCGACATGGCTCATCGCCGCCTGCTCCGGGACGATGCCCCCGGCCTTGACGAACACCGGCATGCGGTCGAGCGGCACCGTCAGCGTCTGCGTCGAGGGGCCGGTGAACGTCGCGCCGGTGAACCAGTCGGTCCACTGGCCGGGTGGGAACCACACCGTCTCCGTGCCGACGGTTCCCGGCGTCGTCACCGGCGCGACGAGGACGTCAGGTCCATACAGGTACTCGCCGGGGTTGCTGTACGCCTGTGACCGCCCCGGGTAGTCGAGGTAGAGCGGATGGGTCATCGGCATTCCGCTGTTGACGGCCTCGGCGGCCAGCGTGTAGCTGTACGGTACGAGCGCCTCGCGCAGCCGCAGGAAGTCGGCGGCGATCGTGTTCGCCGGCTCGGGATACTGCCAGGGGAGGCGGTTGCCGTCCGAGGAGTGGAGGCGGAGCACCGGCTGGAAGGCCCCCAGCTGGACCCACCGGGCGTACAGGTCAGGCGTGTCGGACGGCGCCCCGGGCGGCGGCCCGAGGAAGCTGCCGATGTCGTCGCTGACGTACGTCTGGTCGATGCTCGCCTCGTCCGCCGACAGCTGAGCCTGGAACGCGAGCGTGTTCCACGTCCCCCAGGTGTCCCCGGTGAACGCCAGCGTCGAGGTGTGGCCGGACCACGGGCCGGCCGGATAGACCTCGTCAGGGTTCTGGAACGAGCTGCCGATGCGTGACAGGACGAACCCGCGCTGGCCCTTGTTCGCCAGGTCGGCGGCGTACAGGTGGTTGATCCAGCTGTCCGGTGTGACGCCGGCCAGCGAGGCGGTCGAGGCGTCGCAGCACCAGTCAAGCCACCAGAACGCCACCCCCTGAGACTCATAGGGCTGGTGGAGGGCGAAATACGACTCGGCCTGCGGAATGCTGCTCCAGTCCCACACCTTGCACGCGCCGATGAAGCAGGTGCTGTCGCTCAGGGAGTTGCCGGCCACCGACTCGGTGGCGGGCAATTGCGGATCGTCGTCGGCGATGCTCGTATGGATGTTGAGCGTGACGTTGATCCCCTGCTGCTTGGCCCAGCTCAGGAACCCCTGGGGGTCAGGGAACAGCGATGTGTTCCATTCCCAGCCGTCCCATGCGTTGGGTGACTTCCAGTTGGTATCGACCGACAGCGTGTCCAGCGGAACGTGGTTGGCGCGGAACGCCGGGATCAGCGTGTTCTCGTAGTCGGAGGTCGAGTACGCGTGGTAGTCGGAGTACCAGACGCCGAACGTCGACTGGGGGAGGAGGGGCGATGGCCCTGTGAGCCGGTCGAGGTTGTGGAGTGCCTGACCGTAGTCGTGTCCGTACACGAACAGGTAGCCGTCCTGGACGTCGCCGCCCGGGGCCCGCGCGGCCGCCCAGCCGTCGGAGGTCCAGACCGCGCTCTGGGTGTCATCGAGCAGCCGGTACCCGGTGCGGTCGAGGATGCCCGGATGCATCTGCGGCAGCGCGGCGGCACACTGGGCCGCGGTGGGCGTGCCGGCCGGGCAGTTGTATCGCGGGCCGTACGTGGCCGTGTCGAAGCCGCGTGTGTACCCGCCGAGGTATTGCGGGTTCGGCTGGGTCGGCGCCGCTGCCCCCGCCGGCGAGACCGACAGCGTGTCCGCGTTGACGTTGCAGCTGTCGGCGGCCGCACAGAGCAGGCCGATGGTGTTGTCCCCGGCGCTGAGCGTGACCTTCGCCGTGACCGTCGACCATGCGTCCCAACTGCTGGTCGCGGGCAGCGTCAGCGTCTGCACGTCCGTGCCGTTCACCGTCAGGTCGATGGTGCGCGGGGCCGGCCCGCCGAGCGCGCCGATGTAGTTGGCATAGCGCACGGTGACGGTCGCCTGCCCGGCCGGGGCGCCCAGCACCTTCCAGTCGGCGCTCGCCTGGTTGCCCTGGCCGAAGCCGGCGATGAACCCGGCGATGCTGTCGTAGCCGGAATGATCGGTGGCGATGGTGGCCCCGCTCCCAAGCGTCGCCGCGCCGGCGTCGCACACCTGGTCGAATGGGCACTCGTTCTGCCATTGCGGAGTGACGGTCTGTGACCGGCCGTTGTGACGCAATGTCAGCGACGTGTTCGCCGGTGTGAACGGACCAGATCCCAGCCGGTAGCGCAACGTCGCCGCCGACGTGGTGATGGTCAGCCAGCCGCCGGATCGCTCGACGTGGAAGGACGGGACGGCGAAGCGGCGGTATAGCGCGTTAACTGTGGGGGCATCCTCGAACTGACCGCTGGGGGCGTACTCCATTCGGATGAGCCCGGCGCCGAGCACCTGGAAGCGTGCGTCTCCGGCCATCACGGTGGCGGCGCTCGACGCCCGCGCCGCGCCAACGTCGATGGGCGTCGTCAGGTTGACCGGTGTCGAGGCCGTGGTGGCCGCCTGTCCGGCCGGGGCGGACACCATGACGCCGACGGCAGCCACAATCCAGACGGCCGTCGCGACCAGTAGACGCTGACGCATTCTCTCTCCCTCTCGGACCGGCGATCCCGGAGACCCCGGGCCGCAGACATCCCCGGGCCCGCGGGCAGCCTAACACCTGCGCAACCGGTGAATGTTTGGAAATGGAGAAATTGCGCGGGGTCGGCGCGCAGGTAGCGGACTCGGGGTCAGCTGACCGCGCGCAGATGGCGGAACGGACGACCGTCGCGCAGTTCGCGCACGACCGCGTCGAGGAGGCCGTCTGACTCGAGCACGCGTCCGTCGGTGACCGCGGCGACGATCGCGCGCTTGCTCTGGATGAGCCGCGCCATCGTCTCGTCGATCGTGCCTGCCGCCAGCAGGTACCAGGCGGTCACGGCGTCGCGCTGGCCGATGCGATGGCAGCGGTCCTCGGCCTGGTCGTGCATCGCGGGCGTCCATTCGAGTTCGAGGAAGGCGACGTTGGATGCGCGCGTCAGCGTGATCCCCTGTGCGGCCACCCGCGTGGCGCACACGATCAGACGGGGCCCGTCCGGCTGCTGGAACGCGCGGATCGACGCGTCACGATCGGCGAGCGAGTCCTCGCCGAGCAGGTGCGCTGCACTCCGGAACTTCGCAGTCACCGCGCGCTGGACCTCGACGTGGCGGGCGAAGACGACGAGCGGCTCGCCGGACGCGAGGAAGTCGTCGATCCACGCCAGCGCTGCCGCGAGCTTCCCGCGCGCCGCGAGGCGCTGCAGCGTGCCGAGTTGCGCGAGGCGCTGGGCTCTGAGGGTGGCCGCGATCTTGGCGTTGAGCGTCGACAGATCGAGGGGCTGGGATTTCAGCCACGCGATCACGTCGCGTTCCGCCAGGCGGTACTCGGACTCGTTGGTCAGCCCGACGGGGACGACGACCTGGCGTTTGGGCGGCAGCTGCGGGAGCACCTCGGCCTTGAGCCGGCGCACGAAACAGGCGCGGCGCATGTGCCAGTGCAGTCGCTCCTCGCTCACGCGACCTCGGAACTGGCGCGAGAAGCGCGCGCCGGAGCCGAAGTCCTCCATCCGGCCGATGATCCGCAGTTGCGAGATGAGCTCCTCGGCGTGATTGAGCACCGGCGTGCCGCTCAGCGCAAGGCGCAGCCCGTCGGCGGCGACAGCCCCGGCGAGGCGGCGGACGGCCTGGGTGCGCTTCGCCTGCGGGTTCTTGCAGTAATGGGATTCGTCGACGACGACGGCGCGGGGGCGCCGGCGGGACAGCGCCTGATGGTGGGCGGCGACAACCTCGTAGTTGACGATCGTGATGTCCGCCGCCGGCGCCGCCGTCCCGCGGCCCTGGACGACCGTGACCGACCGGTGCGGCAGCCAGTGACCCACCTCGCGCTGCCAGCCGAGCTTCATCGAGGCCGGACACACCACCACGGCCGGGAACGCGTCGTCGGCCTCGAGCGACGCAAGCGCCTCCACCGTCTTGCCGAGCCCCTGCTCGTCGGCGAGGAATGTGCCGCGCGCGTCCAATGCGTACCTGACCGCCGCCCATTGAAACGGCGCGAGCTCGCCGCCGAGCACAGCGGCGGTCGCGGCGATCGGCGGCGCCTCGGTGGCGCGGGAGCGCCACACGGTGGCCGCGGCGCGGCGGTGCTCGTCGAGCAGCCGATCCAGGATGGCGGCCGCCTCCCCGCCGACCTCCACGTCGTGGCGCGCGATGAACGCGTCGAGCGATTCGGCCAGCCACGGATCCAGGGGCACGGCGCGGGTGCCCTCGGCGCCGGGCAGCTGTGTGAACGCCAGGCCGACATCCGGATCCCACAGGACCTCGAGCCGCAGCTCTTCGCCGTCCATCCCGCGGACGTAGACGAGCCGGGCGGGGGGCGGCTCGCCGCCGCGCTCGACGATCTGCAGACATCGCTCGGCGCCCATGTCGAGGTTGGCCGAGCGCTGTGCCCGCAATGTCTCGGCGGCGGCCCGGGTCAGCGGCACGAGCAGCCGGCCCTCGTGCCGGACGGCGCCGTCGGCGAGCGACTCGGGCACCGGTCCGGCCAGCGTGTTGAGCACCAGCCAGCCGCGGCCGTCATACCGGGTGGTGGTGACCGAGCCGATCCAGCGCCGGCTGACCCCGGCCAGCCACTCGCCGACCTCCTGGCTCGGACGAAGCTCCGGGTAGCGCTCCAGGGCTTCGGTCACCTTCATCGCCGCCCAGTCGGTGGCCGGCGCCGACCACTCCCGGCTGTCCCAGTCAAAGCGCCGGTGGGGGATGGTCCGCACCAGCTCCACGAGCGCGCGGTCATACGGGAACGAGAGCACGACAAACGGCTCGCCCGCGGGATCAGGCCGCAGCTCGACGTGCGGGCGGTCCGGGAGGGGATGCATCAGCGTGCGACGCTACCGCGCGGCGCGGCGGGCGCCGGCGCGGGGGGTTCAGCCGGCAACCAGCTCGGCCTCGTCGTGGGCTTCCGATCCGTCCCCGCCTGTCCGCGAGGGGTCGCGGAACAGGTCCGCCGTGCGCCCGGCCGTGGCGTCGGCCCAGGCCGTCGTCGTGATGAACCCGAGGACCGTGATCCCCAGGCCCAGTGCCACCACGATCCACCAGCTGACGTGCGTCGAAGCGGTGAAGTCCCCGCCGATCGCGCCGGCGGCGCCGCTGCCGGCGAGCGCGCCGAGCACCGCGACGCCGAGGGTTTGGCCGACCTGGCGCCCCGTCGATGCCACCGCCGCGGCCACGCCGGCCTGGGAGGGGGGCATCCCGGACACCGCGGTGTTGGTGATCGGCGGATTGATCATCCCGGAGCCGAGCCCGAACAGGATGTACGCGACGATCAGGACGGCGAACGGCGTGTGCGGCGTCAGCTGGGTCAGGATCGCGCCGCTGGCCGCGAGCGCGAGGCCGCCGCCGACGAGCGGCAGGCGGGTTCCCCGGTTGCCGACGAACCGGCCGGTCAGCGGCGCCACCACGAGCATCAGCCCGGCCATCGGCAGGGTGTACAGGCCGGCAACGAGCGGTGACAGGCCCCGGACCTCCTGGAGGTACAGCGTGTTGAGGAAGAGGAAGCCGCCCATCGCGGCAAACATCGCCACCGCGATCGCCGTGGCACCGGAAAACGGTGCGCTTCGGAAGAAGCGGATCTCCAGGAGCGGCTCGCGGCGGTGCAGCTCGTAGGCGACGAGCGACGCGAAGCAGGCGACCGAGGCGCCGAACAGTCCGAGCGTCTGGGGCGACAGCCACCCGGCCCCCGGCGCCTCGATGATGGCGTAGGTCAGCGTGGCGAGCGCGGCGATCACCAGCACCTGGCCGACGGGATCGATCCGCCGTGGGCGGTCGGCCTTTGACTCCGGGACGAACAGCGCGGTGAGCAGGATGGCCAGGATGCCGATCGGGACGTTGACGATGAACACGGCCCGCCAGCCGACCGAGTCAACGAGCGCACCGCCGACCACCGGTCCGAGCGCCATGCTGATGCCGATCACGCCGCCCCACACGCCGATCGCCCGCGCCCGCTCCCGCGGGTCGACGAACACGTTGCGGATGATCGACATGGCGACCGGGTTGAGCATGGACCCGCCGATCGCCTGCAGTACGCGGGCGGCGATCAGCGCGCCGAGGCTCGGCGCCACGGCGCACAGCAGCGAGCCAAGCGAGAACAGGACGAGGCCGATCTGGAACACGCGGCGGCGGCCGATCCGGTCGGCGCTCGAGCCCGACAGCATGAGCAGGCTCGCCAGCACGAGCGTGTACGCGTCGATCGTCCACTGCAGGCCGGAGAGCGACGAGTGAAACGAGCGGTGAATCGCGGGAAGCGCGATGTTGACGATCGTCGAGTCGAGCCCCACGATCAGCAGGCTCATCGAGCAGATTCCCAGGATGACCAGCCGCGTGCGCCGCTCCGGGACGGGCTGCTGCTGTTCGTTCACCAACGGCACCCAACGATCCTAGTATGGCGATCGTCGCACTTTGGCCAGTCCGGAGTCGGACTTCGGACCGGCGCTGCGCCTGTGGTTCTCGCGGCGGGGCGGGGGCGAGCAATCGACCCCCGCCCCCCCGGTTTATCGCGTCAGCTCACGTGGTTGGCCTTGAGGAAGGCGCCGGCGACTGTGGCCGGCTGCTGATGATCGATTGCGACGGCCTTGTTCATGGCGATGATCGCCGGTGTGGTCAGCAGCTTGTTGACGCTGCTCACGGTGCTCATCAGGCTGGGGCAGACGTTGACCTTGTTCTTGTTGACGACGAGCGCGATGTTCTGGAAGCCGAAGATGTTCTTCGGGTCCTTGAGCACCGTGTACTTGCCGCTGGCCAGCTGCGGATCGGTCGTGAAGACGTCGATGGCCTGCACCGCGCCGCTGTCCAGTGCCTGATACTGGAGGCCCAGGGCCAGCGACTTGAACGTGAAGTTCTTGACACCGTAGACGCGCTTCATCCCCGCTGCGCCTTCCTGCCGATTGAGGAACTCCGGCCGGGCCCCGAGCGTGAAGTGCGGGAGCTTCTTCAGATCGGCGGTGGTCACCAAGCCGTATTTCTTCGCGTACGCCTTGGTCACCGCGATCGCATCGGTGTCGAAGAACGGCGTCATCTGGCTCATCACCTGGCCTCGCTTGGCGTAGAACGCCTTGGCCAGGTTGTATTCCTGCTGCGGGCTGGTCACCGTCTTGTTGATCCCGGCCACCGTCGCCACCGACTCGCCCGTGTACTCGGGATAGGCGTCGATCTGGCCGCTCGTCAGCGCTTTGTCGACGACCTCGGTGGCGCCGATATTCTCCTTGTAGTTGATCTTGCAGCCCTTGGCCTGCAGCGCCTGGCGATAGAGCTGACCGACGATGAACTCCTCGGTGAAGTTCTTGGTCCCGAGCGTCAGCGTCCCGCCGGAGGAACCGCCGCCGGACGCGCTGCTGCTGGCGGAGCTGCTCGAACCGGCGGCCAGGGCGGCCGATGAGGAGCTGGAGCTGGAGCTCGAGCCGCAGGCGACGAGCAGTGCGGCGGCGAGCAGCGCCGCCAGCGCGGCGACGAGCCGGTGTGGCGGGCGTCGGTTGCCGGGGCGACCCGGAGTGCGCCTCGTGGGTACTGCGGACATGGGTGGTCCTCCTCGGTGGTTGACGACGTCACCCGGTCTCCCGAGCGGCCTCGGCGACCGCATCGGCCGTTTTGAAACGCCCCTGCTTGCGCAGCGGCGATGGTGTGACTCCCAGCTGCACGAGCGCGAGCAGGCCATCGACGGCAAATGCCAGCACGGCGATCGTCAGTGAGCCGGCGATCACCCCGGCGGTACCGTAGGTCGGCTCGTTGACGATGATGTCGCCCAGCCCGCCGCCACCGGCGAACGTGGCCAGGGTGGCGGTGGCGATCACGTAGACGGTGGCCGTCCTCACGCCGGCGAAGATGAGCGGCAGCGCCAGCGGCAGCTCGACCCGCCACAGAACCTGCACGGGGGTCATGCCCATGGCGCCCGCCGCCTGCACGGCATCGGGATCGACGCCGTTGACGGCGACATAGGCGTTGGTCAGGATCACCGGGCCGGCCAGGATGACGAGCGCGACGACGGTGTTGACAAAGCCGATGCCGAGGATTCCGATGCCGATCGCGATGACCGCCAGGCTCGGCAGCGCGCGACCGATGTTCGACACGCTGATCGCCACAAACGACCCCCGGTGGATGTGGCCCAGCCAGACGCCGAGTGGGATCGCCAGCAGCACCGCGATGCCGCTCGCGGCCATCGAGAGCTCCAGGTGCGCGACGGTCTTGGACCCGAACAGGCTCAGGTTGTCGACGAAGAAGGTGAACGGGTTGCTCGTCATCATCGTCACGTCGGCGCCAGGCGCCGCCGGCTCCAGGGGGCGATCGCTCGCTCCAGGAGGACGAGCAGGATGTCGAGCAGGACCGCCAGCACGATCGCCATCACCCCGGCCGCGACGAACTCCGTCTTGAAGCCGCTCTGGATCGCGTCGAAGATCAGTTCGCCGAGGCCGCCGGCGCCGATGTAGGCGGCGACGGTGGCCAGGCTGATCGTCGTCACGGTGGCGATCCGGATGCCGGCCATGATCGCCGGCGTCGCCAGCGGCAGCTCGACCCGCAGCAGGGTCTGCCGCGGAGTCAGGCCCATGGCCCGGGACGCTTCGATCGCCTCCGGCGGCACGCCCCGCAGCCCAGTGAGCGTGTTGCGAAAGAGGATCAACAGGGTGTAGGAGACGAGACCCACCTCGGCCGTGAACCGGTTGATGCCCGTGACCTGAACGAGCAGCTCGAACAGGGCCAGGCTGGGGATCGTGTACAGGAAGGCCGACAGCAGCGAGAACGGCGTCTCGAACCAGTTGTGCTTGTAGGCGAA
Organism: Solirubrobacteraceae bacterium; assembly: GCA_035551695.1. GTDB lineage: Bacteria > Actinomycetota > Thermoleophilia > Solirubrobacterales > Solirubrobacteraceae > Palsa-465. The sequence continues at coordinate 30,629 of DASZMU010000111.1, forward strand.
GATCGCCGCCGCAAACGCGATCGCCATCCCAACGCCGACGGCGATCCCGGTCAGCTCAAGGTGCTCGATCAGACGCGGCTCGAACTGCGAGCTCCAGTTCTGCAAAAACCAGCTCATGCAGAACTGGTGGTTCTGCACCACGCAGCTCGAGCCGCCGCCGAAGTTCGGAATGACAGGCCCGCCAGCGGCGAGCACCGGATGGAGTACAACCCTCACGTGCCCTTGGCGTCCTCCGCAAATGCCTCCGATCTGACCTGACCGGCATCGGCCGGCGCGATGAGCCGCGTAATCGCGTCGAGCGTGACGCTGCCGACCGGGCGCCGGTCGTCATCGATGACCCCGATCCGCGAGGTCCCGCCGGCGAGCATCTTCGACAGGGCGTGGTGCAGGCTCGTGTCTCGCGTGACCGCCAGACCAGCGGAGTCTGCGCTCACCGGCGGCTCCAGCTCCACATCGCGCAGCGTCCGCACGCGGAGCCGCTTCAGGCCCCGGTCCTCGCCGACGAAGCTGGCGACGAAGTCGTCGGCGGGCGATTCCAGGAGCTTGTCGGCGGTGGCGTACTGGACGAGCCGGCCGTCGCGCATGATCGCGATCCGGTCGCCCATCTTCAGCGCCTCGTCGATGTCATGGGTGACGAAGATGACCGTCTTTCGCAGCTGCCGATGCAGGCGGAGGAAGTCGTTCTGGAGCCGCTCGCGCGCGATGGGGTCGATTGCCCCGAACGGCTCGTCCATCAGCATGATCGGCGGGTCCGCCGCCATCGCCCGGGCGACGCCGATCCGCTGCTGCTGACCGCCGGAGAACTCGGCCGGATAACGCCGCAGGTCGCCGTCCGGATCGAGCCCGACGAGCTCCACCAGCTCGGCCGCGCGTTCACGGATGCGTGATCGCGACCATCCGAGCAGCCGCGGCACGGCCCCGATGTTGTTCTCGATCGTCATGTGGGGAAACAGGCCGATCTGCTGGAACACATAGCCGATCCCGCGCCGCAACTGGGTCAACCCAAGTTCGCCGACGCTCCGGCCGTCGATCGCGATGTCCCCGCTGGTCATCGCGATGAGGCGGTTGACCATCTTCAGCGCGGTCGTCTTGCCGCATCCGGATGGGCCGATGAGCACGCAGATTTCGCCGGGCGCGATCTCGAAGCTGAGATCCTGAACGGCGGCCACCTGACGGCCGGCGTAGCGCTTGGTCACGCTGCGAAACGCGATCTCCGCGGGCTCGGAGCCTGACTCGCGATCTGGGGACGAAATTGACTCACCCTTGGAGCGAATCTCGCTTATATATCAGATTCACGTCAGTTGTGCGGCAGGCTTCTTCGCCCGGATTCAGCCTGTGAGGGGTGTACCCGGACTCACGTCTGCTGAGACTCCCACGCCTCGATCAGCTGCCGGGCGGCCTCCACGTCAGGGTGCAGCGGGCGATCGGCGAGATCCGGGTCGAGGCGCTCGGCGGCGGCCTGCCACAGCGCGCGGGTCCCCGTACCGAGCGGCTCCTGTCCGGCCAGCCGCAACGCGCGAACAGCGACCACGAGCTCAGTGGCGACGATGACGCGCAGCGCCTCGAGCGTCTCATGCGCGCGGCGGGCCGCGATCGGCGCGAGGCTCGAGTGCGACTCGACCCCGCGTGCGACCGAGACCGTCTGCGCGGCCACCGGCGTGACGAGCGAGCGCACCTCGGCGACCGCGGCGTGCGCCGTGTACTCGAGCACGAGCGCGCCGGACTCCGGCCCCGGGTCCCGGGCGAGAAACGGGGGGAGACCGGTGAGCCCGCTGTCCAGCAGGGTGCTGACCCGCGCGGCGATCAGCGCGGCCGATGACGCGAGCGCGGTCCGCAGGCCGTCGATCGCGTTCGCCAGAGGCGCGGCGTGCGGGTTGCCGTTGGGGAGCGCGATGTCCTCCCCGGGGACGATCAGGGCGTTCTCCCCGGCGAAGTTCAGCTCATGGCCCACCGTCTCCTCGAGCGCGCGGAGGGCGTCGTGCACGGTTCCGTCGACCTGCGGCTGGGCGCGAAACGGGTACGGGTCCTGGACCATGCCCAGGGGTCCCGGCCTCCGGGCGCGTTCCTCGCGTCCGCCGAGGAGCTCGCGCATCCGGGCCGCCACGGCAGCCTGGCCCGGCCGGTGGCGTGAGGAGTGGATCCGCGGGTCGAGCACCACCGGGTCGGCGGCCGCGGCCTCGAAGGACAGCGCGGCAACGGACAACCACGCATCGAGCAGCCGGCGGGCGTCGACGACGAGCAGCGCCGCGTGGCCGATGCTGACGGCGTTCGAGCTCATGAAGGCGAGGCCGTCACGCGGTCCGAGGCGGGCGGGAGCCACGCCGGCGTCGGCCAGCCCGGTAGCCGCGTCGATGAGGTCGTCGCCGCGCCAGAAGCGCCCCTCGCCGAGCAGCGCGAGGGCGATGTCCGAGAGATTCGTCAGATCACCGGTACCGAGTGAGCCGAGCTCGCGGGTGAACGGCGTGAGCCCGGCGTTCAGCGCTCCGACGAGCGCGTCGAGGAGCTCGTCGGCGACGCCCGCGCCGCCGGCGCCGATCTGGTTGGCGCGCGTCGCCATCGCCGCCCGGACGATCGACACGGTGAGCGGCCGCCCAGCGCCGCACGCATGGCTGCGCAGCAGTCGCACGGAGTAGCGCTCGCGTTCGTCCTCAGGCACGCGGTAGGCGCGCAGGGCGCCGACGCCGGTGGTCACCCCATAGAGCTCGTCGCCCCGCGCGAGCAGCGCCGCGATCGCCTCCCGGGACCTCCGGTTGCGCGATCGCGCCTTCGCGGGAAGCTGTGCCACCGCGCCGTCGCGGGCGATGGCGGCCACGCCGTCCGGCGTCAGCGACGATCCGTCGAGGATCACGGGCGGGCGCTCCAGCGCCATCGGCGCCGGCTCGCCATCGATCGGAGGTCTCACCGTCACGGCGCCGGACTCTAATTGGAGTTATCTTCGGCGCGATGGATGGCAGCATTCCGATCACCGGGCGCGACCTCAGCCCGGCGGCGGTGGCGGCCATCGCCCGGGACGGAGCCGCGGTCCGCATCGACCCGGCCGCCCGGGAGCGGATGGGAGCCGCCGCGGACGTCGTGCGCCGGGCGGCCGAGGCCGGCACCCCGGTCTATGGCGTGACCACGGGGTTGGGGCCGCGGGTGGTGCATCGCGTGTCGGATGAGGAGGCGCGCGAGTTCTCCCTGCTCACCGTGCGGGGCCGCGCGATGGCGGTCGGCGAGCCGCTGGCGCCGGAGCTGACCCGGGCCGCGATGGCGGTAAGGCTCAATGGGTTGTGCGCCGGCGGAGCCGGAGCCGGGGCGGCGGTCGCCGACGGACTGGCGGCTCTGCTCAACGCCCGCATCCACCCGCGCGTGCCCCGCAGCGGCTCGGTCGGCGCCGCCGATCTGTGCATGCTGGCGCATGTCGGCCTGACGCTGATCGGCGAGGGAGAGGCCGAGCTCGACGGAGAGCGAATGGCGTCGGCCGACGCACTTGCCCGGGTCGGTCTCGAGCCGGTGGCCCTCGGTCCCAAGGACGGGTTGGCGATCTGCTCCAGCTCCGCGGTCGCCGCGGGCGCCGCGGCGCTGGCGCTCGCCGACGCCGAGGCCTGCCTGCGCAGCGCGCAGGTGGCGGCGGCGTTGTCGATGGAGGGGTTCCGCGCGAATCTATCTCCCCTGGACCCGCGGGTCGTGCGGGCGCGCCCGGCGCCCGGCCAGGCGTGGGCGGCAGCCGGCCTGGGCGACCTGCTGGCGGGCGGAGACCTGACACAGCTGGGGGCGGCGCGGCGGCTGCAGGATCCGCTGAGCTTCCGCTGCGCCAGCCAGATCCACGGTTCGCTGCGCGTGGCGCTCGACCTGCTCGGTGCGGCGGTCGCCGCGGAGCTGGCCGGAGCCGCCGACAACCCGCTGGTGCTCGTCGACGACGAGGAGATCCTCAGCACGGGCAACTTCCACGTGCCGGCGCTGGGGCTGGCCCTCGATGCGACCGCCGTGGGGCTCGCCCAGGTGGCGGCGGCGATGGCCGAGCGCCAGGCGCGGCTGAAGACCGAGCGGCTCAGTGGCCTGCCCCACAACCTGATCGCGGGCCCGCCCACCTCGGCGACCCGCTCCGGGATGGGGCCGCTCAGCAAGACGGCGCACGCGCTGGTCATCGAGGTCCGCCATGCGGCGGCGCCGTTCTCCGTGCATCCCACGGTCAGCGCCGACGCCGTCGAGGACGACTCCACCGGCGCGACCCAAGCGGCCCTCCGGGTACATGATCAGCTGGCGCGGCTGCAGCTGCTCATCGCCTTGGAGCTGGTGGTGGGGGCGCAGGCGGTCGACCTGGCGGCGCCGGGACGGCTGGGGGTCGGTACGGACGCTGCGTACCGGTGTGTCCGCGAGTCGGTGGCGGCGCTCGAGGAGGACCGGGCGCTCGGCCCGGACGTGGAGCGGCTGGCGCGCGATGCGCTGGCATCCGGCGAGCTGCTGGCGCGGGTCGACCAGGCGCTGGCCACCGCCGGCCGGATCACGTCGTAGCGGCGACTTGGCTTAATCTCCGGACCGTTTTGGTGGGCGAATTAAGCCAAGTCCGATCGCGCTGCGGTAGCGTGGCGGGGCGATGAGCACCGGCACCTCGCATGACATGGTCTGCCGCGGCTGGCAGCAGGAGGCCGCGCTGCGGATGCTGCGCAACAACCTGCACCCGGATGTCGCGGAGAAGCCGTCGGAGCTCGTCGTCTACGGGGGGATCGGCAAGGCGGCGCGCAACTGGTCCTCGTATCGCACGATCGAGCGCGAGCTCCAGCGGCTGGGGAACTCGGAGACGCTGCTCGTCCAGTCCGGCACGCCGGTGGCGGTGTTCGAAACGCATGCTGGGGCGCCGCGTGTGCTGCTGGCCAACTCCAATCTCGTGCCCCAGTGGGCGACCTGGGAGACGTTTCGGGAGCTCGACGCCGCCGGCTTGATGATGTATGGGCAGATGACCGCCGGCTCGTGGATCTATATCGGCAGTCAGGGGATCCTCCAGGGGACGTATGAGACGTTCGCCGCGGCGGCGCGCAAGCGCTTCGACGGCACGCTGCGCGGCCGGCTCGTGGTCACCGCCGGGCTCGGCGGGATGGGGGGCGCTCAGCCGCTGGCGATCACGATGCTCGACGGCCTGGCGCTGTGCGTGGAGGTCGATCTGCAGCGGATCGAACGGCGGATCGAGACCGGCTTTCTCGACGAGCGGGCGGCCGATCTCGATGATGCGCTGGCGCGGCTCGCGGCTGCGCGCGCGGACGGACGCTCGCTGTCGATCGGGCTGGCCGGCAACGCGGCCGTGATCGTCCCGGAGGTCGTGCGCCGGAACGTCGAGGTCGACGTCGTCACCGACCAGACGAGCGCGCATGATCCGCTGAACGGATATGTCCCGGCCGGGCTGACGCTGGAGCAGGCCGAGGCGCTGCGTCGGTCCGATCCGAGGGAGTACGTCCGGCGCGTGGGGGAGAGCGCGGTGACCCATGTGGGGGCGATCCGGGCCCTGCAGCGAGCCGGAGCGGAGGCGTTTGACTACGGGAACGCGCTCCGCGGGCTGGCGTACGAGCACGGCGACGCCGACGCCTTCTCCTACCCCGGGTTCGTTCCCGCGTACATCCGCCCCCTGTTCTGCGAGGGAAAGGGTCCGTTTCGCTGGGTCGCGCTCTCCGGCGACCCGGCCGACATTTACGCGACCGATCAGGCGATCCTTGACCTGTTCGGCGATCAGGAGCACGTCGCCCGCTGGATCCAGCTGGCGTCCGAGCGGGTTCAGTTCCAGGGGCTCCCGGCCCGGATCTGCTGGCTGGGGTATGGTGAGCGCGACCGGGCGGGCGTGCGCTTCAACGAGATGGTGGCCAGCGGCGAGCTGCGGGGACCGATCGTCATCGGACGCGATCATCTCGACTGCGGGTCGGTGGCCTCCCCGGAGCGAGAGACGGAGGCCATGCGCGACGGGTCGGACGCCGTGGCGGACTGGCCCCTGCTCAACGCGATGCTCATGACCGCCTGCGGTGCCAGCTGGGTGTCGATTCACCACGGCGGCGGGGTCGGGATGGGCAAGTCGATCCACGCCGGTCAGGTCGTCGTCGCCGACGGCACCCCGGAGGCGGGCGAGCGGGTTCGCCGGTGCCTGACCGCCGATCCCGGCCTCGGCGTCGTTCGTCACGCCGATGCCGGCTACGAGGAGGCGCTGGCGACCGCCCGGGACACCGGCATCCGGATGCCGATGCT
>DASZMU010000112.1:0-24463 GCA_035551695.1 Solirubrobacteraceae bacterium
GGTCGCGCCGCGCTCAGCGTGGAGGTGTTGCGTGGGAGGGGGCGGCGCGACCGCCGCCGCCACGCCGCGCTGTCTGGCCATCGGATGGCTGGGCCGCCCGCGCGCACCCCATGGGGTGGTCCCCCCGGGCTGGGGCGCCGCCCCGCCCCAATTCATCCGGCGGTCCACCTCGACTGCGCGATGCTCATGAGGATGTCGACGGCCTGGTCTTTTGGATGCTCGGGGTGAGCGAGCCACCAGCTGACCAGGGATTCGGTGGCGCCGGCGAAGGCGTGGGCGAATCCGTCGTCGTTGAAGACGCGGTTGAGCATGCCGGTGAGGCGTTCCCGGAGCGCCATCATCTCGGTGGCGAGGGGGTCGCTCTGCGCTGTCGCTTCGTTGTGGAGTACGGCCCAGCCGGCACGATGGTGTTCGGCGTAGGTGAGGAACGCCAGAAGGCCGGCTCGCAGGCGGTCTTGGGCCGGGGCGCTGGGTGAGGCCGCTTCGCGCATGCCCCGGATGAGGGCCTGCGCGGAGCTGCGCACATAGGCCGCGTAGAGGCCCTCCTTGGAGCCGAAGTAGTTGTAGAGCATCGGCTTTGAGATCCCGGCGGCCTGGGCGATCTCCTCCATCGACGCGGCGTGGAAGCCGCGGGCGGCAAACCGGTCGCCGGCGGCCCTGAGCATCGCCGCCTCACGTTCGGCCCGTGGCAGCCGCCGACCCCGAGGCGGTGAGGAGGAAGGGATGGTCGACATTCGCGTAACCAAGATATTACTTCAGAGTAAGGTTACTCACCAGTAAGTTTCAACGCGAACCGAGCAGGCGGGAGAACGATGACCCACGACTTCGTCGATCAGATGCTGGAGAAGACCCAGGCGGGTGAAATGCGATCACAGGTCGCCGGAAGAAGGCGGCCCGGCGGCGGCGGTCCAGCGTCGCAGCTCGGCGGCATTGGGGGCATTTGAGCGGACGCGGCCGATGGTGGCCGCGCAAGCCATCGGGATCGCCCGCGCCGCCCTCGAATTCGCGCGAGACTACGCAGTCCAGCGAGAGGCCTTGGACAGCCGATCATCGAGAACCAAGGGATCTCGTTCCCCCTCGCCGACCTCGCTGCCGACATCGACGCTGCCCGGCTATTGACCTGGCGGGCGGCGTGGATGGCCGCGCAGCGCCGGCCATTCGAGAACGCCGAAGGCTCGATGTCCAAGCTCAAAGCGTCCGAGGTCGCAGTCCGCGCCTGCGAACAGGCAATCCAGACCATGGGCGGCTGGGGATACATCAAGGACTTCCCCGTCGAGAAGTGGTATCGAGACGCCAAGCTCTACACCATCTTCGAAGGCACCAGCGAAATCCAACGCCTCGTGATCGGCCGGGCCCTACGCTCCCAGGCAAGTACCGAGCCTCTCGATCAGCGGATGCGACACCCCCGCTGACCCGCCACGGCGGCGCTCATTCGGCCTGGAGGCGAGTACCCGGACGTCCCGGAGGTTGAGCCTTCGCTAAGACAGCTCTGGGCGGTGCGATGGCCGGCAGGAGTCCGGGCGGGTTTCGGGAACGGACGAGATGCATGACCGCGGACGGACAAGCGCAGGCGCGCTCGGTATATGTGGTGCAGCGGGCTTTTCGGCTCGTTCGTCGCGGCTATGACCCGGTGGAGGTCGATCGCCACCTTCAGCTGGTGAGCGAGTGGTTCCGGTCCAGCGGCCCGGGCCGGGAGGCACGGGAGCTGCAGGCGCTCCTGGAGCAGCGTGAGCAGGCGGTTGCGGAGCTGGAGGGGCGAGCGCGCCGGCTGGAGCAGAGCCGGCGCCTGGAAGCGGACGGCATCTTGGAGGGAGCGCGTCTACGGGCGGAGGCTGAGGTGGCGGCCGCCCAGCGTGCCGGTGCCGAGGCACGAGCTGCCGGCGAGAAGGCACGCGACGAGGCCGAAGCGGCCGCCGCTCGCATACGCACAGAGGCGCGAGCGGAGTTGGAACAGGCGCGCCACGAGGCCGAGGCGGTCCTCGCAGAAGCACGCCGCAAGGCCGCAGAGACGGTCAAGCAGATGCACGTGGAGGCCGAGAAGCACCGTGACCAGCAACTGCAGGCCGCCCGCGCCAGCGCCGAGCAGCTATTGGCAACCGCCCGAGCGGACGCTGCCGAAGAGGCACGGCGGGTGCGCGAACAGGCCGACCAGCAGGCTTCAGAGTATGTGAAGCGACGTCAGCGCGAGATCGACCGCCTGGTCGCCGCGGCGCGCGGGCGTCGGCGTTGACACGGGCACGGCCAGGTGCCGCTGCGCCGCGGATCGCGCGATGACCGAGGTCCGCTCCACCGGCGACCTTCGTCAGACGATCTTTCCCGGATTGAGGTGCCCGCCCGGGTCGGTTCCGCTGAAGAGCGCTTTGAGCAGCGCCACACCGGGCGCGGAGATGTCCTGCTCCAGCCACCGGGCGTGCTCGGTGCCGACGGCGTGGTGGTGAGAGAGCGTCGCGCCGTTGTCGACGAAGGACTGCTGGATCGCCGACTTCACGACGTCGTATTCGGTCAGCATGTCGCCGCCGGGGCTCGGGACGAATGCGAACGTGAAGTACAGGCAGGCGCCGGCGTGGTAGCTGTGGGAGAGGTGGCACATCAGGTAGCCCTGGACACCGATGTCGCCGAAGGCGCGGTGCGCCGCGGCGGTGACCGCCTCGTACACCGGCGTCAGCCGGCTCCACGGCATTGCGGTCTCGGACACGTCGCCGGCCGCCCCTCGGTCGAGCAGGAAGTCACGGATGTACGGGGTGTCGAACTTCTTCTGGTCGTACAACGTGCCGGGCCCGGAGCCGATGCCCAGGCCGCCGTGGCGCTTGACGATCCTGCCGACGGCCTTGCGCTGGGCGGTGACGTGGACCGGGCTGCCCTCGTAGCCGATGAACGAGAGCGCCATCTGGTTGAGATCGAACCCGCGCCGGCGTTGCAGGAACATCCTGAGCGCCCGTGATTGCAGCCGATCGCTGATCGTCGGTCGCTTCCCGGTCGCGAAGGAGAACTGTGTCTCGTTGGCGTCCGACACCCGTGTGACCGAGACCGAGCACTCACTCTCGGCGATGTCACGCATCGCGGCGACGCCGTCCGCGAACGTCGGGAACAGATAGCCCAGGATGGTGCGCTGCTCAGGCAGGCGGCGCACCTGGACGGTTGCCTCGGTGATGATGCCCAGACGCCCCTCGCTGCCGAGGATCATCTCGCGCACGCTCGGCCCGGTCGAGGCCGCCGGGATGGGCCGCACCACGAGCGTGCCTGACGGGGTCACCACGCGCAGGCCCTTCGTCAGGTCGGCGATGTCGCCGTATCGGTCGGACTGCATGCCGGAGGAGCGGGTCGCGATCCAGCCGCCGAGGGTCGAGTGGGGAAACGAGTCCGGGAAGTGGCCGAGCGTGTAGCCGCGCGCACCCAAGTGCTCCTCGAGGCGCGGGCCGAACGCGCCCGCCTGGATCCGGGCCAGGCGCGACGCGCCGTCGATCTCCAGCAGCTGGTCCAGGCGCGTCACGTCCACCGAGATGACCGGGCGCGACTCGGCGCCCGGCGCCTCCAACGAGCCTGAGATCGACGAGCCACCCCCAAAAGCGATGATGATGGCGTCCATCGCGAGCGCTGCCCGCAGGACGCCCGCCACGGCGTCCTCGTCGCCCGGCCGCACGACGACGTCCGGGAGCCGTGGAAAGTCGCCGCGACGCTGGAGGATGAGGTCGCGCAGAGACTTGCCCCGGGCGTGGACGATGCGGTCGAGTCGGTCGACCGAGACGTGCTCGGCGCCGACGGCCTTCTCCAGCGCCAGGCGAAGCTCGTGAGGCAGCGCGGGGTCCGGTGCCTCCAAGTCGTCGAGACGGGGCGGCGGAGCGGTCACCGGCCCCACCGGGAGGCCGATGGCGTGCTCGATGAACGGACCGAGCGCCGGCTTGTCCTCGTGCGTGAACTGCACCCCCTCCAGCCCCCACCCCCACCATTTCATCGCGGCCATGACGTACCTCGATCTTCGTGCCGGCGCCCGCCGGCGGCGGGGCGCTCCGTCAGGGTATCCGGGGGCAGGCTCGTTGAGCCGGGCGGAACAGTTCGCACTGGAACGACCTGCGCGCTGCGTGGCGTTTCGCAGCCGCTTCGGGGATGTTTCCTGCACAGAATCGACCCGGGCCTCCGAGAACCGGTTGGAGCAGCCGAATAGGAGGTGTCTGCTTTGCCACGAAGCGGTGCGGGTGCCCCGGCCCGCTCACCCCGAGGTTCCGCGAAAGGGAGACCGCGATGATCGATCCTGCCGACGCCCCGAGGGGCTCAACACCGGAGTACCCCACCCTCCGGGTGCGACATCGCGATCTCGGCGACGGTCTGTGCGTCGTCGTCCTCGAGGGTGAGATCGACCTTGCCACGGCGCCGGTCCTGAAGTCCGCGGTCACGGAGCTTCTGCCCAAGGGGCTGAGCCGGTTCATCATCGACCTGTCCGGGGTTCGGCACATGGACTCGACGGGTCTCGGGGTGCTGGTCGGCTTTCGGCGCCGGCTCGCCGACCACAGCCGGATGGCGATCGCGGGCGCTCGGAGCAACGTTCGGGCGGTCATCGAGCTCACCGGGCTGGACTTTCAGGTCTTCGGCACGGTCGAGGAGGCCGTTGCGCACCTCGAGGAGGTCCGCGAGCGGCAGCCCCCGCTGAGCGCGGACAGCGCGATGGTCGTGGGGCTGGCGTCGACGGCGCTCCCGTTCGCCGACAGCCCGGTCGAGGAGGCCGAGCGGTGGCTGCGCGTGCTCAGGCTCCACGGAGAGGCCGGGCGCGCCATCGCCTCGCTGGGACTCAGCGAGGCGCCACTCGAGGACTCGGCCGCGCCCGCCGTCCTGGCTCAGTTGGGAACCGACTCGCCGGACCGCGAGGATCCGATCGCGGCCGTCGTTGACCACGCCAAGCGCGCCGCGACGGAGCGGGCGTCGACCACGGTGGGTACCGCCGACCTGCTGCGGGGCGTCATGGCCGTGTACGGCGCCGACTTCGACTGGGTCCTGCGCGCCCGCGGTAGCGATCCGGCCGAGGTGATGGAACGTCTCGAGAGGTCGTCCGTCGTCAGCGCTCGGTAATGCGTCGCCGACCCAGCCGGAGACGCCTCCTCACCGAACCGAGCGGGCGCCGCTCGGTTCCCCGAGCGGCGCCGGCCCCCCCGCGCTTGTTGACGATTGAGCCGCTGCGCCCTACGGCTCACTTGGGACGTCCCGGCCCCGACGGGAACGTTGCGGGAGTTCAGGTGGTGGTGTCGACTGGCACAAACGTGACCGACTGTCGTTCAGCGTTCCTGAGCCGACGGTCGGGCACCACCTGATTCTGGACCCCCAAGTGTCCAGTTCTGGACGTTCGCCTATGCCGCCCGGTCGCGCAGGGAGTGGAGGTCGCGAACGAGAATCCGGCGCCGCTCCGTCGTGATCCAGCCGAGCTCACGCAACGTCCGCAACGCGTTCGCCAGGCCGGCGCGAGACGCTCCCGCCCACGCCGCCAGCTCCTCCTGGGATAGCGCGAGGGTGATGAGGATCCCGTCATCGGTGCGCGTGCCGTAGCGCTCGGCGAGCTCGACCAGCCGCGCCGCCAACCGGGCGATCGTGTCCGAGCCCCCAAACTGGGACCGCATCAGCGTCGCCTCACGGAAGCGGCGCGTGACGACCGCCAGGAGGGCCACGGCTACGCGGGGCGTCGTCTCGAGGTGTCTGCGAAACACGGGAGCCGGCACGACGAGCGCGGTCACCTCGTCGATGGCGGTGACGGTCGCCACCCACGGCTGACCATCGATTGCCGAGAGCTCGCCGAGCACATCGCCCGGATCCCGCAGGCTCAGCAGCGCCTCCCGGCCGCCCTCGCCGACCAGCGTCGCCTTCACGTGGCCGCCGAGCAGGATCATCACCAGGTTGCCCCGCTCCCGCGCGCCCATGAGCACCGAACGGGATGGAAAGCGGACGGAGTGCCCCAGCTCCTGCAGCCGCGACCACTGCTCCGGTTCCAGCAGGGCGGCGAAGGTACCGGGCGTCAGCGTGGGCGACGACGCCCCCGACCGCTCACCGCTCATGTGTGGCGGATATCGCCGGCGCCGCAACCCGGGCCGGAGAAATCGGTGCCGCACGAATGCTCTCGTGCGTGCAGCCTTCGCAGATTTCGCCTGCATGAGTCCAAAATCCGGCCTCCCGATCCGGAACCTCGCGTGCGCCGCTCAATTCTTCCTGAACCTGATGATTTGCTCTTTTTCTTCTACCCTTGGAGGGCGCAAAATCATCTGCTTGTGGGGTCGACGAAGCCGACGACCGAGAGCCGGTCTTAGACCGAGATCCCGCGGGTGGCCAGCCAGTCCTCGACGGCGGCCGGCGGCCGGCCCTCCCACTCCGCGCGCGTCGCCAGCCGGATCAGCTCCTCGTCGTCGGCGTTCAGCTCGTCGCGCCGGAAGCTTAGGTAGATCGTCAGCGCCCCGGCCATCGACAGCGAGCCGTTGGCCACGGCTGGGTCGAGCTCCGCCAGTGCCGTCCCCACGCGCGTCTCGATGTCGTCGAGGACCCCGGTGACCGGCTCGTCGGCGTCCTCGAACACGCGCTCGAAGTCGCCGACCACCGCGTCGTCGTCATCCGGGTCGACGATCTCGGCGGCGCGCCGGACGATCTGCGACAGCCGGATCGGTTGGGGCTCGGTGGGCACACCTTCACTATTGCAGTTCGCGCGCGACTTCAAACGCGGGGCACGCGCGCGTCCAACTCCGCCATCCACGCCGCCGCCTGGCTGTCCGAGGGCGCTCGCCAGTCCGAGCGGGGCGACAGCGATCCCCCGGAGCCGACCTTGGGGGCGTTCGGAAGCGCCGAGCGCTTGAACTGGCTGGTCTGAAAGAAGCGGTGCAGGAAGACGCCGAGCCAGTGCCGGATGTCCTCCAGCGGATACTCGTTGTGTCGCTCGGCGGGAATGAGGTCCGGCCACTCACCGCGGTCACGGTCACCCCAGGCGTGCTTGGCCAGGTAGGCGACCTTGCTCGGCCGGTAACCGAAGCGCAGCACGTAGTACAGGAAGAAGTCCTGCAGCTCGTAGGGCCCGACGGTGTCCTCGCTGTTCTGCTCCGGCCCGTCGCCCGCGGCGTCGCCGCTGGCCGGGATCAGCTCTGGGGAGATGGCCGTCTCGACGATGTCGCCGAGGACGTGGTTGGCCTCGGCGCCGAACTGGTCGGTGTCGATCGCCCAGCGGATCAGGAAGCGGATCAAAGTCTTCGGCACCGAGGCGTTGACGCTGTAATGCGACATCTGATCGCCGACGCCGTACGTCGACCAGCCGAGCGCCAGCTCCGAGAGATCGCCGGTGCCGAGCACCAGCCCCTGGTGGTAGTTGGCCAGCCGGAAGAGGTGGGATGTGCGCTCGCCGGCCTGGACATTCTCGTAGGTGACGTCGTACTGCGGCTTCCCCTCCGCCGCCGGGTGACCGAGGTCGCGCAGCATCTGCATGGCCGCCGGCCGGATGTCCAACTCGTGGACGGTGACGCCGAGTGCCTTCATCAGCGCGTGGGCGTTGCGCAGCGTCCGGGCACTGGTGGCAAAGCCGGGCAGCGTGTAGCCGAGCACGTTCTCCCGCGGAGCACCGAGGCGGTCCATGGCCCGAGCGGCGACGATCAGCGCGTGCGTGCTGTCCAGTCCGCCGGACACGCCGATCACCACCTTCTCGATTCCCGTCGCCAGCAGTCGCGTCTGCAGCCCGCGAACCTGGATGTTGTAGACCTCCTCGCAGCGCTCGTTGCGGCTGGCCGGATCGGCGGGGACGTAGGGGAAGCGTTCGACACGACGTTTGAGCGTGAACGGCTCGGCGGGCGGCCCGAGGTCGAACTCGATCCGTCGCACCTGCGCCAGGCGCCGGCGGTGGTCGTGGATCGAGTCGCCGTAGCTCGAGGTGCTCCTGCGATCCGACATGATCCGGTCGAGATCGATGTCGGCAATGATCAGCTCCTCTTCATCGCTGAAGCGACGGGACTCCGACAGGACCTGTCCGTTCTCGCAGATGATCGCCTGACCGTCCCAGGCGACGTCGGTCGTCGACTCGCCGAGGCCGGCGGCCGTGTAGACGTAGGCGGCGATCGTACGGGCGGACTGACCGGTGCACAGCTCGCGGCGGTAGCCGGCCTTGCCGATCGTGATGTTGCTGGCCGACAAGTTCGCGAGCACCGACGCACCCGCCATCGCACCGTACGTACTCGGGGGGATCGGCGTCCACAGGTCCTCGCAAATCTCGACGTGCACGATGAACCCGGGCAGGTCGCGGGCCGCGAACAGCAGCCGCGGTGAGAACGGCACCGTGGCGCCGAGCAGGTTCAGATCGTCGCCGATGAGATCACGCGCGGCCCGGAACTGGCGCTTCTCGTAGTACTCGCGGTACTCCGGGAGGTAACTCTTGGGGACGGCTCCGAGGATCTCTCCCCGGTGGACGACGATCGCCGTGTTGAACAGGCCGCCCTCGGCCTGGACCGGGGCGCCGACGATGACGACCGGCCGCAGTTCGCGGCTGGCGGACACGACCTCGGCCAGCGCCTCGCCCGCCGCGTCGAGCATCGCCTGCTGATGAAACAGATCCTCGCTCGAGTACGCCGCCAGCCCCAGCTCCGGGAAGATGACGAGGGCAGCGTGGTCGGCGTGGGCGCGACGGGCGAGTTCGATCGTCCGCCGACCGTTGAACAGCGGGTCGCCCACACGCACGTGGGGCACCGCCGCCGCGACGCGGACGAACCCGTGGGCGTACGGGGAGTCGAAAGGCGCGCCGGTATCCTCGCCCAGTGCTCGCATAAGCGAAGTATCGCTGCCGGAGCCCTCGCCTGGCTTCGCGCCCAGCGCGTCGGCGGGGCGGGCACTAGAAGCGCAGGAGCGCCCCGATGCCCTGAGCGCGGACCAAGACCGGCGGCGGGGTCTCGCTGCCCTCGCCGGTGACGACGACGTCAGCGTCCTGGAGCACTGCAGCCTCGACGGCGGCCTCTCGGAGATCCGCCACCGGCTCCAGTTGGCTGCCG
Organism: Solirubrobacteraceae bacterium; assembly: GCA_035551695.1. Lineage (GTDB taxonomy): Bacteria > Actinomycetota > Thermoleophilia > Solirubrobacterales > Solirubrobacteraceae > Palsa-465. The sequence continues at coordinate 8,988 of DASZMU010000112.1, forward strand.
TCGGCCGGGCACGTGGACGTTCCCTCCGGGTACAGCAGGCCGCACTGATGGCACCGGGCTCCGCGCGCTTCGAAGTTGCGCCACAGCACCAGGGTCTCCGCGCGGCGTTCGCCGAGGGCCGCGAGGGTCGCCTCGAGGCCGAGCGCCGCGGTGCCGCCGACGGCGGAGCGCTCCTCGAGCTTGACCAGCGCCTCGCACCGCCTGAGCTCGGACTCCCGCGCGATGAGACCAACGACGGCCGACTCAACCTCTGTGACGCCAGCCGCCTCGACATCGAGCGCCAGCCGAGCAGCGAGCAGCACCCGCCGCAGATCGTTGTGGATCAGTTCGGCGAACCGATCGACGTCCTGCTCCGGGCCGCCCAGGGCCAGCCGCGTGAAGGGCTGCTTCTGCCAGCGCCGGTACAGCTCGGTCGCCACGTGGCGGAGATGCTGGTCGGCTTCGGTGTCGATGCTGCGCTGGTAGTTGGCCTGCGACCAGCCGCCCCCGTGGTGCCGGCCGGGAACGTGGTCGGCGATGCTCTCGGCACTGCTCAGACGCGGGGCCTCGCCCTCGAAGATCCGCCCGGTGCGGCGGCTCACCAGCGTGACGCACCACCGTTCACCGTCCTCGCCGGCGACGAGCGGCTCCACGTACGGGTACCGGGCGATCACGACGCGCGCCGACACCGGCCGCCACAGCGCGACCGACTCGAACAGGTCGTGTCCCGCCGAGCAGAACACGGCGAGCGTCTTCGCGCCGGACAGGCCAAGATCGTCGGACTCCATGTAGCTCTCCAGGCGGCTGAGGTCGGCGTCGACCGCCTTGCGGTCGTCGTGTCCGAGCGACGCGTCGCTGCGGCTGGCGCGGTGGGCCTCGTCGAGCAGAGAGCTCAGCTGGGTCGCCCGCGCGGGCGGGGTTCCGAACTGGCCCGGGTCAAAGTCGAAGAACAGGCTGATGACGGGGTGCTCGCCGGTGCGCTCGAGGAGCCGGCGCGCGGTGGCCGTGGCCGCGCTCACGGCTCATCGGCTCCCTGGCCGGTGCCGCGCACGCCGCTGGCGCGGTCGCTCTCGTCATCCTCCGTGGGGTGGCGATACGGGTCGGAGTCGGCGGCGGGGTCCGGCTCGCCCACAGGTGTGTTCAGCACGTGGTGGGGGTCCTCATCCCGGCGCGGCTGATCCTCCGGAATGTCCTGGGCGGCGAGCTCATGAGGCTCCGACTTGGGCTCGAGCGACCGGTCGGCCGCCTCCGCCGGATCGGCGGCGCGCTCGTAGTGGCGCTCGGGTTCATGCCGGGGGCCTGGGTTCGGATCGTGCATGTCTCTCCTTGGGAATTGTGCACCGTAGCGGCTACCCCCGTCGAGAGCGGGGAAACGGGGTGCTTGCGCTGACAAGCAATCCGGGTAGACTGGTCATGCCAATGACGGCAACCCATCCCCTCTCCCCGTCCTCCTCCGCCCGGTACCGGGTCGGCGCCGACGGCGTCGCGGAATGGCCGCCAACGCAGGCGGAGGCGTGGATCGGCCTGCTGGAGACCCACAAGCAGATCACCCGCGCCCTCGACGCGGAGCTGGAGTCGCGGTATGGCCTCAGCCTGTCCAGCCTTGAGCTGCTCGCCCGCCTCGGAGCGGCCCCCGGGCGCTGCCTGCGCCTGTCGGCGCTCGCGACGGAGGCCGGCCTGAGCCTGAGCCGCGTCTCGCGGATCGCCGTTCTGCTGGAGAGCCGGGGGCTGATCGACCGCGAGCCCTGCGCGGACGACGCTCGCGCGGTCGAGGCCCATCTCTCTCCGGCGGGGCTCACGCTGATGCGCGAGGCACAGGAGACGCACTTCGCCTCCGTGCAGCGGCTGTTCTTCGACCAGCTGTCCGAGGGTGAGCTCGAGGTCCTGGCACGGGTCTTTGGCCGCCTCTCGCCGCGGGCTGCCGAGCGGTGCACTGAGTAGCGGCTGCCCGGATCTGCACTGGCCCCGCTGAGGGCAGGAAGCGCGCGCCAGCCGATCGCCCCCTTCGATGCTGTCGTTTGCCGGACTCAGCCGACCAACGCCGACAGCCACTCCGTCAACGCCCGCAGGTCACCCTGGCCGAGGTTGTGCCCGGCGCCGGGCTCGCGGTGCAGCGTGACGTCGGCTCCCGCCGCATCGAGGATGGCGTTGAGCCGCTGCGTCGACTCGGCCGACGAGAACGGGTCGCCCTCGCCGGCAGCGATCAGCACATCGGTCCCGATGAGCGAGAGCGGGTCGTCAGGCTCGTAGGGGAGCGCCGGACGGAGCAGCGCCGCCCCGCGGAGCAGGTGAGGATGGCGGAGAAGCAGGCTGACGGCGATGTTGGCGCCGTTGGAGAAGCCCAGGGCGATCACGCGCTTTGGATCGAGGCCGTATCCGGCGGCAGCGTCGCCGACGAACCGGGCCAGATCGTCGGTGCGCGTCAGCAGGTCCGGGATGTCCAGCTGTCCCACCGCGTGCCGGCGGAAGAACCGCGGCATTCCGGCTTCCAGCACCTGACCGCGCGGCGACAGGAGCGCCGTGTTCGGCGCCAGCCGCCGGCCGAGCGGAACGAGATCATGCTCGTCTCCGCCCGTGCCGTGCAGCAACAGGAGCGTCCGGTCATCGGTACCGGGCTGATAGACGTGCTCGAAGCTCAAGGGCAGCGGCTGCTCGTGCTCGGTCATCGTCAGCTCCCGGCGCGGGCCGGTGCCGGCCGCCAGACGTGGGCAACCGGCAGCGGCGTCAGCCGCGGCTCGATCTGAGCCCGCCGGGCCTCCAGGAACGGCGGCAGGGCGAGCGCATGGCCCATCTCATCCGGGTCCTCGTCGGCGGCGAAGCCGGCCCCATCGATCGTCGCCAGCTCGTACAGGATGCCGCTCGGTTCGCGGAAGTACACCGACTGGAAGTAGAACCGGTCGATCACCGGCGTCGCCCGGGCGCCGGCCCGGGTCACGTGCTCCTGCCATTGCTCGATCTCGCTGCCGAGAACCGACCAGGCGACGTGATGCACGGTGCCGGCTCCCGGCATTCCGCGGTCGTGGCTGCGCTCGAAGATGATCCGGCCGCCGCGCCGCGGCCCCCGAGCCTCCCAGTCGCCACCGGTCCGCTCGGTGAAGCCGAGCACCTGGGAGAGAAGAGCGTCGCTGCGGGCGGGGTCGGCCACCTTGGCGCGGACGGCCGCGAACCCCTGGAGGGCGAACTCTGCCGGGACCTCGAGGTGCCTGGCGACGAGCGGCCTGTCCGGCGAGTCGGCGACCGCGAGCTCGTGCCGCATGCCCTCGGGGTCGGCGAACAGCAGCGTTCCGTCCCGGCGCTCGGTGGCGATGCCCTCGCCGCCGAGTCGCGCCTGCCAGAAGTCGAGCGCGTCATCGCCGGCAACCCGGTGGACGATCGACGACACCATCCCGGCTCCGGCCTGACCGCGGCGGGCGCCCGGGTACTCGAAGAAGGTGATGTCTGCCCCTGGGGACCCATTCTCATCGGAGTAGAAGAGGTGGTAGACGCTCGGATCGTCCTGGTTGACGGTTTTCTTGACCAGCCGGAGGCCGAGTACACGCGCATAGAAGTCCACGTTGCGCGGCGCGTCGCCGGTGATCAGTGAGATGTGGTGGATGCCTTCGATTGGTTCCATGTGGGCGGATCTCCCGTGGGTCGCGGTAGGAGCTTGCTAGCGCAAGCATAGCGGCATTTGGTTGCTGGCGCAAGTAATCCAGCGTCGTGAGACGATTCCCGCGTGCCCCGACGGGTCTCGCTGTTCATCACGTGCTTCAACGACACGCTGTTCCCGCGGACCGGTCAGGCGGTCGTCACCCTGCTCGAGCGGCTGGGCGTCGCGGTCGACTTCCCCCTGGAGCAGACGTGCTGCGGGCAGATGCACTTCAACACCGGGTACGCGGAGGAGGCGATCCCGCTGGTGCGGCGCTTCGTCGACGTCTTCGCCGACAGCGAGGTCGTCGTCTCCCCGTCGGCGTCGTGCGTGGGGATGGTCCGCGATTACTACCGGCGGGTCGCCGAGCTCTCCGGCGACGCCGGGCTCGTCGGCGAGGTGGAGACGCTGGCCCCCCGCGTCGTCGAGCTGACGGAGCTGATCGTCGACCGTCTCGGTCTCGAGGACGTGGGAGCGTTCTTTCCCCGGCGGGTGACGTACCACCCCACGTGTCACAGTCTGCGGATGCTGAGGGTGGGTGACAGGCCCCTGCGGCTGCTGCGCGCCGTCAAGGGGATTGAGGTGGTCGATCTGCCAGAGGCCACGGAATGCTGCGGCTTTGGCGGCACGTTCGCGATCAAGAACGCCGATACGTCGATCGCGATGCTGTCCGACAAGGTGCGGACGATCCTCGACACCGACGCCGAGGTGTGCGTCAGCGCCGACAACTCGTGCCTGATGCACATCGGCGGAGCCCTGTCGCGCCAGCGGGCGGGCGTGCGCACCATGCACATCGCGGAGGTGCTGGCGCAGACCGAGGCCGGCCGGGGATCGAGCGACACCGACCCGCGCGTGGCTCGGTGACCGACGCCGCCGGCCACGGGTGGGCGGGGCGGGCGGGCCCATCATTCCCGGAGGCGGCCAAGCTGGCTCTGGCGGACTCCCAGCTGCGCCACAACCTGGGACACGCCACCCACACCATCCGCGCCAAGCGTGCCGAGGTCGTCGCCGAGCTGCCTGATTGGGAGGGGCTGCGTGAGGCCGGCCGCGCCCTCAAGGAGCGGGTGCTGCGCCACCTCGACGAGTATCTGGTCGAGCTCGAGGCATCGGTGCGGCGCGCCGGCGGCGTCGTCCACTGGGCCCGCGACGCCGCCGAGTGCAACCGGATCGTCGCTGACCTCGTCGCCGCGCACGGCGCGTCGGAGGTCGTGAAGTCCAAGTCGCTGACGACCGAGGAGACGAAGCTCAACGAAGCCTTGGCGGAACGGGGGATCACCGCCTGGGAGACCGACCTGGCGCAGCTGATCATCCAACTGGATCACGACGTGCCATCGCACATCCTGGTGCCGGCGATTCACAAGAATCGTGCGCAGATCCGCGAGCTGTTCGCGCGCACGCTCCCTCAGGCGCCGGCCGATCTCTCCGATGATCCGCGCGCGCTCGCCGAGGCGGCGCGCCTGCATCTGCGCAAGCTGTTCCTGGACGCCCGGGTGGGCATCAGCGGCGTCAACTTCGCGGTCGCCGACACCGGCACGGTCTCGGTGGTCGAGTCCGAGGGCAACGGCCGGATGTGCACGACGCTGCCGGATGTCCTGATCAGCGTGATGGGGATTGAGAAGGTGATCCCCGCGTGGGAGGACCTCGAGGTGTACCTGCAACTGCTGCCGCGCTCGTCCACGGCCGAGCGGATGAATCCCTACACGTCTCTGTGGACGGGCGTGACCGAGGGGGACGGGCCGCAGGAGTTTCACCTGGTTCTCGTCGACAACGGCCGCACGAACGTCCTCGCGCAGCAGATCGGCCGCCAGGCGCTCAACTGCATCCGCTGCTCGGCGTGCCTGAACGTGTGCCCGGTCTACGCGCGCACCGGCGGCCACGCCTACGGCTCCACCTACCCGGGGCCGATCGGCGCCATCCTGACGCCGATGCTGAGCGGGATGACCGAGGCCGGGTCGCTGCCGTACGCGTCGAGCCTGTGCGGGGCGTGCTACGAGGTCTGCCCGGTCAAGATCGACATCCCCCGGGTTCTGGTCGACCTGCGCCGTCAGGAGGTGGCGCACTCGACCCGGGCAGCGCGCGTTCGGGGGCGGCTGTCCCCGGAGCACGCCGCGATGCGCGCCCTCGGCCGGGTCTTCTCCAATCGCCGGCTGTATGAGGCCGCCCAGCGCGCCGGCCGGCTGGGGCAGGGGCCGCTGGTGCGCGACGGGATGATCCGGCGGCTGCCCGGGCCGCTGTCCGGGTGGACGTCGATGCGCGACCTCACCCCCCTGCCCAGACAGACCTTCCGCGACTGGTGGCGGGCGAATCGGCTGGCGGGCGAATCGGCTACGCCGATTCGCATGCGAGATCGCCCTGGGGGCGATCTCGCAGGCGGTGGCCGGCCGTGAGCGCCGCGCGCGATGAGATCCTGAGACGGATCCGCTCGGCGCTGGGCGACGTCCCCACCGGCGAGCGTCCGGATGACGTGCCCGTCAGCCGCGACTACCAGCGCCAGGGAGAGCTGGCCGGGGCGCCCCTGATCCAGCGGTTCGCCGACCGGCTGCGCGACTACGACGCCGAGGTGCGCCGGGCGTCGCCGGGTGAGGTGGGGGCGGCGGTTGCGGCCGCGTGCGTCGCGATGCAGTGCCGGAGCGTCGCGGTGCCCCCCGCGCTCCGCTCCGAGTGGAGGCCGCCCGGGATCCGCGTGATCGACGACGAGGGCCTGACCGCGCATGAGCTCGACGAGATCGACGGCGCCGTCACCGGCTGCGCGAGTGCGATCGCCGAGACCGGCACGCTCATCATCGACGGGCAGGGCGAGAGCGGCCGGCGAATCCTCACGCTCGTCCCGGACCACCACATCTGCATCGTCACCGCCGACCAGATCCACGGGGTCGTTCCTGAGGCGGTGGCCGGGCTCGGACCGGCGGTCCGCGTGCAGGGGGCGCCCGTCACGCTCGTCTCCGGGCCGTCGGCCAGCTCCGACATCGAGCTCTCGCGCGTGGAGGGGGTGCACGGCCCGCGGCACCTCGTCGTGGTGATCGTGGCCGGGCCGGCGGCCGTCTAGTCCGGGGCGCTGGTCAGGAAGGTCGCGCTCATGTCCTCGTCGCCGTGCTCCGGGATGCCCTCCTCCATCCGCTCGCGGACCGTGCGCACCAGCGGCAGGTCGAGCCCGTGGCGCCCGGCCGCCTCCTCCGCGAGCGCCGCATCCTTGGCGGCGAGCTTGAGCGAGAACGAGGGTTCGAAGTTGCGCTCCATCATCGCCTTCCCCTTCAGCCTCAGATACGGCAGATCCAGCGGACCGCCTTCGACGGCGTCGAGCAGCAGCTGGGGATCCAGTCCCATGCCCTCGGCGAGCGCGAGCGCCTCGGCGGCCCCCTCCACGATCGCCACCAGCCACGCGTTCGTCACCAGCTTGAGGTTGGAGCCCTGGCCGGCGCCGCCGACCCAGATCGTCCGCTGGCCGACGGTGTCGAAGATCGGCTGCATCCGCTCGCGCAGCCGCTCAGGCCCGGAGGCCAGGACCACGAGCTTGCCCTGCTCGGCCGGCTCCTTCGTGCCGAGGACCGGCGCGTCCATGAACTCCAGGTCATGCCGGCGCGCCAACTCGAGGCAGCGTTCGGTGCCCACCTCGCCGATCGTGCTCATCTGCAGCCACACCGACCTGCTGCCCAACTCGGCCGAGAGCGCGCCGCCATCGCCCCCCATGGACTCCAGCACCGCGTCGGCATCGGCGAGCATCGTCAGAATGACCGTGGCGCCCTCGACCGCCTCAGCGGCGGTGTCGAAGGCCTCGGCGCCGTCCTGGGTCAGCGATTGTGCCTTGTCACGGGACCGGTTCCAGGCGCGGATTCGAAACCCCGCCCGGGCCAGGTTGCGCGCCATCGCGAACCCCATCGTGCCACCGGCGCCCAGCACGGCAATCGTTTCCTCGGATGCCATCTCACGTTCCTTTCCGTCTCGCTTGCGGTCTCACTCACCCGTTCGGCGTGACCAGGCCGTTGTCGTACGCGAAGACAACGATCTGGACGCGGTCGCGCAGCTCGAGCTTGGCCAGGATCCGGCCTACGTGCGTCTTCACCGTCGCCTCGGACAGGACCAGGGATTCCGCGATCTCGGAGTTGGACATGCCACGGGAGACGGCCAGCATGACCTCGCGCTCGCGCGGCGTGAGGAGCGCGAGCGCATGATGGTCGCCCTCCGTGCCGGCGGTCCGGCCCGCCCCGGAGCCGGCGTTGTCCGCCGGACCCGGTAGCTGGTGGGCCAGGCTGGACAGCAGCCGGCGCGTGGTGCTGGGGGCGACGACGGCGTCTCCGCTGGCGACGGCGCGGATCGCAGAGATCAGGTCGGCCGGAGGCGCGTCCTTGAGCAGGAACCCACTCGCTCCCGCGCGCAGCGCGGCGTACGCGTACTCGTCGAGGTCGAACGTGGTGAGGATGATCACCCGCGACTCGCTCCCCGAGGCCACGATCCGGCTGGTGGCCTCCACGCCGTCGGTTCCCGGCATCCGCACGTCCATGAGGACCACGTCCGGCGCTCGATCGAGCACCAGGCTGACGGCCTGCTCGCCGTCGGCGGCCTCGCCGATCACCTCCAGGTCCGGCTGGGCGTCGAGCACCATGCGAAAGCCCATGCGCAACAGCTCCTGATCGTCGACGAGCAGAATGCTGGTCGTCATCGCACCGCGGCGGAGGTCACCGACGGAACGGTGAGCGCGGCGGACACCTGCCATCCCCCCTGGGCGCACGGGCCGGCCTCGAGCGTCCCGCCGTAGACGGCGGCCCGCTCGCGCATCCCGCGCAGGCCGGCGCCGCCGGAGCCTCTGGCGCGCGACGTGTTGCCCGTGTCGCGCACGACGACCTCGATCGTCTCGTCGAAGCAGGTGAGCGTGACGTACGCGCTCGCTCCCGCCCCGGCGTGCTTGAGCGTGTTCGTCAGCGCCTCCTGGACGATGCGGAAGAGCGCGAGCTCCATTCCGGCCGGGGCGCCGTTCACCTCGCCGGTCATCGTGTAGCTCACCGGGACGCCGGCGGTGCGCACCTGCTCCACCAGCTCCTCGATCTGCCGGATGCCCGGCTGGGGTGAGAGCTCCGGGCCCGCCGGCCCGTCGTTGAGCACGCCCAGCAGCTGCCGCATCTCGGCAAGTGCCTGACGCCCGGTTCGCGACGCCTGCTCGAGTGCCGCCTCGACGCGCTCCGGTGCGTCATGGACGTGATAGGCCGCGCCGTCGGTCAGCGCCAGCATCACCGACAGGTTGTGGGCGACCACGTCGTGCATCTCCCGGGCGATGCGCGAACGCTCCGTCACCCGGGCCAGCGCGAGCTCCTGCTCGCGCTCCTGTTCCAGGCGATCGGCCCGCTCTCGCAGTCCGGCAACGATCAGCCGCCGGTTGCGGACGTTGATCCCCAGCACTCCGGCGGCGGTGGCGAGGCCGGACAGGCCGACGAAGGTTCGCAACGCCCCATCGAGGCCGGTCGTGGTCTTGATGGCCACGAGGACGATCCCCAGCTCCAGCGCCATCGCCGCCAGCACCGCCGTGCGCCGCTCCGTCGCGCTGGCGACCGTGTAGAAGGCGATGAGCAGCGCTGCAACGGCGAAGGTCGGCTTCTCGATCAACCCCTGGACGGCCGCCACCACCCAGATCACGGAGAAGACGGCCACGGGCGCTCGCCGGCGCCACAGCAGCGGCGCGACGAGGGCGACGTCGAGCACCGCCCACGCGCCGCCGGACCGTGCCGTATGCACGAGGGAGATGCCGAGCAGCGCCAGCGCCAGGCATCCGTCGAGCCACGACGGACGCCGGCCGTGAGGGGCGGCTACTCGCCGAAGTGCCTGGATGCTCATGGGCACTCCGTCACGGTAGCCGCTCCCCGGAGACCGGTGGGATCAGGCGTCCCGGCGAAGCAGGCTGATCGCCGCGCCGACGACCGCCACCAGGGCGTATCCACAGAACAGCGCGAACCCGGCCCAGATCGCGAGGTGGTGGGTGTTGTCGAAGCGATGCGACGCGACCGTGGTGGCCGCGTTCAGCGGGAGGTACGGCGAGATCGCGTTGTTGACGCTCGAGGGGAGGATCGCCGAGATGCCCGGGAGCACGAACAGCAGAAACACGAACGTCGCGATGCCGCCGGCCGTGTTGCGCAGGATCCCTCCGATCCCGACGCACATGACGGCGAGCACCGTGAGATACAGCGCACCACCGACCACCGTACGCAGCGCCCCCGGATCGCCGATCCCGTGCTGAACGTGATGCTGGGTGACGATCGCCTGGACCGCGAAGAACGAGATCAGCGACGCGAGCAGCATCAGCGCGAACGTCACGACCGCGAAGACGAGGATCTTGGCCCACAGGACGGGCAGCCGCCGGGGGACGGCCATCAGGCTGGACTTGATCATTCCTGTCGTGTACTCGCCGCTGATGACGAGGACGCCGAGGACGCCGATCGTCAGCTGGGCCAGGTGGTAACCGCCGACGGCGGTGTTGATGGAGTCGTACGTGAGCCGGTCGCCGAGCGACAGCGTGCTCCACCGCGACATCTGGACCGCGGCCACCAGCGGGCCGAGGCCGGCCATGGCGATGAACGACACCAGCAGCGACCAGCGCGTCGAGCGCAGCGTCCACAGCTTCGTCCACTCGGCTTTGATGACGTGGGGCAGCGTCACCCGGCCCTCGTACGGGCGGGCCCGGACCGGCTGGGTCTGGGGGGCTTCGGCGATAGCGCTCATGCGGCAACCTCGATCTCTTCGGCGTTCTCTTCGCCGAACATGCCGGCGTGATACTCGACGGCGCCTCCGGTCAGGCCCATGAACGCCTGCTCCAGGGATGCCTTCTGCGGGACGAGCTCGTGCAGGACGATGCCGTGGCGAGCGGCGGTGGTGCCGACCTCGGCACTCGTCAGACCGTGAACCTCCAACAGCTCGCGCTCGGCGCTGGTGACCGTCACCGTCTTGCCCACCAGCGCTTCGCGCAGCTCGGCGGCCTGCGGCGTACGCACCAACACCGCCGCGTCCTTGGACGCCTGCGCCACGATCTCGGCGACCGTCGTGTCGGCGATGAGCCGCCCGCGGCCGATGACGATCAGGTGATCGGCGGTCTGGGCCATCTCGGCCATCAGGTGCGAGGACAGAAACACCGTCCGCCCCTCGGCGGCCAGCCCCTTGAGCAGGTTGCGGATCCACAGGATGCCCTCCGGATCCAGGCCGTTGGCCGGCTCGTCGAGGATCAGGATCGAAGGGTCGCCGAGCAGCGCGGAGGCGATGCCGAGTCGCTGGCCCATGCCCAGCGAAAATCCCCCGGCGCGCTTGCGGGCGACCTCGGTCAGGCCGACGAGGTCGATGACCTCCTGCACGCGCTTGCGGCCGATGCCGTGGGTCTCGGCCATCGCGACAAGGTGGTGGTACGCGGAGCGCCCGGTGTGGATGGCGCGCGCCTCCAGCAGCGCTCCGATCTCGTGGAGCGGAGCCGGCAGGTCGCGATACGGCTTGCCGTTGACGGTTGCGGTGCCCGAGGTTGGGCGGTCGAGGCCCAGGATGAGGCGCATCGTGGTCGACTTCCCAGCCCCGTTGGGGCCGAGGAAGCCGGTGACGACGCCCGGCTTGACGCTGAAGGTGAGATCCTCCACCGCGACCTTCTCGCCGTAGCGCTTGGTGACGTGCTCGATTTCAATCATGTTGAGATTGTCGGCAGCACGCGCCGCCACCACAATCGCGCCCGAGGATGATCTTCAGGGTCTGACCGGATCAGCTTCAGGTCTCACGGCATCCACCGCAGGTCGTACTCGCCCCGGGTGCCGTGGGGGTGCCGGCGACACTAGTCGCCGTCGACGGCGATGAGCAGGCCGGCGCCCACGGGCACGCGGGCCACGGTGAGCTGCGGATCCGCCTCCACGAGCCGGATGAACTCGGTCAGCTCAAAGCCGTGAGAGACGGAGTTGTCGACGGCCAGCGTGCCACCGGGCGCCAGCGTCCGCCGCAGGTTGGGCCAATAGCCGGAGTACTCGGCACGCTCGGCGTCCAGGAAGATCAGATCCCACGCGTCGTCGGGATGCTCGGCCAGTGCCTGCGCGGCACCGATGGTGCGGCACTCGACGAGGTCGCTCAGTCCGGCTCGCTCGAGGTTGGCGATCGCCAGCGCGGTGCGCCGAGGATCGATGTCCAGCGTCTGGACCCGGCCGCCGGTGGTCTGGACGGCATCGGCGAGCCACAGCGTCGAGTGGCCGTTGGAGGTGCCGATCTCCAGCACCCGCCGAGCGCGGGTCGCGCGGACTAGCACGCCGAGCAGCTCGGCGGTCTCCGGCTCGACGTTGCGCAGGCGATCCAGCCGGTTGGACTGTCCGGCATCGAAGTCGCGCCCCGCCGCGAACACCTCGGCGGCGATCGCCCGGCGGTCGGCCTTCATCTACGTGCGCCGATCAGACCCAGGTGACGCTGAGCTCGTCGCGCTTGCCGAACCGCTCGAGGTGTGAGCCGATCACGTGCTGCATGCGGAGGCGGTCGTCGTCGCCGGCGGCGCTGACGGTCAGCTGCAGCTCGCCGTCGGCGGCGCGGAGCTCGCACCGGCCGAACTCGAACTGGATGTAGCCACTGTCGTCGTCGAACGACGTGTCGACCTTGTGGCCGAAGTGCTTGCAGAGCTGGCGCATGTACGGGACCGGCTTTTCGGTCGCGACGGTTGCCCGCGAGGTGAGGGTCTCAGTCATCTCTGCAACGTTAGCCGCGGGTCGCGGCGGCCTCGCCGGGGATGGCGCTCGTCGGCGGGATCGGCGGGCCGACGATGCCGGTCACATCCGGGGTGCCGTACGTGTGGAAGGTCTCGATCGTCTTGACCCCCCACGCCTGGCCGCGGGCGCGCTCGGCCTGCGTCCACCGGACAGGCTCATACGCGGGGTCGTAGATGAAGTGGGTGCCGGTCGTCACCTCCACCCGGTTCCCGCCGGGCTCGTACACGTACAGGAACATGCCCTGGGCGACCGCGTGCTTGGACGGCGCCGCTTCGATGGGGACGTCGGCGTCGAGGAACAGGTCGGCGGCGCGGAGGAGCTCCTCGCGGGTATCGACGAACCAGGCGAGATGGTGCAGACGCCCGTGCCCGCCCGCGTGGTCGGCGGTGTAGATCAGCTCGTGGGCGGCGATCGTCAGCGTCATCCAGGCGCCGGTCTCATCACCGTTGTCGAGGACCACCTGCTCGATGAGGCGAAAGCCAAGCTGCTCCGTCGCAAACCGCCGGTTGGCGGCAACGTCGGCGGCGAGGACGTTGACGTGATCGATCCGCTTGACCGCGGCGCCGCGGTCGACGTGGCGCTGGGGGACGTTCTTGAGCCGGGGACGCAAGCGCTCCGGCGGCGTGTAGCGCTCCTGCTCGTAGAAGAGCTCGAAGCGGTGACCATCCGGATCGCGAAACCGGTAGGCGGGGCCGTGGCCGTGGTCGCCGTCGGTCCAGCCGTCGCCGAGTCCGGCGGCCTCGATCGCGGTCGCGCGCCGGTCCAGCACCTCCGGGCTCCACGCGCGGATCGCGACGTGGCCGAGGCCGGGGAGCGCCGACTCGGTCAGCTTGAGGCCGTACGGCTGGTATTCGCCCCACCCGCGCAGGTAGACCGACTGCCGGTCGCGATGCTCGATCTCCATGCCGAACTGGTCCGTGAAGAAGCGCAGGCTCTCGTCCGGAAAGGGCGTGAGCAGCTCGGCGTGGGCGATGTGCGCGAGATCCGGCGGCGCGGCGGTCACCGGCGCCGGCCCTCAACTCGTTCTCTGAGCCCGTCGAGGTCATACGACAGCTCGCCGGCCTCGAGCTGGACACGTTTGACCCGCTCCCGTCTCTCGCGCTCCAGCGACGCGGCCAAGACCTCCTCGACCCGCTCGGCCTCGACGATCGCGGCGCCATCGGCGTCGAGCACGACGATGTCCCCCTGTCGGATCGTCGCGCCGCCGACCTGTACCGGCTCCCCGATCGCTCCCGGAACGTCCTTGGTCGCGCCCTTGACCCGGATCCAGCGCGCCCAGATCGGCAGCCCCAGCTCGGCCAGCGTCTCTACGTCGCGGACGGACGCGTCGATCAGCATCGCGGCGGCGCCGTGGGCCTTGGCCTGGGTGGCGAGCAGGTCGCCGACGAGTGCGACCGGCCGTGGCTCCGGCATCGTGAGCACGATCACCTCCCCGGGCCGGACCGAGTCCATCACCGCGTGAACCATGAGGTTGTCGTCCTGCCCGCAGCGCACCGTCCGGGCCGGACCGGCCGCGCGAGTCCCGGCCAGGACCTGGATGAGGTCGGCATCGACGTACCCGCGGCGACCGCCGGCTTCGTAGACGGTCGCGGAGCCGAGCTGCGCCAGCTCTGCGATGGGGTCGGTCACAGCGCCATCACCACCTGGGGAGTGACCCGCTCAAACGCCTCGGCCTGGCGGATCTCGGAGTTGCCGGACGAGCGCCGTGCGTGATTGCCCCGGTGATCGGCCCGTTCGTTGTAGTACGTCTGGAGGTACGCCTGCGCCTTCATCTCCGACATCGCCTGCCGCTTGTACTCCATCACCGCCGTGATGTCGACGAACGTCGTCGGCGTGAAGTTGCACAGGTCCGGCTGGTGGGGCTCGAACAGGAAGAGCTCCGGCGGCTGGATGGTCGCGAAGGCGCTCTTCACGCCCGCGCCGGCCGCCAGGCTGCGGGCCCGGACAACCGCCGCATGTGCCACCGGATGGTCCGGGTTGAACGGATCGGTGTCGGTGTGGGTGACGAGGACGTCCGGCGCGTACGCGCGGATCTCGTCCGAGATGCGGACGAGCGCGTCGCCGTCGATCTGCAGCGGGTAGTCGCCGAGATCCAGACACCGGAAGTCGGCGCCGAGCACGGCGGCGGCGCGCTCCGCCTCGCCGTGACGGATGCGCTTGACGTTCTCGACGGTCTGGTTCTGCTCCTTCCAGAGCTCGCCGGACTCGCCGCGCTCGCCGTAGGAGAGGGCGATGACGCGGGCGGTGCCGCCGTTGCGCGTCGTCACGGCGATCGCCCCGCCCGCGCGCCAGACGAAGTCTGCCGAGTGGGCGCCGATCACCAGGAGCCTGCGCCCATCCCGGGTCACCACGCGTCGGCTCCCGCCACCCGGCGCGAGTTGATCACGGCCATCACGTGCACCTCCTGCTCGTCGAATCCGGCCGCCAGGAGGCGATCGACCATGATCGCCATCCCGTCCTCCACCGGCGGGTTGAAGGTCTGACCGAGGTCGGTCGAGAGCACCGAATGCTCCGGCTGGCAGGCGCGGATGTTCTCGAGCCACTCCTCCCAGGCGATCTTGCCGGTGTGGGGCGTGGTCATGCAGCGCTCCAGGAGCGCGCCGCGCTGAACGAGCGCGAGCTGATCCTCGACCGACAGCGATTGTGCCGGGAACTCCGGGTGGGTGATGACGATCTGGGTGATGCCGGCCTCGCGCGCGGCGTCGACGACGGCGAAGATCTCGTCGCGGGCCAGGTGGCCGGTCGCCAGCAGGAGGCCGTGGTGGGCGATGCGCTCGAGAACGGCCCGCGTCTCCGGCAGGACCGTGCCCGCGTCGTCGACCACGGGCACCGGCGCAATCTCGATTCCCTGCTCGCGGAGCTCGAGCTGGAGCTTGACCCACACCGGGACCTTGGCCTCCGGATGGGATCCGGTCGGCCGATCGCGCTCATGGGACTCGTTGACCGCGTCGACCGTCGGCAGCCACACCGTCCGGGCTCTCTCCCGGGCGGCCACTTCGACCGCCAGCGGGTTCATCCCCCCGACGGCGCGGTTGAGGACGATCGCCCCCAGCGCCCGGATCCCGGGCACGGCGGCGCGCACGACGCTCGCCCGCTCGGCGGTCGCCGTGTAGTGGGACTTGAGCACGAACCCGTCCATGCCGAGGTCGCGGAAGCGGCGCGCCAGGGTG
>DASZMU010000113.1:0-3142 GCA_035551695.1 Solirubrobacteraceae bacterium
GTAGGAGCGGTTGTTGAAGATCACCACCGTGACGTTCAGCTGCTCGCGCGCCATCGTCCAGAGCGACTGGATCGTGTAGAGCGCGGAGCCGTCAGCCTCGAGCGCGAGCACCGGCCGGTCGGGACAGGCGACCGCCGCGCCTACGGCGACCGGAAGCCCCTGTCCGATCGCTCCGCCCGTAAGGGTCAGCCAGTCGTGTGGCGGACCACCGGCGGTGGCGGCGGGGAGCGTCGCCCCGGAGGTCACCGATTCGTCGGAGACGATCGCGTTCTCCGGCAGCACCGCCCCGATCGCCTGGCATACCGACTCGGCGGTTAGCGCTCCCGTTGGTCGCTCGGGCCGCGCCGCGGCCTGCCGCTGGGGCTGCGCGGCGCCGGCGCCCAGCGCTTCGACGAGCGCCTCGAGGGCCGCGAGCACGTCGGTGTCGGGCGCGGCCAGCTCGTGCACCTCGCAGCCGTCGGGCACGAGGTAGCTGTCGCGGCCGGGATAGGCGAAGAACGACACGGGCGCCTTGGCATCGACGAGGATGAGGTGGCTGAGGCCGTCGAGCTGCACCGTCGCCAGCTCCGGGATGTAGGCGAGCCGCTCCAGCGCCGGCAGGCCCGCGCCGCGCTGAAGGCGGGTGGGGAAGACCTCGCACAGGAGCTTGATCCCGGTGGCGGCCGCGATCCGTCCGGCGGCCACCAGCGCGTCTGCGCGCAGCGCCCGGCCGCCCAGCAGCAGCGCTGTCCGCCGCCCTGAGCGGATCGCACCCGCCACGCCCTCGACGATTTCGTCCGGGACCTGCCGCGGCGTTGGAGGCGGAGGCGGCTCGGCCGGCTGCGCCCCGCCCCGCCACGAGACGTCCGCCGGGAGGATCAGGGTGGCAACCCGGCCGGGCGGGCCGATCGCTGCGGCGATCGCCTCGACAGCGTCTCGCGTCAGTTCGCCGGTGCTGTGCGACGTGCGCACCCACTCCGACACGTTGCGTGCCACGGTCTCGATGTCCGACTGGAGCTGGGCGTCGTACTTGGTGTGGTAAGTCGCGTGGTCGCCGACGATGTTGACCACGGGGACCTTGCCCTTGCGCGCGTTGTGCAGGTTCGCAAGGCCGTTGCCAAGGCCGGGCCCCAGGTGCAGCAACGTCGCGCCCGGGCGGCCCGTCATCCGCGCGTAGCCGTCGGCGGCGCCGGTCGCCACACCCTCGAACGTCGCCAGCACGGCGCGCATCTCGGGCACCGCGTCGAGCGCCGCGACGAAGTGCATCTCCGAGGTGCCCGGATTGGTGAAGCACGTCGTAACGCCGGCGCGGGCGAGCGTGCGGATCAGAGCCTGGGCGCCGTTCATGGCCGCAAGCCTACGTGTTGCAGTTCGGGTCGCGCGCTGCGCCCACAGCCGCTCCTCGGGACGTCATCGCTTGCTCGGGAGCGAGCGCGCGTATCCGACGCCGCGCTTGACCCATGCCTCGAGCTGGCGCTTGGTCTTGACGCCCTCGGCGTCGATCCGGAGCCACCCGTCCATCGCCCGGCCGCGCATCTCGAACGGGCGGGCGTGCGACTTGCTCACCAGCGCGTCCGTCTCGTCGGGGTCGACGCGCAGCAGCAGGCCGCCCTGGCCGCTCGCGCTGACCGACATGTTCCCGTTGATCAGGAACGCGAGGCCGCCGAACATGCGCTTCTCGGTCAGCCCCGGCTCGGCTGAGACCAGCTCCCGAATCCGGTTGGCGAGCTCCTCGTCGTAGGCCATCGCGACGAATTATCGCTACGGCGTCACGCGCACGGGCTGGCCGGCGATATCCGCGAACACGTCGAGCCAGTGCCGCTGGCCGCGCGCGTCGAAGTAGCCACGGGTGTTGCGGTCGGGCGTGCCCTGGGGGCGCCCCAGCAGGTCCATCCACTCGGCCGGCCTGATCACCCCGCGGCGCGGCTCCCAGACCGCCGCCGCCGGGCCGTCGGCGGCGAAGGTAGTGTCGACCGGCGCCGTGCACTTGATCGTGTCCGTGCTCCCCTCCGGGTTACGCGACAGCTGGCCATCCGGGAGCACGTAGCGACCCTGCTCGATCGGCTCCGGCGCCCCGTGCTGGGAGAGGATTCCCACCAGCGCCGCGCCGATGATGTTCCCGGACTTGTCGCTGGCGGCCTCCGAGTCGTCGGAGTGTCCGCAGCCGAAGCGGTCGGTGCCGCTGGCGGTCGGGTTCTTGACGACGTGCTGGCCGGGCACGCCGGCGTCATTGCCCCGCGGGAATATGTAGCCGATCATGTCGTTGTCGAGACCGTCGAAGAACCGCCACGGCGTGTGCATGTACGGGAGCGGCCATGGCGGCATCCCGTACTGCGGGTAATTCATGTCCTCGGGACCGACTGGCCCGCGGAAGAAGGTGAACGGGAACACCTCCCCGGGCGCTCCGATGAACTCGGCGTCGCCGATCCGCCAGGCGGCCGCCTGCGACTGGATCGAGGTCCCCGCTGTCTGCCCGGTGGGGGCGGTCGGCGCCTCCTCGAGCTTGCGGCAGCCGGGCAGGTAAGCGGGACGCTCTGCGAACACGCCGGCGAACGCGGCCACCTTGAACAGGGCGTTGTCGACCGGGACGCAGATGTTGACCGTGTCGGCCCAGATCGTGTTGGAGTGAGACCAGGCGGACCCCGTCGCGAGCGCGCTCTGGACCGCCCCGGCGAGGTCCTGCCCGAGGGCCCTCGTCTCGTTGTAGTAGCCGAGCGGCGTCATCGTCGCCCCGCTCGGCGCGTCCCACAGCGTTCGGCACCCGGCCGGATGGCTCGCGTCGATGAACCGCTGCGGGGTGCGCGAGACCGGTGCGGACCATACCCCCGGGGTCTCGACGCTTCCGACCGAGCCGGCCATCTCGATCCCGACGCCCCCGTACGCGTTCTCGAGCGCGCTGCGGAACCAGTATGGCCAGTCGCCAGACACCCACCGGTTCTCCTGGTCCAGGGTGTACGGCGTGCCCGGATCCAGCTGCGAGCCGCCGTTGAAGCCGAGCGTCTCGACGTGCTGGCTGACGCTGGCCAGGGTCGCGATCACCCGCCCGTCCGTGGCGACCGCCTGCATCACCGGCATCAGCTGGTCGTCGATGAACGGATATGAGGACCAGCACTGGCGCAGGTTGGCGGGCTCCTGCGCCTCCGCGTAGCGGACCCGGGCGGGC
>DASZMU010000114.1:0-3578 GCA_035551695.1 Solirubrobacteraceae bacterium
CCGGACGCGGGCCACCTTGCGCAGCGCCGAGTTCGGCTTCTTCGGCGTCGTCGTGTAGACGCGGGTGCAGACGCCACGGCGCTGGGGAGCCGCGACCTTCTTCTTGCGACCCTTGCCGGACTTCAGGCCCGGGGTGGCAAGCTTTTTCTTCGGCGCGGTGCGCCCCTTACGGATCAATTGGCTCGTAGTCGGCATGCGGCGAGAGAGGGTAGCAGGGGGCCGGCCTAAGCCGGCACCCCGGCAAGCGCCACATCGACGTCGACGGGCTTGACCCCGACAGCCTCGGCGACCGGCGCGTACGTCACCTCGCCCGCCGCGACGTTGACCCCCAATTTCAGCCCCGGGTTGTCCGACACGGCGCCGTGGACGCCGGCCGAGGCCAGATGGAGGACGTACGGCATCGTCGCATTGGTCAGCGCGTAGGTCGAAGTGACCGGCACGGCGCCGGGCATGTTGGCGACGCAGTAGTGGATGATCCCGTCGACCTCGTATGTGGGGTTGGTGTGGGTGGTCGGGTGCGAGGTCTCAAAGCAGCCACCCTGGTCGATCGAGACATCGACGAGCACCGCGTGGCGCTTCATCAGCCCCAGCTGCTGGCGGGTGATGACGTGGGGCGCCTTCGCGCCGTGCACCAGAACGGCGCCGATCACGAGATCGACGTCCGGCAGGCGCTCCTCGATGGAGAGTGTGGTCGCAAAGCATGTGTCGGCTCGGCCGCCGAAGGCGATGTCGAGATCGCGCAGACGGTCGATGTTGCGGTCATACACGTAGACGGTCGCCTCCATGCCGAGCGCGATGAACGCCGCGTTCATCCCAACGACACCCCCGCCGATCACCATCACGTTGGCCGCGGCGACGCCGGGTACGCCCCCCAACAGGATGCCCCGCCCGCCGAGCGGCTTCTCGAGCACGAATGCGCCGGCCTGCGTGGCGATCTTGCCCGCGACCTCGGACATCGGCGCCAGCAGCGGCAGGCGACCGCGGGAGTCCTCGACGGTCTCATACGCGATGCACGTGGCGCCGGATTCCATCAGCCCGCGCGTCAGGGCCTCGTCCGCGGCCAGATGCAGGTAGGTGAACAGGACGTGCTCTGGGCGCAGGCGCTCGACCTCGACCGGCTGGGGCTCCTTGACCTTGACGATCATCGTCGACTCGGCGAACACGGCGTCGGCGTCAGGGAGGATCGCCGCGCCCTGGGCGGCGTAGGCCTCATCGGAGATCGACGAACCCTCGCCGGCTCCGCTCTGGACGAACACCTGGTGGCCGGCATCGGCGAGCTCGCGCACGCCGGCGGGCGTGAGCGCGACCCGGTACTCGTCGGTTTTGATCTCGCTGGGGACCCCGACCTTCATGCCACCAGCTCCCGGCCGCGCAGGGCCAGCCAGAACTCGATCCGGTCACGCGCCGAGCTGAGGTTGCGCCCCGTCAGCTCCTCGACGCGCCGGATCCGGTAGCGCAGCGTGTGCCGGTGGCAGTACAGCCGCCTGGCGGCTCGCTCCCACTGACCGTTCTCCTCTATGAACGCCTCAAGCGATCTCATCAGTTCACCTCCGTAATGTCCCTCGCTGGCCTCTATGGGTCCGAGGATCGAGTCACAGAACAACCGCAGCGCCTCGTCCTCCTGCAGCGACAGCAGCAGTTGGAAGGAACCGAGGTCCTTGTACGTGGCGACCCGCACGGCGGGTGGGGTCGCATTCTCCGACGCCGGCGCCGAACCGTTCGACGCGGCGTGACCGAGGCCGAATCCGAGTGCCTCGACGGCACAGCGGGCCTCGTGGAAGGTCCGGCGGGCCTCGGCGCCGGGCACCGGCCGGCCGACCCCCAGGTTCAGGCCAGGGCCGAAGGCCGGCGAGAGCCGCCGCCCCGCTCGCTGAGCCAGTGCGAACAGCTCGTCCTCGGCGGCCGGTTGTGCCGCAATCAGCGCGCACGTGACCGCCCCCGTCGACGCCACCAGCCCCGGTGATGCCTCCTCCCGCAGGGCCAGCGCCAGAGCGTCCTCGAGGGGAGCCACCGGGCCACGCGAATTGGCCCCGCCCGCCCGGGGCACGACGATCGCGGCCACGTTCTGGGCGAGCCCAAACGGCTCGAGCCGCCGCGCCAACTCGGGCCCGGCGAGATCACCGCCGACGAGCGCGGCCAGCACGTCGCCGGCCAGCCGACGCTCGGTGTCGCCGGCGACGCGTCCGCGCAACAGCTCGAGCGCGACGATCGTCACCGCCTGATGAAGCGTGAGGCGATCGAAGTCCGAGAGCGGCCCGCTGTCCTTGATCGCCACCAGCCACGCCTCCGGGGCCCGTTCGGCGCCGTTGACCCCGCCCGTCCCGCCGTCGGCGGCGACCGGGAGTGCCAAGGAGCCGTCAGCCAGCCCAGCATGCGACGGCAGGAACGCGCGGCCGACGAGCCGGCGCTCGGATAACTCGGTTTGCAGCGCGGCCACCTCATCGGCCTGCAGCGAACGGCGGAACGCGCGCTGGACGAGCGGCTCGCCGCGCCCGTCGAAGACGAGCACCGCGGCGCCGATCAGCGTGGCGAGGGTCCCCGCCAGCGCCTCGAGCCCTCGCTCGGACAGCACGACCCGCTCCAGTCGCTCGTGCGCGACCAGCGCCCGGCGGAGAACCGCGTACTGCTCGTTGACCAGCTGGGTGAACGCCGCCTCGGTGACCGCGATGAACGGGACCTCGTACGGCACCTCGAACACCGGAAAGTCCCGCTCGGCGGCGGCCTCCATGAGCGCGGGCGGGACCTCGCGGTGGCGAAAGCCGGTGCCGAAGCCCAGCCCGGCCAGCTGATGGTCGGCCAGCCGGGTGAGGAACTCGCGCTGCTGCGCCGGCGTCTCGAGCGCCATCCCCGTCGTCAGCAGGATCTCGCCGCCGGACAGCCACGGCGTCGGATCCTGCAGCTCGGAGATGTGCACCCACCGGACGGGGACGTCGGTCGCCGCCTGGCCGCTCAGCAGCCGGACGTCGAGCCCGCGCAGCAGTTCTCGGACGGTCAGCATCGGTCCCGGCTCGGACGAGGCGAGGCTATGCGAGGCTCCGCATGCGCTCGCCGGCCTCGGTGAGCACGGGTCGCAGAATCGCCTCGATCTCCTCGAACTGCTTGGGACCGGCGATGAGCGGCGGGGACAGCTGGATGACCGGATCGCCGCGATCGTCGGCGCGGCAGATCAACCCGCGGCGGTAAAGCTCGCCGGACAGGAATCCGCGCAGCAGGACCTCGGACTCCTCGTCTGACCACTGGTCGTCGGTGTCCTGGTCCTTGACAAGCTCGATGGCGTGGAAGTAGCCGGCGCCGCGGACGTCGCCGACGATCGGGATGTCGCGCAGGGAGTCGAGCATCTCCCGGAAGGCGCCCTCGTTGGTGCGGACGTTGCCCATGATGCCCTCGCGCTCGAACGCGTCGAGGTTGGCGAGCGCGATCGCGGCGCACACCGGGTGCCCGGCGAACGTGAAGCCGTGGGTGAAGCTGGTGGTGCCGTGCTGGAACGGCTCGGCCACGCGGTCGGAGGCGATCAGGGCGCCCATCGGCGCGTACGCGCTGGTCAGGCCCTTGGCCGTCGTGATGATGTCCGGCTGGTA
>DASZMU010000115.1:0-6912 GCA_035551695.1 Solirubrobacteraceae bacterium
GCAGCTGCTCACGCGCTGGGGCGTCGTGTTCCGCGACGTCTACCTCAGAGAGCGGATCGCCGTTCCGTGGCGCGAGATCCTGTGGGCGCTGCGCCGCCTCGAGGCGCGCGGGCTGATCCGGGGCGGTCACTTCGTGATGGGTGTGACCGGCGAGCAGTTCGCCGAGGAGACGACGCTGCCGGTGCTGCGGCCCAGGGGAACCTCACTCAAGGCGTAGCGCGCGTCGATCACCGCGCCACTACGGGCTGACGGAGCCGTCGGCGCTCAGCCGTGACACCGACTGCACCCCGCCGTAGAGGACGGCGTCGACCTCGGTCTCGAGCGCCTCGCCCGGTGCCAACGACCGCGCCCGCCCGGCGGCCACCGCCTCGGCCAGCGGGCTGGGGTACCCCGTCCACGGCTCCATGATCGCGTGGTAGTAGCCGCGCCAGCCGCCGTACACGAGCCACAGCCAGATGACCGGGAACATCATGCGGTCGAACACGAGCCCGAACCCGCGCCGGGCGCTGGTATCGGTGCAGGCGACCCACCCGTCCGTCAACTCGGTCAGGTAGTGCAGAGCAAAGTCGTCGGCGTCGGGGCCGAGCGCTCGCCGGACGTCGAGCTCGCCGAACATCGGCCACTCGTACGTGTCGCCCGTGGCGCCGAGGATCCCGCCACCGTGCTCGACGCCCTCGGCGAGGCGCGCCGGGACGTCGAAGCGGTGCGCCGGCGAGATCGCCTGCACCGGGTGGATGCCCCAGTTGAGGTCGATCGGCCGGTAGCCGGTGTTCTCGATCCGGTACCCCAGCTCGACCACCGGCGAGCCGGCGTGGAGCGTCAGCACGCGCTCCCAGGTTGCCGTGGTGATCGGCGTCGCGATCGTGAACACCACCTCGATGCTGTCCGGCGAGCAGTAGCTGAGCCGCCAGTCGGCGCGCCGGGTCCACAGCTCGCCCATGTGGGGGAGCTCGTCGCCGTAGCGGTTGGTCGAGATGACACCGCCGGGGATGACCTCGTCCCAGCCGCCGGCCCAGTGGTCGTCGAAGTTGGCGTGCAGCGGCGCGGTGTGCGGGGCGACCCGCGGGGAGTGCCACAGGACGTCGTGATCGCGCGCCTTGTCGACGAGGCGGAAGATCTTGGCGCCGAGCTCCGGCAGCACGTCGACGGTCACGTGCTCGTTCTCGATCCGCAGGCACTCCAGGCCGCGATAGCTCCAGTGGGGGTCAAAGCGACAGGCCATCAGTAGCAGTCCGCCAGCAGGCCGCCATCCAAAATGAGCGGCTGGCCGCTCATGAACGACGAGTCGTCGGAGGCGAGGAATACGACGCCGCGCGCGATCTCCTCAGGCTGCGCGATCCGCCCGAGCGGGTACTCGGCCTCCACCTCGGCGCGGAGCGCCCCGGGATCGTCGGCGGTGGCGAAGTACGCCGCGACCAGCGGGGTGTCGATGTCGCCGGGACAGATCGCGTTGCAGCGGATCCCGTCGCGGCCGTACCGGACCGCGGTCGCCCGCGTGATGCCGAGCACGCCGCCCTTGGCGGCGCAGTAGGCGGCGAGGATGCCGTCGCCGACGAGGGCGAGGATCGAGGCGATGTTGACGATCGAGCCGCCGCCGGAACCCCGCATCGCCCGGACGGCGTGCTTGCAGCCGAAGAAGACGCCCTTGAGGTTGACGCCAAGGATCCGGTCGAGCTGCTCCTCGGTCGTCTCGGCGAGCTCCTCCTCGATCTGGATGGCGGCATTGTTGACCATGACGTCGAGCCGTCCGAACCGCCGCACGGCCTCGGCGACGAGCTCCTCCACCGCGCGCTCGCCGGCCACGTCGGCGTGGCGATAGGCGCCGATCCCGTCCATCGTGGCCTCGCCCGCCGGGTCGTTGACGTCGCAGCCGAGCACCTGCGCCCCCTCCGCGGCCAGCACCCGTGCGATCTCCCGCCCCAGCCCTGACCCGACGCCGGTGACGATCGTCGCCCGTCCATCCAGTCGCCCGCTCAATACGCCCCCTTCTCCACCTCTTCAGGATCCTCGTACCAGCGCACGCGGTCGCCGACCCGGGCGCGCATCTTCCACTTGCCGGTCTTCGGTGCCCGCTCAATCGCCTCTTCGAGCTGCCGCAGGCGCCCCCGGATCGTCTCGAGCTCGTCCGGTGTCAGCTCCGGGACCTGAAGGTCGTCCTGGAGGCGCTCGAGGTTGAGCTGGACGGTGCGAAACAGCCCCCAGTCACGGCCGCACAGCTCGCCGATCCACTGGGCGTTGATCGTGTCGTCGTCGTGGTCGGCGACCTCATGGGTGAGCAGGAGCGAGTACAGGTCGTAGGCGTCCTTGCGATTGAGCTTGACGATCTGCAGCTTGGTCAGGGCAAGGTCGGCGAGCGGGAGCGTCAGCGGCTCGAGGTCGAGCCGCTGCTCGAGCGGGAGCTGGTGGCACATCTCAAACGTGCCGACGAAGACGTCGATCTGCCGGCCGTTGGGCTCGTCGTAGAACAGCAGACGCCGGGCGCCGTGCATGGCGTTGAACGTCTTGTTGGGCTCATAGCCCTGGGCGGCGAGGAACTCGGCGACCTTGCGTCCTTCGCGTTTGGGGGTCGCGAGGTCGATGTCCCCGATGTCGCGGCGAAACGCCGGGTGGAGCAGCTCGCCGACGTGCAGCACAATCCCCATCCCGCCCATCGCGCGCACGCGTACGCCGGCCTGCTCGGCCGCGGCGAGCAGCCGCACCGCCTCCTCAAACACGTCGGCGTGAATGGGGCGGCCGTTGTCGGTCACGCCGATTCCCGCAGCTCGAGGCGCACCGGGAAGATGACCTGGCTCTCGGCGGGCGGGTCTCCCTCGAGCACGCCGATGAGCGCCTCGCCCGCCGACCGGCCGATGTCGTATCCCGGGATCCGCACCGTCGTCAGGGCCGGGTCGGCGAACTGCGCGAAATCGAAGTCGTCAAAGCCGGTCACCGCGACATCTCCCGGTACGGAGAGTCCTCGCTCGCGCACGGCCCGGATCGCGCCGAGCGCGAGGAGATCGTTGCCGCACATCATCGCAGTCGGCGCCGTCTTCCGGGCGAGCAGACGCCCAGCCTGCTCGGCGCCGGAGGTGGGGGTCCACGTCCCGCCGGTCAGGACGATCGGCTTCAGGCCTGCGGCGCGGAGGGCGTCGCGATAGCCGAGCAGCCGCTGCTCCAGCATCGGCCACGGGACCTGCGTGGTCAGAAACGCAATCCGCTCGTGGCCGCGGCTGATCAGGTGCTCGGTCAGCCGGCGCCCCCCGTCGCGATCGGCGGCGCTGACCGTCAGGTGCTGCGGGTCGTCGGACGGCTCGAGCAGGATGAATGGAAACCCGAGCTCGTCCAGCTTGGAGACGTACCAGCGGCGGACGTCCGGCGTGCCGGACATGAACAGGAATGCCCCGTCGGCTCGGTTCTCCAGCAACGGCCGGATCAGCGCGGGATCAGGCTCGTGCGGGCGGGTGGCCTGGATGAGGAGGCCGTAGCCGCGGTCCCGCGCGATGTCGCCGATGCCGGCGATGATCAGGTCGGTCATCGGATCGGCGAGAAAGCGGTTGCCCTCGTCGAGCAGGAGGAAGCACAGCGTCTGCGTCCGCTCGGACCGCAGCGTGCGCGCCGCCACGTTGGGGTGATAGCCGAGCTCGCTCATGGCGCGTTCGACCCGCTCCCGGGTCTTCTCCCCCATGAGGTGCAGGCGATTGTTGATCAGGTTGGAGACGGTCTGCACCGAGACGTCGGCGCGCTCCGCCACGTCTCGCATCGTCGGCCTGCGCCTGCGTCCAGCTCCGGCAACGGTCACAAGGTGCCCCGTACTTGATCGATAAAGCAAATCGCAGTATAAGCGGGGCTTCCGCGGCAGTGAACCAGAGAGAGGAGCCGAGGTGCGGATGGACGACAAGACCGTGGTCGTGACCGGCGCCGCCCGGGGAATCGGACGAGCGATCGCCGAGCGGCTGGCGGCGGCCGGCGCCTATACGATCGGCGCCGACGTCGACCTCGGCGAGCTCCAGGCACTCTCCTCGGCGGTTGAGGCGGCCGGCGGGCGGGTCGAGGTCCACCGCTGCGACGTCTCTGACCCGGACGATGTCGAGGCGCTGATGGCGGCGGCCGAGGCCCGAGGCGGTCCGCACGCGGTCGTGTCCAACGCGGCGATCCAGTACGAGCGGACGATCGAGGACACGCCGCCTGAGGACTGGGATCGCGTCATGGGGATCAACCTCAAGGGCGCCTACCTGTGCGCGCGCGCCGCCATCCCCCGGATGCGGCGGCTCGGCGGCGGCTCCATCGTCAACATGGCCTCCGTCAACGGCTTCTGGGTCGAGCCCCAGCTCGGCGCCTACTGCACCGCGAAGGGCGGCGTCATCAACCTCACGCGGGCGATCGCCCTGGACTTCGGCAAGGACGGGATCCGGTGCAACTGCATCTGCCCCGGCTACATCGACACCGGGATGGCCCAGCGCTACTTCGAGGTTCAGTCGGATCCGGAGGCGGCGCGCGTGGATGCGGGCAAGCTGCACGCGCTGGGGCGGATCGGCCGCCCGGAGGAGGTCGCCGCGATGGCGCTCTTCCTGTGCTCGGACGAGTCCTCGTTCTGCACGGCGCAGCCGTTCATCGTCGACGGTGGCCTGTCAGCCGGCGTCCCGGCCGGCTGATTGGGGCTGCATCGCCAGGTCCGGCGCGAGCTCGCCGATCAGGCGCTCGAGCATCGCCGCACGCCGGACCTTCTCCCGTCCCTGAAGCGCGGCCACGGACTCGAGGTGCAGTCCGCTGGGATACACGAAGGCCGCGTTGCGCAGCCCCACCTTGACATGGACCGGCGCGGCCACCCGGACGATGTCCGGCACGACGTAGCTGCGCACGAACCCGCCCATGTCGTCTGGGGCCTCGACGTAGACGTCGAGCGGCTTGCTCGTCGCGCCCCGGATGGCGGCGAGCATCCCCACCTCGAGATCGGTGGCGACGTTGATCGTGTCCGCCCCCAGCCGCTCGAGCAGCGCCGCCGTCGCCGGGTTGGCCGCGCACAGAATGGCCGAAGTCTTGAAGACGAGGTCGCTCGGCAACAGGCCGTCGTGGCGCAGCCGCGCCAGGACGTCGAGGACGCCGATGTCGCCCACGAGCACGCTGCGGATCCCGTGGGCACATGCCCGGCGCGCCTCGGCGACGCAGGCCTCGACGGCCTCGGCGCCGCGGGCCACGCCGGCGGCGGCGTCGCTGGCGAGCGCCTGACCGCCCGCATCCCAGGCCCCGCGGGGGCCGAGGAACAGGCACACCTCGACGTCGTGCTCTCGGCCCAGCTCGGCCAGCTCGTCGAGCTCCTCGTCGGTGAGGAGCATGATCCCCGAGCCCTGGGAGACGCGGTGGATGCGGACGCCGCGCGCCGCCGCCTCCTCGAGCACCGCCCGCAACACGACCGGGCCCTCGACGCTGGGGATCTCAAGTCGATATCGGCGGCCGTCCGGGAAGCGGTGGGGCGATTCCGGCCACGGGCGGGCCGGCGGCTCCACGCCCGCGGTGCGCAGCCAGCGTCCGAGTTCGTCCCGGCTCATCAGCCGGTGACGAACTGGTGGTTGACGAAGTCGCCGCGCAGGTTGACCAGGCACCCGGAGATCCGTCCCGTCTGGTAGTCGCTGCCCGGGTTGATGCAGAGCGTGCGACCGATGTGCATCGCCCCCGGCGACTCGTGGATGTGGCCGTGGAGGGCGACAAGCGGCTGGAAGCGCTCAATCGCCTCGCGCACCGCCGAGGAACCGACCGGGATCATGTGCGGCGCCCTGC
Source organism: Solirubrobacteraceae bacterium (assembly GCA_035551695.1). Lineage (GTDB taxonomy): Bacteria > Actinomycetota > Thermoleophilia > Solirubrobacterales > Solirubrobacteraceae > Palsa-465. Next base: position 5,755 of record DASZMU010000115.1, read on the forward strand.
CGATGAGGACGAGATTGAAGTCCTCGTCGAGCTCGGCCGCGGTGTCGAGCTGCGAGTCCCGTGGCGGGACGTGGACGTTCCACACCGCGCGGGTGTGATCGTCGATCTGCTCGGCGAGGGCGACGAGCCGGGCATAGAGCGCATCCTCGTCAAGCTCGCGGGGCGAGTTCCACGGCGTGATGTTCGAGTAGCCGAGCGAGAGCATGTGGTAGCCGTCGAACTCGACCCACTTCTCATCGCAGGCCTCGACCAACGGGGCGTGGTCGATGACCTCCTCCAGGCTGGACGGGTCGTCGTTGCCGGGCATGACGAAGCACCGGATGTCGGTCCCGGCCAACCGCTGCTCGGCGAGCTCCAGCCAGCCCTCGAACGCCTCAAGCATGACCCGCTCAAACCAGCGCTCGCGTTCCTCCTCGGAGAGCGCAGAGATGCCGGCCACCTCCTCTGCCGTGGTCCGATACGGGTACATCCCGTTCCCGCGGATCCGCCTCTCCAGCTTGACCACGTCCTCCTCGGTCTGCGGCTTTTCCAGGCGGCCATGGAAGGTGGCCGACCACGTGCCGTCGCCGGCCTGGATGATGGGGATGACCATCTTGCCGGTGATGTCACCGCCCATCACGAGCACCTTCGCCTTGTAGACCTTCGACGCGTTGAGGAACTTCTTCCACAGCACCTCGGTGCCGTGGATGTCGGATGCGTAGTAGAGGCGGAGGAGCGAGCCGTCGTCCTCAGCCTGGGCGCGCCGAAACAGCCGCACCGCTACTCAGGCGGGATCTCGAGGTAGTTGAGCGAGATGTCGATCCCCTGGGTCCGCCGCCAGGCGCGGCCGCCGAAGTAGATGACCGCGCCCACGATGAGCCCGGTGGCGATGAGCGCCAGGCCGCCGTTCAGCGGCGAGGTGAACAGCTGATGGCTGATGCTCTTGCCCGCGTTGGGGAGACCGAGCAGCGGATACTTCAGCCACAGCCAGCCGCCGAAGATTCCGGCGGCGATCGCGCCGACGCCGAAGTACCACAACAGCGGTATCCCCAGCAGCTTGATGTTGGAGACCGACGCCTCGTAGGCCGCCTTGCGCCGCAGCGGGAAGACGATCGCCGAAATCCCGACCATGATGAACGTGGGGAAGCCGACGATCGTCGACAGCGCCACGTACTTGAG
>DASZMU010000116.1:0-1716 GCA_035551695.1 Solirubrobacteraceae bacterium
GTGGCGCGTGTACATCCAGGGGGCGCGGGGGGCGCGGCGCCGCCCGCCGAGGACCATGAGGGCGACCATCAGCACCGCCCAGATGAGGGTGACCGCCAGCACCATCGCCGCTGCCGCCGTCACGGCGGGGAGGGCGAACACCAGCAGGAGCGGATTGGCCCTGACCGCGGCGAGGGCCCAACCTCCGGCCGACCGGCGGCGGACGTCGCGACCGGGGCGCCGCCCCACCTGCCGGGGCAGATCGGCGACCGTCGCGTCCAGCTCTGCGTACGTGCGCGCCTTCAGCGCCGCCGTGACCCGCTGCTCGAGCTCGTCAGCGCCGATGCGTCCCTCGGTGGACGCCTTGTGCAGCCGGGCGACGATCTCCTCCCGGTCCGCATCCGATGCCCTCAGAGAACCCACCTTGGTCACGGTCTCGAGGCTAGCGCGCCCCCGGGCGGCTGGCAAGCGCGGCAAGCCGCCGTCCCTAGAGCCTTCGGCGCACGCCCACCTCGTCCAGGTGGGCCAACAGGTCGGCCGGATCGTCGTACACGCGGTAGGCGCCGGCGCTGATGAGCTCGTCGCGGCCGTAGCCCCCGGAGAGGAGGCCGACGCCCAGCGCCCGCGCCCGCTGGGCGGCAAGCAGATCCCAAACGCTGTCGCCGACGACCATGCTGTCGCGGATGTCCACGCTGATCCGCGCGGCGGCGGCCAAAAACAGGTCCGGGTCAGGCTTGGCGCGACGGACCTGGTCGCGGGTGATCATCGGCGTCTCCTCGGGAACCTCCAGCAGCTCGCGCGCCAGCCCGGCGTACCGCAGGGGACCGCTGGTGGCGATCGCCCAGGGCACCCCGTGCTCGGTCAGCGTCGCCAGCAGCTCGCGGGCGCCGGGCAGCGGCTGGACGCTGTCGTAGTGGGCGATGAACCTCTCCACGTGCAGCTCCGGCAATGCGGCGAGGGTCTCGGCGTCCAGCGCCGTCTCCAGCTCGCGGGCGAGCGCGTTGACGAACAGCCCACCGCTCATGCCGATGCGCCGGTGGATCTTCCACACCGAGAGGCTGATCCCCACCTCCTGGAGCGCCTCACGCCAAGCCAGGACGTGCTGGTAGACGCTGTCAATCAGCGTCCCGTCGAGGTCGAACACGAATGAGACCTGGCCTGGGCTGTCAGCAGTGGAGCTCATCGGCCGGCCGCCGGATTGTCGCACCGCCTGCCCGGCCGTCTCACCCCGGGCCGGCGGATCATCTGTCGGCGGCCAATGCCCGCGGGACGATGGCGGCAAAGCCGGCGATCACGAAGCCGAACAGGCTCACGACGCCGATCGCGTGCGCCCACGGCGCGTTGGCCGCGTTGAGCAGTCCCACGCCCACGATCAGCAGCGCAACCGCCAGCCGGGCTCCCACCGCCGGCGCCGGCAGGTCACGGAGCGACGCGGACTCCGCGCCGGCGGCCGGCTCAGGCGCGGTGGTGGCTCCGTGTCCTCCGAGGCTGCCGCGGAGCGTGAGCGCGAACAGCAACCCGAGCGCGGGGAACAGGAGGATTCCGCCGGCGATCACGGCCACGACCAGCGTCACCAGCGTGTCGTGCGGTGCCGCTGCCTGGTGGACCGTCAGGCCCGGCAGCAACGTCGGGTAGCGGGCGAGGGCCCAGCCGGAGATGACCGCCGCCACGGCCAGGGCCGCGCTGGCGCGAGCGATCTCGAACCGGCGGCCGTACACCAGCGCCAGCGTCGCGATG
>DASZMU010000117.1:0-40552 GCA_035551695.1 Solirubrobacteraceae bacterium
CGGAGGCGCCCCGGACCGACAGCAGAAAGCCCCGCCGGATGGCAGGGCTTTCCTGGAGCGCGCCCGGCACGATTCGAACGTGCGACCTTCCGCTCCGGAGGCGGACGCTCTATCCCCTGAGCTACGGGCGCTCGAAATCAGGGACCATCGCACGCCAGCTTACCGTGGAGATCGCCATCATCTCGGACACCCACCTGCCACGGGGTTCTCGCGGGCTGCCCGCCGCCTGTCTGCGGCGGCTGCGCACGGCTGATCTGATCGTCCACGCCGGGGACTTCTCCCGGCCGGAGGTGCTGGAGGAGCTGCGGTCGCTGGGGGACGTCGTCGCCGTCCGGGGCAACGTCGATGACGCCCAGCTGCGGGCGCTGCTGCCGGAGACCGCGGTGATCAGGGCCGGCGACCGTCGGATCGCCGTCATCCACGATGCCGGGCCGGCGGCCCACCGGCTGCGCCGCCTGCGGTCGCGGTTCCCTGACGCCGATGCGGTCATCTTCGGCCACTCGCACATCCCCCTGCACCAGCGGTCCGGCGACGGATTTCAGATCTTCAACCCCGGCAGTCCCACCGACCGGCGCCGGCAGCCGCACCACACGATGGGCGTCTGCCACGCAGACGGGTACCCGGAGTTCGAGCTCGTCGAGCTCGACTGACAGACTCAGGGCAATGGATCTCTCGATCTTCTTTGCCGGGACGGCCGGCTCGGTTCCCACCCCGCGGCGCGGGCTGCCGGCGATCCTCGTGCGCCGCGGCGCCGAGCGGATCCTGTTCGACTGCGGCGAGGGGACCCAGCGCCAGCTGGTCAGCTCGGTGGGGCTGTCCGACCTGACCGAGATCTTCCTCACGCACTTTCATGCCGACCATTGGCTGGGGCTCCCGGGCATGCTCAAGACGTTCGACCTCCGCGGCCGCGAGCGTCCGCTCACCATCAACGGTCCGGCCGGGCTGAGGGCGCTGCTGGCACTCGTGCTGCGCATGGCCGGCCGGGTGGGCTTCGAGCTGGACGTCGTCGAGGTGGGGGCGGGCGATGTGCTCGAGCGCGACGGCTACCGGATCGCGCCGGTGCCGGTCTCCCACCGCGGGCTGGCGCTCGGCTACGTGCTGTTCGAGGACGAGCGCCCCGGCGTGTTCGACCCGGAGGCCGCAAGTCGGCTGGGCCTGCGCGAGGGACCTGAGTTCGGCCGCCTCCAGCGCGGCGAGACGATCCGAGGGGTCTCGCCGGATCAGGTGCTCGGCCCCGCGCGCGCCGGGCGCAAGCTCGTGCTGTCCGGTGACACACGGCCGTGCGACGCGCTGCGGATCGCCGCCCACCAGGCCGACGTGCTCGTGCACGAGGCGACGTTCGCCGAGGAGGAGCGCGAGCGCGCCGCCGACAACGGCCATTCCACGGCGGTCCAGGCGGCGATGATCGCCCGCGAGGCCGAGGTGGGGCTGCTCGCGCTCAACCACGTCTCGATGCGCCATCCGATCCGCCAGCTGCGCGACGAGGCCCGCGCGGTGTTCCCAGCGACCGTCGTGCCGCGGGACTTCGACATGATCGACATTCCGGTGCCGGAGCGCGGCGAGCCAGAGCTGATCCATTGGTCCCAGCCGCCGGGGCGGATGGCCGAGGAGGCCGCCGCGTCCACGTCATGATCGCGGTCGACCGGGGTCGTCTGATCGCGTGATGAGAGCCCAGGCCCCCACCGAGCTGGAGACCCCGCGGATGCGCGGGGAGGCGCTGGGGCCTGAGCACGAGGCCGAGATGGCCGAGCTGACGCTCGACCCGCGCGTCTACCGGACGCTGTGGCCGTGGTCGGCCCCACCCACCACGGCCGACGTGCGGGCCAGCCTGGCCGACAAGCGCGATCACTGGGAGCGCCATGGGTTCGGCCTCTGGCTGCTGCGTGACCGGGCCACCCGCGAGCTCGTCGGCCGCGGTGGACTGCAGTACACCGACGCGATTGGCGGCTACGCGGTCGAGGCGGCGTGGGCGATCGTGCCGGAGCAGTGGGGGCAGGGCCTGGCAACCGAGCTCGGGCAGGCGTCCGTGCGGGTCGCCTTCGAATCGCTTGGCCTGGACGAGATCATCGCGATCACGCTCCCGGACAACCTGGGCTCGCGCCGGGTCATGGAGAAGGCCGGCTTCGTCTACGACCGCGAGGTCGAGCACGTCGGCCTCGCCCACGTCCTGTACCGCCGTCGCCCGGACTCCGGCTGAGCGGGGAGCGCCCAGGAGGTTGGGGCGCTGAGCGCTCGCCCGCCCGCTAGCGCCGCCGACCCCGCTGCTAAGGTCCGCGGCAGCAAACCTGTAGCCCCTTTAAACGCGGTCCCGTGAGGCCGGAAAGGAGCAGAAGTTGGAATCCACAACGGTCGCCCTCGACCGTGATGACATGCGCCGCACGCTCGTGCGGATCGCCCACGAGATCGTCGAGAAGAACCCGGCCGGCACGATCGCTCTCGTCGGCATTCACCGCCGCGGCGCCCACCTGGCCAAGCGCCTGCAGCCGCTCGCCAGCGAGCTGCTCGATTCACCCGTTCCGCTCGGCTCGGTCGACATCGCCTTCTACCGCGACGACCTCATGATCCGGTCCCACCCGCCCCAGCCGGCCGCGCCGATCGTTCACTCCACGGAGCTCGACTTCCCCATCGACGGGCGGACGATCGTGATCGTCGACGACGTCCTGTACACCGGCCGCACCGTCCGGGCCGCGATCGACGAGATCTTCGACTACGGACGCCCGGCGCGGGTGCAACTGGCGGTGCTCGTCGACCGCGGGCACCGTGAGTTGCCGATCCGCCCGGACTACGTCGGCAAGAACCTCCCGACTTCCCAGTCCCAGCACGTCAGCGTCCGCGTCGAGGAGGTCGACGGGGTCGACGAGGTCACGATCGGCCCCGCCGGACATCCCCGGGAAACGAGCAACGCCGCATGAACGCGCACATGCCCCGCCACCTCATCTCCATCGACGACCTCGACCGCCCGGGGATAGAGCGGATCCTCGACCGCGCCGAGTCGTTCGCCGAGGTCTCCGGACGGGAGATCAAGAAGGTCCCCGCGCTGCGCGGCCGGACCATCGTCAACCTCTTCTACGAGGCGAGCACCCGGACGAGCTCATCGTTCGAGCTCGCCGCCAAGCGCCTGTCGGCGGACGTCGTCAGCGTCCGCTCCAGCGGATCCAGCGTGGAGAAGGGCGAGTCGCTCAAGGACACGGTCCAGACGCTGTCGGCCTACGACCCCGCTGCAATCGTGATCCGCTCGCCTCACGCCGGCGCCGCCCAACTGGTGGCGGGGTGGACGGACGCGGCCGTCGTCAACGCCGGCGACGGCAAGCACGAGCATCCGACGCAGGCGCTCCTCGACGTGTTCACGCTGCGCCGCCGGTTCGGTTCGCTCGACGGCCTCAACATCTGGATCGTCGGCGACGTCACCCACTCCCGGGTCGCGCGCTCGGACATCCTCGCGTTCACCCGGATGGGCGCCGGAGTCACGGTCAGCGGGCCCCCGACCCTGATGCCGCGAGAGATCGAGACACTGGGCTGCAACGCGACCGCCACGCTCGATCGCCTGCACGAGGCCGACGTCGTCTACGTCCTGCGCATGCAGCACGAGCGGATGACCGACTCGTTCATCCCCTCGCTGCGCGAGTACGCCGCCCAATACCAGATCAACTCGAACCGGCTCCGGCCGGACCAGCTGGTCATGCATCCGGGACCGGTCAACCGCGGGGTGGAGCTCTCGGCGGCGACGATCGACTCGCCCCAGGCGCTGATCGGCGACCAGGTCAAGGCGGGCGTCGCGGTGCGGATGGCCGTCCTCTACGAACTGCTCGTCGGCTCCCCGGTCCTGGTGGCCGCGTGATGGCGACCCACCGTCTCTTCCACGCCCCGCGGCCGGCCGCCGACCTGCTCATCCGTCGCGCCCACGTCCTGGACCCGCGCGCCGGCCTGGACGAGCCCCGGGACATCCTGATCCGCGACGGCCGGATCGCCGAGATCAGCGTGTCCGGCGCCTCGGACGTCCACGCCGATGACGGCATCGAGATCCTCGACGCCGCCGGAAAGCACGTCTTTCCCGGATTTGTCGACCCGCACGTCCACCTGCGCACACCGGGCCAGGAGTACAAGGAGGACATCGACACTGGGACCGCGGCGGCCGCCGCCGGGGGCTACTGCGCGATCGTGGCGATGCCAAACACCGATCCGACGGTCGACAACGCGGCGGTGCTGGGGGCTCTGGTCGACCATGCCCAGCGCGACGCGCGGGTGCCGGTCGGCTTCCTGGCCTCGATCACCCGCGGCCTCCAGGGCCGGGAGCTGACCGAGATGGCCGAGCTGCGCGAGAGCGGCGCCATCGGCTTCACTGACGACGGCAAGCCGGTCGTCTCGGCCGGGATGCTGCGCAAGGCGCTCCAGTACCAGCGGCTGTGCGGGGGCATCATCGCGCTGCACGAGGAGGACCCGGCGCTCTCGCAGGACGGCGTCATGCACGAGGGGGCGGTGTCGGCCCGACTCGGGCTCGCCGGGATCCCGTCGCTGTCGGAGTCGACGATGATCGCCCGGGACTCGGCGCTTGCGCTCTATGAGGCCGCCCGGGTCCACTTCCAGCACCTGTCGGCGGTCGAGTCCGTCCAGGCGCTCTACGCCGCCAAGGAGGCCGGGGCGCGGGTCAGCGGCGAGGCGTCGCCCCACCACCTGACGCTGACCGACGAGGCGGTGCGCTCGCTGGACAGCCGGTTCAAGATGAACCCCCCGCTGCGAACCGAAGCCGATCGGCGCGCGCTCATCGACGGGCTCCGCAGCGGCGTGATCGACTGCATCGCGACCGACCACGCACCTCACGCCGTCCATGAGAAGGAGGTCCCGTTCGAGCAGGCGCCGATGGGGACGACCGGGCTGGAGACGGCGTTCGCCGCGCTGTTCACCGAGCTGGTGCTCCCGGGCGAGATCCCGCTGGCGACGCTCATCGAGCGGATGAGCGCCGGGGCCGAGCTCTACGAGCTCCCGGCGCCCCGGATCGCGGTCGGCCGGCGCGCCGCGCTCTGCCTCGTCGACCTCGACGCCACGTGGACGGTCGGCGAGGAGGGCTACGCCAGCCGCTCGGCCAATAGCGCCTTCCACGGGCGAACGCTGCAGGGCCGGGTGCTCATGACCCTCGCCGCCGGGACGGTCGCCTACCGGCGGCCGATGCTCGTCGGCGGCGAGGCACACGCCTCCGGAGCCGGAACCTCGAGCCGCAGCCGGAGGGGCTAGGTGCCCGCGATGACGACAACGGCGTACGTGCTGCTCGAGGACGGGGCCCGGTTTGACGGCATCGCCTGCGGAGCCGACGAGCCGGCGGTGGGGGAGATCGTGTTCACGACCTCGATGGCCGGCTACCAGGAGGCGATGACCGATCCGAGCTACGCCGGCCAGCTGATCACCTTCACCTTCCCGCAGGTCGGCAACTACGGCGTCAGCGCCGACGCGATGGAATCAGACGGGGTCCACGCCCGGGCGGCGATCATGCGGGCGGCGGTCGACCGCGACGATGCGCCGGGGGCCGAGGCCGGGTGGCTGACGTGGCTGCGCGATTGCGGCGTCGCCGCCATCACCGACGTCGATACCCGTGCGCTCGTGCGCCACATCCGGGACGCCGGCGCGATGCGCGGCGGCGTGTTTCCCGCGCGCGTAACCGAACCGCAGGCCCGTGAGCTGATCGCCGCCGAGCCGGCGATGACCGGCCGCGACCTCGCCCGTGAGGTGACGCCAAGGGAGACCATCGTGCTGCCGCCGACCGGGAGTTCGCCGCCAGGCGAACTCCTCAGCGATTCGCGAATGCGAATCGCCATGATCGACACCGGGGTCAAGCTCTCGATCGTCCGCAACCTCCGCGCCCGCGGCGCCACGGTGGCGCTGCACCCGTGCACCGCGACGGCCGGCGATCTGCTCGCCACAAACCCGGATGCGGTCTTCCTCGCCAACGGCCCCGGGGATCCGGGCGCCCTGGACTATGTCGTCGACACCGTCCGCAACCTGGTCGGCAAGCTGCCGGTGTACGGAATCTGCCTCGGTCACCAGCTGCTGTGCCGCGCGGTCGGATTGGAGACCTACAAGTTGCCGTTCGGCCATCACGGCGCCAACCACCCGGTCAAGGACCTGACGACCGGGCGGACCGAGATCACCAGCCAGAACCATGGCTTCGCCGTTCTCGGCCCCGGCGGCGCGCGGACGATCGACGACGATGAGCCGGTCCGGTGGGAGACCGACTTCGGCGCCGCCGAGCTGACCCACATCAACCTGTACGACCGCACCGTGGAGGGGCTGACGCTCCGCGACGTCCAGGGAGCGACCGTCCAGTACCACCCGGAGGCGGGCCCGGGCCCGCATGACGCGCTGTACCTGTTCGACCGGTTTGTGACCGAAATCGCGCAATCGGCTGGCGCCGATTCCGCCGGAGGATCGCCCAGAGGGCGATTCTCCGGAGGCGTCGCGTGATGCCCCGCCGCGACGACATCCACAAGATCCTGCTGCTTGGCTCCGGCCCCATCGTCATCGGTCAGGCGGCCGAGTTCGACTACTCCGGCACCCAGGCCTGCCGCGTGCTCGAGCAGGAGGGCTATGAGGTCGTGCTCGTCAACTCCAACCCGGCGACGATCATGACCGACCCGGAGGTCGCGACCACGACGTACATCGAGCCGTTGCTCCCGGGGCCGGTCGCCCAGGTGATCGAGCGCGAGCGCCCGGACGCGCTCCTGCCCACGCTCGGCGGCCAGACGGCGCTCAACCTCGCGAAGGCGCTCCACGAGGACGGGACGCTGCAGAAATACGGCGCGGAGCTGATCGGCGCCGACTACGACGCGATCGACCGCGCCGAGGACCGCGAGCGCTTCCGCGACACGATGACCGAGGCCGGTCTGCGCGTGCCCAAGAGCGTCATCGCGCACAGCACCACCGATGCCCGGGACGCGCTCGGAGAGCTGGGGCTGCCGTTCATCGTCCGCCCCGCGTTCACCCTCGGCGGCACCGGCGGGGGCGTCGTGCACACTCAGGCCGACATCGACCGCATCGTCGGCGGCGGCCTCGCGGCCTCGCCTATCGGCCAGGTGCTGCTGGAGGAATCGGTGCTCGGCTGGGGCGAGTTCGAGCTCGAGGTCATGCGCGACCACGCCGACAACGTCGTCATCGTCTGCTCGATCGAGAACCTCGATCCGATGGGCGTACACACGGGCGACAGCGTCTGCGTCGCCCCCCAGCAGACGCTGACCGACAAGCAGTACCAGGCGCTCAGAGACCAGGCGATCAAGGTGATCCGTGCCGTCGGCGTGGAGACCGGCGGATCCAACGTCCAGTTCGCCGTCAACCCGGCGACCGACGAGATCGTCGTCATCGAGATGAACCCGCGGGTCTCGCGCTCCAGCGCGCTGGCCAGCAAGGCGACCGGCTTCCCCATCGCCAAGATCGCCGCCCGGCTGGCCGTCGGCTACACGCTGCCGGAGATCCCCAACGACATCACGCGGGCCACGCCGGCAAGTTTCGAGCCCGCGATCGATTACTGCGTCGTCAAGTGGCCGCGGTTCGCGTTCGAGAAGTTCCCGGGAGCCGAGGCCGGCCTGACGACCCACATGAAATCGGTCGGCGAGGCGATGGCGCTGGGGCGGACGTTCAAGCAGGCCTTCGCCAAGGCGCTGCGCTCCCGCGAGCTCGACACCCGGCCCGTGTTCCCAGCGGACGACGACGAGCTGCTGAAACGGGTCGCCGAGCCGGGGCCCGAGCGCTTCGACCATCTTCTGGAGGCGCTGCGGCGGGGGACCCCGGCCGACGAGCTGCGCGCCCGGACGAGCATCGACCCGTGGTTCCTGCGGGAGCTTGCGGAATTGGTGGAATCGGCTGGCGCCGTGGAATCGGCTGGCGCCGATTCCATTGCGAGTTTGCCTGGCGGCAAACATCGCGGCCCGTTCGCTGGCGTGCGGACGTACAAGGCCGTCGACACGTGCGCTGCTGAATTCGAGGCCCGCACGCCGTACTACTACTCAGGCTGGGAGCGGCCCGGGCCTGACGGCGCCCCCAGCCACGAGGTCGACCGCGGCGACAAGCCGAGCGTCGTCATCCTCGGCTCCGGGCCCAACCGGATCGGCCAGGGCATCGAGTTCGACTACTGCTGCGTCCACGGCGCCCAGACGGTCCGTGAGCTCGGCCGTGACGCGGTCATGATCAACTGCAACCCGGAGACGGTCTCCACCGACTACGACACATCGGACCGGCTGTACTTCGAGCCACTGACGCTCGAGGACGTGCTCGCCGTCTGCGAGCTCGAGCAACCGGAGGGCGTGGTGGTCCAGTTCGGCGGCCAGACGCCGCTCAAGCTCGCCGCCGGCCTGCACGCCGCCGGCGTCCCCATCCTTGGCACCAGCATCGACGCGATCGACCTCGCCGAGGACCGCGCCCGGTTCGGCGCTCTGCTCGACCGTCTCGGCTACAGCGCGCCGCCGTACGCCACCGCCACGAGCGCCGAGGAGGCGCTCCAGCGCGCCCCGGAGGTCGGCTTCCCGCTGCTGGTGCGGCCCAGCTACGTGCTCGGCGGCCGCGCCATGGAGATCGTCTACGACGTCGCCGGGCTCGAGGACTACCTGCGCCGCGTCGGCGTCGACCGAGAGTCGGCGCACCCCACCATCTATCTGGACCGCTTCCTCGAGGACTCGATCGAGGTCGACGTCGACGCCCTGTGCGACGGCGAGGACGTCTGGATCGCCGGGATCATGCAGCACGTCGAGGAGGCCGGGATCCACTCCGGCGACTCGGCTTGCGTGCTGCCCCCGCACACGCTCGGCACCGAGATGCTGGCCCGCATCCGCGAGCAGACGACCGGGATCGCCCGCGCGCTCGGCGTGGTGTGGCTGCTCAACGTCCAGTTCGCGATCCACGGGGACGACGGCCTCCACGTCATCGAGGCCAACCCGCGCGCCTCCCGCACCGTCCCGTTCGTGTCCAAGGCCATCGGTCAGCCGTTGGCCAAGCTCGCCTGCCGGATCATGCTCGGCGAGCGCATCGCCGACCTCGATCTGCCGGCGACGCCGAGCTGCGGGCACGTGTGCGTCAAGGAGGCCGTCCTGCCGTTCGGCCGCTTCGCCGGGGCCGACTCGCTGCTTGGCCCGGAGATGCGGTCCACCGGCGAGGTCATGGGGATCGCCGCCGACTTCCCCACGGCGTTCGCCAAGGCGCAGGCGGCGGCCGGCGCCAAGCTCCCCAACCAGGGGACGGTGTTCGTCACGGTCGCCGACCGCGACAAGCCGGCGGCGATCGGCATCGCCAGCCTCCTGCACGACCTGGGCTTCCGGATCATCGCCACCCGCGGGACCGCCCAGTCGCTCGAGCGGATGGGCATCCCGGCGACCCGCATCAACAAGCTCAACGAGGGGCCGGACCACGTCGTCGACTGGATCGAGCGCGGCGCCGTCGACCTGGTCATCAACACGCCCACGGGAACGACAGCCCGCTCGGACGGCTACGAGATCCGTTCGGCGGCGATCGCCCGGGGGATCCCGTGCATCACGACCATGTCCGGTGGCCTGGCCGCCGCGCGGGCGATCATCTCAGCCCGCCGCGGCGAGCCGGAGGTCGTCTCGCTCCAGGAGCTCCACCGCAGCCGCCCGGTGACGTCGGCTCCGTCCTCGCCGTGACGACTGCCTCGACCGACCGCGTCCAAGCACCGTTCGGGGCCCGCCGGGCCCGTGTGACCGCCAACGAGCGCCACGGCGCCTACACCGTTCTCCGGTGCGCCGACCCGTCCGGTCCGCGACCGCAGGCCGGGCAGTTCTACATGCTGAGCGCCGCCGAGCGATGGGGAGGAGGCGAGGCCGAGCGCCCCTTCCTCCCGCGTGCGTTCAGCGTCCTGCGAGCGGGCGGTGGGCCGGATAACGACGAGCTGCAGTTCCTGATCGAGGACGTCGGCCCGGGCACGAAGCGGCTGTGCGAGCTGTCCGGCGGCTCGGAGCTGTCGCTCGTCGGCCCGCTTGGGGTCGGCTTTGCCCGCCCACGCGAGGGCCGCCGGCCGGTGCTCGTCGGCGGCGGGGTGGGGATCGCTCCGCTTGCCATCTGGGACGATCAACTCGAGGATGAGGCGACGGTTCTGCTCGGTTTCCGCGACGCTGTCCACGCCCCCGGCGCCACCCTGCTGGGCGCAGGGGACAGGGTCCGCGTCGCCACCGACGACGGCAGTGTCGGCCATCACGGCCTGGTGACCGATCTGCTGCAGGCCGAGTGCGACCGCGACCCCCGGCTCGAGGTCTACGCCTGTGGGCCGCCGCCGATGCTCGAGGCGGTCCGCGGCCTGTGCGCCGAGCGCGAAGTCCCGGCGCAGCTGGCGCTCGAGTCCGGGATGGCGTGCGGGTTCGGAGCATGCTTTGGCTGTGTCGTCCCCACCACGGACGGCTACATCCGGATCTGCGTGGACGGTCCCGTCGTCGACGCCGCGCGGTTGCAGAGCGCGCTCATCGCGGGAGCGGGACATTGAGCGCGGTCGACTTCTGCGGGATCAAACTCGCGCATCCGATCATCAACGCGTCGGGCACGTTCGACGCCATCGCCGCCCGGCGCGTGTTCGGCGACGGGCTGATCGAGCGGTTCCCGTTCAGCGCGTTCGTCTCCAAGACCGTGACCCTCAACCCGCGCCAGGGCAACCCGCCGCCGCGCCTGTGGGAGGTGCCGGCCGGACTGATGAACTCGATCGGCCTGCCGAACAGGGGGCTCGAGGGCTACCTGAGCCACGACCTGCCGGAGCTGGCGCAGCTGCCGGTCCCGCTGATCGTCAACGTGATGGGGTTCAGCCGCGACGAGGTCGCCGCGCTCGTCTCGGCGTTCGCCGCCCGCGAGGAGGTGGCCGCACTCGAGCTCAACGTCTCCTGCCCCAACGTCGAGACGGGGCTCGTGATGGGCGCCGATCCGGACGAGGTGGCGCGGCTGATGCGCGTCGTGCGTCCGCTGACCGACAAGCCGCTGATCGTCAAGCTGACGCCGAACGCCTCAGATGTGCCGACCGTGGCGCGCGCGGCCGTGGAGGAGGGCGCCAGCGCCCTCTCGCTCATCAACACGCTGCGCGGCATGGCACTGGATCCCGTCACACGCCACCCGTGGCTGGGGGGGACGACGGGCGGAGTGTCCGGTCCGGCGGTGCGGGCGATCGCGCTGGCGCAGGTCCACTCCGTCTGCGCGGCCGTCGAGATCCCCGTCATCGCGATGGGCGGTGTCCAGCGTGGCCGCGACGCCTGGGAATTCCTCGAGGCTGGGGCGACCCTCGTCGCCGTCGGCACCGAGAGCTTTCGCGACCCTGCCGCCGGCCGCAGAATCGCCGCCGAGGTCGGCCATCTGACCACGAAATGCGCGAATCCGGTGAAGGGAGGTCCAGGGTTCGGCGCGCAGTTGCCTCAGGTGCTATAGGACCGGAAAACCCCCTGCAAACTGATCACATTGTCACAACTAGGCTCGACAATGCTCAAGCTCAACTTGAGATTGAGTCGAATTGCGTTGATTAGCCTTGATCGCCCCGCCCCAAGATGTATAGTCGCCGCCCATGCCGCCGGTCAGTGAATCGTTCTCCAAACCCCTTGCTGCCCCTGAGCGCTCGCTCGTGCAGCGCATGGAGGCGCTGCAGCGCGCCAACGATATACGCAGCCGACGCGCGCAGCTCAAGCGCGATCTGAAGGCCGGCCGCCAGCCGATCCACGAGCTGCTGCTCGAGCCGCCGGATTACCTGCAGACGGCCAAGGTCTTCGACCTGCTGCTCGCGGTCCCGAAGTACGGGCGCGTCAAGGTCAACAAGATCCTGTCGCAGTGCCGGATCTCGCCGAGCAAGACACTCGGCGGCCTGTCCGAGCGCCAGCGCGGCGAGCTCGTCGCCCTGCTGCGCCGGCGCTAGCCGACGGCCCACGGCGCGCAATCACCACCACGGTGGCCAGGGTCTTCGTCATCACCGGACCATCCGGGGTCGGCAAGGGAACGTTGATCCGCGGGCTCCTGGAGCGCGTGCCCCAGCTCGGCCTCTCGATCTCGGCCACCACGCGCTCCCCCAGACCCGGCGAGACCGACGGCGCCGACTACCACTTTCTGAGCACCGAGGAGTTCGACGAGCGCGTGGCGACGGGCGACTTCGTCGAGCACGCCACCTACTCGGGGCGCCGGTACGGGACGCTGCGCTCCGAGCTCGAGGGGCGCCTCGCCCGGGGCGAGCCGATCGTCCTGGAGATCGAGGTCCAGGGAGCCCGCCAGGTCCGGCAGGCGATGCCTGAGGCCCTCCAGGTGTTCATCGCGCCCCCCTCGCGCGACGCGTTGCGGGCACGCCTGGTGGGGAGGGGGACCGACGATCCCGAGCAGGTCGATCAGCGGATGCTGACCGCCGAGGAGGAGCTGAAGGCCCAACCGGAGTTCGCCCGCGTCGTCGTCAACGACCGGCTGGAGGAGGCGACGGATGAGCTGGCGAACATCGTCCGCGCAGCGCTCGCCGACGATGGCGAGCCGACCGCTAGTCTTCAATCCCCCAACTGAAAGACTGCATATACCGTGATCTCACCAAGAATCGACAAGCTGCTGGACCACGTCGACTCCGACTATGCCAGCGTCCTGGTCGCCGCCAAGCGCGCCCGCCAGATCAACTCCTACTACCACAACCTCGGTGAGGGGACCTTTGACGAGTTTCCGCCTCCGATGGTCGACACTCGCTCGAAGAACTACCTGACGATTGCGCTCGAGGAAGTCGCTCAGGGCAAGCTGAAGTACCACTACCGGTAACGATCCGCCGTGATTCACGGGCGCGGTGATTCGGCGAGCAGGCGGTAGGAACCTTGTCCCGGCTGCTGTTCGGCGTCACCGGCGGCATCGCGGCATACAAGATGCTCGAGACGGCGCGGCTGGCGATCCGCGCCGGCCACGCCGTCCGGGTCATCCAGACCGAGACCAGCCGCCGGTTCGTCGGCACGGCCTCGTTCGCCGGGATCACCGGCGCGCCGGTGCTCACCGATGAGTTCGAGGAGGACCCGCTGCGCGGCGCGTATCCCGGCGAGCCGGCGCCGGACCGCGCTCCGATCAGCCACCTGGCGCTCGTCGAGAACGCCGACGCGTACCTGATCGCCCCCGCGAGCGCGAACACCATCGCCAAGCTCGCGCACGGCCACGCCGACAACCTCGTCACCACGGCGGCCCTCGCCGCCGGGTGCCCGGTGCTGCTCGCGCCGGCGATGAACAACCGCATGTACTCAAACCCGGCCGTCCAGGGGAACCTCGAGCTCCTCCGCGCGCGCGGGGCGACGGTCGTCGGCCCGGGCTCAGGCGAGCTCGCGTCCCAGGGCGAGCACGGCATCGGCCGGATGGCCGAACCGGCCGAGCTGCTGGCGGCCGTGCAGTCGTCGCTCGGCGCGGCCCCCCGGCCGTGGTTCGGCGTCCGTGTGCTCGTCACCGCGGGCGGCACCCGCGAGCCGATCGACAGCGTCCGCTACATCGGCAACCGCTCCTCCGGGCGGATGGGATTCGCGCTGGCCGAACGAGCGGCGCGGCGCGGCGCACGGGTGACGGTCGTCGCCGCCAACGTGACACTGGAGCCGCCGCTGGGCGTCGAGGTCGTCCCGGTGGTGACCGCCGCCGAGCTGGGCGCCGTGTGCGCCGAGCGCTTCCCGGAGTCCGATGTGCTGTTGATGGCCGCCGCCGTCGCCGACTTCAGGCCCCGGGATCCGGCCGGTCACAAGCTCAAGAAGGATGCCGGACCACCCCGGGTGGAGCTGGAGCCCACCGAGGACGTGCTCAGTGCGCTGGCGCAGGCGCGGCGTCCGGAGCAGGTGCTGGTCGGCTTCGCCGCCGAGCACGGGGGGGACGCGGTGGCCTACGCGCGAGCCAAGCTCGATCGCAAGCGGCTGGATGCGATCGTCGTCAACGACATCTCCCAGCCGGGGATCGGCTTCGATGCCGCCGAGAACGAGGTGACGATGATCGTGGCCGGGGGTGACGACCACCGGCTGGCGCGGTCGAGCAAGGAACTGATCGCCGACGGCGTCCTCGATGAGGTGGAGAAGCTGCGGGTGTCAAGCAAGGAGTCAGACGATCGAGCCATCCGAACAGACGCCGATCGCGCCTCAAGAGTTTGAGGCCTTCGCCGCCGTGGGGCGGGCGCTGACGGCGAACATCGAGAAGGCGGTGCAGGTCCGGCGCGAGACGCTGCGTCATCTCCTGGTCGCGCTGCTCGCCGAGGGCCACGCGCTCGTCGAGGACTATCCCGGAGTCGGCAAGACGGCGCTGGCGCGGGCGCTGGCCCGCTCGATCGACTGCCAGTTCGCGCGCGTACAATGCACATCGGACCTCCTGCCCGCGGACGTCGTGGGCACGAACGTCTACGACCAGCGGGAACAGCGCTTCGAGTTTCGGCCCGGCCCCGTGTTCGCAAACATCGTCCTCGTCGACGAGATCAACCGAGCCTCGCCCAAGACGCAGTCTGGCCTGCTCGAGTGCATGCAGGAGCGGCGCGTCACCGTCGACGTCCAGACGCACGAGCTCGCCCGTCCCTTCCTCGTGCTCGCCACCCAGAACCCGATCGAGTACGAGGGCACCTATCCGCTCCCCGAGGCCCAGGTGGACCGCTTCATGGTGCGGCTGTCGCTCGGCTACCCCGAGCGGCAGGCCGAGTCGCGGATGTTGGCCGCGCACGAGAGCGGCGACCAGGTCATGTCCCTGCGCCCGGTCGTGACCGCGGCCGAGGTGCTCGCCGCCCAGGATGGCGCCGCG
Source organism: Solirubrobacteraceae bacterium (assembly GCA_035551695.1). Classification (GTDB taxonomy): domain Bacteria; phylum Actinomycetota; class Thermoleophilia; order Solirubrobacterales; family Solirubrobacteraceae; genus Palsa-465. Next base: position 14,719 of record DASZMU010000117.1, read on the forward strand.
CGCGTCCGGGCCGCAGCGCCGCTGCGCGACTACATCGTCCGGCTGCTCTGGCGCACCCGCGACGACCCACGCGTCGACCTGGGCGCCAGCCCCCGCGCCGGGCTGATGCTGCTGCGGGCGGCGAAGGCCAACGCGATGATGGAGGGGCGCGACCACGCACTGCCTGACGATGTCCAGGCGCTGGCGGTCACCGTCCTCTCCCACCGTCTGGTGCTCGCCCCGGAGACGCCGCGGTTGGCGGCGCGCGATGTGATCCTCGACGCGGTGTCGGCAACGCGAGCGTTGTGAGCCCGCTGCCGTCCGCCCCCGCCCCGCGCATGTCTGTTGCGCGAGCGGGCGCGGTGGCGGCCTGCGGTTGCGCGCTCGGCATCGTCGCCCTCGTCTTCGACGCTGCACCGCTGTTCGTCCCGGCGGTGGGGCTTCTCGCCCTCGGGGCGCTCGCGCCCGCCTGGGTCTGGCTGGCGGCGCGCGGCGCGAGCGCCCAGCGCCGGCTGACGGTGGAGCGGGTCGTCGAGAACCAGCCGCTGGACGCGACGATCCACGTGCGCCGAGGTCGGCTGGGGCTGGGCGGGTGGGGGAGCTTTGAGGTGATCGACCCGCTGACGGGTTCGCGATTTGAGCTGCGCGAGTCGCTGTCGCCGCTGCGCGGTGACCGGACCGCCGACCTGCGCGTGGTCACCCACTTTGCCCGGCGTGGCCTCCACCGCCTGCCGGCGCCCTCCCTGACACTGTCTGACCCGCTGGACTTGGCGCGGGCCGAGAGCCGGACCGCCAGGGTTGGGCACGAGGTGCTGGTGCTGCCGGCGACCGAGCCGGTCCGGTGGCTGCTTGCCGACCACGGGCATCGCCTGAAGCTGCCCGACGGTCATGACGGCTCCGAGGCGCTGGCGGCCGTCGACGTTGACGGCCTTCGCCCCTACCGGCCGGGGACGCCCGCCTCGCGGATCCACTGGCCGGCCGTCGCGCGGGGAGCGGGATTGATCGAGCGGCGCCTACAGGCGGAGGGCGACTCGCGGCCGCTCGTGGTGCTCGACGCGCGACTCCGGTCGGCGCCCGGCGCGTCCGAACTGCTGGACGCGGCCGTCCGCGCCACGGGCTCGCTCGTGCTCGAACTGGCGCGACGTGGCGGCTGCGGCCTGCTCCTCCCCGGCGAGCAGCGCGCGACGAAGATCGACCGGGAGCTGATCGCGTGGCCGGCGGCCTACGCTCGGCTCGCCGTGGTCGAGGCCCAGTCCGGCGCCCGCGCGGCCCGGGGGCCGGCGCTCACCTCAACGGCGAGTCGCACGGGGGCGATGATCTACGTCGCCGCCGCTCCGATCGAGGGCGTGGTCGCCCGGCTGACCGCGGCCGGTTTCGGACCGACCGTCCTCGTCGTTCCGGACCGGGGGCTGGCCGGGGGACGGCCGCCCGGCGTGCGGGGGCCGATGCGGGCCGCGTTCGCCGTCAGCGGATGCCGCGGGTTCATCCTGGGAATCCGTCCCCGCCCACCAGGGTCCGCCCGGCGAGACGCGGAGGGGACGGTCGCGTGAGCGCCGTCGCGGGCGCGGCTGACGTAGGGCCGGCCGGAGGGCGGGCGGGGTCTGGTTCCCGCAGACCCGCGGGCGCGGGGGGGCCCGTTTCGGCCGCCGCGGCGGCCCGCCAGCGGCCCTGGGTCCGGCTGTGCACGTTTGCCGCGCTGGGGGGCTACGGACTGGAACGGTGGGCCACGCTCGCGCGGCCGGCCCCGGGCTGGCGACTCGTGGGGCTGCTGGCGCTGGCCGTGGCGCTCGCCGGGCTCATCCCGCTGCTCGCCAGGCGCGACCGGGTCGTCGCGGCACTCGCCGGCTTCCTCATGCTGCTGGCCGCCTTCCCGGTCGCCGGGCTCCGCTGGCAGTCGTTCATTCACCTGCGAGTGGCAGTCAGCGCCGGCGAGATCGGCAACGGGCTGGCCCTGTTGCCGAACACGCTCGTGCCGTACCTCGGCAACAGCCAGGACGTCCGGCTCGTCATCATGCTCGGCGCCGCCGTGCTGTTGCTCGACGCCGCAGCGGTGCTGGCGTTCACCGGGTGGACGGGGTCGTCGCTCGGCGACGGGCGGCGGGCCGCGGCCGCGCTTCCGCTGACCGCCTTGGCGGTGGTCCCGTCGACGCTCCTGCGGCCGCAGTGGCCGTACGTGCAGGGGCTCATCCTGTTCGTGCTGCTCGCCGCATTTCTCTGGGGCGAACGGGTCCGGCGCCAGACCGCGGGATCGGCGCTCATGGCGGTCATGCTCGCCGGCGTGGCCGCGGCGATCACCGCACCCCGGCTCGACCAGCACTCGCCCTGGATCAACTACCGCGCCTGGGCGGGCACGACCGTGCGCCGCCAGGTCGCCGCCTTCGACTGGAACCAGACCTACGGCCCGCTGCGCTGGCCGCACGCCGGGCACGAGGTGCTGCTCGTCGCGGCGAAGAACGCCGACTACTGGAAGGCCGAGAACCTCGACACGTTCAACGGCTACAGCTGGGTGCAGAGCCCGGTCGGCGAGCAGGCGGCCCGGGGCCCGGCGCTGCCCGCCCCCAAGCTCAGCGCTGTGGCGCAGTGGACGCAGACCCTCCACGTGACGATCCGGGGCATGGAGACCGAGAACGTGATCGCCGCCGGTGTGGCCGGTCAGCCGTCCGGGCTCTCCGGCGGCATCGGGGAGGGCGCCGATCCGGGCACCTGGGTCGCCGACGCTCCGCTCGATCCGGGCGTCAGCTACCGCATCGCGACGTACTCGCCACGTCCGTCGCCCCATCAGCTGGCCACCGCCGGCCGCGCATACCCGGGGGTGACGGCGGCTCCCTATCTCACGCTTACGATTCCCCAGACCGGGCTGCCCCCCGGCGCCTACCCGCAGGTTGCGTTCCCGCCGTTTCATGCGCCGGGCGTTCCCAGCTTCTCGGTCCCGACGGCCGTGCGCAATGCCACGTCGTTCGTGACCACGTCCCCCTATGCCGGCGCGTACGCGGTCGCCCGGCGGCTCGCGGCACAGGCGGCCACGCCGTACGCCTTCGTCGCCAGCGTAGAGCGGTACCTCTCGCCCGCGCGCGGCTTCACCTACAACGAGAACCCGCCGTTGGCGCGATATCCCCTGGCGACGTTCCTGTTCGCCAACCGTAAGGGCTACTGCCAGCAGTTCTCCGGCGCCATGGCCATGCTGTTGCGGATGGGCGGCGTCCCCGCCCGCGTCGCCGCCGGCTTCACGACCGGGACGTTCGACCGATCCCACGGTCAGTGGGTGGTGACCGATCGCGATGCGCACGCGTGGGTCGAGGCATGGTTCCCGGGGTACGGGTGGGTGCGGTTCGACCCAACGCCGATCAGCGCCCCGGCCCGGAGCGGATCCGCCGCGCCTCCGATCGTCAAGCCGGTGAGCACGACCTTCGCCCGCACCGGCCAGGCCCCGCGGCGCGATATCGGCGGGCAGAGCCCCCGGCCGAGCGGCTCCCGTCACTCCTCGGGCGGCGGCTCCGACGCCTGGGTGATCGTCCTCGCCGTACTCCTGGTCGGCGCCGGTATCGCCGCGGCCAGGTTCGTGCTGCGCGTCCCGCGGACGCCCGACGGACTGGTCGACGAGCTCGAGCGGGCGCTCGTCCGGACCCGCCGTCCGCTGACTGCCGGGGCGACCCTCGCCGGCCTCGAGCAACGCCTCCGCGCCTCGCCCGGGGCCGCCTCCTACGTCCGCACGCTGCGCGTGGCCCGCTACGGCGGCCATCCGCGCATGCCGACCGCGGCCGAGCGGCGCGCCGTGCGCCGCGAACTCGCCCGCGGCCTGGGCCTGGCCGGGCGCCTGCGGGCGTGGTGGGCGTTGCCGCCGTGGGTGGGCCGGCACCGGACGCCCCACCCCGCGGGGTGACGCGTGGACGGTCACGCGGCTGGGGCGGCCGGCCCCGGCTCGCGCCGGCCCGACCCGGCCCGGCCCGGCCCGACCCGAGCGGGGCGTTTCGTGGTCTGGGCCGTGGGCGAGCTCCTGTGACCCGGGCGAGACAGGCATGGGCTTGGGAAAAGGCGGTGGGGTGGGCGGTTGCGCCGGGTTGAGGCGTCCCTGGTTACGTCCGTGACGGTGTTGTCACCCCTGCCGGCAGTTGCACCGGTTTTCAGCGTGCCTGGTGCGCCAAATCAGGAACCGCTCGGAGCCTCGTGCGCAAAATGAGGGCTGAGCCTGCGTCCTGTGCCAAATCTCTCAGGCAGATCGAGTCACCTGAGCTCGCCGACGGCCCAGACCACGAAACGCCCCGCTCGGGTCAGGCCGACACCGGACAGGCCTGACGATCCTGCAGCTCCACGCGAAATCTCGCCACGATTCCTGCAAGCGGATCGCGACGCGATCCGCCCTAGACTCTCGTTGTCGTGGATGACGTCTATGACCTGTATCGCCGGGGGACCGAACTGCTCGAGGCCGGCCACCATCACCAGGCTGCGGTGCCGCTCGGCCGCGCCCGCGACCTCGCTCCGGACAAGACCTCGGTGAGAGAGGCCCTCGGCCGAGCCCTCTTTCACATCCAGCGCTACGAGCAGGCCGCCGGTGAGTTTCAGGCGGTGATCGACCGCGCGCCGACGAACGACTACGCGCTCTTCTGCCTCGGACGTTGCCTGCAGCTGATGGGCCGTCACGCCGAAGCCCGTAAGCCGCTGGCGCTGGCCGCGTGCCTGCAGCCGGGCCGCAGCGACTACCGCGTGTATCGCGATCGCGCGCGGGCCCGTGCCGCTCAGGACCTAGGCGACTGACCTCGGCGGCGGGCTCGTCCGGGCACGGGCCGAGGCCGGTCTGATCCCGCGAACCCAACGTTTTCCGCGCTGGGAGGCAATGCCCCGGAACATGGCCTAAGCCGGGCCTAAAGCCTGGTCGTGGCGGTTCACCAACCCCGCGAAGCGGTGCTACCCTGGATCTCACAGCTTTCCGGCCGGGCGTTCCCGGTGCAGTTCTTCGAAAGTGGGCGCTCGCCCGCTTTTTTTATGAGATTGATGGAGGAGACAGTGAGTGCCACACAGACCGAGATCGAAGCCAGACTCGCCGGCGTCGAGCCTGAGGTCGAGGTGCTGCTGGCTGAAGTTGCAGGAACGACACTGCGCCTGTTCATCGACCATCCGGACGGCGTGAACCTCGCTCTGTGTGAGCGGGTCTCTGGCCACCTGAACGAGTTCCGCGACCGGTACTCACTGGAGGTCTCCTCGCCCGGCCAGGACCGCCCTCTGACCAAGCCCCAACATTACACCCGTTTTCTGGGCCGCCGTGCGCGCATGCGACTACGCGAAGCGTGCGCGGGCCACAAGCAGCTGACCGGCGAACTCGTCGGCGCTTCGGAAAGCGACGTAACGATCGCCGCCGGTGACGGGATCCTCACGATCCCGTACGAGCAGATCGTCCGCTCAAACCTCGTACCCGGAGACTAAGACCACCATGTCCAAGGAGATTGTTGAGGCCGTACGGGGCCTCGCAGCGGAAAAGAACATTTCGTCTGAGAAGCTGATGGAGGCGCTCGAGGACGCGCTCCTGTCCGCGTACAAGAAGACGCCCGGCTCGGCCCCGTACGCCAAGGTCGAGATGGACCGCGACAGCGGCGACTTCATCGTGTGGGAGCTGAAGATCCCGCCGGAGCTCGAGGAGCAGCTGCTCGTCGAGGCGACCGAGGACGCGCAACCGAGCGTCGATCCCGAGACGGGGGAGATGCGCGACGCGCCCGAGCCTGAGATCGACATGGAGAAGCTCAAGGAGTACGAGGATCAGATCGAGATCGAGGACGTCACCCCGCATGACTTCGGCCGGATCGCCGCGCAGACCGCCAAGCAGGTGATCCTGCAGCGCATCCGCGAGGCCGAGCGGGACATGATGTTCGAGGAGTACCGCGACCGCGTCGGCGAGCTCATCACCGGGATCGTCCAGCAGTCGGACTCGCGCTACACGCTCGTGCAGCTGCGCGAGCGCGTCGAGGCGCTGCTGCCCAAGTCCGAGCAGGTTGACGGCGAGCGCTACGACCACTCTCAGCGGATCAAGGCCGTGATCAAGGACGTGTCGAATTCGACGAAGGGTCCGTCCATCATCGTCTCCCGGCGTGATCCGGAGCTGATCAAGTCGCTGTTCGAGCTCGAGGTGCCGGAGATCGCCGACGGTCTCGTCGAGATCACCGGCGTCGCCCGCGAGCCCGGATACCGCTCGAAGATCGCCGTGGTCTCCCACGTCGACGGCGTCGACCCGGTCGGCGCCTGCGTCGGCCCGCGCGGGTCGCGCGTGCGCATGGTCGTCTCCGAGTTGCGCGGCGAGAAGATCGACATCATTCCGTACAACGACGAGCCCGCCCGCTTCGTCGCCAAGGCGCTGTCACCCGCGCGCGTGCGCGAGGTGCTCGTCGACGACGCCGGCAAGCAGGCCACCGTCATCGTGCCGGACGACCAGCTGTCGCTGGCGATCGGCCGCGAGGGTCAGAACGCCCGCCTCGCGGCGCGCCTGACCGGCTGGCGGATCGACATCCGTTCCGAGACCGAGTTCGCCGCCGAGGAGGCCGAGCACGGTTACGAGGAGGAGGAGTCGGCGGGCCGGTGCGCCGCGATCCTCTCCAACGGTCGCCGGTGCCCCAACGCGGCCCTGCCGGGCTCGCGCTACTGCGGAATCGATGCCCATCAGGCACTCGCGAACAAGGACACCGATCAGGTCGAGCCCGACGCTCCCGGCAACGGAACCCCGTCTGGGACGCCCGCCGATGCGGGCGCGCACGCTCCTGATGGAGCAGGTCACTAAGGCGCCTAAACTGGTACTGAATGAATAAACGCGTCCACGAAATCGCCAAGGAACGTGGCCTTCAGCCGAAGGAGGTCCTCGCACGCCTGCGGGCCGCCGGCATCGACGTGAAGGCTTCGTCCTCGTCGGTTGACGTCGACATCGCCTCACGCATCCTCGGCAACGGCAACCAGAACCGCCCCAGCGCGCCACCGAAGGCGGAGCCGCCCACGGCCGCCGAGGCGGCCAAGGCGGCCGCCGGCACGGTCCGAGCCCCGGCGGCCGATCCAAGGCGGGGCAGCGCCGATCCACGGCGCGGTACGCCGCCGGCCAACGGCGGCCAGGCGCGAGCCGGGAACCGAAGGCAGCAGGGCACGGGCAGCCGTGGGCAGACGGCAGGCGACCGCACCCCGCCCCCCGCGGTGAGCGAGCGCAGCCAGGCTCCGGCCGCAGGCGGGCGCAACCAGGCCCGCCAGCCCCAGCCCCATGCGGCCGGCGGACGCAACCAGGGTCAGGCCCCCGCGGGGGGCGGACGCAGCCAGGCTCCGGCCGGGGGCGGGCGCGATCAGGCCCGCCAGGCTCAGCCCCAGGCGGGCGGCGGACGCAGCCAGTCCCGCCAGCCCCAGCCCCAGGCGGCCGGTGGACGCAACCAGTCTGCGCCGGCGGCGCGTGAGCGCACGCAGGCTCCCGCCGGCGACGCGGCTCAATCTTCAGCGTCCACCGAGCGCGGTGAGGCACCGGCGGCCGGTGGCGGCCAGGGTGGCCAGGGCAGCGGCGATGGCCAGCACAAGCGTCCCACCCGCGACTCGCTGCAGGGCGAGCGCGCTCCCGGCAACGCCGGCGGCCGCCGCCGCGTGGTGATCGACTCCCAGGCCTCCCGCCGCGCCGGCGGACCTGGAGGACCTGGGGGACCGCCGCAGTCCAACCAGCCTCCACGGCGCCAGCGCCGCGGACGTCGTCGCCGCGGCGTGTATGACGAAGTGGCCGAGTCGCGTCCAACGCAGACGGCCCTCGCCGACCCCAGCGCGACCCAGATCATCTCCGGCTCGACCGTCAAGGACGTCGCCGAGTACCTCGACGTCTCGACCTCGGAGATCATCAAGAAGCTGATGGGCCTGGGGGAGATGCGGACCCTGACCCAGACGCTGTCCGATGAGACGATCGAGGTCCTCGCCGCCGAGCTCAACAAGGAGGTCGAGATCGTCCACTCCGAGGACGAGACGACCGCCGAGCCGGTATTCGACGACGCCGAGGAGGACCTGGTCGAGCGCGCGCCGGTCGTCACGATCATGGGTCACGTCGACCACGGCAAGACCTCGCTGCTCGACGCGATCCGCGAGACCCGGGTGGCCGCCGGCGAGGCCGGCGGGATCACCCAGCACATCGGCGCCTACCAGGTCGTCCACGACGACCATAAGATCACGTTCCTCGACACGCCGGGCCACGAGGCCTTCACCGCCATGCGCGCCCGCGGCGCCAAGGTGACCGACATCGCCGTCATCGTCGTCGCGGCCGACGACGGCGTCAAGCCCCAGACCCAGGAGGCTGTCGACCACGCCAAGGACGCCGGCGTGCCGATGCTCGTCGCCGTCAACAAGATCGACAAGGAGGGCGCGCAACCTGAGCGCGTGCGAGCGGAGATGGCCCAGCTCGGCCTCCAGCCGGTCCAGTGGGGCGGGGAGACCGAGTTCGTCGACGTCTCGGCCAAGACCCGCGAGGGGCTCGACGACCTGCTGGAGACGATCATCGTCATGGCCGAGGTCGAGGAGCTCCGGGCCAACCCAGACGCCGCCGCCTCCGGAACGGTCATCGAGTCCAAGCTGGATCCCGGCCGTGGGCCGGTCGTGACGATCCTCGTCAGCCGCGGCACGCTCGAGGTCGGCGACGCCCTCGTGGCCGGCGCCCAGTGGGGCCGCGTCCGCGCGATGCACGATTACCTCGGCAAGCGGATCGGCCACGCACTGCCCGGCGAGCCGGTCGAGGTGCTCGGCTTCAACGGCGTGCCTGAGGCCGGTGAGCACGTGCGCGTCGTCGAACACGAGCGTCGCGCTCGCCAGCTGGCGATGGAACGCGAGACCCGGCTGAAGGCCGAGTCACTCGCCCGCCAGAGCGGCAAGCGCGTGTCGCTGGAGAACATCTTCGGCTCCGGCCTGCAGGAGCTCAACCTCGTCCTCAAGGCCGACGTGGCCGGGTCGCTCGAGGCGATCGAGGACGAGATCGCCAAGCTCCCCCAGGACGAGGTCTCCGTCAACGTCATCCGTCGCGCCGTCGGCGCGGTCACGGAATCCGACGTGATGCTGGCCGCCGCCTCCGACGCCGTGATCCTCGCCTTCAACGTCCGCCCGGTCGGCGATGCCCGCGCGGCCGCCGAGCGTGAGGGCGTCGAGATCCGGAGCTATTCGGTCATCTACCGCGCGATCGAGGAACTGCGCTCCGCGATGCAGGGCATGCTCGCGCCCGAGGAGGTGGAGGAGGCTCTCGGCTCCGCCGAGGTCCGCCAGATCTTCCGCGCCTCGCGCGTCGGCACAATCGCCGGATCGCACGTCACCGAAGGTCGGATCACGCGTGGCTCCAAGGTGCGGCTGGTCCGCGACGGCACCGTCATCTGGGACGGGGAGATCGCGAGCCTCCGGCGCTTCAACGAGGACGCCCGCGAGGTCGCCGCCGGCTTTGACTGCGGCATCGTGTTGCGTGACTACGCCGACGTCAAGGAGGGCGACGTGCTCGAGACCTACACCACGCGTCAGGTCGAGCGCGAGCTCACCTAGGTTGATGGCCCGGTGGGGCCGGTGCCGCGGCTTGGATATGTGTGATGTCCAACGGAGGATTCGTCGCCGTGCTCGTGATCGAGCTGCACTTCCCGGAGGCCGGCAGCCTCAAGAGCAAGCGCAAGGAGCTGTCCTCGATCAAGTCCCAGCTCCACGGCAGGCTGGGAGTGACCGTCGCAGAAACCGGGTATCAGGACCTGTGGCAGCGCGCGACGTTGACCGCAGCGATCACGAGTGGGTCGCTGCACCGGCTATCGGCTGCGGCCGACGAGATCGAGCGCTGGGTCTTGGCACGCTGTCCCGAAGGGGCGCGCGTGGAACGCTTGACGGCGTCGGTGGAGGATCTGCGCGGATGACATGCCAGCGCAAACGATTGTGCGGAGGATAGGATGCGCTCCAGCCGCATGCGGCGCGTCGACGAGGCGATGAGAGCCGTCCTCTCCGACGCGATCGCCACCGATCTCAAGGACCCCCGCGTAGGCTTCGTGACCGTCACCGGTGTCAAGACCAGCCCTGATCTTCGCCACGCGCGCGTGTACGTGAGCGTCCTCGGCGACGAGGCGACTCGCAGCGCGAGCATCGGCGGTCTGCGCTCCGCCCACGGATTCCTCCAACGGCGCCTTGCTTCCGAACTGACCCTCAAGCACACTCCGTCGCTGACGTTCGAGTACGACGATTCGGTCGATCGCGGCATGCGCATCACGCGCCTGCTCGACGAGCAGGGAACCCGGGCGGAGACCGAGAACACCGCCGAGACAGAGCACGCCACCCCAGGACGAGAACGCCCCTCAGGAGGAGGAGACCATTGACCACCAACGGCGATCGCTCGGCGCGTGACAGCGTTCTGCTCGAGCTTCGCGAGGCGGACAAGCTCATCGTGGTCGCCCACGAGAACCCGGATGGCGATGCGGTCGGCTCCCTCGTGGCCATGCAGGGGATCCTCAGCGCGATCGGCAAGGACTGCCTGATGTTCATCGCGCACAGCGACCTTCCGCTCCCCCAGGAGTACAGCTTCTTACCGCTCGATGGCCTCGTCTCCGACCCTCCGGCCGACGTCGAGGACCGGACGATCGTCTTCCTCGACTGCGGGAACATCGAGCGCAACCCGGCCGAGGCGTTCCGGCGGGGCGGGCGGGACCGGTTCCACATCCTCAACATCGACCACCACCACGACAACACCCACTTCGGGACCGTCAACCTGGTGGTGCCCGGGGCGTCGTGCACGGCAGAGATCGTCTGGGACCTGATGAAGGACCTCGAGGTCACACCGACGCGGACGGTCGCCGACGCGCTGTACGTCGGCCTCATCACCGACACCGGCCGCTTCATGTACGAGAACACGGGCCGCCAGGCACACCTGATGGCCGCCGACCTAATCGATTCCGGCGTCGACGTTCACGAGATCTACCGCCGGGTGTACGAAGGCATGCCGTACGGCAAGCTCGCACTGCTGGCCCGCGGCCTGGCCAACGTCCGGCGCTATGACGACGGCCGCCTGACGATCACCGCGCTGTCGGCCGGCGACTTCAGCGACTCCGGAGCCGAGGAGAGCTACTCGGAGGGGGTCGTCGACCACCTGCGCGCCGTCGAGGGCACGCGCGTCGCCGCGCTCGTGCGCGACCGGCTCAGCGGGATCAACGGCTCGGCCCGGCGCAAGGTCTCGCTGCGGGCGGGAGACGACGCCATCGACGTGTCGGTCATCGCCCGCGCCCAGGGCGGCGGCGGCCACCGCCAGGCCGCGGGCTTCAGCACCGAGCTCTCCAACGAGGAGCTCGTCCGGTTCCTGCGCGAGCAGCTCGCCGCCCAGCTCTGAGCGCCGCCGCGTCCCCCAGGAGCAAGATGGCGAAGCTCCGCCCCGAGCCGTGAGCCACGATCCGGAGCCCGCGGTCAGGCGGCCGCGGGACTATGTGCTGCTCTACGACAAGCCCGCCGGGGTGACGTCGCATGACGTCGTCGCCGCCGTCCGCCGCACGCTGCCGCGCAGGACGAAGGTCGGACACGCCGGCACACTGGACCCGTTCGCGACCGGCCTGTTGCTCGTGCTCGTCGGCCGCGCCACGCGCGCCCAGCGGTTCCTGATGGCGCTGCCAAAGTGCTACGAGGTCGTCGCGCGCTTCGGCGCGACGTCGACGACCGGCGACCCGGAGGGGGAGATCGTCGAGACCGGCCATGTGCCGGAGGGTCCGCTTGCCCTCCCCGTCGGATCCGTGCGCCAGCGGCCGCCGGCGTACTCGGCGGTCAAGGTGCAGGGACGTCGCGCCTACGAGCTTGCCCGCGCGGGGGCCGAGGTGGAGCTGGCCGAGCGTCAGGTCGAGGTCTACCGTTTCGAGCAGACGTGGCACGACGGGGAGCGCCGGGCGTTTGTCATCGAGTGCTCGTCGGGTACGTATGTGCGCAGCCTGATCGCCGACCTCGGCGACGCCTACTGCGCGCAGCTGCGGCGCACCCGGATCGGCGCCTTCGACGTCGCCGCCGCCGACCCGGAGGGGCCGATGCTGCTCGGCGACGCCCTCGCCTTCCTGCCTGAGATCCGGCTGTCCGGAGAGGACGCCCGGCGCGCCGCGCACGGGGCGCGGATCGCGATTGATGCCGCCTCCGCCGGCGCGCTGGCGACGTCCGCCTCCGCGGGGGGCGCCGGAACGGTCCGCCTCACCGACGACCAGGGACTGATCGCCCTGGCGCGGCTGGAGCCGGAGGAGAGCGTCCTGCGGCCGATCGTGGGGTTGCGGTCCTGAGGCGCGTTGTGCAGGTCTCAACCGCCGGATTCGACGGTGAGGATCGGCCCACATTCCCCGGACGGGGCTCCCGGCGTGCGGCAGATTAGGCTTCGCGGCATGGAGGTGACGATGCTGAGCGACGCCCAGCCTCGCCCGCGGCGAGTCGCCGTGGGCGAATTCGACGGCGTCCACATCGGCCACCGCGAGGTGATCGCCGGCAGCGACACGGTTCTGACGTTCGAGCCCCACCCGCTCGCCGTCGTGCGCCCGGAGGCAGCGCCCCGGCTGCTGACGAGCTTCGACGTCCGGGTGGAGCTGATCGCCTCGCTCGGCGTGCGCGAGCTCGTCGTGATCCCGTTCGACGAGCACTTCGCCGCCCAGAGCCCCCGGGAGTTCATCGACCACGTCCTCGTGGACACGCTGTGCGCGACCGACGTCTCGGTCGGCGAGAACTTCCACTTCGGCCACAAGGCCGCCGGCGACACCGACATGCTCGCCGCCGACCCCCGCTTCCGCACGCGGGTGGTGCCGCTGGTCGAGGTCGACGGCGAGGTCGTCTCCTCCAGTCACATCCGCGGCCTGGTGTTCGCAGGCGACGTCGACCGCGCGAGCCACTTCCTCGGCGCCCCGTTCCAGATGCGCGGCGAGGTGGTGCCCGGCGACCGGCGGGGCCGCGAGCTGGGGTATCCCACCGCCAACCTCGTTCCAGACGAGGCCCTCGTGTGCCCCGGTCACGGGGTCTACGCCGCCCGGGCCGATGGCGCGTGCGCCGCGGTGAACGTCGGCGTTCGCCCAACGTTCGGCACCGGCCGGGCCCTGCTGGTGGAGGCGTACCTGCTCGACCGGAACGTCGACCTCTATGGCCAGGTCCTGCGCATCGATTTCCTCTCCCGGCTGCGGGGGGAGCGGCGCTTTGACTCCGTCGACGCCCTCGTGGCGCAGATGGCCGTCGACGTCGAGCAGACCCGCACGCTGTGTGGGTGAGCCGAGTGGCAGGGCGTTGCCGTCAACCTCTGCTAGCCTCACCGGCCGCATGACTCTGACCCAGGAACGCAAGCAGGAGCTGATCGAGAAGTTCGGCGACAGCCCCACAGACACCGGCAAGACCGAGGTCCAGGTCGCCCTCCTGACCGAGCGCATCAACGAGCTCACCGACCATCTGCGCACGCACCGCAAGGATCACCACTCGCGCCGTGGGCTGCTGATGCTCGTCGGCCGCCGGCGCCGGTTCCTCAACTACCTGCAGAGTCAAGATCTCGAGCGCTACCGCTCGCTGATCCGCGACCTCGGTCTGCGCCGGTGATCGAGGCCGGCGCGCCGGTCCCTGAGTTCACGCTTACGCGCGCGGACGGCAGCGACTTCACGCGCGCCGACCTTGACGGGCAGACGACCGTCCTGGTCTTCTACCCGTTCGCCTTCAGCCCGGTCTGCACCGATCAGCTCAACCTCTACGAGGAGGTGCTCGGCGACCTCCACGAGCAGGGGGCGACGATGTACGCCGTCTCGTGCGACGCGACGTATTCGCAGACGGCGTTCCGCGACCACCTGGGCGTGACGATCGAGCAGCTGTCGGACTTCGAGCCCAAGGGGGCGGCGTGCCGCGCGCTCGGCGTCTACCACGAGGGCGGCTTCCCCCAGCGCGCGCTGATCATCGTCGGGCCGGACAACATCGTGCGGTGGAGCTACCAGGCGCCGTCCCCCAGCGACCTGCCCGGCGCCAACCTGATCTTCGACGCGCTGGCTCGCTGAGCCGCTCCGGCCGATGACGGAGCTCGGTTCGGCACCGGTGCCCGAGCCCGGCGACGACGACCACCGGCGGGCTCCGGGGAGGCCCTCAGACGCGGCTGGCCCCCTGGTGATCGTCTACGCCGACTTCGAGTGCCCGTTCTGCGCCGTCCTCCACCAGCGGCTGGAACCACTCCCCGTGACGGTTGTCTTTCGACACTTCCCGGTCCGCTCGAGCCATCCCCGGGCATGGCCCGCCGCCTGCGCGGCGGAGGCCGCCGCCCTCCAGGGCCGCTTCTGGGAGATGCACGATTCCCTGTTCGCCGACCAGGCCCACCTGGAGGACCCCCACCTGTGGGCCCGCGCCGAGGATCTCGGCCTCGACCTCGACCGCTTCGACGCCGACCGGCGGCGGGAGGACGTGCGCGGCCGCGTCCAGCGTGACTTCCGCTCCGGGGTGAGGGCGGGGGTCGTCACCACGCCGGCGCTGTTTGCGTGGCACGCGGGTGCGGCGTCGCGCGTCGACCTCGAGGCGGTGGAGGGTGGCCTCGGGGACGGCTGACCCGGGCCCACGCGGTGGGGCGGCTGACCTGGGCCCGCGGCGGCGTTGTGGCCGTCGCGAGCGCCCTCCGGGGTGAACAACGGCGGGCAACGAAGAGGACACGGGCCCGGCGCGGCCGTCGCACCGCGTCACACCGGGTTACACCACGTCGCATCCGCCGATGCACCGGATTTCGCCGTGCGTCATGCGACAAATCCGCCGCCCGCGAAACGATTTGGCGCGATCGTGGGGCGGAGCCTGCGGCCTGTGCCAAATCGCCAGACGGCGCCCTGATTTGGCACGTTTTGCATAGTCCGGGGGACCACCGGCAGCGCCGCGAGGCGGGCTCACCCCTTTTCGATGCCCGCCGTTTTTTCCGTCCCGGGAGCAACGTACCGACAACCGCCCCGCCGCCGCGGGAACTCGGGCAACCCCACCTACCCGGCGGCGGAGGGCTCCACCGCCGGCGCCGCCTCATCCAGGTCGGCGATCGTCGGCAGACGCCCGCGCAGAGGCCGCTCGTCCGACCGCGGACTCAGGGCGGCGCGGACGAGATCCATCTGGCGCATGGCGATGTCCGGATTGACGTGCTGGAAGGATCGGACGGCCTCGCAGACGCCCTTGATCATCATCAGCACGTCGACGGCGCTGACGTCCGCGCGGACCGCGCCCGCGTACTGGGCGCGGCGCAGGAGGGCATCGAGCACGCCGAGCAGCTCGCCGTGGGCGGCGCGGATCCCGTCGTTGGCCATCCACGTGTCGGCGAGGGCGTCGAAGAAGGCTCGATCGGTCTGCGAGCGGCCCACCGACTGATCCAGGAGCTCAAACAGCGCCTCTCCCGGGTCCTCGGCCTCCAGGGCGGCCCGGCCGCGCGCGGTCGACTCGTTGATCCGCTCCACCACGATCGCGGCGATCAGGTGTTCCTTGGTAGGGAAGTTGCGAAACAGCGTGCCGCGCCCAACCCCGGCCTGGTGCGCGATCTCGGCGACGCCGACGTCGAGACCGCGCTCGCAGAACATCTCGGTGGCGGCTTCGATCAGCCGGCGCCGGTTCCGCTCGGCGTCGGCGCGCCTCGTTCGGCCCGTACCGTCCTCCATCGCCTGGGCATTGTGCTCGTTCTCAGGACTCAGCGCGTCATTCCCTTGACTCAGCCCGCGGGAACCAGAGCGGCCCCGGAGGTTTCGATGGCGAGCTCGACCTCGCGGATGTCTCGGCGGCGCAGGCCAAACGTCAGCAGCGCAACGCCGACCGCGAGCATGATCGCTGCCGCAAGGAAGGCAACGTGATAGCCGGAGACGCGGGCGGCGAAGACGGCGGCCGTGCTCGTCCCGTGCAGGACGCTCGTCGTTTGCGTGGCGGCGAGCGTCGACAGGATGGCCAGCCCCAACGAGCCGCCCACCTGCTGGGCGGTGTTGAACAGGCCGGACGCCAGCCCTGAGTCCTCCTCCTTCACCCCGCTGGTCCCGAGCAGGGTGATCGGCACGAACGCCAGACCCAGGCCGATGCTCATCGGCATCAGCCCCACGAGCAGGTTGCCGACATAGCTGCCGTGGACGGGGAGCTGCGTGAGCACGAGCATGCCGACACTGGCGATGGCGACCCCTATGGCGCCCACGTTGCGGACGCCCACGCGGCGGATCAGCTGCTGAGCGAGGCCGGCGCCGATCATGATCCCGACGGTGACCGGGAGGAACGCCAGGCCGGCGCGCAGCGGGCTGTAGCCGAGGATCTCCTGGACGTAGAGGGAGGCGAAGAAGAACATGCCGAACATCCCGGAGGCCACGAGCAGCAGGACGGTGTCGGCGACCGCCAGCGCCCGGATCCGGAAGATGCTCAGCCGCATCAGCGGCGCGGCGCTCCGGCGCTCAATCGCGATGAACGCGCCGAGCAGGACGATCGCGGCGGCGCCGAGGCCGAGCGTCTTCGCCGATCCCCAGCCGTAGGCCTGCGCCTTGACGATCGCGTACACGAGGATGACGAGCCCGCCGGTGACCGAGACGGCCCCGGCGAGGTCGAAGGAGCGCCTGGCGACCTCGACGCGGGACTCGGCGACGAACCGCATCGCCAGCGCGATCGTCGCGATGCCGATCGGCACGTTGACGAAGAACACCCAGCGCCAGGAGGCGACATCCGTGAGGACGCCGCCGACGAGCAGGCCGACGGCCGCGCCGCTGGCGGCGATCGCGCTCCACACGCCGAGCGCCCTCGTGCGCTGCGTCCCGTCGGTAAACGTTGTCGTCACGATGGAGAGAGCGGCAGGGGAGACAAGCGCCCCACCGAGGCCCTGCAGGCCCCGTCCCACGATCAGCATCCCGGACGTCTGCGCCAGCCCGTTGAGCAATGACGCGGCGGAGAACAGGATGACGCCGGCGACGAAGAGGCGCTTGCGGCCGAGCAGATCCGCGGCGCGGCCGCCGAGCAGCAGGAAGCCGCCGAAGATCAGCGTGTAGCCGTTGACGATCCACTGCAGGTTGGCGGCGGAGAAGTGCAGGCCGCGTTGCACCGACGGCAGCGCGATGTTCACGACCGACGCGTCGAGCACGACCATGAACTGGGCGAGGCAGGCGATCACCAGGACCAGCCACGGATTGACGGCTCTTGATCGGCGTGTTGCGTCGCGGGGTCCGGCCGTGGTGGTGAGTCCGGAGGTGACGGTGTCGGTCATGCGGGCTCCTGTAGGGGCTCGGAGACGGATGTGGACCTATCGGTCCGGTTACCCTAGCACAACCGGACCAGCTGGTCCGGTTGATTTCCCGCTAGCATCACGCACGTTCGGAACGATAAGAGAAACGAAGACCTCCGCCGACCGAAGGGCGGAGCGGAAGGGAATTGAATATGTCTGACGCCGTTTCGCGCGTGTCCGTCGAGATCGAAGGCAAGGAGATCTCGTTTGAGACCGGCAAGCTGGCCAAGCAGGCCTCCGGCGCCGTTGTCGTCCGCGCGGGCGACACCGTGGTCCTCTGTACCGCCACCGCGGGCAATCTCCGCGACGTGGACTTCCTCCCACTCACCGTTGACGTGGAGGAGCGGATGTACGCGGCCGGAAAGATCCCCGGCTCCTTTTTCAAGCGGGAGGGCCGCGCCGGCGAGAAGGCGACGCTCACGGCTCGTCTGATCGACCGGCCGATCCGGCCGCTGTTTCCCAAGGGCTGGCGCTATGAGACCCAGCTCGTCGCCCTGCCGATGTCCGTCGACCACGTCAACCCGTACGACATCCTGGCGATGAACGGCGCCTCTGCGGCGCTGATGGTGTCCAACGTCCCGTTCCCGGCGCCCGTCGGCGCGGTCCGGGTCGGCAAGATCGACGGCAATTTCGTCGTCAACCCTGACGAAGAGCTCCTGGTCGACAACACCGATCTCGATCTGATCGTCGCCGGGACCGAAGAGGCCATCCTCATGGTCGAGGCCGGGGCCAACGAGATCCCGGAGGCCGAGATCCTCGACGCGCTCGACATCGCGCACGAGAACATCAAGAAGATCTGCGCCGCACAGCGCGAGCTGGCCGAGAAGGCCGGCAAGGAGAAGACGGTGGTCGACGTTCCCGTCGTCCACGACGAGCTCTACGAGCAGATCAAGGGCTCGCACGGCTCCGCGCTGGACGCCGCGACCCAGGTCTTCGACAAGCTGGAGCGTCAGGCCGCCACCGCGGCCGTCGAGGAACAGATCCTCGAGCAGTACTCCGGCGACCCCGAGGCCGAGACGTACGCGCAGTACCGGGCCAACGCGGTCCGCGCGTTCGAGAAGCTCGAGAAGACGATCATCCGGGAGCGCATCGCCGTCGCGAAGAAGCGCCCTGACGGGCGCAGCACCGACGAGATCCGGCCGATCTCGATCGAGGTCGACGTCGCCCCCCGCACGCACGGGTCGGCGCTGTTCACCCGCGGCCAGACGCAGGCGTTGAGCGTCGTCGCCCTGGGTACGACGCGCGAGGAGATGCGGCTGGACACGCTCGGTCTGGAAACGACCAAGCGCTACTTCCACCATTACAACTTCCCGCCGTTCTCGGTGGGTGAGGCCGGCTTCATGCGCGGCCCCAAGCGCCGGGACATCGGCCACGGGGCGCTTGCCGAGCGGGCGCTGGTCCCGGTCATCCCGAGCCAGGAGGCGTTCCCGTACACGATCCGCGTCGTCTCCGACATCCTCGAGTCCAACGGCTCGAGCTCGATGGCGAGCGTCTGCGGCTCGACGCTGTCGCTGATGGACGCGGGCGTGCCGATCAAGGCGCCGGTCGCGGGTATCGCGATGGGCCTGATCAAGGAGGGTGACGACTACGTCATCCTCACCGACATCGCCGGCGTCGAGGACCACCTCGGCGACATGGACTTCAAGGTCGCCGGCACGCGCGACGGGATCACCGCGCTGCAGATGGACATCAAGATCACGGGCGTGACGTTCGAGATCCTGCGGGACGCGCTGGCGCAGGCCAGGGTCGCCCGCGAGTTCATCCTCGGCACGATGAACGAGGTCATCGACGCCCCGCGCTCCGAGCTGTCGAAGTACGCCCCGGGCATCGCCTCCATCCAGATCGACCCGGAGAAGATCGGCCTGCTCATCGGCAAGGGCGGCGAGACGATCCGGTCGCTCCAGGAGGAGTTCGAGTCCCAGATCGACGTCAACGACGAGGGCATGGTCCTCGTCTACGCCGCCGATCGCGAGCGTGGCGACCAGCTCGTCGACCGCATCCGCTCGATGACCAAGGAGGTCGAGGTCGGCGACGAGTTCACCGGAAAGGTCGTCAAGACGACCACGTTCGGCGCCTTCATCGAGCTGTCCAAGGGCACCGACGGCCTGCTGCACATCTCCAACGTCGCGCCGGGCCGCCGGATCGCGACGGTCGAGGAGGTGCTCAACAAGGGCGACGAGCTGACCGTCAAGGTCGTCGAGGTCGACCGCGAGCGCGGCCGGATCGGCCTGCGCCTCGCCGACGACCCGGAGATCCAGGGCAAGAACGCGGAGGAGCTCCAGGCGATCGCCGCCGCCGAGAACGGCGGCGCTTCCCGAGGCCGCGAGCGCGGCGGGCGCGACGGTGGCGGCCGTGACCGTGATCGCGGTCGCGGTGGCCGGGATCGCGACCGCGACCGCGACCGGGACCGTGATCGCGGCCGGGTGCGCGACCGCGACCCGGATCGTCCCCGCTCCTAACGGTGGCGGAAGATCGGAAGCCGGGAGTTCGCCCCCACGGCGAACTCCCCCCGGCATTCGCGCCAGCGGATGCCGCGGCATCCGCACGAGGGGATGGCACGGCATCAGCGCCGGCGGATGGCGCCTCGCCGTCAGGCGATTGGTTGATCACCACCCTTGAGTCCGGCGTGCGGATCGTGACGGAGGCGATGCCCTCCGTCCGATCCGTCTCGCTCGGCTTCTGGATCGGAACCGGCTCCCGGTATGAGTCCGACGGACAGGCCGGACTGTCGCACCTGCTCGAGCACCTGCTGTTCAAGGGCACCGCCAAGTACGAGTCGGTGCAGATCGACCAGATCTTCGACGGCATGGGCGCGGAGCTCAACGCCGGGACGGGCAAGGAGACCACATCCGTCTACGCGCGCGTCATCGACGAGCACCTCGACGATGCCTTCGATGTGATGGCCGACATGGTGTTCCGCCCCGCGCTTCGCGACATCGACTCCGAGCGCGAGGTGATCCTCGAGGAGATCGCCATGTACGAGGACGATCCGCAGGAGAAGGTCTTCGACATGCTCGGCGAGGCCGTCTTCGGCGACGACCCGCTGGGACGGGCGATCATCGGACGGGCGAGCGTCATCTCCAGCACTCCGACTGAACAGATCGCCGCCTTCCACCATGCCCGCTACCGGCCGGACAACGTCGTGGTCGCGGCCTCGGGCGCCATCGACCATGACCGGCTCGTCCACCTGGCCCGCGAGCGGACCGGCCCAGGCGGCGCGTCCGGCGGCCCGCCCGCGGGCGCCCGCCCGCCCGCCGCGTTCCTGGTGCCGCCCCCGGGCCGGCGCTTCGAGCGCAAGGAAACCGAGCAGTACCACGTGTGCCTCGGCGGCGTCGGGCTCTCCCGCCACGACGACCGGCGCTTCGCGCTGCGGGTGCTCGACACGATCTTCGGCGGCACCTCCTCGTCGCGCCTGTTCCAAGAGGTGCGCGAGCAGCGCGGGCTGGCCTACTCCGTCTACTCCTTCACGAGCGCCTTCCACGACACCGGCCAAGTCGGCCTATACGTCGGCACCCGTGCCGACAACCTCGTGCAGGCGCTGTCGGTCGTCGGCTCCGAGCTGAGCCGATTCCGCACCGAGCCGGCCACGCCCGACGAGCTCACGCGGGCCAAGGAGAACCTCAAGGGCCGAGTCGTCCTCGCGCTCGAGTCGACAAGCGCGCGGATGAACCGGCTCGGTTCCGAGACGCTGGCCGGCGCCCCGCTCATGGCCATCGACGACGTGGTGGAGCGCATCGACGCCGTGACGCTCGAGGACCTCGCCGCCCTTGCCGACGAGCTCTGGGATCCCCGGCGCCTGTCGGCGGCGGGAATCGGGCCGGACCGAGAGCACTTCGACGCCGGGCTGGCCGCGATCACGCCTGAATTCGCGCAGGCGCCGGTCGGCGGAGCCTGATCGCAGTGGCCGCACCGATCCGGGTCGTCGTCGCCGGCGCCGCCGGGCGGATGGGGGAGACGGTCTGCCGGGCGGTCGAAGGTGCCGACGACATGGAGCTCGTCGGTCGCGCCGATCCGTCGCTTGGGACGACCCTGACCGAAACGCTGAGCGCCGAGCCCGACGTGCTCGTCGACTTCACCATCCCGGACACGGCGCTTGCCAATACGCGCGAAGCGGTTGACGCCGGCGTACACGTCGTGATCGGCACCACCGGCTTTGACCTCGCGGCGCTCGACGATCTGAGCGGGGGCCCGGCCAACATCTTCGTCGCTCCGAACTTCGCGATCGGCGCCGTGCTGATGATGCAGTTCGCCGCCGACGCCGCCCGGCACATGGCCCGGGCCGAGATCATCGAGCTCCACCACGACCGCAAGGTCGACAAGCCGAGCGGGACTGCCGCCCGCACCGCCGCGCTGATGCGCCAGTCCGCCGGATCCGACGCCGAGATCCCCATCCACTCGGTCCGCCTCCCCGGCCTCGTGGCCCACCAGGAGGTCATCCTGGGCGATGTCGGCCAGACGCTGACGATCCGCCACGACTCGATCGACCGCGAGTCCTTCATGCCCGGGGTGCTGCTCGCGGTGCGCCGGGTGGGCACGCTGACCGATTCGCCGGTCGTGGGGCTCGAGAAGCTCCTTCTGTCATAGACCGTCCTAGAAGGCCCCTGAAAAAGTCGGGGGTCCGTCCGACCGGTTTAAGACCATTCGGGCATGCTCAAGACACGGTCGGCTCAGGTGGGGTTGTTCGATGCGGCGGTGGTGATGGGGCCTTTGCCGGAGGGGTCGTTCTTCGCGTTGTTGGCCGAGCACGGTGATCGGATCGTGCGCGATGAGGACTTCGTTGAGTGCTATTCGGAGCGGATGGGTCGTCCGTCGATCCCGCCGTCGCAGTTGGCGAAGGTGCTGTTGTTGCAGCATCGGACCGGGGTCAGCGATGAGCAGGCGATGGAGTGTGTGGGATGGGATCTGCGGTGGAAGGTCGCTTTGGGGTTGCCGATCGATCATCGCGGGTGGCATCCGACGTCGTTGACGAAGTACCGCGCCCGGCTGTTGCTGCACAAGAAGGAGGGCTTGGCGTTGGAGAACACGCTCCGCCTCGCCCGGGAGTTGGGGTTCTTGGACGGGCCGATCGAGCAGATCGTTGATTCCACACCGATGCTCGGGGCAGCCGCGACGCAGGACACCGTGAGGCTGGTGCGGTTCGGGGTCAAGAAGCTGATCGACGCGGTCGCGGCGGTCGACGCGGACGCGGGCGCGCAGTTGGCGGCGGGGTTGGAGTTCGACTATCAGCGGCCGGGTGAGAAGCCGGACTGTCAGTGGCGCCTGAAGGCGGAGCGGGAGCGGATGCTGACCCGGGTCGCGCAGGACGCACAGCGCGCTTTGCTCGCGGTTGAGCAGGCCGAGGGGCTGCTGGATGACGAGCCGGTCAAGGAGGCGTATGAGTTGTTGCGGGACCTGATCGGGCAGGACTTCGATGTCGACCAGGACGGTGTTCCCCGACTGCACAGAGGGACCAGGTCAGGCCGGATCATCTCGACGATCGACCCCGAGATGCAGCACGGTCGCAAGAGCTCCCAGTCGCGGTTTGACGGGTACAAGCTGTCCGCCGCGGTCAGCAACACCAGCGAGCCGTTGATCATGACCGTGCACGTCGCGCCGGGCGGCGAGTCAGACGGCCCGCAAGCGAAGCATCTGATCGACCAGCAGCCTGCGGAGCGTCGCCCGGACCGGATCCTCGGCGATACCGCATACGGCAACGGTGTGGTCCGCTCAGAGCTCGCCGAGCGCAACGTGCAGGTGCTCGCACCGGTCCCGGAAGGCACCGTGCTGGAGGACCGTGTCGGCAAGCGCGACTTCACGATTGACCCGGCCGCCGGAACGGTCACCTGTCCGGCCGGGACCACCGCGACGATCACCACCTCGAAGAAGGGGGTGCGGACCGCGCGGATCCCGCGGGCGGTCTGTGGCGGCTGTCCGCTGAAGGACCAGTGCTGCCCGGGCCGACCGAACCGTCAGATCGCGCTCGGCGAGCACGAAGAGTTGATGATCGCCGCCCGCCAAGCGCTCAACGATCCCGCGACCGCCGCTCACCTCCGGCATACCCGGCCCAGGATCGAGCGGCTCCTCGGGCTGCTCGCTCACCGCTATGGCGCACGCAAAAGCCGGTACATCGGCAGCGACAAAGCCCGGCTGCAAGCCAGCTGGGCCGCCGCGCTGGTCAACCTCAACCCGATCGGGCGACACCTCGCCACCGGACCGGCGTGAACCCCCCGGCCGAACCCGAAACCGGCCCAAAACGGCCGATCGAGCCGTTCCCGGACCCCGCCGTGAGCCCCGACCAGCCCGAGAACGAGCAAACGACCGGGCGACCACCGCACCACCACGCGCGACCCCTGTGGTCCGCGCAGTCCTCACAACATCACTTCTTCAGGGGCCTTCTAGGAGGTTGGTGTTTTTCGTGACGGTCTGAGGTGGGCGTCGGCTGTCGCGGTTCGGCCGAACGGTGAGCGGGGTGAAGGAGCGCGCGGATGGGCTGTTGGGGCTGGTTTGGGCTGGCGGTTGCCGTCCGACCCTCAAGCCAAACTTGAGGGTTATGAGCCTCGGTCTATCTCCCCGCCAGCAGGACATGTTTCAGACGACGAGCGGCTTCTGCGAGCCGCTGGTCGCGCCGGACTCGATCTACGGGCTGCTGCATCGTGAGTGCCATCGCCTGTTCCCGGATGACATGTTCGCCGACTTGTTCTGCGATGTCGGCCGTCGGTGCGTGCCGCCGATGATCGTGGCGGTGGTGATGGTGCTGCAGCGGATCGAGGGCTGCTCGGATCGCGAAGCGGTCGAGCGTTTCCAGTTCGATCTGCGCTGGAAGTACGCGGCGGGCGGGCTTCGGTTCGACTATCCCGGGTTTGTGCACACGGTGCTGGTCGACATGCGCGCCCGGCTGGCGGTGTCCACGGATCCGGACCGGATCTTCAACGTGACGCTGGATGCGGCCAAGCAGGCGGGACTGGTGGGCCGCCGTCGGGTGCTGGATTCGACGCCGTTGTATGACGCGGTCGCGACGATGGACACGGTCACGCTGGTGCGCTCAGCGATCCGCGGCCTGCTTGGGGTGTGCGACGCGGAGCTGGAGGCCGGGCTGCGGGCGCTGCTCTGCCGCGATGACGAGTACCGCAGCGCGGGCAAGCCGGTGTGCGACTACGACGACCCGCAGGCGCGCCAGGAGCTGATCGACGCGCTCGCGACGGACGCCCAGGCGCTGCTGGCCTGGCTGGACGGACGCGAGCTCTCGGAGGCGATCTCGAAGGCTGCGGAGGTGCTGGCCTCGGTGGTCGGCCAGGACCTGGACGAGGGCCAGGACGGGGTGTTTCGGATCGCCAGAAGGGTCGCCAAGGACCGGATCATCTCGACCGTTGACCCTGACGCCCGCCACGGGCACAAGACCAGCGCGCGGGGGTTTGACGGCTACAAGGGACACGTCGCGATCGATCCCGACTCAGAGCTGATCGTCTCCACCACGGTCACCGCCGGCAACGCCGGCGACGCCAGTGCGGCGGCCGAGTTGCTCGCCGATGATCTGCCCGCCGCCGCCGAGCAGTCGCAGACACAACAGCCGGAGAGCTGCCCGGAGGCCGAGCAGCCGTCCGCCGGTGAGCCCGAGCGCCCGGCCGCGACCGCGACCGATTCGCCCGCCATCCCCGAGCGGTCCGCTGAGCCCGAGCAGTCTGACGACGCCGAGCAGTCCGACGATGCCGGGCGCGAGCCGAGCGCGCAGCGCCTGTCGGTCTACGGCGACTCGGCGTATGGGTCAGGCACGTTCATCACCACGCTGGAGCAGGCCGACGCGGAGGTCAATTGCAAGGTGCAGCCGCCGGTCGCGCCGGGCGGCCGGTTCTCCAAAGACGCTTTCACGATCGACCTTCAGGCCGGCACGGTCAGCTGCCCGGCCGGACATCCCGTGGCGCTGAGGCCGACAGGCGACGGACAGCTCGCGTCCTTCGGTCCAGCGTGCGCCGGCTGCCCACTGGCGGAGAAGTGCACGACCGCCAAGGACGGACGAACGATCTACATCGGCCCCTACGAGCAGCAACTCGCCCGCGCTCGGGCCCGGCAGTCACACCCAGCCTGGAAGGCCGACTACACCGCCACCCGGCCGAAGGTCGAGCGCAAGATCGCGCACATGATGCGCCGGCGTCACGGCGGCCGACGCGCGCGCGTGCGCGGCAAGCCGAAGGTCACCGCCGACTTCGCCCTACTCGCCGCCGCCGCCAACCTCGCTCGCCTCGCCGTGCTCGGACTCGCCGGCCAGCCGGGCGGCTGGGCCGCCGACGGCGTCTGAGCACGCCCGCACGGCCCGCCAAGACCCCCTCAGCAAGCCCCCAGGCCGCCCAAACCCAGCCGGGCAACCCCCGCACTGCACAGCGCGCACCCCGACAACGCCGCCACCGACCACGCCCGCGCCGACCCTACCCTCCCACGACCCCCATTCGACACCACCCTCCTAGCGACCTTATTGGGACGACAACTTGCACTTTTAGGAGCCTGCGCGCGGATGACAAGAAGCGCGCGGCGATCGGCTCGGCGGCAACAGAGATACGTGACGTCATACGCCGGCTCGGGGAGAAGGACCGGACAAGCCCAGGGGACGCGGAAGCCGTCCCCGCAGCATCGAACCTTCCGTTGACCGAGGAGCAGCGCGAGCTCGATAGGGAGTTGGACGTCCTGACCATCGCCCTTACCGCGCACGGC
>DASZMU010000118.1:0-88955 GCA_035551695.1 Solirubrobacteraceae bacterium
TGGGCGCAGTGGTGGGCGGCGTCGTGATCGGCATCGTCGAGGTCCTGACCTCTGGGTACGCACCGAACTGGCTGGGCAACAACTTCTCGGACGTCGCTCCGTACATCGTGATGATCCTCGTGCTGCTGATCAGGCCGTACGGCCTGTTTGGGGCCAGGCCGGTGGAGCGGGTCTGATGCCGCGCAACCGCCGGCAACGGCCTTCCAACGCAAAGGTGGCCGCGACGGCTGCGGTGGCGGTCGTCGCCGTCCTGCTCCCGTTCGCGATGAACGCCTTCCAGCTCACGACCGCGGTGTTCGTCGTGATCGCGGCGATCGGCGCGCTGGGGCTCGGCGTGCTCACCGGCTACGCCGGCCAGATCTCGCTTGGGCATGCCTTCTTCCTCGCCATCGGCGCATATACGGCGGCCGTGCTCGGTGGCAACGACCATCTGACGGCGGCGATCTGGCTGCCCGCGGCCGGACTGGTCGCCGCGCTCTGTGGAGCGCTCGTGGGGCCCACGGCGCTCCGCCTGCGTGGGCTCTATCTGGCGATCGTGACCATCGGCCTGGTATTCATCGGCCAGAACGTCTTCTCCAACGTCGCCGCCATCTCCGGTGGCCCAGGCGGGCGGTCCTTCCCGGCGGTCGCGTTCGGCTCGTTCAACCTCGACGTCGGCCAGCAACTGACGATCGGCGGCCTGGTGATCGACCACAACGGCCTCTACTACTACCTCGCGCTGATCATCCTCGCGCTGGCGATGCTGTACGTCTGGAATCTGTCCCGCAGCCGTCCGGGCCGCGCCATGCAGGCCGTGCGCGAGCGGGAGATTGCGGCGTCGGTGATGGGAGTCAACCTGGCGCGGACGAAGGTGAGCGCGTTCGCGATCTCATCATTTCTGGCCGGGATCAGCGGCGCGCTGTACGCCTCGTTCTTGTCGTTCGTGACTCCGGACCAGTGGAGCCTGCTCCTGTCGGTCCAGTACGTCGCGGCGATCATCGTCGG
The DNA here is from genome assembly GCA_035551695.1 of Solirubrobacteraceae bacterium. Taxonomy (GTDB): domain Bacteria; phylum Actinomycetota; class Thermoleophilia; order Solirubrobacterales; family Solirubrobacteraceae; genus Palsa-465. The sequence continues at coordinate 985 of DASZMU010000118.1, forward strand.
CGGGATCGGCACGGTCTGGGGACCGGTGCTGGGCTCGATCGTGATCTTCGCGCTGCCCCCGGTCCTGCAGTCGCTGGTCCCGCAGACGGCCTCGGGCGGGGTGCCGATCGACGATCTCACGTCGATCGTCTACGGGGTCCTGATCATCGCCTTCTTCGTGTTCGAGCCAGGCGGCGTCGTGGGACTCGCCCGGCGCCTTCAGCGCGTCCGAGTGGGTCGCAGCGAGGGCCGAGAGCCGATGCACAAGCCCGACGGTGAAGAGCCGTCACCGAGACAAGAGCAATCGATGGAGGAGAGAGTGCCAACATGGGCAAAGTGAAGCTGCGTTCTGTCGCGGCCGGATGTGCGGCGGGTGTGATCGCGGTCAGCCTGGCTGCGTGCGGGACGGGTGCGGTCGGTGCGGGCAGCGGTGGAACCGCGACCGGCGGGATCAAGACCGGGCCCGGCGTCGACGCCAAGACCAAGACGATCTCGCTCGGCGTGCTGAGCCCGCTGTCCGGACCGGTCGCGGTGATCGGCGATCCGCTCACGGCCGGCCAGCAGACGTACTTCAAGGCCGTGAACGCCAGCGGCGGCATCAACGGCTGGAAGGTGAACCTCGTCGAGCGCGACAGCAAGTATGACCCGCAGACCGAGGTCCAGGACTACAACCAGATCTCCGGCCAGGTCGCGATGATCGCGCAGTCGCTGGGGAGCCCGACGACCAAGGCGATTCAGCCGTTGGCCGACCAGCAGAAGATGGTGGTCGGAGCGGCCGCACAGGACTCCGCGTTCGTCACGGATCCGGTGATGGCCGTGATCGGCACGCCCTATGCGATCGATGACGCCAACGCGCTGGCCTACATTCTCAAGCAGAGCGGTCATCCCAACGCGAAGATCGGAATCATCTACCAGGACGACGCCTACGGCCAGGACGGGCTGCGCGGCTATTTGGCCGGGCTGAAGGCCTATCACTTCAACAACGTCGCCGAGGCGACATACCAGGTTGGAGACACGGACCTGACCGCGCAGGTGCAGAAGATGCGAGCGGCGGGTGCACAGTACGTGTTCGTCGTCGCCGTGCCGGCAACGGCCGCCACGATCGTCGGCACTGGCGCCTCGCAGGGGTACAACCCCACATGGGTCTTCCAGGGCCCGGCGTGGTCGGAGTACCTGATGACCTCGAACGGCATGCCGACCGGCAAGCCGACGCCGGTTGCGAAGGCGCTCGCGTCCAACGTGTGGGTGCTGGGCTACGAGGCCCAGTGGGGCAATATGCGCGTGCCGGGCATGCAGCAGTTCCTGGCCAACACCAAGAAATACGCCCCCAAGCAGATCCCGGACTACTACTACATGTACGGGTATGCGGAGGCGCAGATGGAGACGGCCCTGCTGCGCAAGGCGATCGAGTCCGGAGACCTGTCCCGCCAGGGGATCCTCAACGCCAAGCTGCACCTCGGCGAGGTCAACCTCGGCGGTCTTGTCCCGCCGCTCAACTACACGCCGTCGCTGGGGCCGGCGTCGCGGATGACGGAGATCGGCAAGGTTGCCGTCGGCGCTCCCACGTTCATCAAGCCGGTGAGTCCGTTCCTGGAGGGGACCGCCGCGAAGGAACTGCAGTTCACCACATCGGGATGAGGTGCGCGTCCGGGGCGCCTGGGGCGCCCCGGACGCCAAACCCGTCACCGAGCTGACACCATGACCATCGTGATGACACGACCCCAAGTGGCAGCGCTGGGGGCCTCGCGGGGATCGTCCGGGGAGCTCACGATCGGTCGCTGGATTCGCGACCGCGCCATCGTGACGCCGGGGCGCGTTGCGATCGAGCGCGGCGACGAGCGAATCTCCTACGCCGAGCTCGATGCCCGCTCCGAGGCGTTGGCATGCGCACTGGTCGGCCTCGGCCTCGGCCGCGGTGACCGTGTGGCGTCGCTGACGCGCAACTCGCCGGAACACGTCGAGCTGTTCTTTGCCTGCGCCAAGGCCGGGCTCGTACTGACTCCGCTGAGCTGGCGCTCGGCGCCCGCCGAGCTCGCCTACCAGCTCACCGACGCCGAGCCGGCCGCGCTGTTCGTCGAGCCCCACCATGGTCCGCTGGCGGATGCCGCGCTGGCGCAGGCCGGGTCGTCGCCGGTGCGGCTCGTGCTCGCCCGAGCGGAACTCGACGGCGTCGCAACCGAGGAAGCGGGGTGGGAGCTCGACGCGTCCGTGGACGACGGCGACGACCTGTTGCTCCTCTACACCTCCGGTACCACCGGCCGTCCGAAGGGCGCGCGGCTGACCCACCGGAACTGCTTCTGGACGAATCTCAGCCTTGACCGGACCTCGGAGATGAGCGGCACCGACGTGGTGCTGCAGGTTCTCCCTCAGTTTCATGTCGGCGGATGGAACGTTCAGCCGCTGCTCGCCTGGTGGAAGGGCGCCACGGTCGTGATCGAGCCGGCGTTCGACGCGGGTCGCGTCCTCGAGCTCATCGAGCGCAGGCGGGTCACGACGATGATGGGCGTTCCTGCCAACTACCTGTTCATGGCCACCGACCCGCGGTTCCCTCGCACCGACCTCTCCAGCCTGCGTCAGGCGATCGTAGGTGGGGGACCGATGCCCGAGGCGTTGCTGGAGACCTGGCACGATCACGGGGTGGCGATCATCCAGGGGTACGGGCTCACCGAGGCCTCCCCCAATGTCCTGTGCCTCCCGCCGGAGGAGGCGGCGAGGCGGATCGGATGGGCCGGCAAGCCGTATCCTCACGTGGAGGTGGGGCTCGCCGACCCGTACGCAGAGGCCATGATCGCCGGCCCGGGCACCGGCGAGCTGCTCGTCCGCGGGCCGGGAGTGTTCGCCGGATACTGGCGCGACGAGGTGGCGACAGACGCGGCGCTTCGCGACGGCTGGCTGCACACCGGGGACATCGCCGAACGCGACGCCGAGGGCTTCTACCGGATCCGCGATCGGCTGAAGGACATGTACGTCTCCGGAGGCGAGAACGTCTACCCGGCCGAGGTCGAAGCGGTGCTCCACGAGCACCCCGCCATCGCTGATGCGGCGGTGCTGGGCATGCCTGACGAGCGGTGGGGCGAGGTCGGGATGGCAGTCGCCGTGGTGCGGACCGGGCGATCGACCGACGAGGCTGAGTTGATCGCCTTCTGCCGGGAACGGCTGGCGGCGTTCAAAACGCCACGCGCGGTGCGGTTCGCCGCAGAGCTTCCCCGGTCGCCGTCAGGCAAGCTGCTCAAGCGGGAGCTGCGTGAGCGCCTGAAGCGAGAGCAGCTGCGATGACCGACGGCCACGGGCCCGGGGCGCCGGTCGAGGAGACCCCGCCTCCGCGTGACGCCCGGATCGACCAGGACGGCAGGGCCGGGCGCGACGGCGGCACTGAGCGGGGTGGCGGGACCGAGCGAGGAGCTCGCACCGCGCGGGGCGCCCGCACACGGGCGCGCCTGCTCGAGGCGGCCGAGCAGGTGTTCACCGAGCTTGGTTATCACGAAGCGTCGATCGTCAAGGTCGTGCAGGCAGCGGGCGTCGCACCCGGCACCTTCTACCTGTACTTCTCCAGCAAGCGCGACATCTTCGACGAGCTCGTCGAGGACCTCAACCATCGCGTTCGGCATGCGATGACCGAGGCTGCATCAGGCGCCGGCTCCCGCGCGGAGGCCGAGCGACTCGGCTTCCGGGCGTTCTTTCGCTTCACGGCCGACCACCCCAGCTTGTACCGCGTGATCCGCCAGGCCGAGTTCGTGTCGCCGGCGGCCCTGCAGCTGCACTATGAGCGCATCGTCGAGGGTTACGTCAGCGGGCTGAGTGATGCGATGGCCGCCGGCGAGATCGAGCAGGCCGACCCGGAGGCGCTCGCCTGGGTGCTGATGGGCATCGGCGAGATGATCGGGTTGCGCTGGATCCTGTGGGGCGACACCGAGAACGTGCCAGAGGACGTGTTCGAGGAGGCGATGCGCTTCATCCGTCGCGGGCTCGGCGCCCAGGCCTGACACACCCGGGTAGGGCGATCAGGGCTTCTTCGTGATCACCTTGCCCGCCGGCGAGATGACGTACCACAGGCCGCCGTTGAGGTTCAGCGCCTGTCCGTGGGCTTGCCCGGGCGCCGCGTCTCCCACGTAGGTGTAGAGCGGCCAGCCGGCGTAGGTCACGACGTGGCCGCCGGACGGATTGGGATCGCTTCCCAGCAGCGACTGCTTGACAGAGCCGGTGGGCGTCGGTTTTGCCCCGGCGGGGAGGGTCACCGGCGGCCACACCGCCGCGCACGAGCTCACGCACGTGACCTTCTGGTGGTGATCCGGCTCGAAGATGTACAGGGTGCGGCCCTGGGCGTTGACGAGGACGGGCCCCAGCCCCGGGACCGTGGCGGCGGTGATCTTCACCGCGGCTGCCGCCGGCGCCGCCGCCGACGTGGACGTGGACGTCGGCGCCTGCGTCGTCGCGGTCGTGCTTGCCGACGTGCTCGCCGATTTCGAGTTGGTTGACGAGCCGGAGCCGCCGCAGCCCGCGATCGCGACCAGGACGATCGCGAGAGTGACGAAGTTGGATGGCTTGCTCAGCATGCCGGTTCCCGAGCCTTCACCTCATAACGATACGCCCATCGGAGGCCCGTCCCCGCGAATCAGACGATGCCGGTCCGGGGTCGCCAGGGTCACGCCGGCGAGGGTTGATCTCCGTCCCGCGCGGCGTATGGTGTGGAGCGATGGGTTCGCACCCGATCGGCACACCGGGCGTGGATGCTGTGCGCCCGGGCTCGCGACCGCTCACCTTCGAGCGCCTGCGCCACCTGCCGCTCGTGGGGCGCGCGATGGACTGGGGTATGGGGCCGAGTGCCGTGTCGCCGGTCACCGAGCGCGCGGGAGCGCGGATCGCCGGTCTCAAGGCCACCGAGTCGGTCTGTCCCTATTGCGCGGTGGGGTGCGGCCAGGTCGTGTACACGCGCGCAGGTGAGCTCGTCGACATCGAAGGCAATCCCCGCTCGCCGGTCAATCAGGGCACGCTGTGCCCGAAGGGGTCGGCCTCCCGGCAGCTCGTCCAGCAGCCGGGCAGGCTGATGAAGGTGCGCTACCGCGGGCCCGGAGAGACCGGATGGAAGGACCTCAAACTCGAGCAGGCGATGGACATGATCGCCGAGCGCGTGATCGCCGCGCGCGAGGCCGGATGGCAGGACGTCGACCATGACGGCGAGCGCGTGGATCGAACGCTCGGCTTCGCCCACCTCGGCGGGGCGACGCTCGACAACGAGGAGAACTACCTGATCAAGAAGCTCTTCACGGCGATGGGCGCGCTGCAGATCGAGAATCAGGCCCGCATATGACACAGCTCGACGGTCCCCGGTCTGGGGACCTCGTTCGGGCGCGGCGGTGCCACCGGATTCCTGCAGGATCTCCAGAACTCCGACTGCATCATCATCGAGGGCTCGTCGATGGCCGAGGCACATCCGGTTGGGTTCCGGTGGGTGATGAAGGCCAAGGAGCGAGGGGCGCGCATCATCAACGTCGACCCCCGCTTCTCCCGGACGAGCGAGGTCGCTGACCACCACGTCCCCATCCGCGCCGGGACAGACATCGCGTTCCTCGGCGGCCTGATCCGCCATGTCCTGGAGACCGAGTCCTACTTCCGCGACTACGTCGTCCACTACACCAACGCGGCGACGATCATCGACGAGCGGTTCCGCGACACCGAGGATTTAGGAGGTGTGTTCTCCGGGTTCGACCCGGAGACGGGCATGTACGACCGGTCGACCTGGATGTACGCGGGCGCGGAGACGAACTCGCCGGGCGGCACGCGGGAGCACGCGATGCAGGCGTTCGATGACCGGACCGGTGCCGGGATGCCCGTCGGCGATCTCCGTCGTGACGAGACGCTCCAGGACCCGCGGTGCGTCTTCCAGATCCTCCGCCGGCACTTCAGCCGCTACACCCCGGAGACCGTCCAGCGCATCTGTGGCATTTCACCGGAGGACTTCCATGCGGTTGCGCAGGCACTCGTCGAGAACTCCGGCCCCGAGCGCACGACCGCGTTCTGTTACGCCGTGGGCTGGACGCAGCACAGCGCCGGCGCACAGATGATCCGCACAGCGGCGATCCTCCAGCTCCTGCTCGGCAACATCGGACGCCCGGGGGGCGGGATCATGGCTCTGCGCGGCCACGCGTCGATCCAGGGCTCGACCGACATCCCCACGCTCTACGACCTGCTTCCGGGCTACCTCCACATGCCGCGTGCCGGCGCACAGGAGTTCGAGCTGAAGGACTACGTCAAGAGCGACGGCGCGGACCGCGGCTGGTGGTCGTTCTTCGACACGTACATCATCTCGCTGCTCAAGGCTTGGTTCGGGGATGCGGCGACCGATGAGAACGGCTATGGCTTCTCCTCGATTCCGCGGATCAGCGGCAATCATTCGCATTTTGCCACCACGCTGCGGATGCTCGACGGAGGGGTGGAGGGGTTCTTCGTGATGGGGCAGAACCCGGGCGTCGGATCGCAGCACTCGGGTCTCCAGCGCCGTGCCCTGGCGCGACTCAAGTGGCTCGTCGTCCGCGATATGTCGGAGATCGAAACGGCGACCTTCTGGCGCGACTCTCCCGAGGTGCAATCCGGCGAGCTCCGGACCGAGGACATCCAGACCGAGGTGTTCTTGATGCCCGCGGCCGCGCACGTCGAGAAGGAGGGAACCTTCACCAACACCCAGCGCCTGGTGCAGTTCCGAGACAAGGCGCTGGAGCCGCCGGGCGACGCGCGCTCGGACCTGTGGTTCATGCACCACCTGGCCAAACGGGTCATGTCCCATTACGCGGGCTCGACCCAGCCGCGCGACTGGCCGCTGATCAACCTTCGCTGGGACTATCCCGAGCTGGGGGGTACGGCCGAGCCCGACGTCGAGGCGGTCATGAAAGAGATCAACGGCTACGAGGTCGCGACCGGCCGGCTCGTGTCCGGCTTCACCGAGTTGCGCAACGACGGCTCGACCGCCTGTGGCTGCTGGATCTACTCGGGCATCTTCGCCGGCGGCGTCAACCAGGCCCGACGTCGGAACCCGGGCGACCTGAGCGAGCCCGGCGGCTGGGTTTCGCCGGAGTGGGCGTGGGCGTGGCCGGCGAATCGACGCGTGCTGTACAACCGAGCGTCCGCCGATCCGCACGGACGCCCGTGGAGCGAGCGCAAGAAGTACATCTGGTGGGACCCTGCCGAAGAGCGCTGGACGGGCTATGACGTCCCGGACTTCGAGCCCGCCAAGCCCCCGGACTACCGCCCGTCGCCGGGGGCCACCGGGATGGACGCGATCGCCGGCGACGAGCCGTTCATCATGATGGCCGACGGGCGCGGCTGGCTGTACTCGCCCAACGGGCTGCTCGACGGGCCGCTGCCGACCCACTACGAGCCGATCGAGTCGCCGGTGCACAACCTGCTGTATCCGGATCTCGCCGCCGACCCGTCCGCCATCCGGTGGCGGCGCCCGGAGAATCCGTACCACGAGACAGGCGACCCCCGGTTCCCACTGGTTGCCACGACGTTCCGCCTGACCGAGCAGCACACGGCCGGGGGCATGAGCCGCACCCTTCCGTGGCTCGTTGAGCTCCAGCCGGAGATGTTCGCCGAGATCGACCCCGTCCTGGCCCGCGCGCGGGGGATCCAGGACGGCGGCTGGATGACGATCGTCACCGCCAGAGCCGAGATCGAGGCACGCGCGCTCGTGACCGAGCGGATCCGGCCGCTGCGCGTCGACGGCAGGCTCGTCCACCAGGTCGGGCTCCCCTGGCACTGGGGATACACCGGGCCCTGCGCCGGCGACTCGACAAACGATCTGGGTGCGCTGTCCGGCGATCCGAACGTCACGATCCAGGAGTCCAAGGCGTTCACCTGCGACGTGCAGGCGGGCCGGCGGCGGCGCCCATCGACCGAGCGTCTGAAGGGGCGTGCTCCGACCGCCCCGGCGGTGGCCGTCAACGAGGACGACCGTTCCGCCGAGTTCCCCAAGGAGGTGACGCCGTGAGCGCCACCTCTGCCGCTCCAACCGAAATCGCCATCCACCGGGCCGGTGCGCAGAGGATGGGCTTCTTCACCGACACGTCGGTGTGCATCGGCTGCAAGGCGTGTGAGGTTGCCTGCAAGCAGTGGAACGACCTGCCGGCCGACGGATCGCAGTTCAAGCCGGGAGGATCCTACGATCACACCGGCCGGCTGTCGGCCTCCACCTGGCGGCACGTCCGGTTCGTCGAGCTGCTCGAGCCGTCGCCGGAGCTCGCGGAGGAGGCGCAGCGCGCGCTGCCCGCCATCCCGCCCACGGGGGAGTTGCCGGACCTGGTCACGATGGCCCAGGGCGTCGGCAGTCAGTGGCTGTTCATGTCCGACGTCTGCAAGCACTGCACGAACGCCGGCTGCCTGGATGCCTGTCCCACCGGAGCGCTGATCCGCACTGAGTACCAGACGGTTGTCCTCCAGGCCGACGTCTGCAACGGTTGTGGCTATTGCGTGCCCGCGTGCCCATTTGGCGTCGTCGACCGCGACCCGGTCGACGGCCGCGCCGGGAAATGCACGCTCTGCTACGACCGGCTCGAGGACGGGCTCGAGCCGGCCTGCGCGAAGGCCTGCCCGACGGACTCCATCCAGTTCGGTCCGTACGAGCAGCTCGTCACGCAAGCCGAACGGCGAGTTGCGGAGCTGCATCGCCGTGGCATCGAGGGTGCCTACCTCTACGGCGCGGGCGACGAGCCTCAGCACGACCTCGCGGGCGGCCTGGGCGCGTTCTTCCTGCTGACCGAGCCGCCGGAGCGCTACGGCCTCCCCGCGGAGGCTGATTCACCGGTCCAGGAGAACGTCGTTGCGGCGACGGTCGCCGCAGTGGGCGCCGGGTTGCTCGCCGCTGCCGGCGCCGCTCTCTCGTTCGCGGCCGCCCGGAGGCGCCGGTGAGCATCAGCGACGGCAGTCCACTGGGTCTTCCCCCCCGGCCCGCGCCGCTCCATCCGGACAGAGAGCCGGGTGCCACCGCGGCCGCCCGTTCCGAGGAGTGCGTGGCCGACCACGACAACACGACCCGGGACCCCACCCCAGCTCGCGGCGTGCGCGGAGGGCCGGCGTCCTGGCGGCAGGCTGTGGAGGGCGTCCGGGTGGCGCTTGCGCGACCCTCGTGGGGGGACGCGGCCTGGTCGTATCTGTTCGGACGCGATACGGCCTATGCCGCCGCAGAGCCGGCGGACGGCGAGGTCGCGGCGGCGAACCTGCGGATGCGCACCGGTCCGGTGCCCCAGCCAATCCAGGGCCCCATCCTCCACCGGGCGGTATGGACGTGGGAGGTGCCGCTGTACTTCTGGTTCGGCGGGATGGCGTCTGGGGCTGCGTTCTCCGCCGTGGCCGCCGATCTGGCCGGAGACGAGTGGACGGCCGGCATCGCCCGCAGGGTCGCGCTCGGATCGGTGCTGCCCGCGCCGCTGCTGCTCATCGCCGACCTCGGCCGCCCAGGCCGCTTTCTCAACATGCTGCGCATCTTCAAGCCCCGGTCGCCGATGAACCTCGGCGCGTGGTGCCTGACCGCGTTCAGCGTGACCGGTGCCGGAGCCGTCGGAGCGGATCTGCTCGGCCGCCGGCGCACCGCGAAGGGACTGGGAGCCGCCGAGGCGATCCTGGGTTCCTACCTCGGCTCGTATACGGGCGTCCTGCTGGCGACGACCGCGGTCCCGGTGTGGGCCCGCAGTCGCATCTTCCTGGGGCCGATCTTCATCGCGACCGCAACGGCGACCGGCGCTGCCGCCACGCGACTGACGCTGGCGGCCGCCGGCCAGGCCGAGGACGATCCGAGCCACGTTGCGCTCAGCCGCCTCGAAGCCGGTGCGATTCTCGCCGAGCTGACGCTGTCGACCGTCAACGAGCGCCGCCTCGGCCGGGCCGCCGAGGCCATTTCCCACGGAGCCCCAGCCGTGCTGTTCCGCACGGCACAAGTCCTCGTCGTCACCGGCCTCGTGCTCCCGTGGATCGGCCGGCGCCGCGGCGCTCGCCGCCCGGCTCAGAACGCGGCCAGCCTCCTCTATCTCGCCGGCGGCCTGGCGTTCCGCCTCGCGTGGGTGAACGCGGGCCGCGCCTCGGTGTCGGACGACGAGGCCGTTGCGCTGATGGCGCGGGGCGCCGTCACGCGGGACGAGCGGCTGCGCCGGGGGACCGAGCAGCGAGCGCTCTCCGACGAGCATCCGCCGGTCGCCGGGCGTCGAGCGGCGAAGGCGACGCGCCTGTGGAGCGGCACCGTGGGGCGAGCCAGCCTCCTGGTCGAACGGCTCGTGCGGGTAGGCGCACGGTGAGCGGGCGATAGAGATGGACGAATCGGAGATCCGGCAACTGCTGTCTCGGCTGGCACGTCCTCATGCGTCAGGTGGGCAGGTGGTCGAGCGCGCCGCGATCCTCGCAGAGGGCGCCGAGTTCCCGGCGATCCTCGACTGGATCGTCGCCCACGCGGGGCGGCCGGAAACGGCTCTGGCCGCGCCGACCTCAGGCGGACTGCACTCGATGCGGACGCACACCGGCGCTGACCCGGGACGGCGAACGCCGCAGCGCTACGTCCTGCCGCCGGACGCGTTCGCCTGACACGACCTGGACGCGGCTCGCGCCGATGGCGCCCGGCCCGGTCAGTAGCCCGTGTTCGGAGCCGAGGTGCGCTTGGCCTCCGCCGTCGCGAAACGGAGTGTCGCTTCGGCGCGCGTGCATTCACGCTCGAGCTCACGCATGCGCGTGGGGCTGGTCAGATGGGGCCCATAGGCCCTGGCCTTGTAGAGGTCATAGCGCTGCCGGGCGTAGCGGGCCATCGCTTCGAGTTCCTTGAGGCGCTCCGGAGTTATGAGTGGGCGCGTATCAGGCTCGTCGCTCATCGCCACCAGCCTCTCTGCCCCTCTGACTGATGAAGTCGCCCGGAAAGCGAGAGGGACTCAGAGGCTCGCTGAGCGCGAAATCAGCGTACCACGGGCCCCTGCGGCCCTCGCGGTGTTGTCCGCTGACTGGGCCGGCTGGACTCAGGGGTTTAACGAGCGTGGGGTCAGCCGGCTCTAGGGTGGCTGCGATCCGTCGTCATCGAGTTCATCCAGAGAGAGGGGCGGAAATGGCCGGCGAAGCGCCCGGGCAGGTCAAGCGTGTCGTGATCATCGTCCAGGAAAACCACACCACAGACAACTACTTCCGGGGGATTGCCCCGTACGGCGGCGCCGTCGCCACGGATTGGCCGGTCGCCGCCAACCCCCCCGCGAAGGATCAGCCCCATGACCGTCACGCGTATTACGAGTGGCTGACGGGGGCTGGAACGGCGACCCACCTGCAGTTCGACACCGACACGGTGCTCCCGTACTACCTGTACCTCGCGGCCACGGGCGCGTTCGTGGAGAACCATTGCTCCGGATTCGGTACGAACTCCACACCGAATCATCTGATCATCGTGGGAGGCCAGTCGCCGACGCTGAAGAACCCCTCCCTTCGTCAGACGCCGCCGCTCTGGGACATGCCGTCGCTGCCCGGGCTTGCTGATCAGCACGGCGTCTCGTGGCGTGCCTACGCCGCGTCCGGCGACTACCCCGTCGGCTTCTATGCCCAGCTCAAAGGGTCACCGAACGTCGTCTCCTCTGCTCAGTTCCTGGCCGACGCGAAGGCGGGAGCGCTCCCGTCCCTCGTCATGCTCTGGCACAACAGCCCGTACGACGAGCATCCTCCTGCTGACGTGACCGAGGGCATGGACCTGGTGTGGCAGTCCGTCGATGCGGTGGTCAAGGCCGGTGGGTGGGACCAGACGGTGTTCATGCTGACCTGGGACGACTGGGGCGGATACGACGACCACGTCACGACACCCGCGCTCGAGTACACGCCGGACAACGTCCAGCTCGCCTACGGCCCTCGGGTGCCGCTGCTGATGTTCGGCGGCCTGGTCCGGACCACGATCGACAGCCGCTGGTGCGGCCATGCAAGCATCCCCAAGACCGCGATCGATCTACTCGGGCTGCCCCCGCTTGGGGTTCCGCGGCTCGACCAGGCCCCGAGCCTCGCCGATCTCGTCGATCGCTCCCAATCACCCACCGCCGCCCCTCCCGCATACGGAACGGCGCCGAAGATCCCGCCGGCTCCGAGCCCGCCCGTCGCGCCGGCCCCTACGCCGCCAGCCCCGGCCGCGGTGCCGACCCCGGTGGCCGACATCATCCTGCGGGACGGGAGCACCCTGCCGGCCCCCAACGACGCGCCGCTGCCACAGCAGCCCAATCCGCCGCGCGACAAGTAGGGCTTTGGACGGCGGTACCCTGATCAATCGAGCGTAGACGGGGCCGTTGACCGGCCCGCCGCCCTGTCCTGGATGGTGCTCCGAAGAATCTCCGCAGAACGCGGCCCGGGGCACGTGGTGGCGCACAGAGCGCGCTACGCTGTGACGTGCCGCGGGGCAGTATCCCCGAACGGGCGCCGCTCGTCAGTACGGCCTTCACGGCCCGGGCGCGCCGGCCCAGATGGGCGGGAGAAACCTTCGGCTGGTCGTCAATCACCGACGTCAGTCGAAAGGAGACCCAATGCACTCCGGCACCGGGCGAACCCAGCGCCAGTGTTCACCGGCCGCCCCGCCCGCGGCCCCGAGGCTGAGCAGTCAGCTGGAACGATGGTTGACGGGCGAGGGCGACAAGACCCTGGGGAGCCTCACCGAGGCCTTCGGCGACAAGAGCTTCGCCGTACTCCTCGTCCTGCTGCTCGGTGTGCCCGCGCTCCCACTGCCGACGGCCGGCGTGACCCACGTGTTCGAGATCATCGCGGCGCTGCTCGCGCTGGAGATGATCGCGGGACGGCGTGAGGTCTGGCTGCCGCGCCGGTGGCGTGCCCTCCACGTGGCGGGCGAACGGCAACAGCGCTTCATCGCCGCCCTGATGAAGCTGATCCGCCGGCTCGAGCAGTTCTCGCGCCCGCGCCTTCGGTTCCTCTTTCACCGGCGCGCCGCCGAGATCGTCTTTGGCCTCCTCGTGATCGCCGGTTCGGCCGCCGCGTTTCTCGCCCCGCCGTTCAGCGGCCTGGACACGCTGCCCGCGCTCGGCGTCGTCCTGCTGTCGCTCGGCATCCTGCTCGAGGACATCCTGGTCGTGGTGGTTGCGCTTCTGATCGAGCTCACCGGGATCGTGCTCGAGATCGTGCTCGGCGCGGCCGCGGTCCACGGGCTCTCCTCGATCCTCTAGCTCGCGCCGGAGGACGAAAGCAATGCTCCACGTCACCACTGCGGGCTGGGGGGCCACACTTGCCTGCATCGCCGGGCTACTGGCCGTTGACTGGCTATTGGTGGGGCGCCGGCGGCGCGCGCTGGGCTTCGCCGAGGCGCTCCGCTGGTCGGTCGTCTACATCCTGCTGGTGGTGCTGTTCGGGGTTGCGTTCGGGCTCGTTGCCGGATGGGATCTCGGCGCGCAGTACTTCGCCGGCTACGTGATCGAGAAGAGCCTCTCGCTCGACAATCTGTTCGTGTTCGTGATCATCATCAACGCCTTCGCTGTGCCGGTCGAGCAGCAGCCGAAGGCGCTGACGCTTGGGATCACGCTCGCGCTCTGCCTGCGGGTCGCATTGATCGCGCTTGGCGTCGCTCTCCTGCAGGCGTTCACGTTCATGTTCCTCGTCTTTGGGGTGGCGCTCATCGCAACGGCGGTCCAGCTCTTTCGCCATCGTGACCAGGATCCCGCGGTGGAGGACAACGCCCTGGTTGCCGCCGCGCGCCGCGCGCTGCCGTTCACCGACACGTATGACGGGGGCCGGCTTCTCTCGCGGGCCGGCGGCCGCAGGAGGTTCACTCCACTTCTTTTGGTGCTGATCGCCATCGGCAGCACGGACGTCGTGTTCGCGTTTGACTCCATCCCGGCGGTGTTCGGGGTTACGAGGCACGCGTACGTCGTGTTCGCGGCCAACGCGTTCGCGTTGTTGGGCCTGCGCGCCCTGTTCTTCCTCGTGTCCAGGCTGCTGACCCGGCTCGTGTACCTCTCGACCGGGCTGGCGGCGATCCTGGGGATCGTCGGGGTCAAGCTCGTGTTGGAGTTCGCCCACATCCGGGATCACTCGATCCCGGAGATCTCAACCGGCCTCTCGCTCGTGCTCGTCGCCGTCGTGCTCGCGGCGACCGCAGTCGCCAGCCTCGTGAAGGCCCGGGTCGACCCGGGCGTCCGCGCCCACCCCGGGACCCTGCGCGGGCACGGACAGCAGCGATCCCCGGGGTCGGCCGGACAACGCCGGACGCCACCAGCTCAGACGACCGGTCGCCCGCAGCCACGCCGCCCGGGACCTGGTGCAGACACCTGAAAGATCGCTCAGCTATTCTGGTGTTCATGGCTCACGGTGAGAACCAACACCACCCCGCGCAGCTCGACCCGGAATTCGCGCGGGCCGTCGCGGACACGATGCAGGCGCTGGCGACGCCGAGCCGCCTGCGGATCCTCGGGCGGCTTCATGCCGGCCCGTGCCCGGTCAACGAGCTCGCGGGCGCGGTCGGGATGGAACCGTCCGCCGTGTCTCATCAGCTGCGCGTCCTGCGGCATCTGGGGCTCGTCGCCGGCCGGCGCGATGGGCGCCAGATCGTCTACGACCTGCACGACGATCACGTCGGAGAGCTGCTGGAGCAGGCCATCTCCCACGTGGAGCACCTGCGCCAGGGCCGGAGCCGCAGCCGGTCGAGCGTGCACGCCGAGCTGCTGGAGGCCTGACATCGCTGTTCCACGGTCCCAGGTCGAGCCTGAAGAGGCTGAGCACGCCCACCACGGTGAGCACAAGCACAACGGTGACCATGGCCACTCGCACGGGCTCATACACGACTCCATCAAGCGGTCGCGCGAGGGAGTGCGGGCGGTGCTCACGTCGCTCGGCCTGCTCGGTCTCGCCGCGCTCGCCCAGACCGTCGTGTTCATCATGTCCGGCTCAGTCGCGCTCCTCGCCGACCTGATCCACAATTTCGGCGACGCCCTGACCGCGGTGCCGCTCGGCATCGCCTTCGTCATCCGTTCTGAGCGCGCGGAGCGGACGGCAGGGCTGTTCGTCGTCGCCGCGATCTTCATCAGCGCCTGCGTTGCCGGGGTGGAAGCCGTGCTGCGTCTCATCCATCGCAGCCCGCCGACGCACCTCTGGGTGCTGGCCGCCGCCGGCGCCATCGGCTACCTGGGCAACTACGCCGCCTCGAAGGTCCGCAGGCGCGCGGGGCACCGACTGAACAGTCCGGCGCTCATCGCCGACGGCAACCACGCCGCCGCCGACGCGTACGTGTCGCTGGCGGTCATCGCCTCCGCCATCGTCGTCGCGATCGGAGCCCCGGTCGCCGACCCGCTCATCGGCCTGGCGATCACGCTGGTCATCCTGCGCATCACGTGGCAGTCGTGGAACACCATTCGCGGCCACGACCACCATCGCCGTCCGTAGCGGCGAACGGTGCGGCGGCCGGCAGGTGTGCCGGCGGCGCCGAGCTCACCCCAATTCATTGCCTGGTCCGTTGCCGGCGGGGTCGCTACGGTGCGGGTGATGCGAATCGCGACCTGGAACGTCAACTCGGTCAAGCAGCGCCTGCCCCGGCTACTGGCGTGGCTGGATGAGCGCCGGCCGGACGTGGTCTGCCTCCAGGAGACCAAGCTCGCCGACGACGCCTTCACCGAACTGCTCGGCGATGCGCTCTCGGACCGCGGCTACGCCGTCGCGCTTCACGGCGAGGCCACGTGGAACGGGGTGGCCATCCTCTCCCGCGCCGGCCTTGATGACGTCGTCGCCGGCATCCCCGGGGCTCCCGGGTTCCCGCATCCGGAGGCCCGGGCCGTGTCGGCCACGTGTGGCGGGATCCGCGTGGTGTCGGTGTACGTTCCCAACGGCCGCGTGCCGGGGTCCGAGCATTACCGGTACAAGCTCGCGTGGCTGGCGTCGCTCCGGGGGATGGTGGCTGCCGGCCCGGAGGCGACGGTCGTCTGCGGCGACGTGAACATCGCCCCCACCGACGCCGATGTCTTCGATCCCGAGGCCTACGTCGGTCAGACGCACGTCACGGCGCCGGAGCGGGCGGCGCTCGCCGACCTACAGGCGGTCGGCCTGCACGACGTCGTCCGCGACCGGTGGCCGAACGAGCGCGTGTTCACCTATTGGGACTACCGGGCGGGGATGTTCCACAAGGACCTGGGGATGCGGATCGACCTCGTCCTCGCGGGCGGCCCGGTCGCGGCCCGGGTGCGGGCGGCGTGGGTCGACCGCCACGCTCGGAAGGGCAGCGGGCCGAGCGATCATGCGCCGGTGATCGTCGACCTCGACGAGGCGCCGGACGGCGACATTGGGCCGGTCGTGCCACCGCCGTCGGCCCCGGCGGCCAAACGGGGGTCGGCCCGGCTGCCTCAGTCGCGGTGACGGTCGCGGTCTCGCGACGGCTGCACGCGCTTGGGCTCTCCGGGCATCTTTGGGTAATCAGGCGGGTACGGCATGTCCCCGCGGCCCTCCGCGACATCCTGGTCGTAGAGGTCGAGCAGCGGCTGAAGTGAGTGGGCGGTCTCGTCGATTGCTGCGTGCAGGTCGCCGAGCGCGCTGAAGCGGGCGGGCATCGTCGCCACGGTGAACTCCTCCGGCTCGACCTCTGAGAGCTCATCCCAGGAGAGCGGGGCGGAGACCGGCGCCCCCGGTTTCGGCCGGATGCTGTAGGCGGAGGCGATCGTGCGATCCCGCGCGTTCTGGTTGTAATCGACGAAGATGCGCCGGCCTCGCTCCTCCTTCCACCACTTCGTCGTCACCTCCTCGGGAAGCCGACGCTCGAGCTGGCGGCCGAAGGCGATCGCAGCGTGACGGACATCGGTGAACGTCCACCGCGGCTCGATCCGCACGTATAGGTGGATCCCGCGGCCGCCGGAGGTCTTGGGGAAGCCGGTGTAGCCGAGTTCGCCCAGCAGCGCCCGGGCGCGCACCGCTACGCGCGCAGCGTCGGCGAAGTCGGTGCTCGGCTGGGGGTCGAGGTCGATCCGCAGCTCGTCCGGATGGTCGACATCCTCGCGGCGGACCGGCCACGGGTGGAACGTGATCGTCCCCATCTGCGCCGCCCAGGCGACGACGGCGATCTCGGTGGGGCAGACCTCATCGGCATACCGGCCGGACGGGAACTGGATCCGGGCGGTGTCGACGTAGTCCGGGGCGCCGCGCGGGATCCGCTTTTGAAAGAAGGCGTCGCCGCCGCCCTTCTCCCGCGTCGAGAGGACGATCCCGGGGTGCACCCCCTTCGGCCAGCGCTCGAGCGTCGTCGGCCGCCGCCGGAGCGCGCGCATGATCCCGTCCTCGACGGCGACGTAGTACTCGACGATGGCGAGCTTGGTGACGGGGGCGGAGCGCTCCGTCTCCGGGAAGATGACGCGGTCCGGATTGGATACGCGGACATCGCGGCCGCCGGCCTCGATCGTGATCGCCTCGGATGTGGCCATGGGCTCGTGTCGCGTCAGGCAAATTCGCTGGCAGTCGAGGCACCGAACTTACCTCACGCGACACTAGGAGTTCTACTGAAGCGTGCGTCGGCCTTCATGACAAGCTGACATATCGCATGGCGAGGGTGGCCGCGAGGGTGCGGTGGGCGGGGCGCGCTCCGATGAGGGTGGAGCGCGTGGGATCGAGATCGTGCCGCCGTGCGAACGCGAGCAGCAGCCCCGGCAGCGGCGGCCGGCACCAGCAGGTCGGCGGTCCGGCGGGGTGGGGACAGACGGCGCTCTGCACCGGTCCGGTGATCGTCGCGGCGAGCTGGCCGACGCACGGCTCGAGCGTGTCCGCGCCGCGGTCCGGAGCCCAGTCGAAGACGAGATGCGGCGCCGAGGCGTCGCCGCTGCGGACCGCCTGCTCCCAGCCGTCGCACCGGAGGGCTGCGGCCGCGACGAACACCCCCGTCCCGGCGGGCCTGGAGGGATCGGCGCGCTCGAACGGCACGACCTCCACACTGGCGAATCCCTCGTCGGTGGACGGCGGCTCGAGCTCGCGGAGGGCTCGCATCTGGGAGGTGGGCGCCAGCACGCCCGGCTCGTGCCGGGCCAGCGTCCGTAGATCGTCCGGCGCCGGCAGTTCGCCGAACCGGTCGAGCAGGCGCTCAACGAGGTTGACCTGGGCCTGCGCGAGCGGGGTCTTGACCCAGATGCACCTGACCGGGACGGCATGCCGATCCGCGGCATCGATCACGTAGCTCCGCGACGCGCGGGTCAGATATGTGTTGTCGAGCACGACCCGCCGGGCGCCTGAGGCAAGCTCGTCGCCCAGCGCATCGGCGAGCGCCGGCAGCCCTCCGCCGCGTTCGTCGCGGTTGAGCCGCATATAGCCGCCGGGGACGTATCCCTCCGCGACCCGGGTCTTGCCCGCTCCCGGGATTCCCATGACGACGACGACGTCTCCGGCGCCGTTCGGCCGGCCGTCGCGGCGTGTCCGCACGGTCGGACGGGCGGCTCGCGCGCGGCGGTCACCGAACGACCGGTCCAACTGGGCCCGGGCGTCGGCGTCGAGCTCGAGTGTCGCCGCACGGGCGCAGCTGCGCGCAGTCTCCGGTCGGCGGGCGCCCGGGATGGCGACCAGGGTGGGGGAGAGCGAGAGCAGCCACGCGAGGGCCGCCTCGGCCGGGGTCGCGCCGTGCGCCGCCGCGACGTCGGCCAGCGGCCCCGGCCGGGCGAGCTCACGTGCGCGGCGGGGTCCCCCGAGGGGAGAGTGGGCGATGACCGTGATCCCCTTCTCGGCGCAGCGCTCGACGACGCCTCCGCGGAGGGGTCGATCGTCGACGATGCTCAGCGCCACCTCGACCGCGGTGATCGGACCGAGCTCGAGCGCCTCGTCGAGTTGCCGGCGATTGACGTTCGAGACCCCGACGCGCTCGACCACCCCGTCATCGACGAGCCGGGCGAGGGCGCGGACCGACGTGCTCCACGGGGTTCGCGGATCCGGTGCGTGGAGGAGGAACGTGTCGATGGCCAGGCCGCCGAGGTCGGCGAGACTCGCCTCGCAGTCTCCGAGGATCCGCTTCGCGCGCCCGTCCGGCACCCAGCCGCCACCGAGCCGTGTCATGCCCCCTTTGGTGACGATGCGCGCGTTCGCCTGCGCGCTGCAGCGCCGGATCACCTCGGCGAGCAGCCGTTCGTTGTGCCCCGGCTCGGCGTCGCCGCGTCCGTAGGCGCGGGCGGTGTCGAACACGGTGACGCCCGCCTCGAGCGCCGTGGCGATCACGTCGCCGGAGTTCGGCTCGTCGCGGTCGTCGTCGGTCGACAACCTCATGCAGCCGAGCCCGACGCGGAGCTCGGACCGATCAAGCCAACCAGAGCGACTCAGGGGTCAGAGACTACGCGCGTCGGACTGATGCGGGCCTGCGGCCGTTACGCTGACGCACCAGATGCAATGAGCGTGTCGACAAGAGGAGAGTCCCATGCAATTCAGCCGATCGACTCGAATGGGTGCCGCCGCGCTCGGTGCGGGCGTGATCGCGGTCGGCGCGGTGGGCGCCGGCGCGTCCGTCGCGGCGTCTGTTCCCGCGGCGGGGCAGAAGACCGTCACCGCAACCCTCATCTCCCGGGGGCCGAGGACGCTCGCTCCCGGCACCACCGTGCGCCCGTCGAATCTGGTGGGACAGCGGGTCTTCACCGACGCCGGCCACGGCTTTGCGCTGGCGAGCGTCGGCCAGGCGCAGTATCCGGCGGCGACGAGCAACGGCGGCCGGACATGGACGACCAATGGGCCGGCGCTGCACCTCGACGCCGCTCAGGCGCCGTTCGCGGTGACCGACATCGGTGCGGCGAGCCAGCGGACCGTGTTCGCCTACGGATCCGGCCAGGTGATCGACACGACCGGCGACGGCGGCAAGCACTGGTACCGAGCGCTGTTCAACGGCGAGCCGATGGCTGTCGTCCGCAACGCACAGGGCCACCTCGTCGCCTTCGTCGACGGTGAGACCAACGGGGGTGCAACCTGGCAGTACGTGTCCAAGAACGGCGGGCGAACCTGGCGCTACGACACGACGGTCGGCGGCTCGTAGCGCTTGCCGCTGCGGCACCGGGCGCTGCGGGTCCTCAGCTCGGCGACAGCCCCAGCGCCCGGGAGAGCGTCGCATCCGTGCCGGTCACGCTGACGGCATCGGTCCGCACGGTCTTCAACGCTTCTGCCAACGCCGGGGCGTTGCGGTTGCCGGCGGCGGTCGACACGTTGCTCAGGTCGTACACGAGGGCGCCGAGGGACGAGCGCAGGGCCCGGAGCCGCGTGTTGTAGCGAGTGGGGGCGAGCAGGCTGCTGACCGTGTTGAGGTTGTGCTGGGCGGCCGTCGCCAGCGTGTAGGAGCGCTGCGCCAGCTGCGAGCTGGTCAGACCCCGCGCGCTGAGAAGCTCGGAGTCCAGGTCGTCGCGCAGCACACGCAGCTGCGGCGTGGCGGCCGCGAGCGCCGATCGAAATCCGCTCACGGAGCTCGACGGGGCGGCGCTGCTGCTGGCGCATCCGCCGAGAACCAGCATGAGGCCGGCCGCGGCGCAGGCCAGACGTCCCGTGGACCATCGCTGCGCGGTGTCGCTCACAGCGACGGATTGTGGCTGAAAGCGGCGGCGCGGAGCGCCCGCCTATGCGGCGGCAGCCACACCGTCCTCGGCGCCCCGCTCAACGACGCCGTCGACGATGTGCATCGCCGACTCGGTCAGATGACCATCGGCGCCGCGGTAGCGGATCACCGGGTACTCCGGCTCCTGGGGATCGACGCCGACGACGGCCCCCGGAGCGCCGTCCGGCATCGCGATCGTGTAGCCGACGGGGTAGGGCATCGCCACGCGGACGAAGTGTTCGACGACCCGCTGGTCGAACTGCGTGCCCGCGCCCTCGCGCACCAGTCGTACGCCGACGTGCGGGGGGGCGGCGGACCGGTAGGGGCGATCGGCGGTGATTGCGTCATAGACGTCGGCGACGGCCGCGATCCGCGCGAACGGGTGGATCTCCTCGCTCTCCCGGCCGCCGGGGTAGCCGAGCCCATCCCACCGTTCGTGATGATCGCGCACGACGCAGCGCGTCAACGGCGAGATCAGGTCGTCCGAGATCATCGAGACGCCGGCGGCCGGGTGGGTCTTGATCAGCTCCCACTCGCGCTCGGATAGCGAACCGGGCTTGTTGAGGATCGACTCGGGAATGGAGATCTTGCCGATGTCGTGGATCAAGAGACCCATCGCCAGCTGGGTCATGCGCTCCACCACCCGGTCATGACGCAGCTGGCCACGGAAGTCGATCCAGCCGTCGATGCGGTCGATGCGCTGTCCCAGCAGCAGCCCGAGCGTGGCGACGCGGACCGAGTGGCTGTAGGTGTAACTGTCGGCGGTCGCGAGATCGTCGAACGCGCAGCTCGCCGCGGGGCATTCCGCCAGCGCCCGCATCATCCCCTCGGCCGCTCGCTCCAGTTGCTCAAACGTCCGCGCCGGCAGGTTGTTGAGATCGGCGGCGACCGATCGCGCCGCCTCCAGGCAGGAGCCGACGGCGAGCTCGGTGGCGGTGCGCACGTGATCCGGGAGCGGCTGGGCGGGCACGATCCCGTCACCCATGTCGTCCTCGATCCAGACCGCGCGGACCCCATGCGACGCAAGCCGCGCCGCCAGCGAACGGGTCAGGCGAACCCCTCGTCTGAGCAGCGGAGCGGCACCCAGCGCGGCCGACGGGATATCCCGCGCCAGCTCCATGTCATCAAGCACCCAATCAACCCGGACGAGCCTCATAGCGCCGTAATCGGCAGAAACCGCCGATACTTTTGCCTGAGCGGCGATTTTTCGTCGGAGAGGGCCGACTTCGGTGTGCCGGTGGGCGGCGGGCAGTGGGCGCAAAACGGCGGCAATGACGGGGAGGCGGGCAGCGGCCGGGCGGTCACCGGCGTCCCGCAAGCCGGTGACCGGCGTCCCCTAGCCCGCTGCACCGGGTTTCGGCGTGAATCGCAGCTCTCGCATCAACCGACGCCGTTGTGCATGGGTGATAACGATGACACCTGGGTTGAGGGGTCTGGCGCCAGGGGGTGTGTCATCTGGTGGCTGATATACGACCATAACTTGCCGCACGCCCCCGGCTTGGGCGCTGACCGTCAATCTGTGCCGGATCGCCGAGCGCCGGCCTGATTTGGCGCGCTGTGCATGGCCGAACGCCCCGGATTCGCCGGTGACGCCTGTCCGTCGCTCCTTCGTAGACAGATGTTCGGTCGACCGGCGCCGATTCGGGCGTCTCGGAGCCCAGAAAGTCGATAGTCAGTTGCCCGGGGTACTGGAGAAACGTGGCTAATCTCAGGCCGATGCGTGACGCAGCGACAGGGGCCGCCGCGGCTGGTCGCCTGCCGGCAGAGACGCTCCGCACCGTGGCGGCAAGCGTCGCCATCGCCGGCCTTCTCGCCGTCGGGGCCGCCGTGGCACACCCCTCACCGGCATCGGCGGGGGTTGCGAACGCGGGCCTCACCGGCGAGCGCCAGTCGGACCCGATCGCCGGGATGAGCTGGGGCAACTACTCCGGAGCACAGGACGAGGTGTTCCCCGCCTACCGCGCTGCCACCGGGCAAAACCGACGGTTGCTGGCCAAGATCGCGCTGGCACCGCGCGTCCGCTGGTTCGGCGCCTGGTACGACACCTCGCAGATCGAGCAGACGATCCGCGACTACATCGGCAACGCGACAGGTGGCAATTCGGACGTCCTGGCGCAGATGGCCGTGTTCCGGCTCGTCCCGTGGGAGCAGGCGGCGTGCCGGCGGTTGCCGACGGCGGCCGAGCAGGCGGACTACAAGCAGTGGATTCAGGCGCTCGCGGCCGGGATCGGATCGTCCCGTGTGGCGGTGATCCTCCAGCCGGACCTGCCGTTTGCCCTGTGCGTGCCCCATCACTCGACGCTCCCGCTCCAGCTCGTCGCCTTCGCCTCACGCGTTCTCGACGCCCTTCCGTACGCGACCGTCTACATCGACGCCGGAGCCGCCGACTGGCAGACGGTCGGCCAGGCGGTCCGCATGCTCAAATCCGCCGGGGTCGGAGACGCGCGGGGGTTCGCGCTCAACGCGACCCATTACGACAGCACCGGGCACGAGATCGAGTTCGGCGCCAGGGTCGCTCGCGCGCTGGCCGCCGCGCACGTGCCGGGGCGACATTTCGTCGTCAACACGGCGTCGAACGGCAAGCCGTTCACCTACCAGCAGTACCACGGCCCGGACTTCAACAATGCGGCCGTCTGCCGCACCCCCGCCTCGACCCGCTGCGTAACCCTGGGGATCCCGCCCACCTGGCAGGTGACCTCATCGCGGTGGCGCCTCTCCGCCCGCGACCGGGGCCTCGCCGCCCGCTACGTCGACGGCTACCTCTGGTATGGCCGGCCGTGGCTCGACGACCAGTCCGATCCGTTCGACCTCTCACGGTCGCTGTCGCTGGCCGCGACGACGCCGTTCTGACGGGCGCGATGCCGTGCTGATCAGCCCGCAAACCTGTCTAACCGATTCTTCACAGACTTCCTAGCGCCGGCATTGTCTGGCAGGGTACGGTCCTGTCCCACGAGGCCGTGGCTGAGATCTGCCGCCCATTCGGTCAGAATCAGCCAATCGCGCACCCCAAGCGCCTCGCTTTCCGAGTCAACCCAGATCGAGTCTGCGTCTCTCCGCCGCGGCGGGGAGCGTACCCAACCAGCCGTCCCGTCGTGAGCGCAACCAGACAACCTGCCGGGGATACGCTCCCACCGCCGGGCGGCGGGGGCTGATCCCCACCGCGTCCCGCAACCGCAATGGCCGTCGACACGCTACCTCCGCGCTCGCCCGCGCCTCCGCCTGAGCCAGACCATCTCGCCGGCGACGGGAGCCGCGGGCTCCTCGCGCGCTTGAGCGGCTTTCGGCCCAACCGCTGGGCGATCGCGGGCCTCCTCCTCGCGCTGACGCTGGTGTCGCTGTACCTGCGCACCCGCCAGCTCAACTTCTACTACTGGATCGATGAGGCGATCTCGGTGGGGATCTCGTCGCATCCCCTCGGGCAGTTGCCCCACCTGCTGCGCGAGGACGGCTCGCCTCCGTTGTACTACGCGCTGCTGCACGTCTGGATCCGGGCGTTTGGCAGTGGCGAGGTGGCGACGCACTGGCTGTCTGAGATCTTCGCCCTGATCACGGTCCCCGTCGCCTACTGGGGCGGAGCGAGCCTGTTCGGTCGCCGCGTCGGCGCGTTCAGCGCGGTCCTGGCGGCGGGCGTGCCGTTCGTGACCAGCTACGCGCAGGAGACGCGGATGTACTCGCTGCTCGTCGTCCTGTCGCTGATCGTCGCCGTCTCGTTCGTGCAGGTGTTCGTCGAGCGCCGCCGTCGCTACCTGCCCGCGTTCTCGCTCGCGCTCGCCACCGCGCTCTACACCCACAACTGGGCACTTTTCCTCGCCGTCGCGACGTTCGTCGCCTACCTGTTCTGCGTCTGGTCGACGCCCGCGCCGCGACGTGATCTGTGGCGCGACGGGCTGATCGGCTTTGGGGTCGTGGGGCTGCTCTACCTCCCGTGGCTGCCGACGCTGCTCTACCAGGCGCAGCACACAGGGGCGCCCTGGGCGCTCGCGCCGGTCATCTGGTCGCTGCCAGACGCCTTCTATTTCATCGCCGGCGGCCGCGGCGCCACGATGACGCTCGCGCTCGCCGCCGGGTTCGGCCTGTTCGCAAGCGGAGCGGGGCTGGTCGTGCGCGGGCCGCGAGTGGGCTCGCTGCGGCCGTCCGGGCCTGACGAACGATTGCCGGCCCTGGCCGCCGCCGCGCTCGCCATCCTCGCCTTCGGCACGCTGCTGATCGCGTGGCTGTACGCGAAGACGACGCCGGCCTGGTCCGGGCGGTACCTGGCGGTCATCGTCGGCCCGACGATCGTCCTCGTCGCCCTCGGCCTGTCGCGCGCCCGGGGGCTGGGCATCGTGGCGCTCGTGTTCGCGTGCTGCTTCTGGGTCCTGGATCCGCGCCCACCGTCGCGTGACGCCAAGAGCAACGTCGCGTCGCTGGCGCACGTCATGAGCCACCACACCGAGCCGACCACACTCGTACTCTCCACCCAGCCAGAGCAGGTTCCGACGCTGGCGCACTACCTGCCGAAGATCACCCGCTTCGGCACACCGCTCGGCCCCGTGCCTGATCCGCGGGTCGTGGACTGGCGCAACGCGTTGGCGAAATTCGAGCACTCACGGGTCAGGGCGGTGCTCGCGCCGATGATTCGGTCGCTGGCTCCCGGTGACCGCGTCCTTCTCGTCATCCCCACCCAGTTCGCCAAGGCGCCCACATGGATGAACCTCATCCACCGCGACTCAAAGAGCTGGCAGCAGTACCTCGACCACGACCGCCGGCTCAGGCTGATCAAGACGGCCAGCCCGTACCAGTACAGCTCCAGCCTCGCCGTCGGGGGCCTGCTGTACGAGGTGCGGGGCGGCTGACCGCCACCCGCTCGATCAGGCTCGCCGCCGTCACGGTCCCCGGATGCCGCCGCAGCCGCTCACCGGCCTCGCCGGCGCGCCGGCGCAGCGCCTCGTCGGACAGCAGCGTGTCGACGGCGGTCGCGAGATCATCGCCGTCGAGCTCGTAGGTCGGCAGTCGGATCCCATAGCCGCTCTCGTGCACCCGCTGAGCGTTGTCATGCTGATCCCAGAAGATCGGCAGGACGAGCATCGGCTTGCCGAACCACGTGCACTCGGTGACCGTGTTGTTGCCGCCGTGGGTGATGACCGCGTCAACGTGGGGCAGCACCGACGGCTGGGGGAGGAACTCGGCGCCGGTCATGTTGTCGGCGAGCTCGTATTCGTCATGACGAGGACCGCGGCTGACGACATACCGATGCGGCGTGTCCGCCAACAGCTCGACGAGACGGCGCATGAGCTCGACGTCGGCCGACCCCAGCGACCCCAGGCTGAGGTAGACGAGCCGGCGACCGTCCTCCGCCGGCGGCTCCCAGGGCTCGTCGGTCGTCCGCACGGCCGCCTCGAGGTTGTGCCAGCCGGGGCCCAGCGGACGGGCGCGCGGGTAGTCGAGCTCTCGCGGGAACAGGTACAGGTTCAGCCACGGCGACCGGTGGATCATCTCCAGCGGCGGGAGAGGAGGAGCTCCACGCTCTCGACAGAACTCGGAGAACGACGCCTGGAGCTGACCGACCTGCCTCGCGTACTCCGCGCGGAACGGCTCCCAGCCGGAGCGGTCCTCGAGCGGCAGCCCGGAGAACGGCGGCGGGAGATGCGGATCCCCTATTTCCAAGGGGTTGCAGGACACGATGCGGACCCACGGGCGGCCGCTCGCCGGGATCGCGGGAAACGCGCAGACGTTGTCCTCGACGATCGCGTCGGGCTCCAGCTCGGCGAAGATCGCGCCCAGTCGCTCGTCGACGTAGCGGGCGCCGTCGCACAGCGCCTGCCACGTGGGAGCAATGAAGCTCTCCAGTTGCTCGGTCGTCGAGCCGCGGAACGCCGGAGCGGTGTCGCGGATGAAGTCCTTCCAGAACTGGCCCGGCCGTTCGGGCTCCTCCGGCGCCGGGGCCAGTCGCATGAGCCGCTCCTCGAAGCCCTTGGCCGCGAGCGTCCCGGCGAACGACTCCTCGACGACGAACACGACGCGGTGGCCGCGCCGGCGCAGCACGTCGCCGATTCCTACGCAGTTGTTGGTGGGTCCGAACGCGCCCTCGGGGAAGAAGACGATCGTCCGGCTGGTATCCGTGTCGATGCCGCGGCAGCCTAATGCAGCCGGGGCACGTTCGGCGGCAAACGTCCGCCCGGTTGGGTCTACGGCTTGATCGGCACCGCCGCCTCCGGCGTGGCCACGTGGAAGCTGAAGCTCTCCTCCAGGTAGAAGCGCACAACGTCTGAGTCGTGATCGAGATAGCCGACCGATACGTCCTGGCCGACCTCGAAGAGGAAGTCGTCTCCTCTCAGGCTGACCACGACCGCGCCCTCGACGCCCGGCGCCCAGATGATGTCGCCGTCGATGATCTTGCGCAGGTGCTCGAGGAGCGGGTACCCGCCATGCTCGGCGCTCTCGACGACGCGCTTGTACTCCTCGTTGCCGAGGGCGAGGGCATATGGTCCGCCGATCCCGGAGCGCAGCAGCTGCTCGAGCGCGCTGGCGACCGGGCGCCGGTAGCCGTCGGGATGCTCGCCGAGCTCGAGCCCTTTGTGAGGCGAGACCTCGACGATCCCGGCGATCGAGGCCTCACCCCAGCCGTGAAACACGGCGCGGTTCTCGGCGACCGCGATCTGGTGGGCCGCCCGGTCCAGCGGCTCCAGGTCGGCATCGGCGGCACCGCGATCGTCGTCGCGGAGCTCGTCGCGCGACAGGGCGAACTCGGCGCGGACCTCGACGAGTGGCAGCACCCGGCGCCGGACGCCGGTCACTCCCTTGCACGGAGCGGCGGCCAGCCCCTCGGTCCGTCCCAGGTTCGTCGCCGAGTACTCCCAGCCGTGCGGGCCGGAGAAGTCGACGAGCTTGCGGGCGGCCAGGGCGACGGCCAGCCGCTCGCGCGCCTCGTCGTCGATCAGCTTCCAATTGGAGTCGCTGATGGGGGCGTGGGAGCGAAGCAGGTGGTTGCTCATCGCTCACGCTCCTCTCAGGGCGCCGATGCCGAGCGACCCGGTGCCGTCGTCGATGTGGCCGGCGTCGCCTGCGTCGCCAGCCGCCTCGGCCTCCGCCTCCTCGCCGTGCTCAACGATGTCGCCGGTCTGGAACAGGATCCCCTGGGCGATCTCGCGCCATTGAGGAGAGCGGCGCAGCAGGAACTCGAGATCCATGGTGAAGTGCTTGTACTCCTCTCCGCGCGCGTCTCGCATCACCGCGAGTGCTTGAGGGTCGCGCTCCACGGCGATCCGCTGCTCGTACCAGCCGATCGCCTCAGCCTCCTCGGTCAACGAGGCGCACAGCCGTGCGAATGTCCGCGTCTCGGCGGGCAGTTCTTCAGGTGGCTCGTGATACTGATCAAAACCCATCTGCTCTCCTGGTCGAGGTGGCTGAGACTGCACACGCTACCCGGCGTCAGCGGATCGGAACGTCGTGTTGACCCGGCTATGGGATCATCGGGTTCTCCATGGCCGTCGTCGACCTGATATCAGACGATGTCGCGGCGCGCGTCGCGACGGCGCCCCTCGCGGCCACGGGGCTGATTGCCGGGTTCGCCGTCGCCGTGGCGAGCGGGTCCCGCCCGCTCGGCGGCGTCGTCATGGCCGCGTGCGGTCTCACCTGCATCGCGGTGTGGCTCAGGCGCGACGGCCGGCGCGTCGCGCTCCAGCTGACCGCGGCGGGCCTGGTCGCGTTCGCCCTGTCCCACGTACTGGGGACGATGATCGGGGCGTGGCCGTCGGTCATCGTCGTCTCCGCGGCGACCGCCGCGCTCTGCTGGCGTCTGTCGGACTCCCGGCGCGGACGGCTCACCCGGCGAGCTGCAGCTGGCTGACCGAGAACGTCGCGCCATCCGGCGCAGCCAACACCGCGCGCCGGAACATCGCGTCGGTGAACGGTCCGGCAAGCACCTGGCCGCCGAGCTCGGTTGCGGGAGCCGCCGCCGCGTCGGCATCCGCCACCCAGAAGTCCACGCCCCAACTCGGTGGCTGCGCGTCATCCACGGCCACGGCGGCGACGACATCCCGGGGAACGGGCTGCGCAGGCTCGCCGCCGACATAGCCGGGGAGGCGCCACAGCCACGGCCCATTGCCGGGCCCGAACTGCTCGGCCCGCCAGCCGAAGAGCTCGCCGTAGAACGCCTTGGCACCCGCGAGGTCCGGCGTCCGCAGCATGCTCATCGCCCACGCCGACGGCTCATTGACCCGCGTCGCGCCGCAGCGGATTCCGGCTTCCCAGGCGCAGAACCTCGCGCCGGCCGGGTCCGCGATCACTGCCATGCGCCCGGCGGGTGCGACGTCAAACGGCTCCAGCACAACCGAGCCACCTGCCGCCACCGCGCGCTGCGCGGCGTCGTCCGCGCTGTCGACGGAGATGTGCGTGTTCCAGCCGATGGCCCCCTCATCGCCGGCGGGGGCCGAGCCGACTCCCGCCACGTCGTCGCCGTCGAGGCGGGCCACGAAGTACGTGCCGGGCGGGTCACCCGGCATCGCTCCCGGGCCGGCGAACGCCCAGCCGAACACGCCGCGGTAGAACCGCAAGGCGGCGTCGAGATCAGGCGTCAGCGCCTCCACGAAGCACGGCACGCCCGCCGGGTACTGCTCACGTCGGCTCATTCTCGTCGCTCCTCGTTCGGTCGTTTGTGACGGTTGGACTATACTAGTGGTCGGTTGGAATTTCCAACTTTGATCTCATGACGGCTCAGCGGACATATGGCGACTCCTGCGGAATCGCTCGCGCCCTCGACGTCGTGGGCGATCGGTGGGCGTTGCTGGTGGCACGGGAGCTTCTGTTCGGCCCCAAGCGCTTCAGCGATCTGCGAACCGGGCTGCCGAGGATCGGCCCGGACATGCTCGCCCAGCGTGTGCGCGAGCTCGAGGATGCGGGCGTCGTCCGCCGGCGGGTGCTTCCCCCTCCCGCCGCCTCGAAGGTCTACGAGCTCACCGAATGGGGGCAGGAGCTGGCGCCGGTGCTGGTGGCGCTCGGCCGCTGGGGGAGCCGGGCACCGCTGCCGGACCGGCCCGCGGCGCTGAGCGCCGACGCGGCGATGGTGGCCCTGCAGACGACCTTCGATTCGGCCGCCGCGCGCGGGCTGTCGGAGACATACGAAGTTCACCTGGCCGAGCAGGTGTTCTCCCTCCGGGTCGAGAACGGCCGCCTGGCGGTGAGCCGTGGGGCGTCCGGCGCTCCGGCGGCGGCCATCCACACCGACACGGTCTCGCTCGCCGACGTGCTGTGGCACGGCGGGGACGCCGGAGCGGCGATCGTCTCCGGAGCCTGGAGCGTCGAGGGGGATCCGGCGGCCGCCGCGAGGCTGGCGACGCTGTTCTCGGCTCCGGTGCCGGTCGGTTCCGCCGGGTAGGCCGGCAGGTCGCCCAGGTCGTTAACCCCACCGCGATCGGTCGTTTGCGTGTTCGATACGAACGCCGACTAACCTGCGGAGAATGGCTTACACGACCGCCGAGGGACGAGAGCAGGTACTGGCCGACCTGGCGGTCGCGGTGGAGCAGATCGCCGAGTCGCTCGCCGCCCTGGGCGAGGCCTACGAGCAACTCGACGAGCAGCACGCCGACGTCTTGGAGGAGCAGCTGTTTCGTCCCGTTCAATCGGCCTACGGCCGGGCCAAGCGGACGCACTCGGAGTTCGCCGCGCGCTCCGGGCTGCGCACGAAGTCGTTCGCCGCACACACGCCCGGGCCCCAGTCGCAGTCGGTCCAGGCGCTGATCGAGCGCGCAGCCGACGCCGCTCACGACGCCGATCAGTCGATCGCCGACCTCCAGGACTCGATGCTGCCGGTCGAGGTGGGGGATCCGGAGCTGCGGGCCGGGCTCTCCCAGGTGCGTGAGACGCTGGCGGCGGTGCCGGCACGGGCGCGCGGCTTGGTTCGCACCGTCGGCCGCTGACGGGTCGGCGCCCGGGGCTCGTGCGTTCCGGCCCTTGCCGCTGGTAGGTTGCCGTCTGTGAGGTGGGTGCGGGCGCTCGGCGCGATCGTTCTTCTGGCAGCGCTCGCGGCTCCTTCGAGCGCGGCCGGCGCCCGGACAGCGGGGGCCGAGCTGCACGCGCACGGCAGCGTCGCGCAGGTCTACGCGACCGGCTTACGCCCGCGGACGAGCGTGCGGCTGCTCAGCGGGGGAGGGGTCATGGTGGCGAGCGGGCGCGCCGACTCCCTCGGCGGGATCGTGTTTCGCCACGTCACGCCGGGACCCGGCTACCGCGTCCGCACCGGGAACCTGAACTCCGGTCCGCTGACGGTGCTCCCGGACCGGTCGGCGCCGCCCAGCACCAGGATCTATGACCAGCCCCTGCCCGCGGGCGGCTACGGCTATCTGCGCACGCGTGACGGGACGACCCTGGCGATCGACGTCCACCTGCCGGGGCCGGCCGCGGGTGGTCCGTATCCGACGCTGGTCGAGTACGCGGGATATGGCTACGCCGATCCGGCGGGGCCGGAGAGTGGGATCGCGCCGATCGCCAACCTGCTCGGCTTTGCCGTCGTCGACGTCAACATGCGCGGCACCGGCTGCTCAGGAGGGTCCTACGACTACTTCGAGCCGCTTCAGAGCCTCGACGGCTACGACGTGGTCGAGACTGTCGCGCGCCAGCCGTGGGTCCTGGGCCACCGGGTGGGGATGATGGGGATCTCCTACGGTGGCATCAGCCAGCTGTTCGTGGCGGCCACCGACCCGCCCCACCTGGCGGCGATCGCTCCGCTCTCGGTGATCGACAGCACCGCGACGACGCTGTATCCCGGCGGCATCCTGAACACAGGGTTCGCGCTCGCGTGGGGCCGGGAGCGCGCCCATGACGCTCTCCCGGCGTCGCGTACGGGCGGCCAGCCGTGGGCCCTGACGCGCATCGAGGAGGGCGACCGCACGTGCCGGGCCAACCAGGCGCTCCATGGGGAGGCGCCCAATCTGATCGGCGAGATCCGTGCCAACCAGTACTACGTCCCGGCGGTCTCGGACCCGCTGTCTCCGGTCACGTTCGTCCACCGGATCCATGTTCCCGTCTACCTGGCCTGCCAGTGGACCGACGAGCAGACAGGCGCGCACTGCGCGGACCTCGCGGAGCACTTCAGCGGGACGCGCCGCCGGTGGTTCACGTTCACCAACGGCGCCCACATCGACTCGCTGGACCCGGAGACGTTCAACCGCTGGTACGACTTTCTCGAGCTCTACGTCGCCCATCGGGCTCCGCACCTGACGGCGGCGACCACCCAGCTCGCACCGGCGGTGTTCGCTGCGGCGATGGGGATCGAGCACGTCACGCTGCCGCTGGATCCGATCCAGTCCGAGCCGACGTACCCGGCGGCCCTGGCCGCATTCCAGCGGCTGGCGCCGGTGCGGGTCATGTTCGACAACGGTGCAGGCGGCCCGGCCCCCGGGGCGCCGTACCCGGCGTTCGAGGACTCGTTCTCCCGGTTCCCCATCCCCGGGACGCGGGCTCGGTCGTGGTATCTCGGCAACGGGGGATCGCTGACCGCCGGGCGGGCCAGGGTCGGCGGCAGCGACGAGTTTCAGTGGATCCCGCGTGCCCGCAGCGCCACGAGCTTCACCGGCACCGACGACGGGAGCCCGGGCGGCCTATGGACGGCAACGCCCGTCTACCACTGGGAGCAGAGCCCGCCCGGCAGCGCGGCGTCGTATGTCACCCCGCCGCTGCAAGCGAATACGGTCGTCATCGGAGCCGGCGCCGTCCAGCTGTGGGTGAAGTCGACGGCGCCGAGCGTCGACCTCGAGGCGACGATCTCGGAGGTGAGGCCGGACGGCCAGGAGACGTTCGTCCAGGACGGCTGGCTGCGTACGGCCGAGCGTGCGCTCGATCCACGCCAAAGCACCCTGCTTGCGCCCGTGCTCAGCCTGCGTCGCCGCGACGCCGCGCCGCTGCCGCGCGGACGGTACACCGAGGTCACGGTGCCGCTGTACTACGAGGGCCACGCCTACCGGCGGGGGTCCCGGATCCGGCTGACGGTCCAGGCGCCGGGTGGCGATCAGCCGGTGTGGGCGTTCGCCCAGACCCAGCCCCGGGGCGCTGCCACGGTCTTCATCGCCCGTTCGCGCCGTCTCGCCTCGCGCCTGATCCTCCCGGTCGTCCCCGGAGTCAGTGTGCCGACCGGCCTTCCGCCCTGTCCCGGTCTCCGAGGCGAGCCGTGCCGCCCCTACCGCCCGAACGTCAACCGGATCGCGGCGCTCGGTTAGCGAGCTATCACGCCGGGTAGTCCGGCACGAATGGCACCAGGAGCACATTCTTACGCGGCTGTCGACGGCGACCTGTAGGATCGCCGCCTTCGCTATGGGAGTCGACACGCCACCCGCGGTTGCCGGGCCCGGGGCGCCCGGCGCTGTCAGCACCGCCGCCGAGGCTGACGCGGTCGCCCCCGGAGTGGCTCCGCACGCGGGCGACGCTGCAGCCGGCGAGGTCCGGGCGGTCAAGATGCCGCTCGTCGACCGGTTGGCGAGCGCCGTCGTGACCGGGGCCCCGCCGATCCTCGTCGCCCTGGGCATGTGGCTCGGCTGGAACCACGGGCTCCTCGTCTGGCAGGATCTGCTCGTCCTCGCGATCTTCTACATGGTCATCGGGTCCGGGATCACCGTCGGGTTTCACCGGCTGCTCACGCACCGCAGCTTCAAGTGCAGCCGGCTTCTGCGCGCGACCTTCGCCGCGCTCGGCTCGGCGGCGGCGGAGGGGCCGGTCATCGACTGGGTGGCGACCCACCGCAAGCACCACCAGTTCTCCGACGAGGCCGGCGATCCACACAGCCCGCATCTGGGTCACGCCGACGGCTGGCGCGGGCAGTTGCTGGGCCTCGTCCACGCCCACATCGGCTGGGTGTTCTCCGACATGGAGGTCGCCGACGAGCAGCGGTATGCCAAGGACCTGCTCGCCGACCCGTGGATCCGCTTCGTCGACCGCACCTTCGTGCTGTGGGTCGCGATCGGCCTGGCCGCGGCGTTCGGGCTCGGCGTCGCCCTGACCGGCACCGTCACCGGCGGCCTGACCGCGCTTCTCTGGGGCGGTGCGGCCCGGATCTTCTTCATGCACCACGCCACCTTCAGCATCAACTCCGTCTGCCACTACTTCGGCCGCAGCGACTACGAGACCGGCGACGAGTCCAAGAACGTGTTCTGGCTCGCGATCCCGACGTGGGGGGAGGCCTGGCACAACAACCACCACGCGTTCCCCACCTCCTATCGCCACGGGCTGCGCCGCTGGCAGATCGACCCGTCGGCGGGGATCATCCGGGGGCTGGAGCTGGCCGGCCTCGCCTGGGACGTTGTCCGTGTGGACCCCTCACGGCGCGCGCGCAAGCTGGCCGTTTCGCCGGAAAGCTAAGCTCACCGGCGTTTTGCCCTTCGCCCGTACGGCACCACTCCGCCGGGAGATCGAGGCCGCCCTGCCTCGGCGCCCGTTCGCCATCCGGTTCTGGGACGGAACCTCCGTCGAGGCGACCGAGCCGGACGCGCCCACGTTCAGCTTTCTCTCGCCGGAGGCGCTGGCGCACGTCATCCGCGCTCCCGGCGAGCTGGGCCTCGGCCGGGCGTACGTGCTGGGGTTGATCGAGGCCGACTCGATCGAGAAGGCGCTGGCGGTCGTCGACACATTCGAGCCGCCGAAGCTGTCGGTGGCGCAAATGGCGCGTCTGGGGGGCGCGGTGGTGCGGGCCTGCGGACTCGTCCGGCCGCCCCGGCGCCCGGCGTCGGAACTACGGCTGACCGGGGAGCGGCACACGATCGGCCGCGACCGGCGAGCCGTCCGCTACCACTACGACGCCGGCAACGAGTTCTTCGCCCTGTTCCTCGACCCGTCGATGACCTACAGCTGCGCCTACTTTCGCAACGGGGCCTCGACCCTCGAGGAGGCGCAGCGGGCCAAGCTGGACCTGGTGTGCACCAAGCTCGGCCTGCAGGCGGGCCAGCGGGTGCTCGACGTGGGCTGCGGATGGGGCAGCTTCGCCATCCACGCCGCCGCGAACCACGGCGTCAAGGTCCTGGGGGTGACGCTGTCCGAGCAGCAGGTGCGGCTCGGGCGCGAGCGCGTCCGGGAGGCCGGCCTGGAGGATCAGGTGCAGCTGCGCGTCGCCGACTACCGCGAGCTCCATGGCGAGGAGTTCGACGCGATCTCGAGCATCGGCATGGTCGAGCACGTCGGCGAGGAGCGCATCGACCTGTACATGCGCACGCTTCGCGGTCTGCTCGCCCCCGGCGGCCGGCTCCTCAACCACGGGATCGCCAAGCTCATGGACTTCGACACCAGCGACGAGGGCGCGTTCTCCGAGCGGTTCGTGTTCCCGGACGGGGTGCCGCTGCCGCTGTCGCGGATCACGCTCGCGATGGAGCGGGTGGGGCTCGTCGTCCGCCACGTCGAGGGCTTCCCCGAGGACTACGCGCGGACGCTGAGCTACTGGATCGACAGCTACGAGCGCCGCTACGACGAGGCCGTGCGGTTCGCGGGCGCCGAGCGGGCGCGGGTCTACCGGCTCTATCTCCGGGCGGCGCGGGCGGGGTTCGACACAGGTTGGGCGTCCGTGTACCAGGTGCTGGCGCACAAGCCGAGCTGAGGTTGGCGCTGCGCTGGGCGTTGGGGGCTCGGCGCTGGGGGCGGCGCGGAGTGGGAAACGGCGGCAACGAAGGGGGTTTATCGGCTGACGGGAGGCTCGATGTCTGCCGGGTGGACGTTGCTCCGGTTTTCAGCGTGCAGGAGGCGACAGATCATGAACCGCCCGGACGATTTGTCACCACGTGCAGGCGTACCCGCCGATCTGCGCCAAATCTGCCAGCGGCGCCTTGATTTGGCGCACTGTGCATGCCCCTGCACCCGATTTCGCCGCTGAGGACCGATGACGGCGACGCCTCCCTCGTCCGTGACCCCTCCGTTGCCCGGCGTAGACGCAGCGGGCGCCACTGCCGCCGGCGGTAGTCAACCTACCGCCGGCACAAACGGGGAAACGCTGACTCTCAGGCGGTGGCGGCGGTCGCCGTGTCCGGCGCGGGCGCCGGCGAGGCGGCGGGCTCCGCGGCGGGAGCGCTGTCGGCGGCGAAGTGGGCGCCGGCGGCTCCGGCCGCCCCCAACAGGAGGGCGAGCACGGCCCACTCCGGTCCGTACATCTTGCTGTCCCGGGCGGCGTCCACCGAGGGGCTGCCGGGGCCGGTCTCGGCCAGTGCCAGCACCGCGGCGATCAGCACGAGGTTGTACTCGTAGCCCCCGTCAGAGACCCACGGGCCGTTCTTTCTGTGGACGCGCAGGATGGCGGTGATCATCGTCGCCGTGATCATCGACGCGGCAATCGGCGTCGCGGCGCCGAGGGCGATCAGCGTGCCGCCGCCCGCCTCGGCAGCCCCGGCCGCGATCGCGTGGCGCTTGCCCGGGCGCAGGCCCAGGCCCTCGAAGAACTGACCGGTCCCCTCCGGACCGTGACCGCCAAACCAGCCGAACAACTTCTGGGTGCCGTGGCCGATGAAGTAGCCACCGACAACAGCGCGGAGAATGAGACGTCCAAAGTTCATGGCAGCGACCTTATCAGATGGTTGTGCTCGCAACGATGGCGCCTGTGAGAAAAATCTGGCGCCCGTCACCGCACTCGTTGCCCCCTGGACTCCACGCGAAACTTCACTTCTGTACGTGGGTCGTGTAGGAGTATGGTCCGAAACAGCTGCCGAGCGAACCAGGAGGAGAGGGAATGAGCAGCACGGTCAACGTGCGCCTGAACGTGAACGGGACCGAGCACGCGCTCGAGGTGGAGCCTCGCCTGCTCCTCGTCCACGCCTTGCGCGAACAACTGGGGCTGACCGGCACCCACGTGGGGTGCGACACCTCCAACTGCGGCGCCTGCACGGTGCACCTCAACGGCGAGCCCGTGAAGTCCTGCACCGTCCTGGCAGTCCAGGCCGACGGCGCGGAGGTGACGACGATCGAGGGCCTGGGCACCGAGGACAACCTGCATCCGATGCAGGAGGCCTTCTGGAACAACCATGGACTCCAGTGCGGCTACTGCACGCCGGGAATGATCATGGCGGCGACGGCACTGCTGTCCGAGAATCCGGATCCCTCCGAGTCCGAGGTCCGCCATGCGCTCGAGGGCAACCTCTGTCGCTGCACCGGGTACCACAACATCGTGAAAGCGGTCCTCGACGCCGCTGAGAAGACAAAGGGGGTCACGGCATGAGTGCCACCGATCAGGCGCCCGCCGGCCACGTCGGCCGGGTGATGCGGCGCAAGGAGGATCCCCGGCTCATCACCGGCCGCGCGCGGTATGTCGACGACATCTCGCTGCCCGGCCAGTTGTGGGCGGCGGTCGTCCGCTCGCCCGAGGCCCACGCCAAGGTCGTCTCGATCGACACCTCCGCGGCGGCCGAGCGCGACGGGATTCACGCCGTCTTCACCGGAGAGGACATGTCAGACCTCGGCGGCCCGCTGCCGATGGCGTGGGCGCCGCCCGGCGTCGAGGTCAACAACCCTGAGCACTGGCCGCTCGCTCGCGGCACCGTCAAGCACGTCGGCGACCCGGTTGCCGTGGTCATCGGCGAGGACCGCTATGCCGTCAACGACGCCGCCGAGGACGTGATCGTCGAGTACGACCCGCTACCGGCGATCGTCGATCCCGAGACGGCCCTGGCCGGCGCTCCGTTCGTCCACGAGCAGTTCGGCACCAACAAGGTCCACGAGTGGTCGCTGGCCGGCGGCGACGTCGACGCCGGTTTCGCCGAGGCTGACGTGATCGTCGAGCGCCGCGTCGTCAACCACCGCATCGCCGGGGCGCCGATCGAGTGCCGAGGTGTACTCGCGGACTACCGCGCCGGGTCGCTGACCCTGTACTCCGCGACCCAGGTGCCGCACTTCGTCCGACTGTTCATGGCGCTCCTGCTGGGGCTCGGCGAAGACCGCGTGCGCGTCATCGCGCCCGAGGTCGGCGGCGGCTTTGGGCAGAAGCTCCAGGTCTACGGCGAGGAGTTGCTCGCCTGCTGGGCGTCACGCAAGCTGGGGCGACCGGTCAAGTGGATCGAGACCCGCTCGGAGAACATGTCGGTGGCTCACCAGGGACGCGACCAGATCTCCCACGTCAAGATGGGCGCCAAGCGCGACGGCACGATCACCGCCTGGCACGTCAAGATCCTCGCCGACTTCGGCGCCTACAACATGATCCTGACGCCGCTGATCCCCTCGCTCGGGGCGTTCGTGATGGGGGGCTGCTACAAGATCCCCAACGTCCAGACCGACATCACCGGGGTGTTCACGAACAAGTGCCCCACGGACGCCATCCGCGGCGCCGGCCGGCCCGAAGCGACGCAGATGATCGAGGTCACGCTCGACCAGCTCGCCCACGAGCTGGGAATGGATCCGCTCGAGGTTCGGCGCAAGAACTTCATCCCCAAGGAGGACTTCCCGGCCGCGGTCGCGACCGGCGTGGTCTACGACTCCGGCGATTACCACAAGACGCTCGATAAGCTGCTCGAGCACGTGGACGTCAGCGCGTTCCGGCGTGAGCAGGAGGAGCTGCGGTCGCAGGGCGTCTACCGCGGGCTCGGATTCTGCACGTGGACCGAGATCTGCGGCCTGGCGCCGAGCCGGATCACCGGCCCGGCCGGGGTCGGAGTCCAGGCCGGCCTGTGGGAGTCGGCGATGATCCGGGTCCACAACACGGGGGCGGTCACCGTCTACACCGGCACCTCTCCCCACGGCCAGGGCCTCGAGACGGCGATGGCGCAGATCGTCGCCGACAAGCTCGGCGTCGACCCGTCCGTCGTGGAGGTCGTCCACGGCGACACCTCCCTCGGGCCCGAGGGCCGGGACACGTACGGCTCGCGCTCGCTGGCGACCGGCGGCGAGGCGGTGGCCCGCGCCACCGACAAGGTCGTCGCCAAGGTCAAGTCGATCGTCGCGGCCGAGCTCGAGGCGGCGCCTGAGGACATCGAGGTGAGCGACGGCAAGTTCTCGGTGCGCGGCTCCCCGGACAAGGGCATGGCGCTCGCCGATGTCGCCGGCGTCGCCTACGTCGGCGCCGTGCCGGAGGGCATGGAGCCGGGCCTGGAGGAGACGACGTTCTACGACCCGGAGAACTTCGTGTTCCCGTTCGGCGCCCATGCCTGCGTCGTCGACGTCGACGCCGAGACGGGGAAGGTCACCGTTGCGCGCTACGTCGCGGTCGACGACTGCGGCCGTCCGGTCAACCCGATGCTGATCGAGGGGCAGATCCACGGCGGCGTCGTCCACGGGATCGGCCAGGCGCTCTACGAGCGCGTCCAGTACAACGATGACGGCCAGCTGATCACCGGCACCTTCGTCGACTACGCGCTGCCGACGGCCGCGGAGCTGCCGAGCTTCGAGACCGACAGCACCGTGACGCCGTCGCCGGTCAATTCGCTCGGCGCCAAGGGCGTTGGCGAGGCGGGCACGATCGCCGCCTCCGCAGCGGTGACCAATGCCGTCATCGACGCGCTTCGACCGCTCGGCGTCGACTACATCAACATGCCCCTGTCCCCGATGCGGATCTGGGACGCAATCGCCAACAGCCAGGGCGCGAGCCCGGAGGGAGGTACGCAGTCATGATTCCCGCCGAGTTCGACTACACGGCGCCCGAGTCGCTCCAGGACGCGATCGGCGCGCTCAAGGATGGGGGCGAGGACGCGAAGCTGCTCGCCGGCGGCCATTCGCTGATTCCGCTGATGAAGCTCCGCCTGGCGGCGCCGACGCTGCTCGTCGACCTGCGCAAGGTCCCGGGGCTGCATGGCGTCGAGCGCCAGGACGGGCACTGGAGGGTGGGCGCGCTGACGACGCACTCGGTGCTCGAGAACTCGCCGGAGCTGGGGGTCGTCTCGGTGGTGGCGGCGACGATCGCGGACCCGCAGGTCCGCCACCGCGGCACGATCGGCGGCTCGCTCGCCCACGGCGACTCCGCCTCCGACCTGCCGGCGGCGATGCTCGTCACCGGCGCCGAGGTGACGCTCCAGGGGGCGGACGGACAGCGCTCGCTCCCGGCGAGCGACCTGTTCGAGGACTACCTGACGACCGCGGTGGGAGCAGACGAGGTACTGACCGAGATCCGCATCCCGGCGCTCGACGGCTGGGGCCACGCCTACCAGAAGTTCAACCGCCGCTCGGAGGATTGGGCGATGGTCGGCGTGTGTGCCGTCGTCAAGGCGTCCGGCGGGACGTGCGAGGACGTCCGCATCGGCCTGACGAACATGGGCTCGGTGCCGCTGCGGGCGACGGCGGTCGAGGACGCGCTGCGCGGCCAGGAGCTCTCCGACGAGAACATCGCCAAGGCCGCCGAGCACGCCGCCGACGGCACCAATCCGCCGGCCGACCTCAACGCGAGCGCCGAGTACAAGCGCCACCTGGCGCGGGTGTTGACCCGCCGGGCGATCAAGGACGCGCTGGCTGCGGCGGGGTAACCGCCGCCGCGCACTAACATCGACGAGAAGATGACGCTCGCGGCGCTTGAGTCGGTCGGAGCCGCGGCCGAGGCGCTCGCGGGCCAGGGATATCTTGCGGATCGCCAGCTGGCGATGGCCGTCCACCTGGCGGTCGTGCTCGAGCAGCCGCTGCTGCTCGAGGGCGAGGCGGGCGTCGGTAAGACCGAGGTCGCCCGCGCGCTGGCGGCGACGACCGGCGCCAGGCTGATCCGCCTGCAATGTCACGAGGGCATCGATCTGCATCACGCCGTCTACGACTGGGATTACGCCCGCCAGCTGCTGGCCCTGCGGGCCGCGGAGGGCGGCGTCGACGAAGGCGAGCTGTTCGCCCGCCGGTTCCTCCTGCGTCGCCCGCTGCTCGAGGCGCTCGAGTCCGATCCATCGCAGCCGGTGGTGCTGCTCATCGACGAGATCGACCGCGCCGACGACGAGTTCGAGGCGTTCCTGCTCGAGTTCCTGTCGGACTTCGCGGTCACCATCCCGGAGCTCGGCACCATCACCGCCCAGCGGCGGCCGATCGTGCTCCTGACCTCCAACCGCACGCGCGAGCTGCATGACGCGCTCAAGCGCCGCTGCCTGTACCACTGGATCGATTACCCCACGCCGGAGCGCGAGCGGGCGATCGTCCACGCCCGCCTACCCCACGTGCCGGAGGAGATCGCCGTCCGGGTGGTGAACGCGGTGGCGAGGCTGCGCGATCAGGGGGACCTGTACAAGCTGCCCGGGGTGGGGGAGACGATCGTCTGGGCCCAGGCGCTGCTGGCGCTCGATGGCGACGGTTCGCTCGAGGACACGCTGGGCGTGGCGCTCAAGGTGCACGAGGACGTGCTGCGCGTGCGCGAGCGCGGAGTTCTCGAAGGTGTCTGAGGCGCCGTCCGGCGCGCTTCTTCAGCCGTTGACAGACGGCATGGTGGGACGGCTGGGCGATCTCGCGAGCGTTCTGCGCGCTCAGGGCACGCGGGTCGGCGTCGGCGAGCTGCTGACCGCCGTTCGCTGCCTGGACCAGGTCGACGTCGGCTCCCGCGATGAGGTGCGGCTCGCGCTGCGGACGGTGCTGTGTTCCCAGCACGCGGACCTGGAGCGGTTCGACCTGGCGTTCACGGCCGTGTACGGCGACGGGCGGGTTCCGCCGCCGGAGGACCCGCTCTCCGAACTTGGGTCGATCGAGAAGGCGGCGTTGCCGAGCATGGCGATGCCACCCGATCCCGCCCACCCCCGCGGAGCCGCCGAGGAGGGCGCCGAGACGCTCCCCGCGGCCTGGAGCGAGGTCGAGCTCCTGCGCGAGAAGGACTTCGCGCGCTACACCGAGGCCGAGATGGCGCTGGCGCGCGAGCTGATCGCCCGGCTGGCGCGCCGGCATCCGACGCGGCTCTCACGCCGGACCCGCCCCTCGCGCCGGCGGGGGCACACCCCGGACCTGCGTCAGACCGTGCACCGCTCGCTTCGCACCGGGGGTGAGCCGCTTCACCGCCGCTGGCGGAGCCCCAGCCGCCGCCCCCGCCAGCTGGTGCTCGTCTGCGACGTGTCCGGCTCGATGGCCCCGTACGCCCGGATGCTGCTCCAGTACATCCACGCCTGTGTCGTCGCCCGGCGCCGCGTCGAGGCATTCGCATTCGGCACCCGCCTGACCCGCATCACCCAGGAGCTGGCCGGCCGTGATCACGATCACGCGCTGGACCGCGCCGCCGCCGTCGTCACCGACTTCTCCGGGGGGACTCGGATCGGTGCGGCGATCGCCGAGCTCAACCGCGTCCACGGCCGGCGCCTGGGCCGGGGCTCGGTGGTGGTCGTGCTCAGCGATGGCTGGGACCGCG
Source organism: Solirubrobacteraceae bacterium (assembly GCA_035551695.1). Lineage (GTDB taxonomy): Bacteria > Actinomycetota > Thermoleophilia > Solirubrobacterales > Solirubrobacteraceae > Palsa-465. The sequence continues at coordinate 42,690 of DASZMU010000118.1, forward strand.
GCGATCCGGCCCAGCTGGACGTGGAGATGGCCCGGCTACGCCGCGCCGCGTACCGCCTCGTGTGGCTCAACCCGCTGGCCGCGCACCCGGACTACCAGCCGCTGGCGCGCGGCATGCAGGCCGCGGTTCCCCACACCGACCGGCTGCTGGCCGGAAACTCACTGGGGTCGCTCGAGCAGCTGGCGGAGATCCTGGAGGAGATGTGACCGCTGATCAGGAATGGGTGCGGACATCGGAGCTCCACGGCCCCGCGTTCGCCGAGGCCGAGACACCCGCGCCCCGCCTGATCCTGTTCGGCGCGGTCGAGCTGGCTGCGGCGCTCAGCACGTTGGCGCGGGCGGTCGGATGGCGGGCGTACGTGATCGATCCGCGCCATCGCTTTGCCCTTGCCGACCGCTTCCGGGATGCCGAGGACGTGCTTGTGGCCTGGCCGGAGGAGGCGTTCGCCCGGCTCGGCGGAATCGATGAGTCGACGGCGGTTGCCGTTCTCACGCATGACCCGGTGCTCGACGATCCCGCCCTGGAGATCGCGTTGCGGTCGCCGGCGATCTTCGTCGGCGCGATGGGGTCCCGGCGGACTCAGGCGGGCCGCCGGGAGCGTCTGCTGGCCGCCGGCTTGGGCGAGGACGAGCTCGCTCGCCTGTCCGGCCCGGCCGGCCTCGATCTGGGAGCACGCACCGCGGCGGAGACCGCGCTCTCGATCATGGCCGAGATCGTCGCCGCGCGCCACGGCCGCAGCGGCGGCCGGCTGGGGGCCGTGGAGGGCTCGATCCGCCAGGTGCGGGCATAGTGGTTGCGGGGGGCGACCGCCGGGCGACCGGAGACGAGCAGGTCGCCGGCCTCGTGCTCGCCGCCGGAGGCGGCAGCCGGTTCGGTGCTCCGCCCAAGCAGCTCGCTGATCTCGGCGGCCGGCCATTGCTGGAGTGGTCGGTGCGAGCCCAGTGCGCGGTGCCGGAGCTCTCACGGGTGATCGTCGTTCTGGGCGCGCACGCCGAGCAGGTTGCAGCGGGGGTCGAGTTCGGCCGGGCCGAGACCGTGGTGTGCCCGGACTGGGCATCCGGTCAGGCCGCGTCCCTGCGCCGTGGCCTGGCCGCGCTGCCGGAGGTCGTCTCGAAAGTGATAGTGACTCTGGGCGACGCGCCGCTGGTCACGTCCGCCGTCATCGCACGGTTCGTTTGGGAGCCGCCGCGCACGCGGGCGACGTACGGCGGCCGGCCCGGACACCCGGTCGTGCTCGGCCGCGAGGAGATCACGAGCCTGATGTCGCTGAGCGGCGACCGCGGCGCACGCGATCTGCTCCGTGGGGGTCCGGTGATGGAGGTCGGCCACCTATGCTCAGGACGCGACGTCGATACCCCTGATGATCTGGAGGAGATCCGCGATGAAGCTAGAGCAGTCATTTGAGGTGACGGCCCCCCTGGAGCGCGTGTGGGAGGCCCTCATCGACGTCGAGCGGGTGGCGCCGTGCCTGCCGGGCGCCGAGGTGACCGGGCGCAACGAGGACGGCAGCTACGACGGCACGTTCAAGGTCAAGATCGGGCCGACCGCGGCGGCGTACAGCGGCAAGCTCCGCATGGACGAGATCGACGAGGGATCGCACACGGCGACGATGCATGCGCAGGGCACGGACCGCCGGGGGCAGGGCGGCGCGAAGGCGACGATCGTGTCCTCGGTCGCCCCGGCCGGCGATGGGGCGACGCGGGTCGAGGTCGTCACCGACTACCACATCACCGGGCGACTGGCGCGCTTTGGTCGTGGGGGGATGATCGAGGAGATCTCCAACCGGCTGCTCAACGAGTTCGCCAAGTCGCTGCAGCAGATGGTCGCGGGAGACCGCCCAGCCGCTCCGCCAACGACTGCCCCGGCCGCCGCTGAGCCGGCCGCGGCCCCTGCGGGCGCTGCTGAGCCGGCGGACGCCCCCGTGGGCGCTGCTGAGCCGGCGGCCGCCCCTGCGGGCGCTGCTGAGCCGGCGGCTGCCCCCGCCGGCGCGGAGCCGGCGGCTTCCGAGGAGCCCGCCGTGTCCGAGGCGGCTGCGTCCGCGGTGCCGCCCGCTGCCGCCGCGCCGGCACCGGAGCCTCACGCGGCTGGTGCGGAGCCGGCCGCCCCACAACCGGCCGCCGGGTCGTCCAACGACACCCCGTTTCCGCGAGACACTGCGCCCCCGGCGTCCTCCGGCGGCAGCGAGCCGATCCAGGGCCTCTCGCTCGTCGGCTCGGTGGCGTGGTCGCGGGTCAAGAGCAACCCGGCGCCGCTCGTGGCGCTGGTGATCGGCTTCCTGGTGGCGCTGCGGGTGCTGCGCCGGCGCTGAACGGCGGGGTCGGTCCGGGCGGCGTGCGCTAACCCCGCCGCGCCGGCTCGTCGAAGCTCGCGGCGGGCTGCACCGCGACCAGCCCGGACGGGTTGATCATCGGATGCGTCCTGTAGTAGTGGCTGCGGATCTCGTCGAAGTCGACCGTCTCAGCCACCCCCGGCCATTGATAGAGGTCCCGGGTGTACGGCCACAGGTTGGGGTACTCGATCAGCTTGCGGACCGAGCACTTGAAGTGAATCTGGTAGACGGCGTCGAAGCGCAGGAGCGTCGTGAAGAGGCGCCAATCGGTCTCCAGCGGCTCTGAGCCGAACAGGAACCGGCTCTGGGCGAGCCGCGCGTCGAGCTCGTCGAGCGTCTGGAACAGGGTCGCGACCTCGCGCTCGTACACCCCCTGGTTCGTGGCGAAGCCGGCCTTGTAGACGGCGTTGTTGACGGTGTCGTAGATGTGCGCGTTGAGGGTGTCGATCTCGTCGCGCAGGTGCGGCGGGTAGAGCTCCACCGGGTGCTCGGCCAGCGGCGCGAACGCCGTCGAGAGCATGCGCAGGATGTCGGCCGACTCGTTGTTGACGATCGTCCCGGTCGTCGTGTCCCAGAGCACCGGAACCGTGACGCGCGCAGCGTAATCGGCGTCCGTGGCCTGGTAGGCCTCGGCCAGGTAGCGAAACCCGTTGACCGGGTCGACGTACTCCCCGCCGCTGAACGTCCAGCCGCGATCGTCGCGCAGCGGATCGACGTACGAGACGCCGATCACGTCCTCAAGCCCCATCAGCTCCCGCCCAATCAACGTCCGGTGGGCCCACGGGCACGCGCGCGCGACGTACAGGTGATAGCGCCCAGCCTCCGCCGGGAGTCCGGTCGAGCCGTCGGAGGAGACGAACATGCGGAAGGCTGACTCCTGACGGCGGAACGAGCCGTCCGCGCCGCCTTCGCGTCCCAGGGAGAATTCACGTGCTTGCGTGCTCATCCATCCAGCGTAGGACACCCGCGCGGCCGGCCGCTCGTGGCGGTGCAGAAGCTCGGCCGCGGGGAGCCGCTCGTGCTGCTCCACGGCCTGGCCACCACCCAGCAGATCTGGAGCCTCGTGGTCGCCGCGCTGGCTCGCGACCGTCAGGTGATCACGCTTGACCTCCCCGGGTTCGGCGAATCGGCGCCCGCCGATCCCGGCTTCGACCTGGAGGCGGTGGCCGCGCGGGTGGCGCGGGGACTCGCCGGCCACGGTGTGCGGGGGCCGTTCGACCTCGTCGGCCACTCGCTGGGCGGCGCGGTCGCGCTGACGCTGGCGGTCCAGCGACCTCGTCTCGTCCGGCGGCTCGTGCTGGCCTCGCCCGCGGGGTTGCGGCCGCTGCCAGAGATCGCCGCCCGGGCGCTCGGCGCCGGGGCCGAGAGCGTCTACACGGCCCGGCGCCGGCTGGCGCCGCTGACCGACCTGGGGTGGGGACGTCGTCTTCTCCTGGCGCTGGCCGCCGACGACCCCGCGCGTCTGACGCCCGGCCAGGCGCGGATGATGGTGCTGGCCTCGGCCCGGGCCCGGCGTGCCGGCCCGGCGCTGACCGCAGCCGCCCGCTGCGACCTGCGGCCGTGGCTTGCGCAGACGGCGGCGCCGATCGGTGTCCTGTGGGGGGAGCGCGACCGAACGGTCCCCCGGCGCCTGGCCGATGAGATCCTCGCCGCCCGTCCGGATGCGGTCCTCGAGGAGATCGCACGGTCCGGCCACGTGCCGATGGTCGAACGACCGGACGAGTTCGTCGGGGCGCTGCTCAGGGTGCTCCGCCGGCTTGACAAACACGCAACAACCTCGACCGGCCCAGTCCGTACCGTGCCGTGAGCAGCGGTTTTCGCCATGGCTGACATGTCCACCACTCGGACCGGTTCCATGCGCCTTGCGGACGGACGCCGGCTGACGTTTGCGCAGACCGGCCCGCCGGAGGGTCGGCCGGTGATCTACTGCCACGGCGCGATCGGCACCCCGCTCCGCGACGGCGTCGACCTGGAGGCGATGACCCACCGGCTCGGAGTCCGGCACATCGCAGTCAACCGCCCGGGGTTCGGCGGCTCGGACGCGGCCCCGGGGCGCGGAGTCCTGGGGTTCGCCGGCGACCTGGAGGAGCTGGCCGACGCGTTGGCGCTTGAGCGGTTCGCAGTCGTCGCCGTCTCAGCCGGGGGGCCCTATGCGCTGGCCGCCGCACGGCGCCTCGGGGACCGTGTGCGACGGGTCGCCGTCTGCAGTTCGCTCTCGCCCCTGTGCCCACCGCACCGCACGCCCGGGATGACGCCGCGCATCCGGCTGGCGCTGTCGATGCTCGCGGCGGCGCCCGGCCCGTGCCGCGCGGCCGGCGATACGCTCCTGCCTCTGCTGCGGCGACGGCCTGAGCTTCTGCACCGGGTGATCGCGGCCCATGCGGCGCCCGCCGAGCGCCGGCGCCTGACCGAGCCGGCCGAGCGTCGCGCGGCAGCGTCCAGCTTCCTGGACGCCACGTCGTATGGTGTGACCGGGATGATCGAGGACTACCTGACCTACTCGCGGGCGTGGGGCTTTCTGCCCGGGGAGATCGGCACGGAAGTCCATGTCTGGCACGGCGGCCTCGATCCGCTCGTGCCCGTGGAGCACGCCCTGCAGCTGGCGGTGGCGCTCCCGTGCTGCCGGATCTTCGTCGATCCGGACGAGGGCCATCACTTCTTCCGGCGCCGCCTGGCCGAGATCCTGGACGTGCTGCTGCGTCCACGGCCGGCCGGCGAGGCGTCGTCGCCGTCCGGGTCGGCGGCCTGGCGGGAGCGCCACGTGCGGCCATGACCGATCAGGCCCGCCGCGCCGTCCGCTTCCGCGAGCTGCACCGTCCGGGGACGCCGCTGCTGATCCCCAACCCCTGGGACGCGGGCTCGGCCCGGTTGCTCGCGTCGCTCGGCTTCGAGGCGCTGGCGACGACCAGCAGCGGCTTCGCCCTGACTTTGGGCCGCCTGGACGGCTCGGTGACCCGCGACGAGGCGATCGCCCATGCGGCGCAGATCGTGGCGGCCACCGAGCTGCCGGTCTCCGCCGACCTGGAGAACGGCTTTGCCGACGATCCGGCCGGAGTGGCTGAGACGGCGCGCGAGGCGGTCCGTGCCGGGTTGGCGGGATTCTCCGTCGAGGACTTCTCCGGTGAGGCCGGGATCTATGACCGGCAGCACGCCGCTGAACGCGTCGCCGCCGCGGTCGAGGTCGCACACGCGGCTGACGGCCGCCTCGTGGTGACCGCCCGAGCCGAGAACTACCTCCACGACCGCCCTGACCTCCAGGACACGATCGCCCGGCTGCAGGCGTATCAAGAGGCCGGAGCTGACGTTCTGTATGCGCCCGGGCCGACGCGCGCACAGGACATCGAGGCGATCGTCACGTCGGTCGACCGCCCGGTCAACGTCCTGGCCCGGTCCGGGGCGCCGTCGGTCGCCGAGCTGTCCCGGCTCGGCGTCAGCCGGATCTCGGTGGGCGGTGCGTTCGCGTTCGCCGCCCTCGAGGCGCTGGCGACGGCCGCCACGGAACTGCGCGACGAGGGCACATACGGGTTCACGAACGCCGCGGGCGTCGGCGCTCGCGCGGCCCGCGAGGCGTTCGGTCAGCCGCCGGCGTAGAGGCGGGCGAGCGGAAAGCAGCACCGGTAGCGCGCGGAGGTGCCTGAGGCGGCATTATGCGCGCCGCAGCATGACAGCCCAAACTCGCACACTGTCTCAGTCTCGGTCAGCGTTGGAGCCCGCGTCCAATAGGATTGACGCAGTGCATCCGTTGCGGGAGCTGTCCGGGGCACAGCGGGGGGCGCGCACCAATGAGGGAGAACCGCTGCAACCGAACCTGACCTGCGGGGCCGCGTGACTCAGTGCCTGCGCCTGCCGGTGTTCCGGCGCCTGGTGGCCGCCTACGTGCTCAACGAGCTCGCCTGGTCGGTCGGAACCCTCGCCCTCTCGGTGCTCGTCTACCGCCAGACCCACAGCGCGCTGGGCTCGACGGCGTTCTTCATCTCCGCGCAGTTCCTGCCGGCGCTCATGTCGCCCGCGCTGGTGGCCCGGCTGGATCGCAACGCTCCCCGGCGCGTGTTGCCCGGGCTCTACGCGCTTGAGGCGGCGATATTCGGCGTCCTCGCCTGGTTCACGCACCACTTCGCGCTGATCCCGGTGCTCGCGCTGGCGCTCGCCGACGGGATCGTCGCCGCCACGGCTCGGTCGCTCGCCGCGGCTGCGCGGACGCACATCCTCAAGCCATTGGATCTCCTGCACGAGGGCAATGCGGTCTCGAACTTCGGCTTCTCGGCGGCGTTCATGGCCGGCCCGGTGATCGGCGGCCTGGTCGTCGCCACAGGCGGCACGGTCGCGGCGCTGCTCGTCAACTGCGGCCTGTTTGCCGGCATCGCCCTCGTCCTGGCGATCACGGCGCTGCCGGAGGCCCGGCCAGCCGTGGGGTCCGGCCTGAGCCGGCTCGTCGGCGGCCTTGCGCATGTCCGGCGCGACCGGCTGATGTCGCGATTGATCTGGGTGCAGGCTGTGGGGCTCGTCTTCTTCACGATCACGATCCCGGTTGAGGTTGTGTACGCGCAGCACACCCTCAAGGCCGGACCGGGTGGGTACGGGGCGCTCATGAGCGCGTGGGGCCTCGGTGCGGTGGCGGGCAGCGCCGCGTATGCCCGCTGGCGACGGCGGACGACCGCGATCCTGATTGCCGGGAGTGGTCTCTCGCTCGCCGCCGGCTTCGCGGTGATGGCGGTCGCGCCCACCCTTGCCGTCGCCGTCATCGGCGCCGCGCTCGCCGGCATGGGCAACGGGGTCGAGTCGATCGCGGCCAAGACCGCGGTTCAGGAACAGGCTTCCGAGCAGTGGATGGCCCTCGTCATGAGCCTGAACGACTCGATCTCGCAGCTCGCTCCGGGCCTGGGGATCCTGCTCGGCGGGGTGATCACCGCGCTCGCGACCTCGCGGGTGGCGTTTGGGGTGGCCGCCGCCGGCTCGCTGGCGTTCGCGCTCGCGGTGCCGGTCGTGCTGCGCGGAGCGGGCGGTGCCCGCGGCGATGGTCCGCCGCCCACAAGGCCGGGCGCGGACGAGGATGAGGCTGAGGCAGGGGTCCCCGGCTCCAGATCGTTCGTGTAGGCGTGCGCGCCGCCTGCATCGACATCGGCTCCAACACGACGCGACTGCTCGTCGCCGACTGCGACGCCTCCCGGCTCGTCGAAGTCCATCAGGAGCGAGCCTTCACGCGGCTGGGGCGCGGCCTGGGCGACGGCGGGGTCATCGCCGACGAGAAGATCGGCGAGGTGGTCGCAGTGGTGCTCCGCCAACTCGCCGTCGCGCGGGAGCATGGCGCCACCGAGCTCCGCGGGGTGGCCACCGCTGCCGTGCGCGCGGCGGCCAATGGCGCCCAGCTCGTGGACGCGATCGGCCGGGCCACGGGACTCGAGGTGAGGATCGTCTCGGCGGCGGAGGAGGCGCGACTGGCGTTCCTCGGCGCCGCGACGATGCTGGACGCGCGGCCGGACGGGGAGCTGGGAGTGATCGACGTCGGCGGGGGCTCGTCGGAGATCGTGGTCGGACGGCCGCCGGATCGCATCTCGTGGTGGGCGTCGGTCCCGGTCGGCTCCGGAGCGCTCGCCGAGCACGGGCTGGATTCCGATCCGCCGACGGCAGCCGAGCTGGCGGCGGCGCAGGCCGACGTGGAGCGCGCTCTCGCCGGCCACGAGCCACCCCGGCCGGCGGTGGCGGTGGCGGTCGGCGGAAGCGCCACCTCACTCTCGCGGGTAGCGGGTCCCGTGCTCGACGCAGACGCCCTGCGGCGGTCACTGGACGTCCTGACCAGCGAGCCCGCCGCCGTCGTCGCACAGCGGTTTGCGATCGACCCGGAACGCGCCCGGTTGCTGCCCGCCGGCCTGCTGATCCTCGAGGCGGCGGCGCGGCTCCTCCGGACGACGTTGACGGTCGGCCGAGGTGGAATCCGGGAGGGAGTGCTGCTAGAAGCTCGGGGGCCGTGAGCCGGCACAACGTCCATTCGCTGTCGGCGTACGCGATCGAGGAGGTCAAAATATCTCCCGGGCGCGATCGCGCAGTCCGGGTGGAGATCGAGGGGTCAACAGCGCCGAAATATTCCAAGTAGGCGAGCTTCTTGCCGAAAAGCTGCGCGGTTCGGGGCTCGAGGAACACGTCGAGGTGATCGCCCGGATCGACGCCGAGCACGAACAGAGGCTGCTGCCCGTCTTCAGAATCTGACCGTGAAAGGGGGAATGCACAGTGTCCGAACAACGGACAGTGTCCGAGCAACGCACTGTGTCCGAGGACCGGACGGTGTCAGAGGACCGCGAGACCCGACAGGAGGTTGTGAGCCGTGCCAGCTGGGCCGCGCTCGTGGTCGCGGTCCTCGTCGTGGTCGTCTACGGCGGCTACGGCCAGCATTGGTCGTGGACGGGCATCAACGGCCAGACGGCGACGCTGTGGGATTGGCTCCACCTGTTGCTGCTGCCGATCGCAGCGGTCCTGCTGCCGCTGTGGCTGCGGCATCGACCGACCATGGGATCGACGATCAAGGCGGTGTCGGCGGGGCTCGGCGTCCTGTTCGTCGTCCTCGTCGTCGCCGGCTACACGGTTCCGTGGGCGTGGACGGGGTTCGTCGGCAATAGCCTGTGGGATTGGCTGAACCTGGCGGCGCTGCCGCTGGCGGTCGTGCTGGTGCCGGTGTTCATCGAGCTGCGCTCGAGCTGGAAGCGGCGGCACATGACGGTTGCCGCGGCCGCGGGCGCGGTGTTCGTCGTCCTCGTCGTCGCCGGCTACACGATTCCGTGGGCGTGGACGGGGTTCACCGGCAACACGTTGTGGGACTGGCTGCACCTCCTGCTCCTGCCGCTGCTCGTCCCCGTCGTGCTCGTCCCCATCCTGCAGCCGGTCGTGATGGCGCGGATGGGCATCGTGGAGGAGGACGGTGCGGATGCCGCGGACGGCGCCGAGGCCGCGGACCAGGCGGCTGCCGCGTCTCGCCGAGCCGTGGAGTAACGGCGGAGAGCTACCAGCCGCCGCGCCACTCGGCGCTCGCGGCGCGGGCCCGCTCGGCGTCCTCGCGGGCGTGGTGGCGCTTGTCCAACCGTGACTGGATCACCGAGAAGACGATGATCACCAGGGGGAAGAAGGCGATCGTGGCGAACATCGCGTTCGTGATGACCGGGTCGGTCGTCTCTCCCCACCAGCCCCGGCCGCCGTTGCCGGTGTGCGCCAGGGCGGCGGGGGTGAACGTCACCAGGGTGCCGACCAGGGTCGTCAGAGCGATCAGGATCCGGGCGCGGCGCATGGCGTCTGAAGCTTAACCGATCAGAGGGCGGCTGCGGCGGTCCGCGGTGTCCCCACCGCTGCCACGGCAGACAGCAGCGGTGGGTTGAACTCGGCGGCCCGGGTCGTGACCTCCAGATGGTCGATGTCCGCCTCGAACACCTGGGCGCCGATCGCCTCCGCGAGCTCGCGCTGCTTGCGCGGGGCGACGGCGGTATCCCGCGTGGTCATGACCACCGCGGCCGGGATCCTGGCCATCCCGTGGAGCCACGGGCGCGAGTCGAACCGCCCCAGCTCTCGTCCCGCCTCCGCTACGTCCCGCGCCTGGTGGCGCATGAGCTCCGACAACCACCACGCGGTCCGCTCGTTGAGCGCGATCCCCTGCTGCCGGAGCCCGGCGGTGTAGAACCAGCGCGGCGCGAGTCCCAGCATCAGTCCCACCGCTCCCATCCACCGCCACACCCGCCGTGTCTGCGGGTCCTGGAAGTGCTGGGAGGTTCCGCTGAGGACGACGCCGCTGACGACGTCGCGGTGATCGCGCGCCATGAGCTGGGCGATGACCCCGCCCATCGAGTAGCCGACGATCGTGGCCGGGCCGGTGTCGAGCCGGCGCAGGGCGGCCGCGGCATCGGCGGCGCAGTCGGTCAGCCGGAATGGGGTCATCGCGCGCAGTCCCCGGCCGTGGCCGCGATGATCGAGGGCCAGGACGCGATAGCCCGCGTCGGCCAGTTCGTCGTAGGCGCCGCACCAGTTGAGGTCGGCGCTCACCATCCATCCGTGCAGGAGCAGGACCGGCGGGCCATCCCCGCCGGTGTCGCGCAGGAAGAACTCGCCGCGGTCCGGGACGAGCACGGTTCGCGCCGGCGGCAGCTCGCGCGGCGGGAGCGGTGCGAAATCGCGTCGGCGCCGGAGTCTTGGTCTGGGCACGACGGCGATCCTATCCACGTCGACGACCCCGCTCACCCTCCTACCATCACCTCCATGGCGGTTGTCATCGCATCGGACATGGGGAAGGACGTCGCCGGCGAGCCCCTCCTGCGCGGAGTCTCTTTCAAGCTCGAGCGCCGCGACCGGATGACGCTGTCCGGACGCAACGGCGCCGGCAAGACGACGTTGCTACGGATGCTGGCCGGCGAAGCCTCGATCGACTTCGGCGAGCTCGTGCTGGGGAAGGGGGCCAAGGTCTCGCTCCACGACCAGCGGCCGCCGCGAGAACGGGGCCTGTCGCTGCGTGACTACATCCTCTCCGGGGCGCCGGAGCTGGTTGCGATAGAGCAGGACCTGGCCGGGCTCGAGCAGGCGATGGCCGAAGGCGCCCACGACGAGGCGACGCTCGATCGCTATTCGCGCGCTCAGGCACGACTGGAGCACGCCGGCGGCTACGGCTGGCGCGACCGGGCGCTGTCGACGCTGCACGGCCTCGGCTTCCGCGACGACGCCGACCTCGATCGCCCGCTCGACACATTCTCCGGCGGCGAGCTGACGCGGGCATCGCTCGGCCGGGCGCTGGCCGGCGCCCCGGACCTGCTCCTGCTCGATGAGCCGACCAACCACCTGGACATCGCATCGCTGGAATGGCTCGAGGCCCACCTCGTCAGCCTCGACGCCGCAATCGTGCTCGTCGCTCACGACCGCTGGTTCCTCGAGTCGGTCGGGACGTCGGTGCTGGAGCTCGAGGGCGGTCGCGGCAAGTTCTTCGCCGGGACGTGGCATCAGTGGCGCCGGGAGCGGGCAGCCCGCGAGCTGGCGCTCGGCCGCGCCATCGAGCGCCAGCAGGCCGAGATCGAGCGGCTGGAGCGGTTCGTCACCCGGTTCCGCGCCGGCACCCGTGCTCGCCAGGCGCAGGCACGTGTCAAGAAGCTGAACAGGATGGAGCGGATCTCGGCGGATGCGACCGACGGAGCCGCCCTCGAGTTCGCGTTCAAGCCCCCGGAGCGCAGCGGACGGGTCATTTTTGAGCTCGAGCATGCGGAGCTGCGTGCTGGAGGTAAGCAGCTGATCCACGACGCCGAGCTCTGGCTCGAGCGCGGTGAGCACGTGTCGCTCGTGGGCGCGAACGGCGCCGGCAAGACGACGCTGATCGAGGCACTGGCGGGGCGGCGGGAGCTGGAGACGGGCAAGCTCCGCACCGGGCACAACGTCAACGTCGGCTTCCTCTCCCAGCACGCCGAAGAGCTGTCGGCGAGCGCCCGGACGGTGCTGGAGGCGGCCCAGCATGCGACGGGGCTGACGCCCGGCAAGGCCCGGGCGCTCCTCGGCCGGTTCCTGTTCTCCGGCGAGGATGCCGAGAAGCCGCTCGACGGGCTGTCCGGAGGCGAGCGCCGCCGCCTGTCGCTGGCGATCCTCGTCCAGTCCGGCGCCAACGTCCTGATCCTCGACGAGCCCACCAACCACCTGGACCTCGAGAGCCGGGAGGCGCTCGAGGCGGCGCTCCGGGGCTTCCCGGGCTCGCTCCTGCTCGTGTCCCACGACCGGGCGTTGCTCGACGCCATCGGCACCCGGACGATCGCCCTGGAGGACCAGGAGCTGCACAGCTACGTCGGTGGCTGGCCGGAATATGTACGTGTCCGGGCCGAGCGCGCCAAGAGCCCGGCGCCCCCGGCCAAGGCGACCCCGGCCACGCCGGCCACCCCCAAGCCGCGCGCCGAGACAGCTGCCACGACTGACGGGAAGCCTTCGGCCAACGGCGCCGCGGCGCGGAAGCGAACGCCGCCCAAGGCGAAGGCCCGGGGGAAGGGGCAGCGCAGCCTCGAAGCCGAGATCGAGGCGGCCGAGGCCACCCTGCAGGCCGTCGAGGACGAGCTGTCGGACCCGGCCGCGTGGGCGACCCCGGAGGCCACCGCTCGCTCGACGGCCCGCCACGAGGAGGCCAAGCGGGTCGTCGCCGAGCTCTACGAGCGCTGGGAGGCGGTCGCGGGCTGATCTGACGCCCGGGTCGAGCTGTCGGACCGCGCCACTACACTGAAAATACGATGCTCCGGCCCGGCCAGACGTCGGCACGCAGAATCGCCCTGATCGACGACGACAGTGGCCTGATGACCGTGTTGGGCCGGCGGTTTGCCGCCATGCGGTGGGACGGCCAGATGATCGGCTACGCCGCCTCGCCGGACCAACTCGCCGCCCTCAAGCTCCACGCGCTGATCGTCAACCCGGCGATCACCGGTCTCGACTACCTGGAATGGGTGTCGGAGCGGATACCCGGTCTGGCGCTGCTCGCGTGCAGCCGTCCGGCGCCGGTCGCCGACCGGGTCCGCGCCCTGCGCGGCGGCGCCGACGACTGGATCACCAAGCCCTGCCATCCGGACGAGCTGATCGCCCGCGTCGAAGCGGTGCTGCGCCGCCGGCGGGCAGGCGAGCTTCCGGCCGATGACGACGTGATCGAGGCCGGCGAGTTGCGAATCCGGCCTGACCGCTTCGACGCCTACGCCGGAGGGCAGGCGGCGACGCTCTCACGCAAGGAGTACGAGCTCCTGGCCCAGCTGGCCACGGCCGAGGGACGTGTCCTGGAGCGTGAGGAGATCTACCAGCGGGTCTGGGGCTACACGATGGTGCGCGGCGACCGCTCGGTTGACGTGTTCGTCCGCAAGCTGCGCCAGAAGCTCGAGGCCGTCTCCCCGGACTGGCGGTACGTTCACACCCACTTCGGGGTCGGCTATCGGTTCGCCGCCGAGCCGGTGGGCGGTGCCGCGGGTGCCGCGGCTGGGGCCGGTGCGGCGGGTGCGTTGGGTGCGGCGGGCGCCGTGGGTGCCGCTGCGGAGGAGCCGACGACGGGCCGGGCGCCCGTGGCGGACGCCGGTCCCGCCGGCGCCTCGCAGCCCCGGGAGGGCAGCGCCGAACCGGAGCGGCGTACCCTTCCTGTATGAAGGTCAACGCCACCGTCCGCAACGTCCTCATCATCCTCGGGCTGGCCGCGGTGGTGGCGTTCGCTCCGGGCGGGGGGACAGGAGGCGGGGTCGTTCTCACCGCGGTCTATCTCCTGTTCCTGGCCGCCCTCGGCTGGGTGGGGTCGATCGTCTACCGCGAACGCCGCGGCTCGCTGTACCTCCTCGGCGACGGGCGCCGGGCTTTGCTCTACGGCGCGATCATGGTGCTGGCGGTGACGTTGACGGCGACGTCGCGGCTGTGGGGCAGCCCGGCCGGGTCGGTGGCCTGGCTGGTCCTCATCGGCGGCTCCATCTACGCCATCTTTGCCGTCATCTGGGCTGCCCGCCGGTATTAGCGGCGGACTCTGCAGCGCGGAAACGCAGCGAGGAAGGGGCGGCGAGCGGCGGGCGGCGGGCGGCGCCCTCCGCGGGTCGTCGTTGCACCGCGGTTTTCAGCGTCGTATTTGGCACGAGTGGGCTCTCCGGTTCGTTCCGCCTCGTCGTCAGCGGTGGAGGTACTGTCCGGGAGGGTTTGGGGGATTACTTGTGCATAGGACGCATGAGCCCCCAAAGCCGCCTAACCCAGGCCAGCTCACTCAGGCGCGATCGTGATTTGGCGCGTCGTGCATGGTCGCCCGTCGAGATCGCGGGCGCCTCGGCGGTCGCGGCCGACCAGCCTCCGCGCCTCCTTCGTTGCCAGAAGTTCGCCCCCTGACGGGGGCGTTGCGCGGACGAGGAACCGCGAAAACGGCGGCAACGAAGGGGAGGCGGGCGGGGGCGGGCGTTACCGGGGTCCCCAAGCGTCCCGGAGCGTCCGCGGTGTCCCCAGGCGTCCCCAAGGTGTCCCAGGCGTCCCCACGCGTCCCCCGAGCCGTCCCCAAGCGTCGTCGAGTGTCGCCACGTCTGTTGCACCGGTTTTCAGCGTGCGATTCGTGCCAAATCATGCACCGCTCAGATGATTTGTCACCAGACGCAGTCATAGCCCCAAAAGCGCGCCAGATCTCGGGGCGCCAGATCTCGGGACGCCAGTCCGAATTGGCGCGTTGTGCAGGTCGCGCGGCCGTGGCTTGCGCCGTGACGCCGTGACGCCGGAATGACCGGCGAACCGGCTACGTTGCGGTGGCGGCCGTCGCGCCGTCTGCCGGGACGGCGGCGGGCGCCGGCGCGAGCGCAACGGGAATGCCGTTGAGCACGGCGTTGCCGGAGACCGCGTCGATCAGCAGCTCGTCGGCGAGCACGTTGGAGTTCGTGCCGGCGTGGGCGGCCGCCACCGACATGCGCGTGTCCCCGTCGTGGCCCCAGCCGTGGGGGAGGCTGACGACGCCCGGCATGACCGCATCGGTGACCTCGACCTCGGCGGTGACCACGCCTGTCCGCGTGCGCAACTCGGCCGCCTCGCCGTCGATCAGCCGGTAGCGGGCCGCGTCCTGGGGGTGGACGTGCAGGGTGCACGCCGACCGGCCGCGGACGAGCATCGGCAGGTTGTGCATCCAGGAGTTGTTGGACCGCAGCTGGCGCCGGCCCACGAGCACCGGCCCATCTCCGGCTCCGGCGCCATCTCCGGCTCCGGCTCCGGCTCCGCGCGACAGCGTCTGGCGCAGGCGGGGCAGATCGGCGAGGATCGGCGCCGGGGTCAGCTCGATCATCCCGCTCCGGGTCCGCAGCACGTCCGGCAGCCTGGGCGTCAGCGGCCCCAGGTCGACGCCGTGGGGCGCGGCCTCGAGGGCATCCAGGCTCAGTCCCCCTTCGGCGCGGGCGCCGAAGGCGTCGCCGTAGGGGCCGGCGCGGAGCAGGAGATCGAGCAGTCGCTCGGGCCCGACGCGCGGCGCCAGCGCCTCCAGCAGCCCCTCCGCGGAGCGGCCGGCCACCGGTGACCGCGGCGTCTCGAGCTCGCGGGCGATCGCGGCCCGGGCGACGGCCTCGTCGAGGGCCGCCACGTCCGCCGCCGGTCCGAGGCCGGCGGCGACGCCCGTGAGGCGCAGGAGCGTCACCCACTCGTCGGGCAGATCCGGCTCCGCGGGCAGAGCGGGCGGGGAATAGTGGGCGACGTTGCGGACCGCGAACTGGTAGAGCGCCACGTCGTAGTGACCCCGACGCAGCGGCGAGGGGGCCGGCAGGATGACGTCGGCGTGCCGGGTCGTCTCGTTGACGTAGATATCGAGGCTGACCATGAACTCCAGCGAGTCCAGGGCCGCATCGAGCCGCCCGCTGTTCGGCGTGGAGAGGGCGGGATTGCCGGCCATCGTGATCAGCGCACGGACGCTGCCCTCACCCGGCGTGTCGATCTCTTCGGCCAGGCATGCCACCGGCAGCTCGCCGAACACCTCCGGGAGACCGCGGACGCGGCTGGTGAAGCGGCCCATGCGCGCTCCCCGGCCGTGTCTCGGTTCGCCCGCCGCGTTGGAATGCCCGGCCGCGGCGAGCGGGAACATCGCGCCGCCCGCGCGATCCAGGTTGCCGGCCAGCAGGTTGAGCACGTCGACGAGCCAGCTGGCCAGCGTGCCGAACTCCTGCGTGCACGTGCCGATCCGACCGTAGACCGCGGCCGTCGGCGCCGCGGCGAGCTCATGCGCGAGCCGGCGGATCTCGGCGACCGGGATCCCGCAGACGCCGGCGACTGCCTCCGGGGTGAAGGGCTCGGACAGAGCGGGGAGCTCGTCGAGGCCCTCGCACAGCGACTGGAGCCGCTCACCCGGGTCGGCGAGGCCGTCGGCGAAGAGGACGTTGACGAGCGCGAACAGCAGCTGGGCGTCGGTCCCCGGCCGGATGAAGTGATGCTCGTCGGCGGCCTCGGCGGTCCGGGTTCGGCGCGGATCGATGACGACGAGCTTGCCGCCCCGGGCGCGCAGCGCGCGGAGCCGGCCACGCATGTCCGGCGCCGTCATCAGGCTGCCGTTGGAGGCCAGCGGGTTGGCGCCGAGCATCAGGAGATGGTCGGTGCGGTCGACGTCCGGAACCGGCACGCTCGTGCTCGTCCCGAACATCAGCGCCGAGGCCAGCTGCTTGGGCATCTGGTCGACCGTCGAGGCCGAGAAGACATTGCGCGTCGACAGCGCCCGCAGCAGCACCCGGCTGTACAGGGTGCCGGAGAGATTGTGGACGTTGGGGTTGCCGAGGTAGACGGCCACCGCGTTGCGGTCGGCGGCCAGGATCGGCGACAGCCGCTCGTCGATCAGCGCGAACGCCTCGTCCCAGGTGGCGCTGCGAAAGCCGTCGGCCTCACGGATGAGCGGCGTGGTGACGCAGTCCGGATCCTCGTGCAGCTGCCTGAGCGCCGCGCCCTTGGGGCAGACGAAGCCGTGGCTGAAGACGTCGTCGGCGTCGCCGCGGATGGCGACGAGCCGCTCGCCGTCGAGCGTCAGCTCGAGGCCGCACGTGGCCTCGCACAGGGGGCAGGTCCGAAAGGCGCTGTGGTGGCCGTTGGTCGTCATCCGCGCACACGTTACGGGGGCCGGGGGCGGACGTCCATTACCTGCGAGGTCGCGCCGGCGCGTACACTGCCGCCGCCGTGAGCAAGGCCCTGCGAGAGACGCTCGCCGACTGGCTGATGACGGCGGCCGCGCTGATCCTGCTGCCGTCCCTGTTTCTCGCCTGGAGCCACCAGTTCTCGCCGGCGTTCCTGGCCCGGTACCGGGGCAGTCCCATCCTGCAGGGGATCCCGCACGACCCGGACGCCTGGCAGGCGTATTCGATCGCCGACGTCCTCCTGGCGCTCGTCGCCGGCGGCCTGCTGGCGGTCGCGCTCTGGGGCGGGCGGGCCCGGCGCCTGGCGCTGGCGATCGCGCTCGCGGTCGCGCTCGCCTTCACCATCCACGCGCTGAGCGTGCCGCCGACGAACGGGGCGGTCGTCTTCGACCCCACGGCGTCACCGCCCGGCTACGTCGCCACGGGAGCGACGCCCGGGGTGGGGGAGACGCTCGCGCTCGTCGCGCTGATGCTGGGGGCGGCCGGCGTGGGCTTGTCGTATTCGGTCGATCCGTAGGCCGCGCGGGCCTCTGGATCCGGGGTCCCCGGTCCTATGCTCGGTAGACCAGATGTCGATCTTCCCAGCTGACAGGCGGCGCGAGCTTCCGGACGAGCCCGGCGTGTACCTGTTCCGCAACGACCGCGGCAAGGTGATCTACGTCGGCAAGGCCAAGTCGATCAAGAAGCGCGTCGCGTCGCACTTCTCCAACCCCAGCACCCGGGCGGGCCGCGACCTGGTGCCGATGATCGACCAGATCGAGGCTCTGGTCGTGCAGACGGAGTCCGAGGCGCTCCTGGTGGAGCAGAACTTCATCAAGCAGTACCAGCCGCGCTTCAACATCCGCCTGCGCGACGACAAGTCGTACCCGTACATCGCCATCTCGCTCGACGAGGAGTTCCCCCGGGTCTACTTCACCCGGGAGCGCCACCGGCGCGATCGCGCCTACTTCGGCCCGTACAGCAACGCCAAGCGCGTCCGCTCCACGCTCGAGGTGCTGGGCAAGGTGTTCATGTTCCGCTCCTGTGACGGCCCGGAGCCCGGGCGCCGCAGCGGCTCGCCGTGCCTGGACTACTACATCAAGCGCTGCGAGGCGCCCTGTGTCGGCTACGTCGACCGCGAGGGGTACCGCAAGGCCATCGACGGCGTCATCGCCTTCCTGTCCGGGCGCTACAAGGAGATCGAGCGCGAGCTCGACCACGAGATGCGGCTGGCTGCGGCGGAGCAGCGGTTCGAGGACGCCGCCCGGGAGCGCAACCGGCTGCGCGCGGTCCGCTCGCTCCTCGAGCGCCAACGGGTCGCCCACGAGGGAGACGGCTCGATGGACGCGATCGCCGTCGCCCTCGCCGACGGCGAGGCCAACGCCCAGGTGTTCCAGATCCGCGACGGGGTCCTGTCCGATCGCCAGAGCTTCTATCTGGACAACACCGCCGGCGCCGAGCTCGACGAGGTCGCCGAGGCGTTCATCCTCCAGTACTACGCGAGTGCGATGTCGGTGCCGCCGCTCGTCATCGTCCAACGCGAGCTCGGTCCGAGGCCGGATCTGGCCGAGGCGTTGACCGCGCGCCGCGGCGTCCGGGTGGAGATCCGTCCGGCCGAGCGCGGCGACAAGCGGCGGATCCTGGAGCTGGCCGAGCGCAACGCCAAGCTCGCGATCGACCAGGAGAAGCTCCGCTCCGAGCGCCGCCGCCAGCAGCGCGTCGAGGCGCTCGACGGGCTCCAGCAGGCTCTCGGCCTCGACGCGATCCCGCTGCGCATCGAGTGTTTCGACATCTCGACGCTGATGGGCACGAACACCGTCGCCTCGATGGTCGTGTTCGAGGGCGGCGCGCCGAAGAAGTCGGACTACCGGCGCTTCCGGGTGTTCACGGTTGGTGACAACGCCCCTGCGAATGGAGACGATTCCCACCCACCCAACTACGGCCCGGACGACTTCGCCGCCATGGAGGAGGTGCTGGGGCGCCGATTCGCCCGGTGGGAGCAGCAACGAGACGTCTCCCCGCACGACAAGGACTACGACCCCAGCTTCGCCGCCCTGCCCAACGTCGTCGTCATCGACGGCGGCAAGGGCCAGCTGGCGGCGGGCCTGCGCGCCCTCCAGGGCTTCCGCGAGCGCGGCGTCGTCGTCATCTCGCTCGCCAAGCGCATCGAGGAGGTGTTCATCCCGGGCCGCATGCAGCCGCTCGTGCTCGCCCACGACACCCCGGAGCTCCAGCTGCTGCAGCGCGTGCGCGACGAAGCCCACCGCTTCGCCATCACCCACCACCGGATCCGCCGCGACCGGGCGATGACCGCCTCGGTGCTCGACGACCTGCCCGGCGTGGGGCCGGCGCGCAAGCGCGCACTGCTCGCGCACTTCGGCTCCCCGGACGCGATCCTCGCCGCCTCGCGCGAAGAGCTGGAGTCCGTGCCGGGACTGCCGGGCAAGCTCGCGCGCGACATGTACCGCGAGCTACACAAGACCGGCGTCTGACCTACAGCCCGGAGCCGCCGCCCCCGCTGGCCGGTGCCGCTGCCGGTGCCGGTGCCGGAGGGATCGTCAGCATGGTCGCGCTCCCCGCCGGAAGCGACACGGTGTAGGACCCGCCGACAGGCGCGACCGGCTGCGTCGACGGCGGCGCCGGCAGCGTCCCCGTCGTTGTCTCGGAACCGAACGACTGCCCACCGATCGTCACTCCGTCGGTCGCGCTGACGCCCGGCGCCTGCAGCGCCTCGGCTGAGCCCAGCGTCGTGGCGCCCGGCACCTGGACGGCGACGTCGTGGGCGGAGAGGGTGTCCTGGTTGATCACGGTGACCCGCTCGGTGCCGTCGGTGCCCTCGGTCGCCCACACCTTGACCGGCCCGCTGACCCCGCTCACCCCCAACCGCCGGGCGCCGGGGGGAAACGCCTGGGCGAACATCATCAGCCCGTAGTACTCCGGACGGACGAATGCCTGCCAGGCGCCGGACGACGTCCGCGAGATCGTGAACAGCTCGTAGTTGGACCCCGGGAGCATGTGGAAGTTGACGCCGTCGACCCCTACGGCGGCGAAGTTGAACATCGTGTCCAGCGCCCACAGCGCCGAGGCGAACGTGTCGCTGACGCCACCGGCCCCCTCGCACGAGGCCGAGTTCATCTCGCCGATGCGGAACGGCAGCCGACGCGCGTGGGCCGTCCTCGCGTACGCTGCCAGCGGCGCCGCCAGCCCGGCCGACGAGCTGTCGGCGAGTAGGTTGGGGATCGACGGGTACACGGTGGCGCTCGGATCGGTCGTGCACGCACGCAGCGGATAGCGGTGATAGGTGACGAGCTTGAGCCGGGGCTCGGCGGCGATGAAGCGCCGAAGGCCTGCCATCCAGGCCGGGCCGGACGTCGCCGGGCCGGCGAGGGGCAGGTTCGGGAGCGCACGGCTCCACTGGGTGAACTGCCTGGTGTAGGCGGTGAGGTCGTATCCCCGGCCCCGGGCGCGATGCATATGGCCGCGGCGGTCGGTGTACCAGGGGAACACGCCGTAGAGATCCGGCTCGTTGCCGATCTCGAGCGCGTCGATGTATTGGCGGCCGATGCCGCTCAGCAGGGCCCGGCCCTCGGCGGCCCCGATCGTCGGCCGGCCGGCGGCGAGGTTGATCCCCAGGATGAGCTTGGCGTTGAGGTCTTTGGCCAGGGCCTGGGTCGTCCGGAGCCATCCCTGCGTGATGGGGTAGTAGATCCCGCCCTGGGGGATGACCCCGCGCTCGGGCCACCAGCTGCCGTCGGTGCTGTCGCCGCCGACCCGGATGACCGGCGACTGTCCGGGCGCCAGGCCGGCGACCAGCCGGAGGAGAACCGGGTCGATCGCCAGCGGGTTGCGGCCGGTGTACTGGTGGAGCGCCCGGTACTCGAAGGACACCCCCACGAAGCCGGGCGCCATCGGCTGCCCGCTCGGAGAGCCGGCGACCGCCGCGGTGAGCGTGTCGGCACGGGCGGTGGTGACGGCGGGCAACGAGAACCCCAGCGCCGCCACGAAGGCGATGCAAGCGCGGCGGCGAAACACGCCGGCCATGGTGGCACACGAAGAACCTGTGCATCGCCACGCCGCCCGTCCGCGCAGATCGTCAAGCTTTAGGGTCCGATGGAAGCCTCCGCACTCACCGATCTGGTGGTGATCACCGGCTTCTCCGGCGCGGGCAAGTCGACGGCGATGGCCGCCTTCGAGGACGAGGGCTACTTCTGCGTCGACAACCTGCCCTCGGAGATGATCCGCTCGCTCGTCGACCTGTTCCGGCACGCGGGCTCGAAGGTGGGGCGCGCCGCCGTCGTCTCCGATGCGCGGGGAGGGACCTACTTCGAGGGCCTGGTCGCGATGCTCGACGACCTGCGGACCAGCGGCGTTCGCCACCGGGTGGTGTTCCTCGAGGCCGACGAGGAGACCCTGCTGACGCGCTACAAGGAGACCCGCCGCCGCCATCCGCTGGCGCCGAGCGGCAGCGTCGCCGAGGGGATCACACGCGAGCGCACGCTGCTCGCCCCGCTGCGTGAGCGGGCCGACGTCGTGCTCGATACCACCGGCCTGACCGCCGCGATGCTCCGCCGCAGGCTGACCGACGAGCTGTTTCCGACGCGCACCCCCGGACGGCTGGCCGTCACCTTCCAGAGCTTCGGCTTCAAGTACGGACCGAGCCGGGACGCCGACCTGCTGTTCGACGTGCGCTTCCTGCCCAATCCCCATTACGAGCCCCAGCTGCGCCCGCTGACCGGAGCCGATCCGGAGATCGTCCAGTACATCAACCGCAACGGCGCGCTCGACGCCTTCTACGAGCACCTGCATCCGCTGCTCGACTACCTGCTGCCCCAGTACCTGGCCGAGGGCAAGGCCCATCTGGTCGTTGCCATCGGCTGCACCGGTGGGCGCCACAGGTCGGTGGCGATCGCCCGCCACCTCGCCGACCGCTATGCGGACCAGAACGGCTACCTCGTCGACGTGTTCCACCGCGACGTCTCCGAGCCGGCGTGATCGACCACGTCGGCTTCGAGGTCGCCGATCTCGATCGCTGCACCCGGTTCTACGACGCGGTGTTCTTTGCGCTCGGCGCCCGCCGGATGTTCGAGTCCGAACAGGCCGTCGCCTATGGCATCAACTCCGCCCTGATCTGGTTCTCCGCCCGCGGACTGGCGCCGGCGCCGGGCTACGGGCATCTCGCCCTGCAGGCGAGCGGCAAGGCGGCCGTCGACGCCGCGTACGCCGCGGGCCTGGCCAACGGCGGTTCCGACGACGGCCCACCCGGCCAGCGACCGCAGTACGGCCGGCGCTACTACGCCGCCTATCTGGGGGACCCGGACCGGCTGCGGGTGGAGATCGTGTCACGTCGCTGACGGCCGCGGCGGCCGTGCCGGTGGGCGGGACCGCGCGGGGCGCCGGCTGAGGTTTAGGTAGCCTGTCGCCACCGCAGGGATTGCGATCGGCGTCCCGGCGTGTTTACGTTCGAACGACGACCGGGAAACGGAGGCAGTGCGCATGGCGGTACGCGTGGCAATCAATGGCTTCGGGAGGATCGGCCGTAACGTCTTCCGGGCGGCCTACGAGCGCGGCGCCGACATCGAGTGGCTCGCGGTCAACGATCTCGTCGACCCCAAGACGATCGCCCACCTGCTCAAGTACGACTCGAACTACGGCCCGTTTCCGGGCACCGTCGAGTCGACCGCCGCCGGCCTGGCCGTCGACGGCAAGGAGATCCGGGTGCTGGCCGAGCGCGACCCGGCGGCGCTCCCCTGGGGTGAGCTCGGCGCCGACGTCGTGATCGAGTCCACCGGGCTGTTCACCGACCGCGAGAACGCGGCGAAGCACCTCGAGGCCGGGGCCAAGAAGGTCGTGATCTCCGCGCCGGCCACCGATCCGGACACCACCGTCGTGCTCGGCGTCAACTTCGCCGAGGCCTACGACCGTGCGCACCATCAGGTCATCTCCAACGCGTCGTGCACGACCAACTGCCTGGCGCCGATCGCCAAGGTCCTCCACGACACGGTCGGGATCAAGCACGGGCTGATGACGACGATCCACGCCTACACCGCCGACCAGCGCCTGCAGGACATGCCCCACCGCGACCTGCGGCGCGCCCGAGCGGCGGCGGTCAACCTGATCCCGGCGTCGACCGGCGCCGCCAAGGCGATCGGCGCGGTGATCCCGGAACTCAACGGCAAGCTCCACGGCTTTGCCGTGCGTGCTCCGGTACCGACCGGAAGCGTCGTCGACCTGACTGTCGAGGCGGCGCGCGAGACGAGCGTGGACGAGGTCAACGCCGCGCTGAAGGCGGCGGCCGACAACGGGCCGCTCAAGGGCCTGCTCGTCTACACCGAGGACCCGATCGTCTCCACCGACATCGTCAAGAACCCGGCGTCCTCGATCGTCGATTCCCAGCTGACCGCGGTGATGGACGGCACGATGGTCAAGATCGTCTCCTGGTACGACAACGAGTGGGGCTACTCCAACCGCGTCTCCGATCTCGTGCAACAGCTTCTGTGAGACGGCTGGACGACCTTGGCGAGCTACGGGGCAAGCGGGCACTCGTCAGGGTCGACTTCAACGTCCCGCTGGACACAGACTCAACCACCCGCGTCGCCGACGACACCCGCATCCGAGCCGCGCTGCCGACGATCGAGGCTCTGCGCGAGCGCGGCGCTGCGCTCGTGCTCGTCTCGCACCTGGGGCGTCCGAAGGACCGCGAGCCGGGCCTGTCGCTGCGTCCGGTGGCGGAGCGGCTCTCCGAGCTGATCGGTGCTCCGGTCAGGCTGGCGCCCGGGGCCCGCGGGCCGGAGGTCGAGCAGCTCGCGCGCGGACTGGGCGAGGGTGAGGTGCTGCTGCTGGAGAACATCCGGTTCGAGCCGGGGGAGACGAAGAACGATCCGGACCTGGCCGCCGACCTGGCGAAGCTCGCCGACGTCTACGTCAATGATGCGTTCGGCACCGCCCATCGCGCCCACGCTTCGACCGAGGGGGTGGCCCGGCTCATCGACCGCCGCGCCGCCGGGCTCCTGCTGGAGCGCGAGGTCAGCGCCCTCTCCGGCCTGCTCGAGAAGCCGGCGCGGCCGCTGGTGGCGGTGCTGGGTGGGGCCAAGGTCTCCGACAAGATCGGCGTCATCGAGGCATTCCGGACGGTCGCCGACACGATCCTGATCGGCGGCGCCATGTGCTTTCCGTTCTTCAAGGCGCAGGGGCATGCGGTGGGAGACTCCCTGTGTGCCGACGACGATGTCGAGCTCGCGCGGGCGATGATCGCCTCCGCCGGCGGTGATGAGCAGGCGGCGATCCAGCTGCCGTCGGACCTCGTCTGCGCCGAGCGCTTCGACGCCGACGCCACCCCGGTGCCGCTCGACGGCGTCGATGTCCCGGCCGGCATGATGGGGCTCGACATCGGCCCGCGGAGCGCCGACGCCTACGCGACGATCATCGCCACCGCCGGGACCGTGTTCTGGAACGGTCCGATGGGCGCGTTCGAGCTGGCGCCGTTCGCCGCCGGAACGCGCGCGGTGGCCGATGCGGTCGCCCGGACGGCGGCGGTCACCGTGGTCGGCGGCGGCGATTCCGTCGCCGCGCTCCAGCGCTTCGGCCTCGCCGACAAGGTCACCCACCTGTCGACCGGAGGCGGCGCCTCGCTGGAGCTGCTGGAGGGAAAGTCGCTGCCCGGGGTAGAAGTGCTGCAATGAGCGAGGACCGGGACACTCCGCAGCGCACGCCGCTGATCGCCGGCAACTGGAAGATGCACCAGACGATCGGTCAGGCGGAGTGGTACATCGCCGCCCTGCTGCCGCGCGTCTCTTCGGCCCGCGGGGTCGATGTCGCGATCTGCCCCACGTTCACGGTGCTGCAGGCGATCGTCGAATCCACCCGCGGCTCGCGCGTCGCCGTGTTCGCCCAGAACATGCACCAGGCCGACGATGGCGCCTTTACCGGCGAGGTGTCGGCGCCGATGCTCCGCGAGATCGACGTCCAGGGCGTGATCCTGGGGCACTCCGAGCGGCGCGAGTACTTCGGCGAGACCGACAAGGCCCTGGCCCAGAAGGTCCCGGCGGCGCTCGACGCCGGGCTCCTGCCGGTCCTGTGCGTCGGCGAGACCGAGGAGGAGCGCGAGCGCGGCGACACCGAGCGCAAGCTCCGCCACCAGGTCCAAGAGGCCCTGGCGCGAGTCGAGACCGACCGGCTCGGCGATGTCGTGATCGCCTACGAGCCGATCTGGGCGATCGGCACCGGCCAGGTGGCGACGGCGGAACAGGCCCAGGAGGCGATCGCGTTCGTCCGGGCGCTCGTCGCCGACCGCAGCCGCGAACAGGCGGCTCGGACGCGCATCCTCTACGGAGGGAGCGTCAAGCCGGACAATGCGGCCGAGCTGCTGGCGCTACCCGACGTCGACGGCGGGCTGGTGGGGGGCGCCAGCCTCGACCCCGTCGGGTTCGCGGAGATCGTCGCCGCGGTCAGCCGGTGACGCCGCTCGCCGCCGGGCCCGCTCAGCTCCCGGTGCCGCGGGCGGTGCTGATCGTCCTCGACGGCTGGGGCCTGGCCGAGCCCGGCCCGGGCAACGCGGTCTCCCAGGCGCGGACGCCGGTGTTCGACGAGCTCTGGTCGGCGTACCCCACGACGACGCTGACCGCGTGCGGGCGCGCCGTCGGACTCCCGGAGGGGCAGATGGGCAACTCCGAGGTCGGCCATCTGAACCTGGGGGCAGGAAGCGTCGTCATGCAGGACCTGACGCGGATCGATGCGGCGGCCGAGAGCGGGGCGTTCGCCGAAAACCAGGCGCTGCGCGCGGCGTTCACGGCCGGCGAGCGAGTCCACGTGATCGGCCTCGTGTCCGACGGGGGCGTGCACTCGAGCCTCGAGCACCTCCATGCCCTGGTTGCGCTCGCGGCCGAGCTGGAGGTGCCGGACCTCGTCGTCCACGCGTTCACCGACGGGCGCGACACGTTGCCGAAATCCGGAGCGGGCTTCCTGGAACAGGTGGAGGCATGGATGGCCGAGAGCGGGCGGGGGCGGATCGGCTCGGTCGTCGGGCGCTACTACGCGATGGATCGCGACCGGCGCTGGGATCGCGTCAAGCTCGCCTACGACCTGCTGGTGCACGGCCGCGCCGAGCACCACGCCGACAGCGCCGACGAGGCCGCCCGCGCCGCCTATGAGCGCGACGAGACCGATGAGTTCATCACCCCGGTGCTGGTGGGGGAGGAAGCGCGGATCCGCCCCGGCGACTCGGTGCTGGGGCTCAACTTCCGTCCGGACCGGATGCGCGAGATCACCCGCGCGCTCGCCGAGCCGAACTTCGCCGAGTTCGACCGCGAGGGTGGCGAGCCGGTCGAGCGGTACACGACGATGACGGAGTACGAGGAGGGGTGGCCGTACCCGGTCGCCTTCCCACCCGAACGGCCGCAGACGACGATCGCGGCCGTCATCGCCGGCCGGGGCGACCGCCAGCTCCACGTCGCCGAGACCGAGAAGTACCCGCACGTCACGTATTTCTTCAACGGCGGCGAGGAATCGGAGTACGACGGCGAGCGGCGCGAGCTCGTGCCGTCGCCGCGCGACGTCCCCACCTATGACCACAAGCCGGAGATGAGCGCGCCGGAGGCGGCGTCCGGGTTCGTGTCGGCGTGGCGGGAGGACCCGCCGAGGTTTGGGATCATCAACTTCGCCAACGCCGACATGGTTGGGCACACGGGCGTGATCAAGGCGGCGGTCACGGCGGTGGAGACGGTCGACCGGTGCCTGGGAGAGGTGGTGGAGGCCGTCCACGCCTCCGGTGGCGCCTGCCTGATCACCGCCGACCACGGCAACGCCGACCACATGCTCGAGCCGGACGGCAGCCCCAACACCGCCCATTCCTTGAACCCGGTCCCGGTGATCGTCACGGTATCGGACCCCGCCCACCCGGACCTGCGGGACGGGGGCACGCTCGCCGATGTGGCGCCGACGCTCCTGCAGATGCTGGGGATCGAGCAGCCGGACGCGATGACCGGGCGGTCGCTGATCTCTTAGTAGCGTCGGCGGGGCGGGCTCTCCCGGGTCGCCGCCGGTTGGCCGCCGCCCGGCGCGCAGCGACGCCGATGGACGAACGACGGGCAACGAAGCGGGTGTAACGGGCGGTCCAGGCCGCTCTGGCGTCCCCTGGGGCGCCTCCCTCCGTTGCCGTCGTAAACGCTTCGCCGGTCACGCACACCCCACAGGCGGACGGGCCCAGGTAGAAAACTTGACAACTCTCGACTAAGATTTCATAATGCAGACAGCAGCAGTTCCGTACTTTCACCAAAGCGAGGTTTCAATGGCACTTATTCGTTGGGAGCCGGTCCGTGAGCTGGGCACGATCCAGAACGAGATGAACCGGCTGTTCAATTCCGTCTTCGACACGCCGGCGCCCGCCAATGGCCAGGCGCTGCGTCGGTGGGTTCCACCGATGGACCTCGTCGAGACCGAGACCGACTTCGTGCTCCGGGCCGACCTGCCCGGCATGTCCGAGTCGGACGTCAACATCGAGCTCGACGACGGCGTGCTGACGATCTCCGGTGAGCGCAAGGCCGAGCACGAGGAGCGCAAGGCCGGCTATTACCGCGTCGAGCGGAGCTTCGGCTCGTTCCGCCGCTCCCTCACCCTGCCGCAAGGCGTCGACCCGGCCTCGGTCAAGGCGACGTTCGATAGCGGCGTGCTCGAGGTGACCGTACCCAAGCCGGAACAGCGCGTCCCACGCAAGGTGCAGATCTCCGTCGGTGGCGCGAGCCCGTCGTCCGCGATCGACGGTTCTGAGTCGGCGGAGCGGTCGCAGCCGCATGAGGCGGCGTCTGAGTAGATCAGGCGCGTCTGCGGGGTCCGGGCTCTTCGCTGCCCGGGCCCGGCGGTCGCCTTTGTCGGTCAGCGCATGATGCCCGTGTGCCCCAGCGAGTACCGGCCCGGCTGGGGCCAGACGCACAGCCCGTGCGGGCCGTCGCCCACCGGGATCGCGGCTCGCAGGCGCCCCGTCTGCGTGTTGATCGCGTAGACGACGGAGTTGTAGCGCCCGCTCAGCCACAGGGTCTTCCCATCGGCCGAGACGCCGCCCATGTCCGGGCTGGCCGGCTGGGGGAGCTGCCAGGTCTTGATCACCTTCCGGGTCGCGAAGCTGACGACCGAGACCGACCCGGCGGCGCGGTTGGACACGTACATGTCCGTCGCGTCGCGGCTGGGATACAGCCCGTGCGCGCCGGCCCCGGTGTGGAGGAAGCCGATCACGCGGAAGGTCGCGGGATCGATCTCCCAGAGGCCGCCGGAGTCCTGGTCGGCGGTGTAGACGACCCGGCCGTCCGGTGAGAGCTTGACGTCCTGGGGCGCCGCGTGGCCGCCGTTGAGCACCAGCGTGCGGATCACTCGCTGCGTCTGCAGGTCGACCTCGACCATCCGGCCGTTGAACTCGCAGCTGGCGAACATGTACCGGCCGTTGGCGGAGAAGTCGGCGTGATCGATGCCGAAGCACTGCGGGACCGACAGCGAATGGACGAGTTTCATCGTGCTGGAGTTGCGGAAGTCCAGCCGCTCGAGGCGCTCGGCGACGACGATCGCGTACCTGCCGTCGGGCGTGAAGTACATGTTGTACGGATCCTCGACCGGGATCGGCGTGCCCGGCTGCCCCGTCCGCGGGTTGATGGGCGTCAGGCTGTTGCCGTCGTCGTTGTCGACGTACAGGGTCTTGAGGTTCCAGGCGGGCGTGACGTGCTGGGGCAGCCCTCCGGTCGCGAACTCCTTGACGACCTTGAATGTCCTCTGGCTGATCACGTCGACCGTGTTGCTCAGGCTGTTGGGCACGTAGACGAGCGCGGGATCGCCCTTCACGACCGGGCTCAGGTCCGACGGCGTGTCGGCGGCGTACACGTTGACTGGCCCATGGTGAGCAGGCGCCCCGTCGGCGGAGTTCACGCCCGTGCCGGCGCCGGAGCCGCTCGAGGCGCCGGTCCGGTGCTGGGGGGAGCCCCCGCCGGAGGCCAGGGCGACCGTCACGATCACGACCAGGATCAGGATCGTCAGACCGGCAACCGTCTGGCGGCGGCGGACGGCGCGTCGCCGTGCCTCCCGGCGGCGTGCCGCTGCGCTGAGGGCCGGCCGGGTCCGGCCGGTGCTGGGTCTGGGAGCCACGTCTGGAGAGTTTGCCTTCTGGGACCCGGGCGCGCGCCGTGGCCGATGAGAGTCCTCACACGGACGGGGACCACGATGCGAGTCGTCACCCCGGTTGGCTAGCCTCGCGGGATCGCTACCGCCAGGAGAATATCGGCCTTCGTCGGCCGCCACGGAGGCCGTGGCGGGGTGCCCGCACGGCTCCGGGCCGTCCCGCCGACCGTCCTCGCGCTCGGACTTGCGCCGCTCATCGCCGGCTGCGGCGGCAGCGGGGGCACGACGACGAGCTCGTCCCACTCCGCGGCGGCCCATCGCTCACACACCACCCACCGGACGGCCGCCGCGACCGATGTCCGGCTCACGTACCGCCCGCTGTACACGCTGCCGGCGCCGCTGCGCGATCCCGCGACCGCCGCTCTGTCCGGCGGCCGGTTCGCGATGGTGGGCGGCCTCGATGCCGCCGACGTCTCGACCTCGGAGGTCGATGTCGCCGGCCTTCACGGCATCCTTCACACCTCGACGCTTTCGCTGGCCCAGCATGACGCCCAGGCGGCAACGCTCGGGGACAAGGTCTACGTCTTCGGCGGCGGGTCGGCGACTGAACTGAGCCACATCCTCAGCTATGACCCCACCGGCGACGCGGTGACGCAGGTGGGCGCGCTCTCGGTGCCTCAATCGGACGTGGCCGTCACGCAGGCGGGAAGCTCGGCATACATCGTTGGGGGCTTTGACGGCACCAATTACCTGAACACCGTCGTCCGGTGGCAGCCCGGCTCCGCGCCGGTTGTCGTCGGCCACCTGCCCGTGGGGCTCCGCTACGCCGCCGTCGCCGCGGCCGGCGGCGGTCTGCTGATCATCGGCGGCTCGACTCCGTCCGCGGCGAGCAGCGCGATCTACCGCTTCGACCTGACCACCCACCAGGTGCGCCAGATCGGCACCCTCCGCCATCCGATCACCCACGGGAACGCAGCCGTGCTCGGCTCGATGGTCTATCTCGTGGGCGGTCGCGGAGATCTGGTCAACGCCCAGACCCCGGCGGTGTGGGCGATCAGCCCCGTCACCGGGCACGTGACCTCGGCCGGCCGGCTGCCGACGCCGACGTCCGACGCTGCGGTGACGACCGTTGGCGGGGCGATCGTGGTGGCCGGAGGCATGTCGCCGGCGACGACGCTGGGCAGCGTCGGCGAGCTTGTGCCGGCGTCAGGCTGAGCGCCGGGGGTCAGTGCGTGGGGCCACGCCGCTCGGCCGCGGTCACGTAGTCGACAACCGCCTGCAGCTCGGCATTGCTGAGCGGGCCCCGCACCACGGGCATCTCGCGCACGAACTGGACCACCTGGCGGCGGCCGGCGTGGAAGCCGAGCAGGTCGCCACCCTGCAGGCGGGGGTTGTTCCGGCCGGTGAGCGAGTGGCAGACCGAGCAGTGCACGGCGAACACCTCCTTGCCGGAGGCGGCTGTCCCCGTCACTGATGTGCGGGACGAGCTGCTCTGACCCCCTCCGCAGGCGGCGACCGTCACCGAGGCCAGCGCGAGCAACGCGAGGGTGGCGGCGCGTCGGATCATGGGGCTAGCGTAAGGGCCCGGGCCGCCGCCCGGCGATCCGCGGGCCCGGGCCCACCGCTAGGGTGACCGCGTGTTCGAGATCGCCACGCGCTGCTCTGAGTCCCGCGCCCGGCGCGGCACGCTCCACCTCGCCCACGGCGACGTCCGAACCCCGGCGTTCGTCCCGCTGGCGACGCGCGGGACGGTCAAGACGCTGGAGCCCCGTGACGTCGCCCAGCTCGGTTACAAGATGGTGCTCGGCAACACGTTTCACCTCTTCCTGGCGCCCGGGCCGGAGCTGGTGGCCGAGCTCGGCGGCCTGCGCGAGATGATGCGCTGGGCGGGCCCGATCATCACCGACTCCGGCGGGTTTCAGGTCTTCTCGATGGGGCACGGCGGGGTCGCCGACGAAATCAAGGGCCGCCGGGCCGCCGGTGCGGCCCGGCCCGGCAGGGGCGCGGACTCCAACGGGACGATCCTTGCGATCGAGGAGGAGGGGGTGCGGTTTCGCTCCTACCTCGACGGCAGCGAGCGGTTCATGGGGCCGGAGACGTCGATGTCGGTCCAGGCCGCGCTTGGCTCCGACATCGCGCTCGCGTTCGACGAGTGCACGCCCTTCCACGTCACCCGCGACTACACCGCCCGCTCGATGGAGCGCACCCACCGTTGGCTGGATCGCTGCCTGGCCTGGCACGACCGCCACGGTCCGCCCCAGCAGGCGGTGTACGGGATCGTGCAGGGGGGAGTCGAGCACGACCTGCGGATGGTCTCGGCAGCGACCGTCGCCGACAGCCGCTGTGAGGGCATCGCGATCGGCGGCTCGCTCGGTCAGGACAAGGCGCAGATGCGCGAGGTCGTCGAGTGGACGACGGCCGAGCTCGACCGGCTGGCGCCGGAGCGCCCGCGCCACCTGCTGGGGATCGGCGAGATCGACGACCTGATCGCCGGCGTCGCCCAGGGAATCGACACGTTTGACTGCGCGATGCCGACGCGGCTGGGCCGCCACGGGGTGGCACTCATCCCGGATCCTCAGGCGCGCTGGCGCGTCGACCTGTTCAAGGGACGCTGGCGTCGCTCGCCGGAGCCGATCCTCGAGAGCTGCCCCTGCCCGGCGTGCTCGGAGGGGTTCTCACGCGCCTACCTGCACTATTTGCTGCGCGCGCACGAGCTCACCGGGCTGCGCCTGGTCACGCTGCACAACCTGAGCTTCGTCGGCCGGCTGATGGCCGACCTGCGCGATGCGATCGACGCTGGGCGGCTGCGTGAGGTCTCCGAGGCGCTTCTGGCCGGCGCAGCCCCCGGGGCCGGCTCCACTACTTCGTGTACTGGTTGATCAGGCTCTGAACCTGGCTGATCGCCGACTGGGCGTCGTGGGCGACAACCTTGCGGTACTGCACAGCCGTCTTGGACATGCTGTTGGAGATCGCCACCGCCACGACGACGATCACCGCCAGTACCGCGAGCAGCGCGAACAGCGCCATCAACCGCCGAAATCCGCGGCTCGACCGCTCCAGCTCGCGATCAGGCCCAGCCGGACGCCGCGCGTAGGCATCTTCTGCCTGGACCGGACGGCGCGGCGCGACCTGGCGGGGGGGCACGGCCCGCGGGGCGGTCGGCGGAGCCTCGGCCCGGCGTGGGGTGACGCGGGTGGCCGCGGTCAGATCGCCGGGGGCCACCCGGGTTGCGCCGGTGGCAAAGCCCGAGGGCGCGGCCGTGGGGCCGATGCCGCGCGCACCGTCCTGAAGCGCCTCGGCGAGTTCCATCGCATCATGGGGGCGGTTGCGCTGGTCGATCGCCAGGGCGCCCGCGACCGCCGCCGCCAGCGCCGCCGGGACGTCCGGGTTGAGCTCGTCGAGTGGGATGGGCGACTCGCGCTGCTGTTTGAGCGCCAGCTCCGATAGGGAGCTCGCCTCGTACGGCAGGCGTCCGGTGATCAGCTGGTACGTAACGACCCCCAGTGAATACAGGTCAGCCTGGGGACCGGCCTCTTCGCCGCGCGCCTGCTCGGGCGCCAGGTAGGCGGCGGTGCCGAGGACGGACCCGGCCTGCGTGATGCTCGACTGGTCGACGGCGCGCGCGATCCCGAAGTCGGCCAGCTTGACGACGTCCGAGTCGGAGACGAGCAGGTTCCCGGGCTTGACGTCCCGGTGCACGACGCCGTTGCGGTGGGCGTAGTCGAGTCCCCGGCACGCCTGGGTGACGATGTCGATCGACTGGGCGACCGGGAGACGCCCGCGATCGCGCAGGAGCTCGGCGCATGAGTTGCCCGACACGTGCTCCATCACGATGAAGTGCTGGTGGTGCCCGGAGTCGAAGCCGAAGTCGAACACCTGAACGATGTTGGGGTGGACGAGCCGGGCGGCGGCGAGCGCCTCACGGCGGAAGCGTGAAACGAACGTGGGGTCGTCGGCGAGGTGCTCGGCGAGGAGCTTGAGCGCCACGTACCGCTCCAGACGGCTGTCGAAGGCGAGGTGGACGGTCGACATCCCGCCGACGCCCAGACGGCCCTCGATCCTGTATCTGCCGGCGATCGTGGTCGTGCCTGTCATTGTCCGTTACCGCCCTGGCCCACCGTGCCGGTCCCGCCGCCGACCCCCACCCCGCCATTGCTCGTAGTGGAAGTACCCGGGGCGGGCGGAATAGTTGCGCTCGTCGACGATGAGCTGGTGGTGGACGGGGACGTCGACGTGCCGGTGCCCGTCGAGTTGGTCGTCGGCGTCGTGGACGAGCTGGAGGAGGTGCTCGAGCTCGACGAGGTCGAACTGGAACTGGAGGTCGAGCTTGTGGTGCAGTCCTGGCCGGCGAGCTGGCTGACCGTGCTCGCCCCCTGGCCGAGATTGTTCAAAAGCGTCGGATTGACCGTCGACGGCAGGTGGGCGACCGCGTTGTTCAACGCCGTGGCGGCACTCTGCGCCTGAGCGCAGTTGTGCGAGGACACGGCCGAGGAGACCGAGCTCAGGTCGCTGGCGAGGCTGCTGCTCTGGGCGGATGAGAGCAGCCCGTTGCTGTTGCCGCAGGCAACGACGAAAGCAAGTGTGAATCCAAGGCCGCCGCCCAGGATTGCTCGGGACCCAAAGCCCATCCGGCGCCTGACTTTAGAGGCTGGTGCGGTTTGCTTGAAGTTAGGTGGGCGGTGGGCTGCGCGTGGCGCCGGGGTGCGGCACTACTGCCCGTAGAGCAGGCGCTCGGCGAGCGAGTCTGGGAGCCGGGCGGCGCGAATCGCCGCTGCCGCGCCCGCGATGTCGTACTCGCTTCGCCGATAGGTCGCCCGCCAGTGGTCGAGATCCAGCTCCAGCCAGGCGGCCCGTGGATCCCCGTCGCGCGGCTGTCCGACGCTGCCCGGATTGATGATCCACTCGCCCTCCTGGAGGTCGATCTCCTCGTCGGCCTCGCGGGTCTGCCCTGTGGTCGCCTCTCCGGGCAGGCGGCAGAAGGAGAGGGCGACGTGGGAGTGCCCGACAAGCGAGATTCGCCGGGCCTGCACGTCGAGGCAGAGCTCCGCCTGCAGGGGTGAGAGCACGTACTCCCAGACGGGGTCGCGCGGGCTGGCGTGATACAGGGCCACGGCCTGCTCGACGTCGAGCGGCTCCAGCGAGTCGAGGTATCGCCGGGTCTCAGGCGTGATCTCGTGTTGGGTCCATGTGGCGGCGAGCGCCGCCCCGCGTGAGAACTGCTCCAGCGGGATCGTGCCCCGGACGCCGAGGTCATGGTTGCCGGCCAGCGAGATCGCGGCATGCTCATCCGCGAGGGCGACGCAGGCGTTGGGATCGGCGCCATAGCCGACGAGATCGCCCAGGCACCACATCTCACGGCAATCGGTCGCGTCGATGGCGTCGAGAACCGACTCGAACGCCTGACGGTTGCCGTGAATGTCCGAGACGATTGCAACGCGCATCACTACAGTCTCGCTGGTGAGCGGCACTTCACGCGTTGGCGCCCTCTGGCCGGCGCTCCTGGCGGTGGCGGCCGCCGAGGGCGGCCGGCGCCTCCTCTCGCCTGCGCCGCCTCCGGCTGCGCCGGTCCGGGTCGACCTCGGCACGTACTTCAGCCCCGCGGAAATCGACCGCGGACGACGGTTTGCCCGGCCACAGCTGGCTCTGGCGTTGACTCGGGGCGCGATCGAGCTCGCTGCCCTGGGAGCGTTGGTGGGCAAGCCGCCGGCGGTCCTCCGCCGTCGTTCGCGCCGGTCGGAGGCCGACGGGGCCGCGGTCGGCGCCGGGCTCTCGCTGGCGCTGTCCGTCCCGGGGCTGCCGCTGCGCGTGCTCGCCCGCCGGCGCTCGATCGCCGTCGGACTGGATACGCAGACGTGGCGGGCGTGGGCCGGGGACCTGGCGAAGATGAGCGCGATCCAGACCGTATTTGCAGCCGGAGGGGGAGCCCTGGTCACGGCGGCCACCCGCCGGTATCCGCGGGGCTGGTGGGTGCCCGCGGCCGCCGGATCGGTCCTGTTCGGCGCTGTGATGGCGGCTCTGGCGCCGGTGGTCCTCGATCCGCTGTTCAACACGTTCGAGCCGCTGCCGGTGGGGCAGACGCGATCCGACGTCCTGGCGCTGGCCGCCGACGCCGGGGTCAAGGTGGGGGAGGTGTACTCGGTCGACGCGAGCCGCCGGACGACCGCCGCCAACGCCTACGTGAGCGGGCTGGGGCCGACGAAGCGCGTCGTGCTGTACGACACGCTCCTCGACCGCTACGGCCGCGACGAGATCCGGCTCGTCGTGGCCCACGAACTGGGGCATGTCCGCCACCGCGACGTGCCGCGCGGCGTCCTGTACGCGGCGATCGTCGCGCCGGCGGCCGCGCTGGCCGTCCAGCGGCTGAGCGGGGCCCTGTCCCCGGAGCGGGGCACGGCGGCGGCCCTGCCGGCGCTGGCGCTGGCGGCCTCGCTGGTCAGCGCGCCGATCGGGGCATCGGGAAACCGGCTGTCACGGGCTATCGAGCGCCGCGCCGACCACTTCTCGCTGACGCTGGCGGGCGCGCCGGAGGCGTTCGTGTCCTTCGAGCGGACGATCGCGCTACAGAACGTCGCCGACCTGGACCCGCCGCGGTGGGTCAGCCGGCTCCTGGCGTCGCATCCGCCCACGGCCGAGCGGATCGGCGCGGCGGTGGCGTTCGGGCAGGCCCACCCGGGCTGAGTCCCGGGGCTCATCCCTTCGTTGCCCAGAAGCTCGGCCCGGCGGCACGTAGCGAGCCGCCGTCAGGCCGCTACCTGGAGCCCGCCCGGCGTAGCTTCGATGCCGACGGCGACGGAGACGGTGTGGATGACGCTCGCGATCAGGAGCGTCTGGGGGCCTCCGTTGAGCTCGAAGATCGCGAAGGCTGCCTGGCGGCGGGTGATCCGACGCTGATCCCGTAGCCGGACCAGGGCCTCGGCGAGCTTGAGGCGTTGCCCGGGAGTGTCTATCTGGTGGGTAACGGCGGTGACCTCGTCCCAGCCGATGTCGGAGTCGTCGGCCACCGCCTCCCGCAGCCGTTGCAGGTCCGGGCCGATGAGCGCCGGAAGCTCGACATGCAGGGAGAGATCGACGCCCGGGAGATCAAAGAGACCGCTCCAGAGAACCCTGATCTCCGCCTCCGTGAGATCGTCCAGATCGTCGGCGGCGGCGCCGGCCAGGCTGGCCAGGCGCGCCCGAGCGAGCTCGTCGTCGGACGGGCCGCGCTGCTCGCCACAGCAGCGCTTGGTCTTGCGGCCAGAGCCGCACGGGCAGGGCTGGTTGCGTCCGGGTCCTGGCACGTCGGCCTCCTGTCGTCGGTGCCGGTCAGCCTCGCACCCGGGCCGGTCAGAAAGGCCTTCGATCGTTACGAGAGCTGCGGCACCGGCTCCGCCGGTCGCGCCGGCGCCTCGGAATCCACGGCCCGCATGACGATCACGCAGTTCTGGCCGCCGAAGCCGAAGGCGTTGGCCGCCGCGACCCGGACCTCGGCCCGGCGGGCGTGAAGCGGCACGTAGTCCAGATCGCACGCCGGGTCCGGTGTCTCGAGGTTGATCGTCGGCGGCAGCACCCCGTCGCGGATCGCCAGCAGGCAGGTCATCGCCGACAGCGCCCCGGCGGCCCCGATCAGATGTCCCACCATCGACTTGGGCGAGCTCGCCGGCACCCGGGGCGCCGCTTCGCCGAGCGCGATGTGCATCGCCCGCGTCTCGGAGGCGTCGTTGGCCCGGGTGGCGGTCCCGTGGGCGCAGACGTAGTCCAGCTCGCCCGGCTCCACCCCGGCGCTCCGGAGGGCGAGGGAGATCGCCCGGGCCGCGTGAACGCCACTCGGCTCCGGGGCGCTCATGTGGAAGGCGTCGGCGGTCAGCGCCCCGCCTGCGACGGTCCCGTACGCCGTCGCCCCCCGCGCGCGGGCGTGCGCCGCAGACTCGACCACGCAGACCACCGCGCCCTCGCCGAAGACGAAGCCGTCGCGGTCGGCGTCGAACGGCCGGCTGGCCTGCTCCGGAGCGTCGTTGCGCTCTGACAGCGGCCCCATCACCGAGAGGCCGGCGAACATCGCCTCGTTGATGGCGGCGTCGGTCCCGCCCGCGACCACGACGTCGGCGTCCCCGGCGAGGATCAGCCGCCGGGCCTCGAGCAGCGCGGCCGTGCCGCTCGCGCACGCCAGCGCAGACGCGTTGACCGGTCCGTGCACGCCGAGATCGATCGACACCTCGCAGGCGGCCATGTTGAGGATCGTGGAGGGCACGAAGTACGGACTGACATCCCGGGGGCCGCGGTCGACGAGCGCCCGGACGTTGCGCTCGGTCTCCGGCGTGCCCGCACAGGCGCTGTTGATGATCACCGCGGTCCGCTCGGACTCCCCGGCCGGGTCAAACCCGGCGTCGGCGACCGCCTCGCGCGCCGCGACGACCGCCAGCTGGGAGAAGCGGGCGGCGCGGCGGCCGCGCTTGGCGCCCAGGTGGGCCTCGGCGTCGAAGCCGCGGATCTCGCCCGCGATCCGCACCGGCAGCTGCTGGGCGTCGAAGCTCTCGATCGGCACCACCCCGGAGCGCCCCTGGACGAGGCCGTGCCACGTCTCCGGCGCCGAGGCCCCCAGTGGCGTGATGGCGCCGATCCCGGTGATCACCGGGTCGCTGGGCTGAGGCTCGACGCTCACGGATGGGTGAGGAGACCGTCGGCGGCGTCGCGCTGGGCCTGCTCGCGCAACTGGTAGTGGACCTTCTTGCCGGTGGCCGTCATCGGCAGCTCGGTCACGAAGCGGTAGGCGCGCGGGCGCTTGTACGCCGCGAGCATCGGATGACTGTGACAGTGGGCCTCGCACGCAGCGGCATCGAGCTCCGGGTCGGTGGCGACCACGTAGGCGACCACCAGCTCACCCCAGCGCCCGTCCGGCAGGCCGACGACGGCGGCGTCGACGATCCCCGGGTGCTCGGCGAGCACCGCCTCCACCTGCGTGGGATGGACGTTCTCGCCGCCGGAGATGATCATGTCGTCCTTGCGCCCGACGATGGTCACGTACTCGTCCTCGTCCCAGGTCGCCAGGTCTCCGATGTACAGCCAGCCGTTCCTGAACCGGGCCGCCTGCTCATCCGGCTGATTCACGTAGGCGTACCCGGACTTGATCGATCGCACGACGACCTCGCCGACCTCGCTCCCGTCCTTGGCGACGTGATCGTCAGGATCGGCGGGACGGTCGTCGTAGATGTGCACGACGGCCACGTCGTCGTCGGTGCAGGCGCGGCCGGCTGATCCGGCGTGCTCCGGCAGATCGCTGGGTCGCAGAAATGTGTTCCAGAATGCCTCGGTCGTGCCGTAGCCGTTGAAGATCCGCGGTGTGAGCGTCTCCTGGTAGCGCAGGCAGGCCTCGCGGTCGAGCGGTGCCCCCATCGTCACGATCCCGTTGAGCGTCGACAGATCCCGCGGGCGCGCCGTCTGCTCAGCGGCGAGCATCGCCAGGTTGGTGGGCGCGCCGATCAGGAACGTCAGCCCATGCTCGGCAACCCAGTCGAGCACCGTCGCCGGGTCGAATTGGCGCAGCGCCACCGACTCGGCGCCGCAGTAGAGCACCGGGTTGGGCCCGCCGGAGTACAACCCTCCTCGGTGAAACCAGGGGGTCATGTTCAGTGTGCGGTCCTCCGGCGTCAGCGGGAAGTGCATGATCACGTCGTGGGCCGACAGCACGTCGACGAGACCGCTGAGCGAGACGCCCTTCGGCATTCCGGTGGTGCCGGATGTGTACAGGCGGGTGGTCTCGGCGTAGGTGCTGATGTCCGGCGGAAGGTCCGGTATCGCGTGCGGATCGCCGGCCTCGATTAGCCGGGCAACGGTCGTGGTGTCGGCGTCGCCGACGGCGGCGACGAGGCGAGGCTCGTGATCCGCCCGCATCAAGGCGGCGGCAGCGGTCTCGGCGAGGGCGGCGTCGTACACGAAGGCGCGCGGGCGGCTGTCGTCGAGGACATAGGCGACCTCGCCGGGCGAGAGGCGGAAGTTGATCGGCGCCGCCACCGCGCCCAGGCGCACCGTGGCCAGCCACGCGAGCACGAACTCCGGGCCGTTGAACAACGAGAACACGACGGCATCCCCGGCCCGGACGCCGGCTTCGGCCAGCGACGCCGCGAGCCGGCCGGTGTCAGCCCACAGCTCGGCGTAGGTCCAGCGCCGCCCGCCGGCGGGGTCATGCAGGGCGTGGCGGCCGGCGTAGCGGTGGCTATTTCGCTGCACGCCCGCCAAATAGGTGAAGTGCCGCTCGAACACCTGCCGGAACGCCGACGGGTCGTAGCGGTAGCTCCGTCCGTCGGTCAACCGTGGGCCTCCGCCCCCGCCGGAGACGGTCTCCACCCGCCCCACCCGCCCACCCCAGCGAGCAGGCGGGTGCGGACCTCGGCGAGCGGCTCGTACTGCGCCACCGGCTCGTGACCGAGCGGCATCAGCAGGAACTCACGCACCCCGGCCTGTCGGTAGGCGTCCAACTGCTCCACGGCGCCGTCGATGCTATCCAGCAGGGTCCAGCGCTCGATTCTCTCCAGCCCCATCCCGTACTGGCCGCGAATGTGGGCCTCGGCCTCGGCCCGGGCCCGTTCGCGGTCATCGTCGATGTGCACGCCGATCAGCAGTGCGGTCCCCGGACACGGCCGGCCCGCCTCCTCGGCCAGCTCGGCCAGCATCTGCGAGCGCTCGGCGACGCGCTCCGGCGTCAGCCACATCGGCAGCCACATGTCGCCGTGGCGGACGGCGCGCCGCAGGGCGGGCTCGCCGCGTCCGCCCACGTAGATCGGCGGCGGAACAGGCATCGCCGGCTCCAACCCGGGGCTTTGGAATGTCAGGGTGCGGCCGGCGTGGTCGACGGGCCGGCCGGTCAGCAGGTCGCCGATCACCGCCAGCGACTCGTCGAGGCGCGCCCCGCGCTGCTTGACCGGAACCCCGGCGGCGGCAAACTCAGCCGGGAACTCACCGCCGACGCCGACGCCGAGCAGGAGACGACCCCCGGACAGGGCGTCGATCGTCGCCAGCTGCTTGGCCGTCCAGGCCGGCGGGCGCAGCCCGAGCAGCATCACGCTGAAGCCCAGGCCGATGCGGCTCGTAACGGCGGCCGCTGCGGCCAGGCACGCGGGAGCGTCGAGGCCGGGCGCGGGACAGGCGAGATGGTCGCCCACCCAGGCGGCATCGAAGCTGAGCTCCTCGGCCAACCGGGCGGCGGCGACGACCTGGGGCGGCCCGCCGGTCCGGGTGGCGTCGAAGTTCGGCAATAGGATCCCGCACCGCGGGACGTCGTCCACCGTCATGTTCGCGGGCGCGGGGCCCGCCGTTGCATCGTCCACCGTGTCTCGTGCCGACCGCGACCGCCGAGGGGAAATCGGCGCGTCACGCCTCGTCGTCGGATTCGTATTCCCGCGGTCCGGTCGACTCGGTCGACCCGCCACCGCCGAACTCCGGCAGGTTCTTGATCCCCTCCCGGGTCTGCCACTTCGAGTAGTTGTCTTGCATGGCGTCGATCAGCTCACGCATGAACTTGGGCGAGAGGTTGACGCGGGACACCACGACACCCGGGATCTCCTCGTCCTCGACCTCGTGATCGACGCGCGCGAACGTGATCGTGAACTCGTAGTCGGAGTGACTGACGTTGGCGAAGTTCGAGTAATGGCCCGCCATGACCTCCGGCGAGAAGTGGATGTTGATGTGGCGATCAGGTGTGTTGGGATCTGACATATGGCCGTAGTATTCCATCGTGCGGATCGTCGTCGTCGCCGTGGGCAAATTGCGTCCGCCGTTCGCCGATGACGTCCAGCACTACAAGAAGCTGCTGGCGGGCCACAGCCGGCTGGAGCTGGTGGAGGTGCGCGAGGACGACCAGGTCGTCCGCCGGGTGCCTGAGCGGGCGTTCGTCTCGCTGCTGCACCGGGAGGGAGAGCGGCCGGATTCGCTGCAGTTCGCGCGCTTTCTCGAGGACCGACGGCAGGCCGGCCGGGACCTGTGCTTCGTGATCGGTGGCCCGTTCGGACTCGACCTCGACCATGTCGA
This sequence comes from Solirubrobacteraceae bacterium, assembly GCA_035551695.1. Lineage (GTDB taxonomy): Bacteria > Actinomycetota > Thermoleophilia > Solirubrobacterales > Solirubrobacteraceae > Palsa-465. The sequence goes on from DASZMU010000118.1 coordinate 83,670, forward strand.
CCACCGCCTGTCGCTGGGTGAGATCACGTTGCCCCACCAGCTCGCCCGCGTCGTGCTCCTCGAGCAGCTCTACCGCGCCCACAAGATCCTCGCCCGCGAGCCGTACCACTACTGATATGGAGGAGGCGGTTGTCAAGGGCGCGGGCCAAATTTCCCGGGATGGTTGGCTGGTTTCCGGGAAATGGTTGGGTGGCTCGCGTGGGGAGGCGCCGGGTCCGGCTGGCGACGTCGGTCAGTCTGGTCTGCGGGGGTTGGCGCCCCAGGTCACTGTTCGGTCGCCGGCGAGCGCTTGTCTAGGAGCGGGCGTGGCCAGATGGCTGCCCATAGTAGAACCGCGCGTGCCGGCCGACTGCCCTAGAGATCCTTGCGCGCCTCCGCCATCACCGCGGAGCGACACGCCTGCTTGACTGCACGCGCAACGCGTACATCGCTGCCTGGTTCGCGGCATCAGAACTGCCTAAAGCCACGGGTGCGATCATCGGATTCGGAGAATTCGCGCCCTTTTTCATCGATACGCGGGAAAAGGTTCTGTCGCGCATAGAAGACCTTCTCGATGAGATGGAAGGACGGCTCGGCTTCTGGTCGCCCTCATGGCTCTCACCAAGAATCGCCGCGCAGCAGGCTGTGTTCGTATTCGGGCAGGTCGCAAATCATTCGTGGGGGTCGCTACCGCTCACCGGTGAGGTCCTCGGGAGCGCCGGAAACGTTCCCGATTCGCTTGTGGTTGCAGTGACGCCCGATCTGAAGGCGCACCTCGTTGATCAGCTGCAAGTCGTCCATGGTCTTAGCAACGAACGACTCTTCCCGGACCTCGACGGGTTCGCCTCGGCCCATGCTGTGAGCATGCCATTTGGACAAGAGCTTCGCGTTGATTGGGCTTTGCGGCAGGGGTGACCGCTAGCGCAGCCTCGGCACGCTGCGTCGTTCAGAACTTCCGACGCGCCGACCGAGCTTTGTGCCGGCGCCTTCGGACGACGTCTTTGGTCACGCTGACGTCGCCGGGCTCATGATCGCCTCGGCCACCTAACGCAAGCCAAGCGCCTTTCGTACGGCGTCGGAAAGAACCGCGGCTGCCATGTCCGTCAGCATCGTCGTCCCGGCTTCGCGCATGCGTTGGAGAACGCCGCGCGCCGCCTCCTTCGCCTCAGCCGGCACGTCGAACTCATCGAGCTTCTTCTCGGCGGCGGCATGGGTGAGTCAAAGCAAGCCTCCTGCCTTCCACTCGGACAAGCGTGCCGTCGAGGGAGCGGACCGCGTCGACCGCCGGGAGCTACCGCTACAGCTCCACTGTCACCCGGGGTTGGGCGCGCTTCGCGTCGATGTAATCCTGCACCACACCCAGGGGCAGATGCGCTTCGTCCGCCAGATCCTCAAGACTGATCCCGGCTTCGGCGAGTGCTCTGGTCGCCCTCGGCAACAAGCGGGGTGGCTCGAGCGGTCCCAGGTCAACGGGTTCGCGTCTGCGCCATCCGGCTCGCGACATATACTTGATCGCCGACTCATAAGCGGTATCGCTCAGGAGATCCTCGTCGTGAGCTCGGTAGAGCAGCGCGGCTAGAGACATCTGCCACCGACGCTTCACCGCCATGAGGTGGCGCCAATCGAGCCGCCCCGGGACCCACTCATCTTCTAACCGATGAGATGGCAGGAGAAATGCGCTGGCAAATCGATGGGCCTGCTTCTCGAGTTGCTTATCGGCCGGCCGGGGGTGGTCAAGGTGCATCACGAGGTGCCCAAGCTCGTGGGCAGCATCGAAGCGCGACCTTGCCTTGTCTCCCTTGTCGATGCCGAGAATTACGATCGGCCGCTCCATCCCCGGCCACGAGAAAGCGTCTATACCCTCGTCGGCAAGCCGGAGCCGCGCGGCGACTGCTCCGTGCCGTTCGATCTCGCGGACCACATCCTCGACCGGCTCGTCCTCGAGGCCCCAATCCTCCCGCACTCGCCGGGCAACGGCATCGATCGCATGGGACGGGGCATCGATAGGGACGGGGTACTCGGGGATGTCCAGCGGCGGCAGGCGAGCGTGGCGCTCGATCACGCTAATGAACTCGGCGATCAGGGCAGCGTGAGCCATCGCGGTTTCCCGATCGCGTTGTCTCGATTTACGGAGGCTTCGGAAGAAGGTGCACTCCGTCTCGAGGTTGCGAAGCTCCTTGCCGCTTGTTGCGAAGTACGGGACGGGAAACCCCAGAACGTTTGCGACTTGCAGCAGCGTCTGTGCCTTGGGCTTCACGTCGCCGGCCTCCCATTGACCGACGGCAGCTGCACTGACACCGACGTCAGCGGCAAGTTCGGCGCGCGTCTTGCGGCGCAGCTGACGCCCAACTCGCAGGCGCTGCGGGTCGAAGATCGACGCAGCGGCACGCGCATCCGCAAGACTCAAACGCCACCACCTACGAGTAAACCTTCAGTCATCAGCCCTGAAATGGATGCAAAGCAGTTAATGGAAGCGTAGACGGGAGAACTCTCGCTCCGTTGAGCGAGCCGTCCACGCCTTACCGCGGGGGGCGAAGTGTACGCGGGACATGCCTCCGTCATCGGGCCGCTCAAGCTTAAATCAGACTCGCAGACGAGCCGGACATCAGGGAGGCTCCTTGGAAAAGATCTCCTTATTTCGCTTGCAACTAAAGCTGTGCGTCCCTCTTTTGATGATAAGGTTGACTTGCAGCGGCAAGAGACGACCGACATGGGAGCTTCGAAATCGACACGCAACGCAGGCAGGTCCTGGACGAGGCAGGACGAGCGGCAGCTTGCGGAGTTCGCCCGGCGCGGTGGGTCATCGCATGCGATCAGCGTCAAGCTGGGGCGCTCCGAGTACGCCGTGCGCTCCAGAGCTCGCGATCTTGGAATCTCGCTTCAGCGTGGCGGGCGAAGACCGGTCCGGCGCAATGCCAGGACGAACCAACCCACCCTCAAACCAAGGAGACTTACCGTGGCTGACCCGCGTGCCTTCGTTAGCTTCGACTTTGACCACGACGACTCGCAGCGCATTATGTTCTGCGGGCAGGGTAAGAAGGACTCGCCGACCCCGTTCGTAGTGCAGGACTGGTCGTCGAAGACCGCGCTGCCCAACAGGACATGGGAGCAGACGATCCGCGAGAAGATCGGTCGGTGCCACATGGTCATCGTTCTGGTCGGCGGGTACATGGGCAGCGCCACGGGCGTTGCAAGGGAGATCGCCATGGCGAATCAGCTAAACGTCCCGATGTTCGGCATTTACGTCGACGGCGCGGGAACTGTTAGCACGCTCCCGAGGGGTCTCTCGCGCAACCGTGTCATTAGCTGGAAGTGGCCGAACATCGCCGCGGCGATTGAGCAGATGATGGGCGAGGGCAAGAACAAGAGGTCCTGATGCGCCGCGCCCTAGTCATCGGCATCGACGAGTACCCGGGCGCCCCGCTCTCGGGGTGCAAGGCCGATGCTGAAGCGGTCGCCTCGCTGCTACGGCGGAACGCAGACGACAGTCCGAACTTCGACGTGCGCTGCATCACCGATCCGGCCGAGCTCGGTCGCGCCGCTCTGCGGGATCTGGTCTCCGACACATTCCGGGATCCCGCAGATGCTGCGCTGTTGTTCTTCGCAGGCCACGGAGCGGTCACCGGCCTGGGTGGCTATCTGGTTACGCCCGACGTGAGCACATACGGTGATGGCGTCGCGCTCGCCGATGTTCTCGCCACAGTCCGAACCTCGCGGGCCGACGATAAAGTCGTGCTCTTGGACTGCTGCTTCAGCGGTGCCTTCGGGCTGGTGCCCGCTGCCGGACAGGCGGAGGTCGGCCTCCCGGAAAACACCGCCGTACTGACGGCGTCTCTCGCCACCCAGCCGGCGGAGGAACGAGCCAACCGTGGCGTCTTCAGTTCGCTCGTGTGCGCCGCTCTCGACGGTGGCGCCGCCGATGTTCTCGGAAAAGTCACCGTCGCCAGCGTGTACGCCTACGCCGATGAGATCCTTGGACCGTGGGACCAGCGGCCGACCTTCAAGGCCAACCTGACGACTCTCCTACCCCTCCGAGTCGCAACAGAATCCGTCCCACGACCGGTCCTCCGGCGCTTGCCCGAATGGTTTCCGACCGACGACCACGAGATGCCCCTTGACCCGTCCTATGAACCGGATGCGGAGCCCCGCCATCCAGAGCACGAGGAGATCTTCGGCCAGCTGCAGAAGTGCCGTGCCGCCAAGCTGGTGGAGCCGGTGGGTGAGGAGCACATGTACTACGCTGCGATCCGCTCGACGGCGTGTCGGCTCACCGAGCTCGGGCGCCTGTACAGGAGACTCGCCGGCGATGGCCGAATCTGAATCGTGCACGTCGGGATCACCGGCCATCAGGGCCTAAGCCCAAGCTGCCAACGGCTTGTCCGCCGGACCATTGCAGCTGAGCTCGAAGCTCTCGATCCTCCGATCACGGGATACAGCAGCCTCGCGGCGGGCGCCGACCAACTGTTCGCCGAGGTCCTACTCGAACTTGGCGGACAGCTTGTCGCCGTGATTCCCTCCGAGAACTACGAATCGAGCTTCACGGACTCCAACGCCGTACTCCGCTTCAAGACGCTGCTGAGCCGCGCCACCACGATGACCCGCTTGTGCTACTCGGAGCCGAGCGAGCAGGCGTACTGGGCTGCCGGACAAGAGATCGTCAAGAACAGTGATGTGGTGCTCGCGGTCTGGGACGGCAAACCCGCTGGCGGCCTCGGCGGCACCGCCGACGTCGTCGAGCACGCGAGAACTCTGGGCAGGCCCGTTAAGGTCATCTGGCCAGCTGGCTGCCGGCGGTCCGGTTGAGGCATTTTCGAGCGTGGAGGTGGGGCGAACACGCCTCGTCCGCTCTTGTGGTTTCCGGCACTGCACCTGACGACTCCTTCGCCCGCGCAGCCTCCGGCCGACGAATGAGCTGAACGGGAAGCCTGCACGCTGTCGCAGCTCGGCGCGTACACCGCCTTTCGGGACATTGCGACCGCGCCGACCGAGCTGTGCGCCGTCGACGGCGCGCTTTCGGAAGGGCCCGTCAGCAGTGCCCGGCGAGCGCACCGCGGACGACTGCTTCGCTCGCCACGGTGTCGCCGAGCTCACGATCGAGTTGGCGACGAGGCACTCGCCAGGCCGACGAGCACCGTGACGACCCCTATGGGCGAACGCGCAAGCGAGCACCGGCCGAGGTCCGGACGGGCTCGGACGCCTGCTTTCTGGCAGAGCAGCAGTCGGAAGTCGCAACGAGCGCTTCCCGGCCCCGAGGTTCAGCGCCGGCGTGTCCTTTCACGCGATAGCGAGAGTCGGCTTCAGCCCCGG